>NZ_JACIZD010000001.1:0-600000 GCF_014359565.1 Immundisolibacter sp. | reverse complement strand
GGGGGCGCACTACGGCGCCCAGCGCATGGTCGACAACGGTTACCTCGCCGACCCGACGCTGGTGTTCACCGAGGGCGACGAGAAAACCGCTGCCGTCAACTTGCTGCGCCCGGTGACGCAGGTGGTCAAGCACCTGAATGCCATCAATTTTCGCTTCGGCCGCCCGCTCGGGCCGACCAAGACCGAGGTGCATTACACCTATCTCGGCTTTGCCGACGACCCGCCGGAACTGCTGCAGCACCGCATTCGCCAGTCGGCCAACCTGCTGGGCCCGAGCGGCTTCGTGAGCATCGAGGACGGCTCGATGTTCGAGCGGGTGCAAAAGGCCATGGGCGCGCCGGGCGGCGAGATCAACTTCCTGAAGGGCCTCAAGGACAGCCCGGATGGCCACCGCAGCCTGCAGAACGACGAGGCCGGCAACACGCCCTGGTGGGCTTACTACAAGCAGGTGATGGGGCTGTGAGCATGACCGTGATTACCGATCCCGGCCTGCTGGCGCGGGTGGATGCCCTGCAGCAGGCCTATGCGCATGCGCTCGACCGGCGCGACATGCAAGGCTGGCTGGCCTGCTTTGCCGGCACCGGCCGCTACGAACTGACCTCGGCCGAGAACGTGCGGATGGGGCTGCCGGTCGGCATGATGCTGGACGACTGCCACGAGCGCCTGCGCGATCGGGTCAAGTACGTGAACGAGGTCTGGAACTCGGTCGTCGAGCATTACCAGGCGCGGCACCTGCTGTCGCGCGACCTGTGCGCCTGGGGCGACGACGGCGCTATCGCCGCCAGCACCAATTTCTCGGTGTTCTACACGAATTCCGAGGGTAAATCGGCGCTGCTGGCGGTGGGGCATTACGAGGACCTCATCGTCGACGAGGGCGGCGCGCTGCGCTTTGCCTCCAAGCGGGCCGTGATGGATACGGCGGTGCCGCCGCGCTACATCATTTATCCGCTTTGATCTACCGGCCGGCGCGGGCGTTCAAAACCGCGCCGGCAAAGGTTTTTTCAGCACGATCCGCTGCCGGCTGGTCTGGACATAGCCGCCCTTGCGCAGCTCGCGCAGCACCCGTGCCACCATCTCCCGCGAGGCGCCGCAGCGCGCCGCCAGCTCGCGCTGCGGCGGCGGATCGGGGATGAAGCGCTCGCCGTCCCGCTCAACCGCCAGCTCGCCAAACAGCTGCGCCAGGCGCTGATAGACATCGCCCAGCGCGAAGCCGCGCACGGTCTCGGTCAAGCCGCGGATGCGCCGCCCGAGGGTTTCGAGCAGACGCTCGGTCGCTTCCGGATAACGCACCAGGATGCCGCGCAGCAGCGGGCCTGGCACGCTCAGCAGGCGCGAAGGAGCAGTAGCGATGACCGATGCCGAGCGTAGCCCGTCGCCCAGGATGGCCAGCTCGCCGAACCAGCTGCCGGCCTTGAGGGTATTGACCGTCGCTTCCCGGCCGTCGGCGCCGGTGATGAACACCCGCGCCTCGCCCGAGAGCAGGAAATACACTGCCGTGCTGGCCTCGTTCTCGCCGATCAGGAGGTGGCCGGCGGGCGCCGTGCGCACCTGACCAAGTTGCAGCAGGCGTTGCAGGTCGGCATCCGACAGGGGCTGCAGAATGGAAAACTGTGCCAGTTGCGACAACATGGACCGTGCGCTGGCGCCAAAGCGGGAGATGGTGTGAATCGCGCGATTATCTGGCCCGAAGTTGGCGCGACGCAAACCCGCGGCGCAGGGCGCCGCCGCGTATTGCGGCAGGGTCTGTTGTTGGCGACGGCGGCATGGGTGGCCGGGCTTGCGGCCTGGCAACTGCCCGGCGCCGACCGACTGGAGCGTGAATTGACCCTGCCGTGGCTGTTTGCCAGTCGCGGTCCGCTGCCTGAGCCGGCCGAAGCGGTGATCTTCGCCATCGACAGTTCGTCGGCAGCGCGTCTTGGGCTGCCGTCGCGCTTTGCCGACTGGCCGCGGCGTATTTACGCCGAGCTGATCCGGCGCGCAGCCGCGGGCGGGGCCAGCGTGATTGCGATCGACGTGTTCTTCGCCCGGGCACGCCTGGGTGATGGCGATGCGGCGCTGGCCTCCGCCATCGCCGAGGCCGGCAACGTGGTGCTGTTCGGGCAGATGAAGCGCCAGGTGCAGGCCCTGCCCGGTGCCGGAGCCGACGCGCAGTTGCAAATCGACACCCTGCACCGACCGTACAGTGCCTTTGCCGATGCCGCGGCGGCGGTGGCGCCCTTCGTGCTGCCCAAGTCCCCGGCGCGCGTGGATACGGTCTGGGTCCAGCACCCGGCGGCGCCTGGCCTGGCCACGCTGCCGGCCGCCGCGCTGCGGGTGCAGGCCGGCGACATCGATTGTCCAGTCGGCGCAGCGGCAACGCCCGTGCAGCGGGCAGCCTGTGAGCTCGCGCGCGGCCCGCAGGAACGGATGCTCAATTTCTACGGGCCGCCGCGCAGTGTGCGCATCGTGTCGGCGGCCGATGTCTTGGCGGGCGAGGCGCCCGATCTGGCCGGCCGGGCGGTATTCGTCGGCCACGTCGAGCCGTATTTTCCGAACCAGACCGACAGCTTCCTGACCGCCGTCAGCCGCCCCGACGGGCTTGATCTGTCGGGGGTCGAGATTGCCGCGACGGCGTACCTGAATGCGCTGCGGAACGAGTTTCTGGTGCCGGCCTCGCCGCTCGCCGTGACTGCCGGCTTGCTGCTCACCGCGCTGGGGCTGGCCGGCGCGTTCATGCCCTTGCGCCCGCCAGCCGCCGGCGCCCTGGCGCTGGGGCTGGCCGGCGGCGCCGGCATGGCGGTGCTGACTGCCTTCGGTCACCTCCATCTGTGGCTGCCACTGGCGCCCTGGCTGGCGCAGATCGTGGTCGCGCTGCTGGGCGCGCTGGCCCTGCGTGCCCGCCACAGCGGCCGCGAGCGGGCGCAGGTGGCGGCCGAGTTTCGCCACTATCTGCCGGCCCACGTCGTGCGTCAGATCGCGCGAGCCAGCGCCGATGCGCCGGCCCGCCCGGCAGCCACCCAACAACAGGCGGTATGTCTGGTCAGCGACGCTGCTGGCTACGCGACGCTGGCAGAACACCTGCCGCCCGGCCAGCTGCGCGAGCTGATGAACCGCTACTACGCGACCCTGCTGGCGCCCATCAGCGCCCACGGCGGCATGGTGACCGACATCGTGGGTGATTCGGCGCTGGCGCTGTGGCCGATCAAGCGCGCGAACCTCGCGCAGCGGCTGCGGGCATGCCGGGCCGCACTGGACATTCAGGCGGTTTTGACGGCGTTCGAGGTGCCCGGCGGCGGCGGGCTGCCCACCCGCATCGGCCTGCACGTCGGCGAGCTGATGCTCGGTCCGGTCGGTGCGCTCGATCACTTCGAGTACCGCGCCATCGGCGACGCGGTGAACACCGCCAGTCGCATCGAGGGCCTGAACAAGCATCTGGGCACCCGGATACTGGCCAGCGCGGCGACCATCAGCGGGCTGCCGGGAATCGACCATCGGCGCCTCGGGCGCTTCCAGCTGGCCGGCAAGGCGCAGGCCCTCGATATCCATGAGCTGCTGCCCGTACCCAGCGCTGCGCAGGCCGCTGCGCGAGCGCCGTTTGCGGCGGCGCTGGGCGCCTTCCAGGCCGGCGATGCCGTCAGCGCGCGGCGTGACTTTCAGGCGGCGCTGGCGATCGACCCGGGTGACACGGTGGCCGCCTTCTACCTCAAAATCCTGCATGGGCTGCTGCAGGGGCTGGGTGATAAGCTGCCCAAGGACGGCGTGATCGTGGTGCCCAAGTAGCCGGGCTGCGACCGATCGCCGTGACGCGCGGCGGACAGCCCGCCAGCGCTCATCCCACAAGAATAAATTTCAGGGAGATGGCGGTATTGACTGGGAATTTCCGGCGCCCGGCCGCAGCTGCCGGCGTGCTGCTGTACCTGCTGGGTGTGGCGACGGCGCAGGCCTGCGAGCATCAGCTGGCCCGGCTGGCCAGCGCCCACGGCCAGGTCGAGGCGCAGCGGGTGGCACACGCCGACTGGCGCCCGGCAGCCGTCGGCGAGACCTTCTGTGAGGATGTGTCGGTACGCGTCGGCGACGGCGGCAGCGCGGCGCTCGAACTGGCGAACGACACCCTCCTGCGCCTGGGCGGCCTGAGCGCCGTGTCCATTCGCCGGCACCCCAACGCAGCCACGCCGACGGTACGCATCGAGCGCGGCCGCGGGCACTTTCTGAGCCGCACCCGCCAGCGTTTCGATGCCTCGACGCCGTACCTGAATGCCGCCATCGACGGCACGGAGTTCCTGCTCGTTGCGGCGCCCGCAGCCGACGAGCTGGCGCTGTTCGAGGGCCGGGTGACGGTCGAGGGCCGGCAACTGGTGCCCGGCCAGAGCCTGCGTGTGAGCCCCGGCGGCAGTGAGCTGCGCCTGGCAGTCCGCAGCCGCGAGGGCCTGGAGTGGGCGCTCCATTACCCGCCGCTGGCCACGACGGCTGCCCTGCGCGAGGCACAGGCGCGGCTGGCCGCGGGCGATGCCGGGGCCGCGGCGCAACTTGCCGAGACGGCGGCGAGCGAGGCCGGGCCGGCCGAACGGGCGCAGGCGCGGGCCTTGCAGACGGTGATCGCGATTGCCCAGGGCGATACGGCCGCCGCCGACCGGTTCAGTGCCGAGGCGGTCACGCTGGCCGGCGATCAGCCCAATGCCTGGCTGGCACGCTCATATGCCCAGCAGGCGCTGTTCGACCTGCCGGCGGCCCGGCGCTCGGCGGCGCGCGCCGCCGAGTTAGCGAAGGGCGATGAGCTGCCTACCCTGCGCCTGGCCGAACTGGAGCTGGCCAGCGGCAATTACCGGGCAGCGCGCCGCTTGGCGCAGCCGGCCGTGCGCGGACCGCAGGCAGCGCTGGCGCTGCGCACGCTCGGCTTCGCCGATCTGGCAGCCGATGACGCGGCGTCCGCGCAGGCGAGTTTCGAGCAGGCGGCAGCGCTCGATCCGCTGGACCCGCTGTCGCGTCTGGGCCTGGGCCTGGCGCTGATCCGCCAGAACCGGCTGGCCGCCGGACGCCGGCAGATGGAGATCGCGGTCAGTCTCGATCCGGGCCAGTCCCTGCTGCGCAGCTATCTGGCCAAGGCCTACCTGTCGGAGCAGCGCAGCCATCCGGCACAGGCCGAACTGGGCCGCGCCAAGGCCCTCGACCCGGCCGACCCGACGCCGTGGTTCTACGAGGCGCTCGGCCTGCTGGCCGACAACCGGCCGGTCGAGGCCCTGGCCTCGCTCGAAGAATCCGTGAAACGCAATGACAACCGCGCCGTCTACCGCTCGCAGCTGCAGCTGGACGAGGACCTCGCGGCGCGTCAGGCGGGCGCCGGCCGTGTCTACGAGGCTCTCGGTTTCAGCCAGCTGGCGCAGCGGCGCGGCGCGGAATCGCTGGCCGCCGATCCTGCCGATTTTTCCGCCCATCGCCTGCTGGCCGACAGTTATCTGGGCGTGCCCGATCACGAAACCGGCCGCCTGTCGGAGCTCCTGCAGGCCCAGCTGTGGCAGCCACAAAGCGTGCTGCCGCTGCAACCGCAGGCGCGCGCCGAGGATCTGGCCATCCGCCAGGGCGCGGTGTCGCTGCAAAGCGGCCTGAACGAGTACACGCCGCTGTTCGTGCGCGATGGGGTAACGGCGCTGGCAAGCGCCGTCGGCGGCGGCGATGACCTGTTCAGCGACGATCTGATGGCCACCGTGCTGGCCGGGCCGCTGTCGATTTCGGCGGCGCAGTTTCATTACGAAACCGACGGCTTTCGGGACAACGCCGACCAGAAGATCGACCTATACGACCTGTTCGCCCACTGGCGCGTGACGCCGGATACCAGCGTGCAGGTCGAGGCGCGACGCAGCCGCGAGGAGCGCGGCGACATCGGCCTGTACCCGTTCGACGATGTGGCTTCGCCAACGCTGCGCCAGTTCCGGGATCGCGACACCTATCGCCTGGGCCTGCGGCACGACTGGGCGCCCGGCAACAGCACGCTGGTGTCGGTGCAGCGCGAGCGCGTGGATGAGGGGCAGGATTTCGATGTCGACATCGTGCTGCCGGTCGGGCCGATCACGCTCCCGGTCAAAAACCGCGGCGCCACTGAGCCCTTGTTGGCCGAGGCGCAGCAGCTGATCCGCGGTACTGACAGCCGTCTGCTGCTGGGCGGTGGCTATTACCGCGAGAACGGCAACATCGACATCAACGGCCTCGTGCTCGATCAACGCACGCGTTACCACACCGGTTACGCCTACGGCTATCTGGGCGGGCCCGCCGGCATGCGATGGACCTTGGGGCTGGCGGTGGATGCGGTGGACGCAGACGTCATCGACAAGACCCGCATCAGCCCCAAGCTTGGGCTGGTCTGGACGCTCGACGAGCGCACCACGCTGCGGGCCGCGGTACTGCGGTCGGTCGACCGGGCGCTGATCGGCAAGGGCACCATCGAGCCGGTGCAGGTGGCCGGCTTCGTGCAGTTCTTCGACGACGTGATCGGCACGCGCAGCGACCGCTATGCGCTGGGTCTCGACCGGCGGTTGGCCGATGGACTCGACGTCGGCATGGAGGCGACCTGGCGTGATTTGAGGATGCCTTATCTGGATTTTCTGGCCGGTCGGCAACTCAGCGACGCCCATCAGCAACTGCACCGGCTGTACGCGTACTGGGCAGCCGCCCCGCGCTGGGCGCTGCGCGCCGAGTACCTCTACCAGAAGGACAGGTACCGAGAAGATTTCCCGCTGATCGTCGAGTCCGGCAACTGGGGCATCCTTGACCTGCGCACCCACAGCCTGCCGCTGGCGGTGCGCTACAGTCACCCGTCGGGGTGGTTGGCCGATTTCGCTGTCACCGGCTATCGGCAAAGCGGCGATTTCTTGTTCACTACCCGCGGCGAGCGCCGTCACGCGCAGGACAGCTTCTGGCTGAGCGACGCGCGCCTGGCCTACCGCCTGCCGCGTCGATTGGGGCTGGTGAGCGTGGGCGTGCAAAACCTGTTCGATACCCGGGTGCAGTTTCAGGACACCGACCCAAAAAATCCGCAGCTGCAGCCCCGGCGTCAGATCTATGCCAGCGTCAGCCTGATGCTGGACTGACCCGTCAACCCATCAACCCATACCCGAGAGACGACGCGACGATGAAAAAGCGCACTCTGGCAAGTCTCGCTGCGGCGATGTGCCTGGTCGGTGCCGGCCTGTCCGGCTGCGGCAAGGGGGAGCCGCCCGCGGAGCCGAAGGCCAATCCCTTTGCCGGCCTGCCGTTCGTGCTGGTGCCCGACAAGGACGGCAACCTCGAGCCACGGACCGCAGACGGCGCGCCCATCCAGCCCAGCGACTCGCCACCGGAAATCGCCCGGAATCTTCGCAACTTGAGTCCGGGAACGGTGCTCAAGCTCGCAAGCCCATGCGTCATATGGATCTATTTCAACGGCAAGTGGTACCCAGTTCCCTGCTGAGTCCCGCCGCTACTCGCTCGCTTCGCCCGGCCGCCACGCGCTGGCCGTCGATGGGGGGCGGTGGCAAGACCTCCGGCGCCTCAGTTCAGCGCAGCCCGAGCACGTCCTGCATGTCATAAAGCCCGGCCGGACGCCCCTTGAGCCAGCCCGCGGCGCGCAGCGCGCCGCGGGCGAAGGTCAGGCGGCTGCTGGCCTTGTGGGTGATTTCGATCCGCTCGCCGTCACCGGCGAACAACACCGTGTGATCCCCGACGATGTCGCCGCCGCGCACGGTGGCAAAGCCGATGGTGTCGCGCGGCCGGGCGCCGGTCTGGCCTTCGCGTCCGTACACGGCGCATTGGCTCAAATCCCGTCCGAGGGCTTCGGCCACCACCTCGCCCATGCGCAGCGCGGTGCCGGAGGGTGCATCCACCTTGTGCCGGTGGTGGGCCTCGATGATCTCGACGTCGAAATCGTCGCCCAGCACGCGCGCCGCCTGGCGCAGCAGCGCCAGGCACAGGTTCACGCCCACGCTCATGTTGGGTGCAAACACGATCGGCGTGCGGGCGGCTGCCGCCGTCAGTTCGGCTTTCTGCGCCGCATCGAGGCCAGTGGTACCGATCACCATGGCCCGCCCGCTGGCCGCGCAGGCGGCGGCGTGGGCCAGTGTGGCGGCCGGGCCGGTGAAGTCGATCAGCACGTCGAAGGGAACTGCGGCGAGGGCCTCGTCGGCGGCGATGACCACGCCGTTGGCCGGCAGGCCAGCCAGCACGCCGGCGTCCAGGCCCAGCGCGCTGCTGCCGGCATGTTCGAAGGCGGCGGCCAGCTGCAGCTGCGGCTGCTCGGCGCAGGCGGCGATCAGCGTGCGGCCCATGCGCCCGGCGGCGCCGGCGATGGCGATGCGCAGTGGCGTGTTGGCGTCGGTCATGCAGGAACCTCGGGTATGTCGGGCGGCGCCGCCGCGCGGGCCTGGCGCGATTCGGGCGGGATTATTCGAGCCGATCTATTCGAAAAAGCGTTTCACCCGATCCAGCCAGGATTGTTCGCGCGGCCGGTGGCGCTCGCCCATGGTTTCGCCCAGTTCGCGCAGTAGGCGTTCCTGCCGATCGTCCAGATTGACCGGTGTCTCCACGGTGACGCGCACCATCAGGTCGCCCACCTCGCGCCCGCGCACCGACGGCATGCCCTTGCCACGCAGGCGAAACACCCGCCCGGTCTGGGTGCCGGCGGGCACGGTCAGGTTGAGCCGCCCTTCCAGGCTGGGCACCTCCAGCTCGCCCCCGAGCGCTGCCGTCACCACGCTGATCGGCACCTCGGTATACAGGTCGCCACCGTCGCGCTCGAACAGCGGGTGCGGACGCAGGTGGATGTCGACGTAAAGGTCCCCCGGCGGGCCACCGCGACGGCCGCCCTCACCCTCGCCGGCCAGGCGGATGCGGTCGCCGGTGTCGACACCGGGCGGAATCTTGACTTCGAGCTTCTTGGACTTTTGCACGCGTCCGGCACCACGGCAGTCGGTGCACGGGTCGCTGATCACCTGGCCAGCGCCACGGCAGGTGGGGCAGGTCTGCTGCAGCGAGAAAAAGCCCTGCTGGATGCGCACTTGGCCATGTCCGCCGCAGGTCTTGCAATTGACCGGCGCGGTGCCCGGCCGGGCGCCGCTGCCGTTGCAGGTCTCGCAGGTGCTCAGCACCGGGATGTCGAGCGTGGAGACGGTGCCGCGGAAGGCGTCCTCGAGGCTGATTTCGAGCTCATAACGCAGGTCGGCACCCCGCCCCGCCCCGCCCCGCCCGCCGCGACCGCCGCCGCCACCGAAGATGTCGGCAAACACGTCGCCGAAGATGTCGCCGAACCCGCCGCCGCCCGCCTGCGGGTCGATGCCGGCGGGGCCGAAGCGGTCGTAGGCGGCACGCTTCTGCGGGTCGGACAGCACCTCGTAGGCGGCCTGCACCTGCTTGAAGCGCTCCTCGGCCTCGGCATCACCCTGATTGCGGTCCGGGTGGTACTTCATCGCCAGGCGTCGGTAGGCCTTCTTGATTTCGCCCTCGTGCGCGGTCTGCGCCACGCCGAGCACTTCGTAGAGGTCCTGTGAGGCCATGACTGAGGGTTGTTGCTATCGGTCCAGATGAACAAAAACCCCGGACCGGGCAAGCCGGTCCGGGGTATGGCGGCTGTGGCCGCGCTTACTTGTCGTCGTGCACTTCCTTGAACTCGGCATCGACTACGTCGTCGCCGGCCCGGCCGCCGGCTGCCGCGCCGGCCGGCGGCTCACTCTGGTCGCCGCCGCCGTACATCTTCTCGGCCAGGCCATGCGAGGCGGCGGTCAGCGCGGCTGTCGCGGCCTCGATGGCAGCCTGGTCGTCGCCCTTGGCGGCTTCCTCGGTGGCCTTGATGGCTTCCTCGACGCGGGCCTTCTCGTCACTGCCCAGCTTGTCGCCCAGGTCGGCAAGAGTCTTTCGCACCTGATGCACCAGGTTGTCGGCCTGGTTGCGGGCGTGCACCAGCGCGGCGGCCTTGTGGTCTTCCTCGGCGTGCAGCTCGGCGTCGCGGATCATGCGCTGCACCTCCTCGTCGGACAGGCCGCTGGAGGCCTTGATGACGATCTTCTGCTCCTTGCCGGTGGCCTTGTCCTTGGCCGACACGTGCAGGATGCCGTTGGCGTCGATGTCGAAGGTGACCTCGATCTGCGGCATGCCACGCGGCGCCGGCGGGATGTCGGTCAGGTCGAACTTGCCCAGCGACTTGTTGCCGGCCGCCATTTCGCGCTCACCCTGCAGCACGTGCACGGTGACCGCGGTCTGGTTGTCGTCGGCGGTCGAGAAAGTCTGCGCGGCGCGGGTCGGGATGGTGGTGTTCTTCTCGATCAGCTTGGTCATGACGCCGCCCAGGGTCTCGATGCCCAGCGACAGCGGCGTCACGTCCAGCAACAGCACGTCCTTGACCTCGCCGGCCAGCACCGCGGCCTGAATGGCGGCGCCCACGGCGACGGCTTCGTCCGGGTTCACGTCCTTGCGCGGCTCCTTGCCGAAGAAATCCTTGACCGCCTCCTGCACCTTGGGCATGCGCGTCTGGCCGCCGACCAGGATCACCTCGTCGATCTGGCTGGCCGACAGACCGGCGTCCTTGAGCGCGATCCGGCACGGCTCGAGCGTGCGCGTGATCAGGTCCTCGACCAGGGATTCGAGCTTGGCGCGGGTCAGCTTGATGTTCAGGTGCTTCGGACCGCTGGCGTCGGCGGTGATGTAGGGCAGATTGATCTCGGTCTGCTGCGCGGAGGACAGCTCGATCTTGGCCTTCTCGGCGCCTTCCTTGAGGCGTTGCAGGGCCAGCGGGTCGTTGCGCAGGTCGACGCCGCTGTCCTTCTTGAAGGTGTCGGCCAGGTAGTTCATCAGGCGCATGTCGAAGTCTTCGCCACCCAGGAAGGTGTCGCCGTTGGTGGCCAGCACCTCGAACTGGTGCTCGCCGTCGACTTCGGCGATCTCGATGATGGAGATGTCGAAGGTGCCGCCGCCCAGGTCATACACGGCCACCTTCTGGTCGCCGCGCTTCTTGTCCAGGCCGTAGGCCAGCGCGGCCGCGGTCGGCTCGTTGATGATGCGCTTGACGTCCAGCCCGGCGATGCGGCCGGCATCCTTGGTGGCCTGGCGCTGGGAGTCGTTGAAATAGGCCGGCACGGTGATGACGGCTTCGGTGACCGGCTCGCCCAGGTAATCCTCGGCGGTCTTTTTCATCTTCTGCAGCACGCGGGCGGAGATCTCCGGCGGCGCCATCTTCTTGCCGTCGACCTCCACCCAGGCGTCGTTGTTGTCGGCCTTGATGATCTTGTACGGCACCATGCCGATGTCTTTCTTGACCACCGGGTCGTCGAAGCGGCGGCCGATCAGGCGCTTGATCGCGTACAGCGTGTTGTGCGGATTGGTGACTGCCTGGCGCTTGGCCGACTGGCCGACCAGCACCTCGCCGTCCTTGGTGAAGGCAATGATGGACGGGGTGGTGCGGTCACCCTCGGAATTTTCGATCACGCGCGGCTTGCCGCCTTCCATGACCGCCACGCAGGAATTGGTGGTGCCAAGGTCGATGCCGATGATTCTGGCCATGTGCAGGGTCTCCGTGAACGGGGGATTGGGCGTTGTCGGTCAGGTGGTGTCGCCAGCGCCCGGTTTCAAGCGTCTATTTCGAAACTATGACCATGGCCGGACGCACCAGCCGGTCGTGCAGGCGATAGCCGGTCTGCACCACGTGCACGACGTGGTTGGGCGGCAGCTCGGCAGAGTCGGCCAGGCTCAGGGCCTGGTGCAGCTCGGGATTGAACGGTTCGCCCTGCGGGTGGACCTCGCTCAGGCCGGCCTTGGTCAGCACCTTGTCGAGGATGCCCAGCGTCATGCGCGTGCCTTCGAGGATCTTGTCGAGCGCCACAGCGGGGTCGATACCTTGCGCCTCGGCGGCCTTGAGACCCTCCTGCAGGCTGTCCCGGACCGGCAGCAGTTCAGCCACCAGGGTCTCCACGCCATAGCGGACGGCGTTCTGCAGCTCGCGCTCGTAGCGCCGCCGCAGGTTTTCCATGTCGGCATGGGCGCGCAGCATCTGGTCGCGCGCGCTGTCGGCGCGGGCCTGCGCCTGCTCCAGGGTTTCCGGCGGCGGGGCGGTGGTGGCGTCGGTTTGCGGCTCGGCCGCCGGCTCATCGGCCACCGGCGGATCGGTCGGGTCGGTCATGGGCAAACTCTCGAAAAAAGGTGCGATTGGGGCCAGCGGGCCCATCCTCATCGGCCCTGCATTCAGGACGTGTGCGCTCAGCTGGGGGCGGGCAGACGCCGATTCAAGGCCGCGCCCAGCAGGCGGGCGGTCACATCCACCACCGACACCACCCGCTCGTAGGGCATGCGCGACGGACCGATGACGCCCAGCGCGCCGACGACCTGGCCATCGACCTCGTAAGGCGCGGTCACCAGGCTGTAATCGCCCAGGAACTGGTAGCCCGACTCGGCGCCCAGGAAAATCTGCACGCCCTGTCCGTGCAGGCATTCGTCGAGCACGTGCAGCAGCTCGCGTTTCTCGCCAAAGGCGCGAAACAGCGCCTGCAGCTTGCCAAGATCCGGTGCCGGGTCGGCGCCGACCAGCAAGTTCGACTCGCCGCGAATCAGGTAGTCGCCGGCGACATCGCCGCCGGCCGGTGGCGGCACCAGTCGCTCGGCCAGGTCGAGCATGGTTTCCATGAACGCGCCGACCGCCGCCTGCGCCCGTTGCAGCTCCTTCAGGATGGCGCCGCGCATCTGCGCCAGGGTCTGGCCGGCGTGGTGCTCGGTCAGGTAGTTGGCTGCCTGCGTCAGGGCTGCCTCGCTGTAGCTGCGCGGCTGGCGGACCACCCAGTTGTGCACGTCACCGTCGTCGGTGACCAGGATCACCAGCAGCCGGCCGTCCGACAGGCTGACGAAATCCACCTGCCGCAGGCGTGCCACGTCACGCCGCGGCAACAACACCACGCCGGCCTGCTGGCTCAGATCCGCCAGCAGCCGGCCGGCCGTCTCCACCAGCCCGCCGGGGTCGGTGCTGGCGCCCAGCTGCTGGCGCAGCATGCCTTCTTCGGTGTCGTCGATGGGCGTGGCGCGCAACAGGGTGTCGACAAACATCCGCAGGCCCTTGGCCGTCGGGATGCGCCCGGCCGAGGTGTGCGGCGCGGCGATCAGGCCCAGCCGCTCCAGGTCGGCCATGACGTTGCGCAGCGTGGCAGGGCTCAGACCCAGATCCAGATCGCGTGCCAAGGTCTTGGATCCAACCGGCCGGCCGTCGGCGACGTAATGCTCCACCAGCCCCTTGAGCAGCCTCAGGGCACGGTCGTTCAGCTCGTCGGAGGTAGTGCTTCTGGGCGCGGGCACGGCGAACTCGGGTTTGCCGACTGGATACGCGGTCTGGCCATACTATAAACAAATGACCGAACGCTCCGGCCGCCCGCCCCCGAATCTGTCGCCCGACCCGGCCGCTGACGCGCCGGCGGCGCGTGCTAGAGTCGCGCGCGCCCCGCTCGCCGCCCGTGCCACCATGCCGCTCGCTTTTCGCCAGCCCGCCCTGCTGTGGCACCGTGACGATGCCGTCGTCAGTGGCCTGGCCGATCGCCTGCGCGCGGCATTGCCGCAGCTGGGCTGCCGGGTCGGCGGTGCGCAGGTGCGGCCCGACTCGGACGCCGCCGCCGATGCGCGGGTTCGCGGCCGCCTGGCGGCCGAAGGCACAGATCTTGGCATCGTGCTGGGCGGCGACGGCACCCTGCTGGCCGCGGCGCGCATCCTGGCGGCACTCGACATTCCGCTGCTGTGCGTGAACCTGGGCCGTCTGGGCTTTCTGGCGGACATCTCGCCGGCCGAAACCTTCGACGTGCTGCCGAGCATCCTGCGCGGCGAATTCTTTGCCGAGGAACGCCTGCTGCTGGAGGTTCAAATCCACCGCAGCGGGCAGGTGCTGGGCACCGGCATTGCCCTGAACGAGGTGGCCCTGCACAAGTGGGACAGCCTCAAGATGATCGAATTCGAGACCCGCGCCGGCGGCCGGCTGCTGAACCGCCAGCGCGCCGACGGCCTGATCGTGGCCACGCCGACCGGTTCGACCGCGTACGCGCTGTCGGCCGGCGGGCCGATCCTGTATCCGGACCTGCTGGCGCTGGTGGTGGTGCCGATCTGCCAGCACACGATGGCCATCCGGCCGATGGTGCTGGGTGCCCAGCAAGCAATCGAAATCGAATTGACCAACGACAGCTGGTCCCGGGCGCGGGTGGTCTGCGACGGCCAGCAAAGCCTGCCGCTGGAAATCGGCGACCGGGTGCTGATCCGCGCCCGCGAGCGCCCGCTGCGCCTGATCCATCCGGCCGGCTACGACTATTTCGAGCTGCTGCGCACCAAAATGCACTGGGGAGGCTGAGGGTGCTGGTCGGACTGCGCATCGAAAATTTCGCCATCGTCGAGGCGGCCGAGCTCGAGTTCGAAACCGGCCTCACCGCGCTGACCGGCGAGACCGGCGCCGGCAAATCGCTGGTGGTGGACGCGCTGCTGCTGGCCCTGGGCGAACGCGCGGGCGCCGATTCGATCCGGGTCGGCGCCGAGCAGGCCGAGGTGACGGCCGTGTTCGACGTCGCAGGGGTACCCGCCGCGCTAACCTGGCTGGATGCCAACGACCTGGCCGACGGCAGTGACTGCATCCTGCGCCGCACCGTGCGCGCCGACGGCCGCTCGCGGTCTTACGTCAATGGCCGCCCGGTGGCGGCCGGCCTGCTGCGCGAGCTCGGGCAGTTGCTGGTAGACATCCACGGCCAGCACGCCTATCAGGCCCTGCTGCGACCGGCCGCGCAGCGGGCGCTGCTGGACCGCTACGCCGGCGCCGGGCCGCTGCTGGATACCGTCGCCGATACCCACGCCCGCTGGCAGGCGGCCAGCCGCGCACTGGACGAAGCAGAGGCGAGCGCCGCCGGCCGCGCGCAGCGCCTGGAGCAGCTCGCTTACCAGCTGGACGAACTGGACGCGCTGGCGCTGGGCGCCGACGAGTGGCCACAGATCGATGCCGAGCTGCGCCGTGCCGGGCACGCCCAGACGCTGGTCGAAGGCGGTGGCGCCGCGCTGCGCGCCCTGGACGACGATGGCGCCGGCGCCTACGGCCAGATGGCGCAGGCAGCCGGCCAGTTGCAGCGTCTGGCAGGCTTCGATGAGCGCCTTGCCGGTGTCGTCGGATTGCTCGACGGCGCGCTGGCGCAGCTGTCCGAGGCCGTATCGGCGCTGCGCCATTACCTGGAAAAACTGGACCTCGATCCGGCCCGTTTGCGCTGGCTGGAAGACCGCGTTGCCGCCGCCATGACGCTGGCGCGCAAGCATCAGGTGGCCCCGGCCGAGCTGGCCGTGCTGCACGGCGCCCTGCGCGATGAACGGGCGGCGCTGGAAGAGGCCGGCCTGCCCCGCGCGGCGCTGGAGCAGGCACAGCGCGCCGCCTTCGCGAACTATGAGACAGCCGCGGCCGCCTTGACGGCTGCCCGCCGCGCCGCCGCCGCGCGCCTGGCCGGCGAGGTCAGCGAGTGCATCGGTGGCCTTGGCATGCCCGGCGCGCGTTTCGAGGTTGCGCTGCTGCCGCTCGAGGATGGCAACGCCAGTGCGGCCGGCGCCGAGCGTGTGGAATTTCGCATCCTGGCCAATGCCGGCGACACCTGGCGGCCGCTGGCGCGGGTCGCCTCCGGTGGCGAGCTGTCGCGGATCAGCTTGGCCGTTCAGGCCGCCACCCTCGCGCAGGGCGAAATCCCGACCCTGATCTTCGACGAGGTGGACGTGGGCATCGGCGGCGCGGTGGCCGAAACCGTCGGCCGATTGCTGCGCAGCTTGGGCGCCAAGCGGCAGGTGCTGTGCATCACCCACCTGCCGCAGGTGGCCGCGCAGGCGCACCACCACCTGCGCGTGAGCAAGCAGGCAGGCGAAGCGCGCACGGCCACGGCGGTCGAGCGCCTGCCGGCCGGCGCGCGGGTGGACGAAATCGCGCGCATGCTGGGCGGCCTGAACATCACCGAGCGCACGCGCGCCCACGCGGCCGAAATGCTGAACGCTGCGCAGCAGTCCTGAGCCATGTCCGATCGCGAATTTTCCGTGCGCCCGGCCCGGCTGGCCGATGTGCCGGCCATACACGCCCTGCTGCGCGCGCAGGCCGCAGCCGGCAACCTGCTGCCGCGCACGCAGGAAAACCTGGTGCGACACGTGCGTGACTTCATCGTCGCCGAACGGGATGGCGCCCTGGCCGGCGTTGGGGCACTGGAAATCATGGGCCCGGACCTGGGCGAGGTGCGCAGCCTGGCGGTGGCGCCGGCCTTTCACCGCCAGGGTATCGGCGAGCAGCTGACACGGGCGCTGATGGCGCAGGCCAGAGCAGTGGGCCTGAAGCGCCTGATGGCGCTGACCTACGTGCCGGGCTTCTTCGCCCGCCTGGGCTTCGAGGTGGTCAGCAAGGACGACCTGCCGGAGAAGGTCTGGCAGGTGTGCGTGAAATGCTACAAATTCAACCGCTGCGACGAGATCGCAGTGATGCTGCGCCTGGATGCGCCGGCCGGTGCCAAGGTTTCGGCCGGCGGGTGACGAAGCCGGTCAGCGACCGCGCTCGGCCGCCTCGCGCTGGCAGGCGTCACAGACGCCGTGGATGTACAGACTGTGGTCGGTCACCTTGAAGCCGCGTTCCGCCGCGATGCGCTGCTGGGCGGCCTCGATGGCATCGTCCCGAAACTCCAGCACCGCGCCGCAGCGCTCGCACACCAGGTGGTCGTGGTGGCAGGGGCCGACGCCGGTACCCAGCTCGAACACCGACCGTTCGCTCTCGAAGTGATGGCGCACCACCATGCCGGCCTGCTCGAACTGCGTCAGCACGCGGTAGATGGTGGCCAGGCCCACTTCCTCGTCGGTGCCCAGCAGGGCGCGGTACACGTCCTCGGCGGTGACATGCCGCTGGTCGCTGGTCTCCAGAAACTCCAGGATGCGCAGGCGCGGCGTGGTGACCTTCAGGCCGGCCTTGCGCAGGACATTGCTGTTGGCCATGGGTATTCTCGGGAAAGCTGCGGGGGCAAGGCACGGGCGCAAGCCGCAAACGCATGCGGGCCGGGCGCCGAACATCCCTGCCGGGGCCTGGCGGCATTGTAAACTAGCCTTCGTCCTGTCTTCCCGGCCTGTCCGCCGGGCATGCCGCCCCGCCCGGAACTCATCCCGATGCAACGTCTACTGCCGGCTGTGGCCCTTGCGCTCTTGCTGACCGGTTGCGCCGGTCGCCAGCCGGATGCCGCCGATGCGCGGCCGCTGATTCCGGCGCTGGCGCCCTATCGCATGGACATTCGCCAGGGCAACGTGGTCGATGCGGCCATGCTGGCGCGCCTGCAGCCGGGCATGGACCGCGAGCGCGTGCGCGCCCTGCTGGGTACGCCACAGTTGCGCGACCCGTTCCGGCCCGAGCGCTGGGACTACACCTACACCGAGCGCAAGGGCTATGAGATGCGCGCGCAGCGCACCGTGACGCTGCTGTTCGAGGGCGACCGCCTGGCGCGTGTGGAAGGCGACGTGCTGCCGGTTGCCGGGGCGCGTGAAAAGAATCTGCTGACCGCCAGCACGCGCACCACGGTCGACGTGCCGGCGCAGGCCGAGCAGTCCGGTAGCCGCCTGGCGCGCCTGATCGGCGGCGTCGGTTCGGAAGACGGGAAAAAACCCGGCCGCCGCGATCTGGCCCGTTTCGTCGAGACCGAGGAAGCCCGTCAGTACGAAACCGTCGAAGGCACAGCCGAGGCCACCGCCACCATCCCGTCTGCGCCGTCTAGCGACCCGCAGGACGGGGCCGGTGATGAGCCGGGCTTGTTCGATGGTCTGCTCGGCCAGGATGGGCGCTGATCCACGGGCGGTGTCGTCATCCGGCGCGGGTGTCGCACGGCGCAGCGCCGTCGGGTGGTGGGGGCGCTGAGCCGCGGCACGTGCGCTCGGGCAGGGTCAGTCGGACGTCCAGCCCGCCGCCGGGTCGCCGGCCGAATGACAGTCGCCCGCCAAAGCGTGCGGCGATGGCTGCGACAACGGCCAGCCCGAGGCCACTGCCCGCGCCTGTACCCTGACGCCAGAAGCGTTGGGTCAGGTACGGCAGTTGATCGTCGCTGACCCCCGGTCCCTGGTCGATGACACGAAAATGCACGCCTTCGGCATCCCGGCTCAGCTGCAGCGTGACGGTCGACGGCGGCGGGGTGTGACGCAGGGCGTTTTCGAGGAGGTTGCGCAGCGCCGTGGCGGCCAGCTCCCGCGGTATCGCCAGCCGCGCGTGGATGGCCGGCCCGCTGCGCAGCAGCCGCTGCGGCGCCGACAGATCGCTCAGCGCCAGGCGCGCCACGTCCTCGGCCAATGCGGGCGCGCCTTCTTGCCACGGCTGGCCGCCTTCCAGGCGCGCCAAGGTCAATAACTGCTCCAGGGTGCGCTGCAACCGGGCTACGCCTTCTTCGGCGTGGCCCAGGGCCACCGCCGCGGCCGCGCCATCGACGCGGCGTGCCACCTGCAGGTGGGTCTTGATGGCAGTCAGCGGCGTGCGCAGCTCATGCGCCGCATCGCTGGTGAAGCGCTGCTCGCGAGCCAGCGTTTCGCGAATGCGCGCCAACAGGTGGTTGAGGGTCGTCACCAGCGGCTGCAGCTCGGCCGGCAGGGCTGCTGCCTCGACCGGGGCCAGCGCTTCCGGATGGCGGCGCCCGAGCGTGCGCCGCAACTGCTGCAGCGGCCGCAGGCCCGACCGCACCCCCCACCACAGCGAGCCCATGCTGCCGACCAACGCCACGGCAAACGGCAGCACCGCCACCAGCACGACGTTGCGCAGCAGGGCTTCGCGCTCGACGAGCCGATCGGCGGTGGTGATGCGCAGGCGGCCGTGCAGGTAGGTGAAGACCCGCCAGCGCTCGCCGTCGACCGTGCGCTCGCCGAAGCCGGGCGCGTTCCCGTCCAGTACGCCGGGCAGCGCACCGTGCGTGCGGGCGATGATCTGGCCGCGCGGGGAGCTGACCTGGCAGGCCAGGCCGGTGCTGGAGGGAATCGACAGCGCCGGCCCGCTGCCGCGCTCCCAGACATCGGCCGGCAGTTGCGCCACCAAAGCGGCGACCATGCGTGCCGATGCCGCCAGGCGCTGATCCAGCGTCGTGGCCCATTGTCGGTGCAGGTCGCGCAGCAGCCAGGCCGCGGCGGCGCCCCACAGCAGGCACAGCGACAGGCCCAGCGTGGCCAGCAGCCGGCGCTGCAGGCTCATGTCGGCACCTGGTCGGTGGGCAGCGGCGCCGGCTCGCCCAGCTGGTAACCGAGGCCGCGCACCGTCTTGACGATGCCGCTGCCGAGCTTGCGGCGCAGATGGTGGATGTGCACGTTGACGGCGTTGCTCTCCACTTCCGCCTCGAAGCCGTACAGGCTGTCCTTGAGCTGCTCGGCGCTCAAAACCGCGCGCCGTGAGTGCAGCAAGACCTCGAGCAAGGCCAGCTCGCGGCGCGACAGGCTGACCGGCGCGTCGTGCAGCCATACCTGCCGGCTCACCGGGTCCAGGCGCAGCGGACCGTGCACCAGCATCGGCTGGCTGTGCCCGCCGGCCCGCCGCAGCAGCGCCTGCAGCCGCGCCACCAGCTCATCGAGATCGAAAGGCTTGAGCAGGTAGTCGTCGGCCCCGGCCCGCAGACCGGCGACCCGGTCCTTCACCGCATCGCGGGCGGTGAGCACCAGCACCGGGACGCTGTCGCCGCGCTGGCGCAGGCGCGCCAGCAGCGTCATGCCGCTGCCGTCGGGCAGTCCGAGGTCGAGGATCACTACATCGGTGTGAAACGCCTGCAGGGCCGCGTCGGCTTCAGTCACGGTGCTTAGGCGATCGACCGCAAGGCCGTGCAGGCGCAGCCCGGCCTCGATGCCGGCGCCCACCAGGGCGTCGTCCTCGATCAACAACACGTGCATCGTCACACCTCGCAAAAATGGGCCCGGGGCGGCCAGCGCGCTCCTGGCGCGCCGATCGCCGCTGC
This sequence comes from Immundisolibacter sp., assembly GCF_014359565.1. Lineage (NCBI taxonomy): Bacteria > Pseudomonadati > Pseudomonadota > Gammaproteobacteria > Immundisolibacterales > Immundisolibacteraceae > Immundisolibacter > Immundisolibacter sp. Next base: position 580,090 of record NZ_JACIZD010000001.1, on the reverse strand, counting down.
CCAGCGGCCCGGCAGCGCCGGCGCATCCCCACGGCTGCCGGACGGTTGGCTGCCGACCCGGGCGTTAACGCTGCCTTAATGCCGGTGGCCAAGGATCAACGCACCCGCCACGCCCCAGACGCCCCCATGCATCCTGCTCGACCCGTTTTTTGGCAGCCCGGCCCGGCGATCGCTGCGCGGGTGTATCCACGGCGGCGGCCGCCATGTGGATAGTCCGTTACGCCTTGGACCACCGCTACAGCGTCGGCGTGCTGGTGATCGCGATCCTGCTGTTCGGGGTGCTGGCGGCGCGGCGCATGTCCACCGACATCCTGCCGCGGGTCGACATTCCGGCGGTGACGGTCATCTGGACCTACAGCGGGCTCAATGCCCGCGAGATGGCGACCAAGGTCGCCTCGTTCAGCGAGGTCTCCATTCTCAACAACGTCGACGACGTGCGCGAGGTGCGGGCCGAGACCTTCAGCGGCGCCAGCATCATCGCCGTGGACTTTCAGCCCTACGTCGACGTCGAGCTGGCGATCGCCCAGGTCACGGCGATCTCGCAGACCATCTTGCGCCGTCTGCCGCCGGGCGCCACGCCGCCGATCATCGTGCGCTATTCGCAGTCCAGCGTGCCCATCGTGCAGCTGGCGCTGTCGTCGGACACGCTCGACGATGCGCAGATTTTCGATTTTGCCAGGCTGCGACTGCGCGGACTCATCCAGACCATTCCCGGCGTGCGCATGACCTTGCCCTACGGCGGCGCGCAAAGGCAGGTGATGATCGACCTCGATCCGGCGGCGCTGCGGGCGCACGCGCTGGCCCCCAGCGATGTCATCCAGGCCGTCAACGCGCAAAACCTGACCCTGCCCTCCGGGGTGCTGCGCGAAGGCGGGCGCGAACTGCAGGTGACCGTCAACGCCAGCCCGACCCAGGTCGCGGCGTTCGAGAACCTGCCGCTGCGCACCGTCGGCGAGCGGGTGATCCTGCTGCGCGATGTGGCCAACGTACGCGATGGCGCGGCGCTACAGACCAACATCGCGCGCCTGGACGGCAACAACGCGGTCATCGTGCAACTGCTCAAGCTTGGCAATGCCTCGACCGTGGATATCGTCGATGCCTTGCTCGCGCGCCTGCCGCAGATCCGGGCCGCCGCCCCGGCGGGCATGCGGATCGAGCCGCTGTTCGATCAGTCGCAGTTCGTGCGCGCGGCAATCGGCGGCGTGGTCAAGGAGGGCGTCGTGGTGGCGCTGCTGGTGGCCAGCGTGGTGCTGCTGTTTCTGGGCTCCTGGCGCTCTACGCTGATCGTCCTGACCTCGATACCCCTGGCCTTGCTGGCGTCGGTATGCGGCCTGCTGGCCAGTGGCCACAGCTTCAACCTGATGACCCTGGGCGGGCTGGCGCTGGCCATCGGCCTGCTGGTCGACAACGCGCTGGTGGAGATCGAAAACATCAACCGCAACGCCGCAGCGGGCTGGCCGTTACGCGAGGCGATTTTGCGCAGCGCGCAGCAAGTGGTATTTGCCGAGTTCGTGTCGACCACGAGCATCTGCATCGTCTTCACGCCGATGTTCATGCTCAGCGGGGTGGCGCGCTACATCTTCGCGCCGCTGGCGCTGGCGGTGATCTTTGCCTTGATCGCCTCCTTCGTCCTGTCGCGCACGCTGGTGCCGACGCTGGCCTATCTGATGCTCGCGCCGGAGCTCGGGCGCCGGGCCACGGCAGGCGCGCCCGGGCGGGGCCTCTCGCGCTTGCACGCGGCGCTGGAACACGGCCTGGAGGCGCTGCAGGCGGCTTACCGGCGGCTGCTGGATCGGCTGCTGCCGCGTTTCTGGCCGGTCTCGGCCGCGGCGCTGCTGGTCCTGTTGCTGGGCCTGGCCGCCGCCGTGAACCTGGGGCGCGAGTTTTTTCCAAGCACCGACGCCGGGCTCATCCGCCTCTACCTGCGGGCACCCCCCGGCACGCGCCTGGAGGACACGGCGCGCCTGTTTGCCGACGTGCAGCGCGAGATTCGCCGCATCATCCCGGCCGAGGAGATCGCCGGCATCGCCGAGAACCTGGGCGCGCCGGACCCGGTCAATCTGGCCTGGGTGACGAGCCCGGTGATCGGCAGCTTCGACGGCGAGCTGCTGATACAGCTCACCCCCGAGCATGCGCCGGCGGCGCATTACCTGTCCGCAATCCGCCAGCGCCTGGCCACGCGCTTTCCATCCCTCGCGCTGCATGCGCTGGCTGCCGATGCCACCGCGCAGACCCTGTCGGGCCGCTGGCCGAGCCTGCTCGACATTCGCCTGCTCGGGCGCGACGTGGCCGGCAACCTGGCGCTCGCCGGCACCTTGATGGAACGCTTGCGGGAGATACCCGGCGTGGTCGACGTGATCCAGCGCCAGGTGCCGAATCTGCCCGAGTACTTCATCCGGATCGATCGCGTGCGCGCGCTGCAACTGGGCGTGAGCCAGCGCGATGTGGGCGACGCGCTGCTGGGCTTGTTGGGGTCGGCAGGGACGGTCAGCCCCAGCTATTGGGCCGACGATGCCGCCGGCAGTTCCTACACGGTTCAGGTGCAGGCCCCGCCCGCCCGTTTGCCGGGCATCGAGGACCTGCTCAACATCCGGGTGCGCGGCAGCAGCGGGGGCACCGTCAGCCTGCGGACCATCGCCAGCGTCGAGGCGCGCCGGATGCCGGCGCTGATCAGCCGCACCACGCTAGCGCCGACGATCGACGTGCTGGCCAATGTCGCCGGCCGCGACCTGGGGGCGGTCAACGACGACGTCGAGCGCCTGCTCGAGACCTTGCGCACCCAGCAACAGCCCGACAACCGGATCGAGGTCGCCGGCCAGGCCCGGCTGATGGCGCAAGCCTATGCGCAGCTCGCCGGCGGGCTGGCGATCGCCGCCGTGCTGGTGTTTCTGGTGCTGGCGGTGAATTTCCAGTCCTGGCGCCTGCCGCTGCTGACCCTGGGCGGGCTGCCGTTTGCGCTGTCCGGCGCGGTTTTCGCGCTGTGGCTGACCGGCACGCCGGTCTCGGTGCCCGCCCTGATGGGCGTGATCATGGTGGTTGGCGTCTCCACCGCCAACAGCGTGCTGGTCGGCAGCTTCGCCCGCGACTGCCTGGCCGCCGGTCAAAGCGCTCTGGCTGCCGCGACCGAGGCCGCCACCACCCGCCTGCGGCCGGTGTTGATGACCGCACTGGCCATGATCGTCGGCACCTTGCCGATGGCGCTTGGCCTGGGTGAAGGCGGCGAGCAGAACGCGCCGCTCGGGCGCGCGGTAGTCGGCGGCCTGTTGCTGGGTACGGTGGCCACGCTGCTGATCGTGCCGCTGCTGTATGCGCGCTTCGCCGGTCGCGGCGCCGTGGCGCGGCACCACCAGGCTCAATTGATGCAACCGGCGCAGGACCACCCATGACGCACCCTCGACCGACCGGACTTGCCGGCCGCGCACTGCGCGCCGGCGGCCTGTTGCTGGCGCTGCTGACGCTCGCCGCCTGCGGCCAGCCCTCCGCCGGGGCGACCGGGCCCGAGGCACCGCCCGTGGCGATACCGCTGGTGCGCACCGTGCTTCCCGAACCGACCGCGGCTGCCGAGTTGATACGCCTGCCGGCGCGCACGGCGCCGGTCGAGCAGGCGCTGATTCGCGCGCGTGCCACCGGCTTCATCGCCGAGCGGCGCGTCGACATCGGCGACCGGGTCCAGAAAGGTGAGGTGCTGGCGGTGATCTCGGCGCCCGAGATCGACCGCCAGGCGCAACGGGCCGCGGCTTTGCTGGCGCAAACGCGGGCCTCCCTGCAGTTGGCGCGCACCAGCGTCGAGCGCAGCCGGCCCCTGGCGCAGCGCGGCTGGCTGTCGCAGCAGCTGCTGGACGAGCGCGAGGCCGCGCTGGCCAAGGCGCTTGCCGACCGCGACGCCGCCCAGGCCGAACTGGCACACCTGCGCCAGTTGCAGTCGTTCCAGACCGTGCGGGCGCCGTTTTCCGGCACCATTGCCGAGCGCCACATCGAGCGCGGCGACTACGTTTCCGGCAGCAGCACAGGCGATGACCGTCCGCTGTTCCGCCTGGTCCGGCTCGATGAACTGCGCGTGGAGCTGGACGTGCCCCAGGCCGCCGCCGTGCACCTGCCGGCGCAAGGCAGCGCCAGGCTGCGCTTCGAGGAGATGCCAGGCGAGGTGTTCGAGGCGCACCTGACACGCCGCTCCGGTGCCATCGATCCGCAGCTGGGCACCCTGCGGGTGGAGCTTTCGATGGCCAATCCGGGCTTGCGCCTGCCGGCCGGCCTGGTGGGCGAAGCGGAATTGCTGCTGCGCCGGCCCGCTGCGCTGCTGGTGCCGGCCAGGGCCGTGGGCAACCAGGCCGGGCGCAGCGTGGTAGGCGTGATCGGCACCGATCAGCGCTACGCACTGCTGCCGGTTACCGTGGGGCGCAATCTGGGCGCCAAGATCGAGGTTGTCACCGGCCTCGAGCGCGACGCCAGGGTGGTGCTCAGCCCCAACGTTTTGCTGCAACCGGGCATGCAGGTACGCATCAGCCAGTCCCGGCCTGATTGAAGTGGTCGCAGTAATCCCATAGCGGGCATTTGGGGCAGCGCGGCGATTCCTGGCAAATGCCCTCGCGCAGGTGAAAACCGCTGGCGAAGCGAAACATCTGCGCGCTGACCGCCCAGCGACTGGCGCCGCTGGCCTGATGCACCGATTCCATCACGGTGTTGAAATCCTCGGGCCGCACCCGCGCCGGCAGCAGGCCCAGCCGCTGCAACAGGCGCTGCGCGTGGTCGGTGCGAAAGTAGTATGCGAAGCCGGCCGTGAGCAGAAACCACTCGCCGGCACTCGGTCCCACGCTGGCGAAGCGGCGCGCAATCTCCTTGTGCAGCACATGCAGTTGCCCGGCCGCATAACTGCCCAGCCAGGCCCTGAACGAGCCGTGTTCGGCGGCCAGCGCCTGCACCACGCCGGCGTTGTGCACCACCGATTCGATCTTGCGCCGGTTGCGGATCAGCGCCCGGTCGGTGACCAGCGGTTCCAGCCGAGCGCCATCCCAGCCGGCCAGTTCGGCGATGTCGAAATCGGCAAAGGCGCTGCGCGTGGCCGGCCATTTCTGGCGCACCACCTCGCGCGAGAAACCGGCCGCGAACATATGGAAGCACAGCTCCTCGAACAGCGCCCGGTCGTCGTCGTGACGCGGCAGGATGGCCCATTCGGCCGGATCGGGCAGGCCCTGCGCGCCGTCTATCTCCAGGCGCTGGCAGGCGGCGTCGATGCGGGCGTGCAGGTCGGCGAGCTGTGCGGTATCGGTCAGCTTCACGGCGTGGGCAGGGCAGATTCAGGGGCTGGCGGATGGTAACAAACCGCCCGTGGGGTGCCCGGATGATCGGGGGCGGCCTGATAAACTAGTCCGCCCGCCCCCGCTGTCGACCCGGCGCGTGACGCCGCGTTCCTGCCGACGCCTCTTCCGGAGTGAAGCCCGTGTTCAGCCGCGCCCTGACCATTGCCGATTTCGACCCCCAGCTGTGGCAGTCCATGCAGGACGAGGTGCGCCGCCAGGAAGAGCACATCGAGCTGATCGCGTCTGAGAACTACGCCAGCCCGCGCGTGCTGGCGGCGCAGGGCTCGCAGCTGACCAACAAGTACGCCGAGGGCTATCCGGGGCGCCGCTACTACGGCGGCTGCGAGTACGTGGACGTGGCCGAGCGGCTGGCCATCGAGCGGGCGCGTGAGCTGTTCGGCGCCGATTACGCGAACGTGCAGCCGCATTCGGGCTCGCAGGCCAACGCCGCGGTGTTCATGGCGCTGATGGAGCCGGGCGACACGCTGCTGGGCATGAGCCTCGCCCACGGCGGGCATCTGACGCACGGTGCCTCGGTCAGCTTCTCGGGCAAGATCTATCGGGGCGTGCAGTACGGCATCGACATCGCCACCGGCTTGGTCGATTACGATCAGGTCGAGCACTTGGCGCGCGAGTGCCGGCCCAAGGTCATCGTCGCCGGCTTCAGCGCCTACTCGCGGGCCATGGACTGGCATCGCTTCCGGGCCATCGCCGATGCGGTCGGCGCCTACCTGGTGGTCGACATGGCGCACGTGGCCGGCCTGGTGGCGGCCGGGCTGTATCCGAATCCGGTTCAAATCGCCGACGTCACCACCTCCACCACCCACAAGACCCTGCGCGGGCCGCGCGGCGGGCTGATCCTGGCCCGCGCCAACCCGGACATCGAGAAAAAGCTTAATTCCGCCGTGTTTCCGGGCGGCCAGGGCGGGCCGTTGATGCACGTCATCGCGGCCAAGGCGGTGTCCTTCCTGGAGGCGCTGCAACCTGACTTCAAGGACTATCAGCGCGCGGTGGTGGACAACGCCCGGGCGATGGCCGATGTGATCGTCAATCGCGGCTACAAGGTGGTCTCTGGCGGCACCGACAATCACCTGTTCCTGGTCGACCTGATCGACCAGGGCCTGACCGGCAAGGCGGCCGAGGCGGCGCTGGGCGCGGCCAACATCACGGTCAACAAGAATGCCGTGCCGGGCGACCCGCAAAGCCCGTTCGTGACCAGCGGTATCCGCATCGGCACGCCAGCGTCGACCACCCGTGGCTTTGGCGTGGCGGAAGTGCGCGAGCTGGCTGGCTGGATCTGCGACCTGCTCGATGATCTCGAAAACACGGCCGTGCAGCAGCGCGTCAAGGCGCAGGTGCTGGCGCTGTGCCAGCGCTTCCCGGTCTACGGCGACTAGGCCTGCCGTCGTGCGCTGCCCATTCTGCGCCGCGCCCGACACCCGCGTGGTGGATTCGCGCCTGGCCGAAGAAGGCGATCGAGTGCGCCGCCGGCGCGAATGCCTGACCTGCGGCGCGCGCTTCACCACCTTCGAGCAGGCCGAGCTGTCCTGGCCGCGCATCGTCAAGCGCGACGGCGGCCGGGTGCCCTTCGACGAGGCCAAGCTGCGCGCCGGCATGGAGCGGGCGCTCGAAAAACGCCCGGTGCGCAGCGATCAGGTGGACGCGGTGCTGGTGCGCATCAAGCGCAAGCTGCTCAGCCTGGGTGAGCGCGAGTGCCCGTCGCTGCAGCTTGGCGAGTGGGTGATGGACGAGCTGCGGGTGCTGGACCCGGTCGCTTACGTGCGCTTTGCGTCCGTGTACCGCAGCTTCGAGGACCTGCGCGCGTTTCGGGACGAAGTGGAGCGCCTGGAGCAGGCCGGCCTGCCCACTGGTCGGCCGCCTGAGCCGTGACCGACGACGCCCACTGGATGCGCCGCGCCCTGGCCCTGGCCGAGGGCGGGCGTTACACCGCGGCGCCCAATCCGCTGGTCGGCTGCGTGCTGGTGCGTGATGGCGCGGTGGTTGGCGAGGGCTACCACCGCCGCGCCGGCGAGGGGCATGCCGAGGTCAACGCACTGCTGGAAGCCGGCCCGCGGGCCGGCGGCGCCACGGCCTATGTGACGCTCGAACCGTGCGCCCACCACGGCCGCACGCCGCCCTGCACCGAGGCGCTGATCGGCGCCGGCGTCGCCCGCGTGGTGGCGGCCATGCAGGATCCGAACCCGCAGGTGGCCGGCAAGGGGCTTGCGCTGCTGCGCGAGGCCGGTATCGATGTCGAATGCGGCCTGCTCGCCGATGAGGCCGCGGCGCTGAACCCGGGGTTCATCAAGCGCATGGCGACCGGGCGGCCGTATGTGCGGGTGAAGATGGCGCAGAGCCTGGACGGGCGCAGCGCGCTGGCGGATGGCGCCGCGCGCTGGATCACCGGACCGGCGGCGCGTGCCGATGTGCAGCGCTGGCGCGCGCGCTCGCAGGCCATCGTCACCGGCATCGGCACCGTGCTGGCGGACGACCCGCAACTGACCGTGCGCCTGCCGGACGTCGCCAGCCAGCCACTGCGGGTAGTGCTCGACAGCGCGCTGAAGTTGCCGCCGACGGCGCGCCTGCTTCGCGAACCGGGCAACACGCTGGTGGCAACCTGCCAAGTGGACGCACCGCAAGCCGCCGCGCTGACCGCGGCCGGGGCGCAGATCGTGACCCTGCCCGCGGGCGCGGGCCGCATCGACCTTGGCGCGCTGCTCGATGAGCTTGGCCGGCGCCAGTGCAACGAGGTGCTGGTCGAAGCCGGACCGCGCCTGGCCGGCGCGTTCCTGGCGGCGGCTCTGGTCGACGAACTGATCGTCTACATTGCACCGCACCTGCTCGGGCACGACGCCCGGCCGGTGTTCGAGTTGCCGCCGGTGCCGCATATGGACGCGCGGCTCGACCTGGAACCGCTGGACGTTCTATCGTTCGGCCCCGATCTTCGGCTGCGCCTGCGCCCGGCCGCTCGCGCCTGACCCCCGGAAGCCCACCACGCCATGTTCACCGGCATCATCCAGACCGTCGGCCAGGTCGCCGCCATCGACCGGCGCGGCGCCGACGCGCGCCTGCGCATCGCGGGCCTGCCGCTACTCGACGGCGCGCTTGGCGAGAGCATCGCCGTCAGCGGCGTGTGCCTGACGGCGGTCGAGTTCAGCGGCGACGGCTTCGTGGCCGACGTGTCGGCCGAGACACTGGCCTGCACCACGCTGGGCGCCTGGTCGGTCGGCCAGCGCGTGAACCTGGAACGCGCGCTGGCGGTGGGCGAGCGCCTCGGCGGACATATCGTCAGTGGCCACGTGGATGGCGTCGGCGAGGTCGTGTCGCGCCAAACCGACGGCCGCTCGCAGCGCTTTACCCTGCGTGCCCCCGCGGCGCTGGCCCGCTACATCGCCGCCAAGGGCTCGATCACCGTGGATGGCGTGAGCCTGACCGTCAACACCGTCAGCGGCGCCCAGTTTGGTGTCAACATCGTGCCGCACACACTGACCCACACCAGCCTCGACGCGCTGCGCGCCGGCAGCCGCGTCAACCTCGAAGTCGACCTGTTGGCCCGCTACCTGGAGCGCCTGCTGGGGCGCGATACGGGCGGCGATGTCGACATGGCCCTGCTGGCCGAACATGGATTCCTGAACCGATGAACGCCATCGATCCGAAGATGCACCTGAACAGCACCGAAGAAATCATCGCCGACATCAGGGCCGGCAAGATGGTCATCCTGATGGATGACGCCGACCGCGAGAACGAGGGCGACCTGATTCTGGCCGGCGAGTGCGTGACCCCGGAAGCCATCAACTTCATGGCCCGCTACGGCCGCGGCCTGATCTGCCTGACCCTGACCGAGGCGCGCTGCCGGCAGCTGAACCTACCGCTGATGGTGGCCGACAACAACGACAAGAACACTACCAATTTCACGGTATCGATCGAGGCCGCCAGCGGCGTCACCACCGGCATTTCGGCTGCCGATCGGGCGGTGACGGTGCAGGCGGCGGTGCGGCCCGATGCGAGGCCGAACGACATCGTCATGCCGGGCCACATCTTTCCGCTGCGCGCGCAGCCGGGCGGCGTGCTGACGCGCGCCGGTCACACCGAGGCCGGCTGCGACCTGGCACGCCTGGCCGGCTTCGAGCCCTCGGCCGTGATCGTCGAGATCCTGAACGAAGACGGCACCATGGCCCGCTACCCGCAGCTGGTCGAATTCGCCAGGACGCACGGCCTCAAGATCGGCACCATCGCCGACCTGATCCGCTATCGGGTGGAGCAGGAAGGCTCGGTCGAGTGGGTGGCCGAGAGTACCTTCGAGAGCGAATTCGGCAGCTTTCGGCTGGTGGCCTTCCACGAGAACGACCACGGCGAGGTGCACCTGGCGCTGGTGATGGGCGATATCCGCCGCGATGAGCCGACCCTGGCGCGGGTGCAGCAGGCCAGCGTGCTGCGCGACATCCTGGGCGCCCAGGCGCCGAACCGCTGGTCCGTGCGCCGGGCGCTGGCGACCATCGCCGACGCCGGTCGCGGCGTGCTGGTGCTGCTCAGTCCCACCGACCTGCCCCAGACCCTGCTGGGCGAAGTGCAGGCCTACAAGATGCGTCACCTGGGTGTGCCGCTGCCGGGCCTGGACCCGAACCCGGAGCTGCGCATGTACGGCGTTGGCGCGCAGATCCTGGCCCAGCTCGGGGTCGGGCGCATGCGCATCATGGGCAAGCCGCGTAAACTGCACGGTCTTGCCGGTTTCGGCCTGGAACTGGTCGATTTCGTGCCGCCCGAGGCGGCCCGCGAGGAATGATTCCGGTCATGAGTGCGTCCCACACCCTGCTTTCCGGCGGCCTCACGGCGCGTGCCGGCAGCCGTTTTGGCATCGTCGTCGGGCGTTTCAACGACTTCATCAGCGAGCGCCTGCTGGCCGCCGCCATCGACACGCTGCGCCGTCACGGCGTGGCGGAATCGGACATCACCGTTGCCTGGGCGCCCGGCGCCTTCGAGCTACCGCTGGCTGCCAAGCGCCTGGCCGCGTCCGGCCGCGTCGACGCGCTGATCGCGCTCGGCTGCGTCATCCGCGGCGCCACGCCGCACTTCGACTACGTGGCCGGCGAGTGCGCCAAGGGCCTGTCGTCGGTGGCGCTGGGCAGCGGCCTGCCGGTGGCCTTTGGCGTGCTGACCGTGGACAGCATCGAACAGGCCATCGAGCGGGCCGGCACCAAGGCCGGCAACAAGGGCGCCGACGCCGCCCTGTCGGCGCTCGAAATGGTCAACCTGCTGGCCGCCATCGGCTGACGGAGCGCGTGAACCCATGTCCCGAGCCCGTTCCAAGGCGCGCCGCGGCGCGCTGCAGGCCCTGTATCAATGGCAGTTGGCCGGCGGCGATGACAGCCTGGCCAGCATCGAGAGCCAGTTCCTGGCCGAGCGCGAACTCGGCGACATCGACGCCGAATATTTCCACGAGCTGCTGACCGAGGTCGGCCGCCGGCACGCCGAGTACGACCAGCGCATCGCGCCGCTGCTGGATCGCCCACTGGAGCAGCTCGACCCGGTCGAACACGCCATCCTGTGGCTGGGCAGCTACGAGCTGGAAGCCCGCTGGGACATTCCGTTCCGGGTCGTCATCGCCGAGGCGATGGAGCTGACCAAGCAGTTCGGCGGCGACAATGCCCACCGCTACGTGAACGCCATCCTCGATCGCCTGGCACGCGAGTTGCGTGCCGCCGAGCGCGCGCTGCCGACCTGACGCGCCCCTCCCGCTCGGATCGCCGCCGTAATGCCCGGTGAATTCGAACTGATCGCCCGCCATTTCGCCGCCCTGACGCAGCAGCGCGCCGACGTCGTGCTGGGCATCGGCGACGACGCCGCCCTGCTCGACCCGCCACCAGGACACGAGCTGGTGGTCACGGTCGACACGCTGGTCGCCGGTGTGCACTTCTTTGCCGATTGCCCGCCTGCGGCGCTCGGCCACAAGGCTCTGGCGGTAAATCTGTCCGACTTGGCTGCGATGGGCGCGGAGCCGGCCTGGGCCTTGCTGGCGCTAACCCTGCCGGCGGCCGATGACGCCTGGCTGACACCGTTCGCGGCCGGTTTCGCGGCGCTCGCGCGCACGTACGACGTGTCCCTGGTCGGCGGCGATACCTGCCGGGGGCCGCTGGCCGTCACGATCACCGCCCTTGGCCACGTGCCGCGTGGACAGGCGCTGCGCCGCAGCGGCGCCCGACCTGGCGATGGCGTGTACGTGAGCGGCGAGATTGGCGCGGCGGGTCTGGCGGTCCGGGCGCGGCGGGGCGAAATCACGCTGCCGGCAGCGCTCGCCACCCATGCCGCGCAGCGGCTCGACTATCCGCAGCCGCGGGTGGCGCTCGGCCTGGCCCTGCGCGGCCTGGCCAGCGCGGCCATCGACGTCTCCGACGGCCTGCTGGCGGATCTGGGCCACATCTGCGCCAGCAGCGGTGTCGGCGCCCGGCTCGAACTGGCCCGTTTGCCGCTGCCTGAGGGTGCCCTTGGTGTGGCTTTTGACGAAAGCCTGATCGGTTCCGGCGATGACTACGAGCTTTGCTTCACCGTGCCCCCGCGCTACGAGCCGGCCCTGGGCGTGTTGGCAGCGAAGGTCGGTTGTGCGCTCACCCGCGTCGGCCAGATCGAGGCCGCGCCCGAACTGTGGCTGATTGATGAAGCCGGCCAAACCCGGCCGGCAACGCAGGCTGGTCATGACCACTTCCGCTGAGCGACCGCGCCGCCCGCCTGCGGCGCTGCTGCGTCAGCCGGCCTGCGCACTGGCACTCGGCTTTGGCGCCGGTCTGGCGCCGCGGGCGCCGGGAACCTTCGGCGCCTTGCTGGGCCTGCCCCTGGCCGCCGCACTGACGCAGGTTTCGCTGCCCGTGGCCGCAATTGTGCTGGCGCTGCTCAGTCTGGTCGGTGTGTGGTGCTGCGACATTGCCGGGCGGCGCCTGGGGGTATCGGACCACTCCGCCATCGTCTGGGACGAGGTGGTGGGCATGGCCCTGACGCTGCTGGCGGTGCCGCTGGCCTGGCCCCATTACCTGGCGGGATTCGCGCTGTTTCGCGCCTTCGACATCCTCAAGCCCTGGCCGGTCGGGGCGCTGGACCGCCAGGTCGGCGGGGGTCTGGGCGTGATGCTGGACGACCTGGCGGCCGGCCTGCTGGCCGGCGCCACCCTGCAACTGGCCCTGCTGGCGGCGGCGCGACTGGCCTGATGGCCGGCGAGCGGCTGTTTTTTGCCCTGCTGCCACCGCCGGCGCTGCAGGCCGAGCTTGGCCGGTTGGCTGTCTGGTGCCAGCGCCGCTGCGGCGGCTTCGCGGTGGCACCGGAAAACATCCACCTGACGCTGCTGTTTCTGGGCGAGCTTTTACCGGGCCAGCTCGATGCGGTGCGGCGGGCGGCGGCCGGTGTGCGCTGCGCATCGTTCAGGATGTCGCTCGACCGAATCGAATACTGGCCCGGCCCACGGCTGTTGTGCGCAGTGCCCAGTCAGCCGCTGCCGGCGGCCACGGCGCTGGCGGCGGCCCTGCGCGAGGCGGTGCGCGACACCGTGGTGGTGCCGCCGCGGCCGTTCGCAGCGCACGTCACCATGCTGCGTCGGCTGCGGCGCCTGGGCGAGGTCTCGATGCTGCCGCTGGCCTGGTCGGCGACCGAGTTCTGCCTGCTGCGTTCGCAGCCGGTCGGCCGGGACGTGCGCTATTCGTCGATCGACGCCTGGCCCTGCGCCTGACCGGCGCTGCGTTTTTCCAGGCGGTATGCAAGCTGGCGGCGGCTGATGCCCAGTTGCCTTGCGGCCCGGGCGAGGTTGCCTTCCGCCTGTTCGATTGCCAGGTCGATCAGGGTCTGTTCGGCGGCGTCCAGCGGGCCGCTGTGCGTGTCCAGCAGCGGCGCCAGTCGCTCGCGCAGGTTCTCGCTGCCGTCGTCTGCCTGCGTGGCCCGGGATCGCTCGGCCAACTGGCCGCGGGCGTCGATGCCGAAGGTGGCCGGCAGCGCTCCCTGCTGCGCGGTGAACAGGTGTGAGATGCCGATCGGCTCGCCGTCGTCCGCCAGCAGCACGCCGCGCTCGATCATGTTCTCGAGCTCCCGGATGTTGCCGGGAAAGGCGTAGCTCAGGAGTGCTTCCACGGCTTCCGGCGCAAAGCTGCCCGCGGTCTTGCCGTGACGCTGGCTGAACCGATGCAGGAAGTGGCGCATCAGGAGCGGAATGTCGTCGCGCCGCTCGCGCAGCGGCGGGATGCGCACCGGAAACGTGGTCAGGCGAAAGTATAGGTCTTCCCGAAATGTGCCCCGCGCGACCGCGTCCTTGAGGTCGACATTGGTGGCCGCCAGCAGGCGCACGTCGACCTTGCGGGTCTGGCTGTCGCCGACGCGCTCGATCTCACCCTCCTGTAGCGCGCGCAGCAGTTTGGCCTGCGCGCTCAGGGTCAGGGTGCCGATCTCGTCCAGAAACAGCGTGCCGCCGTGGGCGCGCTCGAAGCGACCGGGGCGTGAATCCGTCGCGCCGGTGTACGCGCCCTTGACCACGCCGAACAGCTCGGCCTCGATCAGGTTCTCCGGCAGGGCCGCGCAGTTGACCGCCACGAAAGGCTGCTCGCTGCGACGGCCCATGCGGTGCAACATGCGCGCGAAGATTTCCTTGCCGACGCCGGTTTCGCCCAGGAACAGGACGGTGACGTCGGTCGGCGCCGCCTTGCCCAGAAGGTGTATGGCGGCACCAAAGCCGGCTGAAATGCCCACGACGTCCACGGCCGGTCCGGTCGAGGCGGGTGCCTGGCCACTGTCTTCATCCGGCTTGCCGAAGCGGTTGACGAACTCCTGCGGCCGAAAGTACGGCGCCTTGCGGCGGCGGCGGTCCCATTCCTCGACCGTGCGACCGATCAGGCGGCAGTGGTCGTGGCCCATGGCGCGGCATTCCACTTCGTCCACGATGATCGGCCGGCCGGCGAAGGCGCTGCTGTAACCGCTACCATAACCGACGGCAGTCCAGCACACCGCCTCGGCGCTGACGCCAAGCGTGTTCACGTGGGTGTCTGCCTCGATCGAATCGCGCAGCAGAAACGCGCCATAGAACGCATTGGTGACCGGATCGACGCGCAGTTCCTGTACCTCCAGCCAACCGAAACCGCTGAGCGCGTGTACCTGCGGGCCAACCGCGAAGGCGTCGAACAGGTCGCCCTCGGGCCGCACCCGGCGCGCCAGGGCGGCGTCTCGTGTGCCCTCGGCATAGCCGACGCGCTTGAGCACGGTCCGCGCGCGCGTGAAGCCGATCGACTCGATCAGTTCCCGCCGCAGGGAGCCAAAGGCGCTGTCGCGCATCAGGATCGACCGCTGGTCGTCGAGCCAGATCCGGCCCTCCGCGGGCGCGAAGCGCAAGCGCCGGGCCAGATCCTCGATGTCGGGGAAATGTTTGGTATCGCCCTGCCATTGGTAGACGAGGCTGGCGGAACCGGGCGGAAGATCCGATGCGGGCTTGCTCATGAATTCCGACAAAATTGTTACAAGATGGCTTGAAGTCTAGGCCGGGGTGACAATTTCGTCCATTGAAAGCGGCCGATCCTTGCGGAAGGGCGTACCCCGACCAGGCCAGCAGATCAGCAAAACGGCTTGAACATTAACTTTGGCGGTATACGGCACGCTCGCTGCTTAACACCGCACTGCCTGAGCGGTCGTCAGGCCGTCGCCACGAAGGCGGCAGCGCGTCGATCGTCAGGACACGCCTCGGCGGGCGTGTCCTGATGGGTCTGCGCAGTCAGCCACGGATGGCATGGCTGCTGACACCGCTCATCGGCGAATCGACGGTCGGCCCGGCCACCCTGGCTTCCCCCTTGCACAGGGAGTCGGCCGACAATCGGTTTGCCTCATCGGCGTTACCGGGCCGCGGGGTCACCCCGGCCCGGTTTTTTTTCCACCGCCGCCTGTCGATTTCCCGGTTCCTGCCCGTGCTACGGAGGGCAAAGTCGCCATGGACGGCGACGCGGCGGGGCCTCTTGCGCTATCGCCATCCAGGGCAAGCGCCGTGGGCCTTGTGTTAGGCCAGCCGCGGCGCCCTGTGGAATAATGCCCGCCGACTCATTGCATCCGCCTGCAGGGCACGGGAACGGCATGGACGACAACAAGCAGAAGGCACTGACAGCTGCGCTGGGGCAGATCGAGAAGCAGTTTGGCAAGGGTGCCGTCATGCGTCTGGGCGATCCCGGGTCAGTCCGTGACGTGGAGGCGGTTTCGACCGGCTCGCTGAACCTGGATATCGCGCTGGGCGTTGGCGGCTTGCCGCGCGGGCGCGTGATCGAAATCTTCGGCCCGGAATCGTCCGGCAAGACCACCATCGCCCTGCAGACCGTGGCGCAGATGCAGCGCCTCGGCGGTACGGCGGCCTTCGTGGATGCCGAGCACGCGCTCGATCCGTCCTACGCCGAGAAGCTGGGCATCAACATCGCCGAGCTGCTGATATCCCAGCCGGACACCGGCGAGCAGGCGCTCGAAATCGTCGACATGTTGGTGCGCTCCGGCGCCGTTGACATCGTGGTGGTCGACTCGGTGGCGGCGCTGACGCCGCGGGCCGAAATCGAGGGCGAGATGGGCGACTCGCACGTCGGCCTGCAGGCGCGCCTGATGTCGCAGGCCCTGCGCAAGCTGACCGCCAGCATCAGCCGCTCGAACACGACGGTCATCTTCATCAACCAGATTCGCATGAAGATCGGCGTCATGTTCGGCAGCCCGGAGACCACCACCGGCGGTAACGCGCTCAAGTTCTATGCCTCGGTGCGACTAGACATCCGCCGCATCGGCTCGATCAAGAAAGGCGAAGAGGTGATCGGCAACGAAACCCGCGTCAAGGTGGTCAAGAACAAGGTCTCGCCGCCGTTCAAGACCGCCGAGTTCGACATCCTGTACGGCAGCGGCGTGTCACGCGAGGGCGAAATCCTGGACCTGGGCGTGAACCTGGGCCTGATCGAGAAATCCGGTGCCTGGTATTCCTACAATGGCGAGCGCATCGGACAGGGTCGGGACAACGTGCGCGATTTCCTGCGTGCCAACCCCGAAACGGCCGAGGCCATCGAGGCGCTGATTCGCAGCCGCATGCTGCCGGCCCGCAAGGTGGCGGCCGAGGCGGCGAGTCCGGCCTGAGCCTTCGTGACGGGGCGTGGACGATCCGGCTGAAGCGGCCCACGCGCAGGCGCTGAAGTTGCTCGCCCGGCGCGAGCACACCCGCAGTGAACTGGCTCTGAAGCTCGCCCAGCGGGGCATCGACCGGCAGCATGCCGACACCGCCCTGCAACGCCTCGTGGATGCCGGTTACCTGTCCGATACACGGTATGCGCAAGCGCGGGTAACCGAACTGCTGCGGCGCCGCTACGGGCCGCTGCGCGCCCAGGCCGACTTGCGCAGTCACGGCGTGGACAGTGAAGTGATCGACCGTGTGGTCGACACAGAACACCCTGACTGGTATGCGGCTTGCCGCGCGGCGCATGCGCAGAAAGCCGGTCGCCAAACGACGGCAAGCCTGGCAGAACGCGCCCGCCAGCAGCGCCAGCTGCAGGCCCGCGGTTTCACCAGTTCGCAGATTCGCGCAGCCCTGACAAACGTCACCGACGACGACGCATGAAAAGCACCGACATCCGCCGCAGTTTTCTGGATTTCTTCGCCAGCCACGGGCACCAGGAGGTGGCTTCCAGCTCGCTTGTGCCGCACGGGGACGCCACGCTGCTGTTCACCAACGCCGGCATGGTGCAGTTCAAGGACGTGTTCCTCGGGTTGGAGCAGCGCCCGTACCGGCGCGCCGCTTCGGCGCAGCGCTGCGTGCGCGCCGGCGGCAAGCACAACGATCTGGACAACGTGGGCTACACGGCGCGCCACCACACCTTCTTCGAGATGCTGGGCAACTTCAGCTTCGGCGATTACTTCAAGCGCGACGCCATCCGCTTTGCCTGGAGCTTTCTGACCGAGGTGCTGCGCCTGCCGGCCGAGCGGCTGTGGGTCACCATCCACCCCGAGGACGACGAAGCCGCCGACATCTGGCTGGGCGAGATCGGTATTCCGGAAAGCCGCTTCCGGCGCATTCCCGGCGACGACAATTTCTGGTCCATGGGTGACATCGGCCCGTGCGGGCCGTGTACCGAGATTTTCTACGATCACGGCCCAGGCATCGCCGGCGGCCCGCCTGGCTCGCCGGACGCCGACGGCGACCGCTACATCGAGATCTGGAACCTGGTCTTCATGCAGTACGAGCGCCTGGCCGACGGCAGCCTGAAGCCCCTGCCCAAGCCCTCGGTCGATACCGGCATGGGCCTCGAGCGCCTGGCGGCGGTGTTGCAGGGGGTGCACGACAACTACGACACGGACATCTTTCGCGGCCTGATCGACGCGGCGGCGCAGGTGATCGGCACCGACGACCTGGCCTCGCGCTCCCTGCGGGTGATTGCCGACCACATCCGCTCGTGCGCATTCCTGATCGCCGACGGCGTGTTGCCCAGCAACGAAGGCCGCGGCTACGTGCTGCGGCGCATCATCCGCCGCGCCGTGCGCCACGGTGAGCGCCTGGGCGCCAGCGGGCCGTTCTTCCACCGCCTGGTGGCGCCCCTGGTGCGCGAGATGGGCGATGCCTACCCGGAGCTGACGCAGGCACAGTCGGCCGTGGAAGCGGCCCTGCTGGAAGAGGAGGAGCGCTTCGCCCAGACCCTGTCGCACGGCCTGGCCATCCTGGAGCGGGACATGCAGGGCCTGGAGGGCCGGTGCATCCCCGGCGAGACCGTGTTTCGCCTGTACGACACCTATGGTTTTCCGGTCGACCTGACGGCGGACATTGCCCGCGAGCGGGGCCTCGAGATCGATCTGGACGGCTTCGAGCAGGCCATGGCGCAGCAGCGCGAGCGAGCCCGGGCGGCCAGCCAGTTCCATGCCCAGGAAGGTGTGCGGATCGGCGATTTTATCGACGCTGAAGTTATAAGGGCCGAACATTTCAGAGGCTACGAGCACGACGAAGTTCAAGCCAGCGTGAAGGCGCTGTTCAAGGATGGCGCGCCGGTGCAGCGCATCGGTGCCGGCGAGAAGGCCACGGTGGTGCTCGATCAGACGCCGTTTTATGCGGAATCCGGTGGCCAGGTCGGTGATCAGGGCCGGCTCGAAGGCCCCGCCGGCCGGTTCGACGTCACCGACACCCGCAAGGAAGGCAACGTGCACCTGCACGTGGGGGTACTGGCGTCAGGCGCACTCGCCGTCGGTGATGAGGTCACAGCCCGTGTCGACGTCGCCCGGCGCACGCGCATCCGCGCCAACCATTCCGCCACGCACCTACTGCACGCCGCGCTGCGCCAGGTGCTCGGGCCACACGTGACGCAGAAAGGCTCGCTGGTCGATGCCGAGCGCCTGCGCTTTGACTTCTCTCATGGCAAGCCGCTGACCCCTGGTGAGCTGCGTGCCATCGAGGATCTGGTCAACGCCCAGGTGCGCGCCAACAATGAAGCGCAGGTGCAGGAAATGGCACTGGCCGAGGCCCAGCAGGCCGGCGCCATGGCGCT
The DNA here is from genome assembly GCF_014359565.1 of Immundisolibacter sp. Classification (NCBI taxonomy): domain Bacteria; kingdom Pseudomonadati; phylum Pseudomonadota; class Gammaproteobacteria; order Immundisolibacterales; family Immundisolibacteraceae; genus Immundisolibacter; species Immundisolibacter sp. The sequence continues at coordinate 561,294 of NZ_JACIZD010000001.1, read as the reverse complement.
GTTTGGCGAGAAATACGGCGAGCGAGTGCGCGTGCTGCGCATCGGCGATTTCTCGGTCGAGCTGTGCGGCGGCACCCACGTGAGGCGCGCCGGCGACATTGGCCTGGTCAAGATCATCGGCGAATCGGCGGTGGCCGCTGGCGTGCGGCGCATCGAGGCGGTGGCCGGCGAAGGCGCGATGGTCTGGCTGGCCCAGGCGCAGGAGCGCCTGCGCAGCGTGGCCGCGGCCCTGCAGACCAGCGAAGCCGAGCTTCTCGACAAGCTGAACCAGGTTTTGCAACGCCAGCGTGACCAGGACAAGGAGCTCGAACGCCTGCGCGGCAAGCTCGCCAACCAGGCCGGCGACAGCCTGACCGGGCAGGCGGTGGAGGTGGCCGGCGTGCAGGTGCTGGCGACGCAGGTGGAGGCGGTGGACGCCAAGGCCCTGCGGGACCTGGCCGACCAGTTGCGTCAGAAGCTCGGCAGCGCGGTACTGGTGCTGGCCAGCGTCGATGGCGGCAAGGTCGGCCTGGTAGCGGCCGTGACGGCCGATCTGACGGACCGCATCAAGGCCGGCGAGCTGGTCAACGCGGTCGCCGGTCAGGTGGGCGGAAAAGGCGGCGGCCGGCCGGACATGGCGATGGCCGGTGGCGACCGGCCGGAGGCCCTGCCGCAGACGCTGGCCGGCGTAGTGGACTGGGTCCGCCAACGCCTCGCTTGAAGCGACTTTTTTCAACCCAATTCGAGGAGCAAGACAGGCAATGGCCCTGATCGTGCAAAAGTACGGCGGGACGTCCATGGGCAGCCCCGAGCGCATCGGCGCCGTGGCGGACCGCGTCGGGCGGGCGCGCGCCGAAGGCCACCAGGTGGTGGTGGTGGTGTCCGCCATGTCCGGCGAGACCGACCGCCTGATCAAACTCGCCAAATCCATCAGCGCCCGCCCGCCGGCGCGTGAAATGGACGTGCTGCTGGCCACCGGCGAGCAGGCGTCGATCGCGCTGCTGGCCATGGCGCTGGCCGAGCGCGGCGTGCCGGCGCGGTCGTTCACCGGCACGCAGGTGCACATCCTGACCGACAGCGCGCACAGCAAGGCGCGCATCCTGGACATCGACGACCGCCGCCTGCGCGCCAGCCTCGACGCCGGCGAAGTGGCGGTGGTGGCCGGCTTTCAGGGCGTGGATCAGGACGGCAGCATCACCACCCTGGGCCGCGGCGGCTCGGACACCACGGCGGTGGCGCTGGCGGCGGCGCTCAAGGCCGACGAGTGCCAGATCTACACCGACGTCGACGGCGTCTACACCACCGACCCGCGCGTCGAGCCGCGCGCCCGGCGCCTGGATCGCATCACCTTCGAGGAGATGCTCGAAATGGCCAGTCTGGGAGCCAAGGTGCTGCAGATTCGCTCGGTCGAATTCGCCGGCAAATACAAGGTTCCGCTGCGCGTGCTGTCGAGCTTCGAGGACGGCCCCGGCACCCTGATCACCCTGGAGGACCACGGCGTGGAAGACCCGCTCATTTCCGGAATCGCCTTCAACCGCGACGAGGCGCAGATCACCGTGGCCGGCATCCCCGACCGGCCGGGCGTGGCCTCGGCCATCTTCGGTCCGATCGCCAGGGCCAACATCGAAGTGGACGTCATCGTGCAGAGCATCGGTCAGGACGGCCTGACCACGATGAGCTTCACCGTGCACCGCAACGACTACCCGGCGGCCATGTCCCTGCTGGGCGGAATCGCCGCCGAGCTGGGCGCGCGCAGCGTCGGCGGCGATGACCAGATCGCCAAGATCTCACTGGTCGGCGTCGGCATGCGTTCGCACGCCGGGGTGGCGGCGACCATGTTCGACGCGCTGGCCGCCGAGGGCATCAACATCCGCATGATCTCGACCTCCGAGATCAAGATTTCGGTCATCGTGGACGAGAAATACGTCGAGCTGGCCGTGCGCACCTTGCATGAGGCCTTTGGCCTGGCCAGTCCCGCGGTTTGAAAAACCAAACGTTTGTGTTGCAATGCCCCACGACGGGGCTGCCTGCGCCGAACTCAGGCCGTAGGGTCGATGGGATGACCCGTGACCGTCGGGAACCGATAGGGGGTAATCATGCTGATTCTTACGCGCCGGGCCGGCGAAACGCTGATGATCGGCGACGGCATCGAAATCACGGTACTGGGCACCAAGGGCAACCAGGTGCGCCTGGGGGTCAAGGCGCCGCGCGACGTGCCGGTGCATCGGGCGGAAATCTACGAGCGCATCCAGCAGGAACGCGTCGAGTCGACGACCGAACTGACCGAACAGGACTGAACGCTTTGCGCCGGACCGGGGAAGCGGGTATTCTGCCCGCCCTCCCGGAGAGATGGCCGAGTCGGCTGAAGGCGCTCCCCTGCTAAGGGAGTATGGGGTCAAAAGCCCCATCGAGGGTTCGAATCCCTCTCTCTCCGCCATCGTTTCTGGTTGACAGCGCAGGCTGCAAATCGCGATAATTGCTCGCTTCGCGCGCCCGTAGCTCAGTTGGATAGAGTACCTGGCTACGAACCAGGCGGTCGGGAGTTCGAATCTCTCCGGGCGCGCCACTCAGAAGACACGAAAAGCCCGGACGGCTCGCCGCCCGGGCTTTTTTGTGCGCCCCGCCACGCAGACCCGCAGTCTCGATGGGTATCGGCCCAACAAGAACGTTCAAAACGGCTGGCCCACCGATGAAGGCGCGAGCGCCTCACCAGAACCATGCCCGGTGACCGATAAACCGACGTGACCAAGGCATCCCGATTCGAAAGCTTGCCGCCCTGGGCGCCCATGCTCGCCGCCGCGGGGCTGGACCAGTTCCAGGCCTGGTGGACACTGCGCCTGGACGAGGTGGAAGCCGGCAACCGGCAACGCGGGGGCTGGAGTTCGGTGTGTCGCTACCAGCTGGCGCCGGACATCGGGGTATTCGTCAAGCGCCAGCAGGACCATGTATTTCGCAGCGCATGGCATCCGCTGCGCGGCCGACTCACCGCCGAGCGCGAGTTTCGCATTCTGCTGCGCTGTCGGGCCGCCGGTATCCCGGTGGCGGAACCGGTGCTTTTCGCGACGCAGCCGGTCGATGGACACCAGCGCGGCGTTCTGGTGACGCGCGAGCTGGCCGGTTACCGGCCGCTCGATGCGCTGACCGCGCAGTGGCAAGAGGCCGGCTGGCCGCAGCGACGGCAGCGTCAGCGCGTACTGCAGGCGGTGGCCACCGTGGTCCGGCGCCTGCACGCCATGCATCTTGAGCACAACTGCCTCTACCCGAAGCACATCATGGTCAACCTGGACTGGCTCGCGCAGCAGGGCGCCACGCCCACCGCGCCGGTGGTCTTGATCGACCTTGAAAAATGCAAATGGCGCCTGCGCCGCGTCGACTGCGCGAGACGGGATCTGGACAGCCTGAATCGCCGCAGCCTGGGCTGGTCGCGGGCCGACCGGCGACGCTTCATCGGCTATTACCTGGCGGCGGGACGGCATCTGCAAGGCCCGGACGCGCGCTTGTGGCACCGGCTCGCCCGGCGCGGCTGAACGCGCCGCTCGGGCCGCGCCCGCCGGTTCACGGCTCCAGCGCATAGGGCAGCGGCAAACGATGCAGCGTCTCGCCGCTGGCCAGGCGCAGCGCGCCGTCGGCCGCCGTCACCTGTACCACGGCCAGCAGCCTGCAGCCGGAGTTGTCAACGGCCTGCGCATCGACCACGTTGCCGACCTCCCGGCCGGCCGCATCCAGCAACGGCGTACCCGGCGCCGGCGGGCTGCCGGCGGCGCCCAGGCGATACATGCGCCGCGAGGCTTTGCCCAGGTAGTGCATCCGAGCCACGATTTCCTGCCCCGGGTAGCAGCCCTTGCGAAAACTGACGCCGTCCACCAACTCGAGGTTCACCATCTGCGGCACGAAGGCTTCCAGCGTCGGTGCGTAGATGCTCGGCAGGCCAGCGTCGATATCCAGCAAACGCCAGACCGGCGCCGGCGCCGGGCGAGCGCCGGCCGACAAGGCCGCCCACAGCGCCGGTGCGGCCTCATCACCGACGCACACCAGAAACTGCTCTGGCGATCCGGGCCAGCGCAGCACGGTCACCGTTTGCTGCTGCGCGACGGCGTTGAGCGCGCCCGGCACGGCCAACCCGGCCTGGGCCAGGCAAGCGGCCGCGCCCTCGCCCGCCACGCCGAGCAAGGTGAGGTCTGCGCGCAGGGCCAGCGTCACCCGGCTGCGCAGCACGAACATGCGCAGGCGCTTGAGCACCGTTTCGGCCGTGTCGGCCGGCAGGCACAGCTGCCAGTCCTCGCCGGCTCGCCACAGCCGCGGCAGCGCATACAAACGCCCCTTGGCGTTGCAGTACCCGGCCAGCAGGCTCGCGCCGGGCGCCAGGCCCTGCACGTCATTGCTGAGCTGACCATGCAGAAAGGCCATTGCATCGGCCCCCGTGACACAAATCACCGCCAGGTGCGTCAGCGGCATCAGTACGCATTCGCCGGGCGCTGGTGCGCACGGGTCGGCTTCGGGTAGAACAGGCATCCAGGCCACGACTGCGCCTCCAATACACTACAAACGGAACTTGGGAAATGCTCAGCGATTCTACGTTGCGCTGGCGCTGCCGCCGCGGCAAGAAGGAACTCGACGTCCTGCTGGCGCGCTTTCTGGACCGGCACCTGGCCGACCTGGACCCGGCCCAGCGGGCGGCCCTGGAGCGCCTGCTGGCACTCGAGGACGACGACCTGCTCGACCTGGTGCTCGGTCGCACGCCGGCGGCGGACGCCGACACCGCCGCCGTGCTGGTCAGGCTCGGCGGCCGTGCATGATCTATGCCCGGGCCGCTCGGCCCGGCTGACCGCGCTGGCCTGGCTGCTGCATCTGGGAGGCCTTATCGGGCTGCTTTACGTCACGCCGCCGCTGGCCTGGCCGCTCGCCACGGCGCTGATCGGCCTCGCGCTGTGGCGGGCCTTGTCCGACAGACCCGGCGATGTGCTGCGCGCCCAGGGCCAGATGGACGGTGAATGGACGCTGACCCGCCGCGATGGACGGCGTCAGACCGGCTGGCAGGTTGAGCCCCAGCGGTCGTTCTGTCACCCGTGGCTGGTGATTCTGGCGCTGCGAAACGAGCGACAGAGGCTTTATCTGCCGCTGGCGGCCGACGCCGTCGGCGCCGATGCGCTGCGCCGACTGCGCGTCAGCCTGCGCACGGCGGGCTGAGCAGGGTCGGGCGCGGCGGCCGGGCATCGCTCAGCTGTGGGCAGTCCAGGCTGTAATGCAGGCCACGGCTCTCGCGCCGCTGCTGCGCCGAGCGCACGATCAGCTCGGCCACCAGCACCAGGTTGCGCAGCTCGATCAGGTCGTTGCTGACGCGGAAATTGGCGTAGTACTCGTGAATCTCGCGCGCCAGCAGTTGCACCCGGCTCAAGGCCCGCGCCAGGCGCTTGTCGGTGCGCACGATGCCGACGTAATCCCACATGGCGCGCCGCAGCTCCTGCCAGTTGTGGGCTACCACCACTTCCTCGTCGGAGTCGGTCACCTGGCTCTCGTCCCAGGGCGGAATGGCGATGTCGCCGCCGGTGTCGGGCGGGCCGGCCAGAATGTCGGCGGCGGCGGCCTGCGCAAACACCAGGCACTCCAGCAGCGAGTTGCTGGCCAGGCGATTGGCGCCGTGCAGGCCGGTATAGGCCGCCTCGCCGACTGTGTACAGGCCGGCCAGGTCGGTGCGGCCGGCCAGGTCGGTCACCACGCCACCGCACAGGTAGTGCGCGGCCGGCACTACCGGAATCGGCTCGCGCGTGATGTCGATGCCCAGCTCCTGGCAGCGCGCGGCGATGGTTGGAAAATGCTCGTGAATGAAGGCGGCCGGCTGATGGCTGATGTCCAGGTACACGCACTCCAGGCCCAGGCGCTTCATCTCGCTGTCGATGGCGCGCGCCACCACGTCGCGCGGGGCCAGCTCCAGTCGGTCGTCGTAGCGCTGCATGAAGCGCTCGCCGCCGGGCAGGCACAGGCGGCCGCCCTCGCCGCGCAGGGCCTCCGAAATCAGAAAATTCTTGGCCTTGGGGTGATACAGGCAGGTCGGATGGAACTGGATGAACTCCATGTTGCCGACCCGGCAACCGGCCCGCCAGGCCATGGCGATGCCATCGCCGGTGGCCACGTCCGGGTTGCTGGTGTACAGGTACACCTTGCCGGTGCCGCCGGTGGCCAGCACCACCGCGCGGCCGCGAAACACCTTGACCTTGCCGCTGCGCCGGTCGAGCACATAAGCGCCCAGGCAGCGATTCGGCTCCTTGCCCAGACGAGCGGTGGTAATCAGGTCGATCGCGATGTGGTAGTCGTGCAGGGTGATGTTCGGATGCGCACGGACCTTGTCTTCCAGCGTGGTGGTGATGGCCCGGCCAGTGGAGTCGGCCGCATGGATGATGCGCCGCTGCCCGTGGCCGCCCTCGCGCGTGAGGTGGTAGTCATCGAACGGGCCGTTGCCGCCGGGCTCGGTCAGCCGGGTGAAGGCCACGCCCTGGTCGATCAGCCAGGCGATGGCCTCGCGACTGCGCTCGACCGTGAAACGCACCGCCGCTTCGTCGCACAAACCGGCACCGGCCACCAAGGTGTCCGCGACGTGCGATTCCACCGAATCCTGGTCACCCAGCACGGCCGCCACGCCGCCCTGGGCGTACAGGCTCGAGCCCTCGGTGAGCGGCCCCTTGGCCAGGATGCACACCGGCACATGGTCCGCCAGGCGCAGGGCCAGGCTCAGGCCCGCCGCCCCGCCGCCGATGATGAGCACCTGATCGCTGGTCGACATGTGAACGCGCGCCGAGGGTTGGGCCTTGAACTGATAAAATCCCTCGCAATGTAACAAAAGCGCAATCTGCGCTTCACCGATTGCTCAGGGAGACATGCATGACTCGCCGCGGCTGCCGGGCGACGCGTCGCGTCCGCCCTGCCCTCCCACCCTTGTTTTCGCTGCCGCCGGTTCGGTGCGCGGCCGGATCGACCGCGACATCCCGATGACCACTTTTGGCGAAGCCAAACCAGGTGACGACGACAGCGCCATCGACCTGGAACTGGTACGCCGCGTTCAACGCGGCGAGAAACGCGCCTTTGATCTGCTGGTAAGCAAATATCAGGTGCGTGTGGCCAAACTGGTCGGCCGGCTGGTGTCCGATCGCTCCGAGGCACAGGATGTCACGCAGGAGGCATTCATCAAGGCCTACCGGGCGCTGCCCAATTTTCGGGGCGACAGCGCGTTCTACACCTGGCTGTACCGGATCGCGGTCAATTCCGCCAAGAATCATTTGGTGGCAAGATCGCGCCGCCCGCCCACCGACGATGTCGACATCACCGACGGTGATGTCGAGGCCGCCGGCGTGGTGATGGCGGACACGGCAACTCCCGAGTCCTATGCCGCACGTGATCAGCTGCAGTCGGCGCTGGGGCGGGCACTGGCCGAGTTGCCCGAGGATCTGCGCACGGCGTTAACTTTGTGCGAAATGGAAGGTCTTAGCTACGATGAAATTGCCCGTGTGCTCGATTGCCCGATCGGCACCGTGCGTTCGCGCATCTTTCGTGCACGGCGGGCACTCGATGCGAAACTCAAACCGTTCCTGTAACCCGGTGGAGACCTGAATGACGGAGCCACAACACCAAGCGCTGTCCGAGCTGATGGACGGCGAACTGGATCCCGACCAGGCTGACGCGCTGCTGGATGCGCTGTGTCGCGATGATGCGCTGGCGGCCCAGTGGCGGCGGATGCACCGGATACGTGGCCTTCTGCGCGAAGGAGCAGATCCGACCTTCGACATCAGCGCCGCGGTGCGTGAGGCCATTGCCGGCGAGGCGACCTATCTGTTGCCGGCCATTGCGCCGGCTCGCCCGGCACGGCACTGGCCGCGCTATGCCGTCGGCGGCGCCCTGGCTGCCTCGGTCGCACTGGCCACCGTGATCGGGGTTCGGCAGTGGCAAGCGCCCGGCGCAACCGATCAGCTGGCCACACAAACCAGCGAGGCGATCACCGGACCCATCCTGGCAAGCGGCGAGGTGCGCGCGCCTGCTGCCGCGCAGCAACCCAGTCGGCTGGAGGGCTACTGGGCCGCGCATGCCGACAACGCCCTGCTCGCCGGACAGGACTCGCTGACCCCGCTGCTGCGTGACGTCAGCACCGACAGCAGGCAATGAAACCGGCGCCGGTGCTGCTGGCGCTTGCGCTGGCGTGTGGCAAGGCGCTCGCCGCCGACACCCCGCAGATCATCCAGCGCATGCTGGCGGCAGCCGACACTCTGTCCTACCGTGGCCACGTCGTGCAGATCGAGGGCGATCAGGCGCAAAGCCTCCACATACTGCACCGCGCCGGGGCCGACGGGGGGCTCGACCGCGTGCGCAGCCTGCAAGGCACTTACTGGGAATTGCGCCGCCAGGGACAAAACTGCCGTATCGCCCTGTCAACAGCCCGACCGGCACACGATGAGGCATTGGTGGCCGCAGCGTTTGCCAGCCTGCTGCCGCGCCGGCTGCAAAAACTGGCCGAGTTTTACGAATTTACCCCGGTCGGCAAGGGTCGACTGGCCGATCATGCGGCCGACTTCACGCTGGCCCGGCCGCGCGATCAGTTCCGGTTTGCGTATCTGCTGGGCACCGACACCGCAACCGGCCTGCTGCTCAAGGCCGGCCTGATCGACAGTCAGGGCAAGGTCCTGCGCCAGGTGTTCTTCGTCGATCTTGAACTGGTGCAGACGCTGGACGATGCCGAGTGGCTGCAGGAAACCGGCTCCAGCCCGGCGCAACTGCAGTGGACGGAACATATCCTCGGGCAACGCCCATCGGCGGATGCCATCCCCTGGACCATCGGCACGCTGCCGCCCGGTTTCGGTGTCAGCGGCTATATCCGCCGCCAGTCACCCGATAGCAGCCAGGACGTCGAGCAACTGACCATTTCCGATGGTCTGGCAACCGTTTCGGTATTCATCGACACCCCGGCCCCCGGCGAACAGTCCCTGCTGGGCGCCGGACGCGTACAGGCCATGCCCGCCTTCGGCGCGCGGCTTGACGGGCGTCAGGTCACCGCGCTGGGGGCGGCACCGATGGCCACCCTGAAGCAGGTCGTCGAAGCCTTGACGCCGGTCTCGCCCACTTCCCTGGCGACTCCGGCCGCGTCGCCCGCAACCTCCGGCGCCCCCCCGTGAAAACTGTCACCCGATCCGTCCTTGCCTGGCTGGTGTGTGTTCTCGTGCCCGTGTACGGTCCGGCTCAGGCCGCCGACCTGCCGGATTTCAGCTCCCTGGTCACCGCGTACGGACCGGCGGTGGTGAACATCAGCAGCGAGAACAAGCCGGCACCGAGCCAGGCCGCGCGCCCGAAGCTGCCATTCGAACTGCCGGAAGGCCTGGACGATCCGGACAGTGCGCCGCTGAACGAGTTCTTCCGGCATTTTTTCGGCGAGCAGGGCGAGCTGCCGTCCCTGCCCACAGAATCGCTGGGCTCGGGCTTCATCATTTCCGCCGACGGTTATGTGCTGACCAACCACCACGTGGTCAAGGGCGCCGATCAGATCATGGTGCGCCTGAGTGATCGCAGCGAACTGCCGGCCAAGCTGATCGGTTCGGACGAGCGCAGCGACATCGCCCTGCTGAAGGTGGCCTCGAAGAACGGCTCGCTGCCGACGGTGAAAATCGGCGATCCGGCGCGTCTGAAGGTCGGCGAGTGGGTGCTGGCCATCGGCTCGCCGTTCGGTTTCGACCACAGCGTCACCGCCGGCATCGTCAGCGCCAAGGGCCGCGCCCTGCCGCAGGACACCTACGTGCCGTTCATCCAGACCGACGTGGCCATCAACCCCGGCAACTCCGGCGGCCCGCTGTTCAACATGGACGGCGAGGTGGTCGGCATCAATTCGCAGATCTACAGCCGCACCGGCGGTTTCATGGGGCTGTCGTTCGCGGTGCCGATCGATGTCGCCATGGACGTCGTCAGCCAGCTCAAGGCCAGCGGCAAGGTCACGCGCGGCTGGCTGGGTGTGCTGATCCAGGACGTGACGCGCGAGCTGGCCGAATCCTTCGGCATGCCGCAGCCGCGTGGCGCGCTGGTGGCGCGCGTGATGCCGGACGGGCCGGCCGCCAAGGCCGGCATCGAAGCCGGCGACATCATCCTGCGCTTCAACGGCGAGGACATCGTCTATTCGAGCGACCTGCCGCCGCGGGCCGGCCGCACCGCCGTCGGGCGCAAAGTGGCCGTGGAAATCCTGCGCGCCGGCAAGCCGCGCACGCTGCAGCTGACCGTGGAGGCACTGCCCGCCGAGGCCCGTTCCGCGACCGGCAAGCCTGCGCCGGCCAAGGTCAGTTCCGACCGACTCGGCCTGCTGGTGGCGGACCTCACCGACCAGCAGCGCGAGCGTGCCGGCGTCGAGCGCGGTGGCGTACTGGTACGCCGGGTGGACGCAGGCGCCGCACAGGAAGCCGGTGTGCAGCGCGGCGACGTGATCCTGTCGGTGAACAGCCAAACCGTGGACGACGCCGCCGGCTTCAAGCGCCTGGTCGATCGCCTGCCGGCCGGCAAGGTGGCGCGCCTGCTGGTGCAGCGCGGCGACAACCCGCTGTGGTTGGCGCTGCGGGTGCCAAAGTAGGCGGCTCAGGAGCCTTCGGGGGCCAGGCGGGGCGCGTGTTATAGTGTGGCGCCTTTGGAAGGGGCGCTGCGGCGCCCCTTCCGTCGTTATGGATCAGGCTCGGCAGGCGTTCGGGCCGGCGGCTGGCGCCGACCCGAACCGTCATGCGCCACTGGAACCGGGCCGCGAGCCCCACCCACCCTTCTCCATTCGGTCCGCCCCCGACCTGCCGATGACGCCCCTCGACCGAATTCGCAATTTTTCGATCATCGCCCACATCGACCACGGCAAATCGACCTTGGCCGATCGCTTCATCCAGCGCTGCCAGGGCCTGACGCAGCGCGAAATGTCGGCGCAGGTGCTCGACTCCATGGACCTGGAGCGGGAGCGCGGCATCACCATCAAGGCGCAGAGCGTGTCGCTGCGCTACGTGGCCGCCGACGGCCATGAATATCTGCTCAATTTCATCGACACCCCCGGTCACGTCGATTTCTCATACGAGGTGTCGCGCTCGCTGGCGGCCTGCGAGGGCGCGCTGCTGGTGGTGGACGCGGCGCAGGGCGTGGAAGCCCAGACCGTCGCCAACTGCTACACCGCCATCGAGCAGGGCCTCGAGGTGCTGCCGGTGCTGAACAAGATCGACCTGCCGACCGCCGAGCCGGAGCGGGTCAAGCGCGAGATCGAGGAAATCGTCGGCATCGACGCCGAGGACGCCGTGTGCGTGAGCGCCAAGACCGGCCAGGGCGTGGACGACGTGCTGGAGGCGCTGATCGCGCGCATTCCGCCGCCCAAGGGCGATGTCGATGCGCCGCTGCAGGCGCTGGTGATCGACTCCTGGTTCGACAACTACCTGGGCGTGGTCGGACTGGTGCGGGTCATGAACGGCGCCCTGCGGGTCGGCCAGCGCATCCGCGTGATGTCCAACGCACGCGTGTTCACCATCGACCGGCTCGCCATCTACACGCCCAAGCGGCGCGACGTGACCGAGCTGGGCCCGGGCGAGGCCGGCATCGTGATTGCCGCCATCAAGGACATCGACGCCATCCCGGTCGGTGACACCATCACCGAGGACGCGCGTCCGGCGCCGGCCCAGTTGCCGGGTTTCCAGCGCATCAAGCCGCGCGTGTTCGCCGGCCTGTTCCCGGTCGACTCGTCCAGCTACGAGGCGCTGCGCGAGGCGCTGCGCAAGCTGCGCCTGAACGACGCCTCGCTCAGTTTCGAGCCGGAGACCTCGCAGGCGCTCGGTTTCGGCTTTCGCTGCGGGTTTCTGGGCATGCTGCACATGGAAATCGTGCAGGAGCGCCTGGAGCGCGAATATGACCTTGAACTGATCACCACTGCGCCGACCGTGCTCTACGAGGTGCTGACCCGTTCCGGCGAGGTGCTGCTGGTGGACAACCCGGCCAAGCTGCCGGACCCGTCCCAGCTGCAGGAAATCCGCGAGCCGATCCTGGCCGTGACCATTCTGGTGCCGCCGGCGTATCTGGGCGCCGTGCTCGGCCTGTGCGAGGAAAAACGCGGCCGCCAGACGCGCATGAGTCACCTGGGCGGGCAGGTGTCGGTGCAGTACGACATCCCGGCGGCCGAGGTGGTAGCCGATTTCTTCGACCGCCTCAAATCCGTCAGCCGCGGCTTTGCCTCCTTCGACTACGAATTCACGCGCTTCGAGCCGGCCGATCTGGTCAAGCTCGACGTGCTGGTCAACAAGGAAAAGGTCGATTCGCTGTCGGCCATCGTGCACCGCCAGACCGCCGCCCAGCGCGGGCGGGAGCTGGTCGCCAAGATGGTCGAGCTGATCCCGAGGCAGATGTTCGAGGTGCCGATCCAGGCCGCCATCGGCGCCAAGATCGTGGCCCGCGAGTCGGTGCGCGCCATGCGCAAGAACGTCACCGCCAAGTGCTACGGCGGCGACATCACGCGCAAGCGCAAGCTGCTGGAAAAGCAAAAAGAGGGCAAGAAGCGCATGAAGCAGGTCGGCAACGTGCAGATTCCGCAGGAGGCCTTCATGGCCGTGCTGCACACCGGCAAGGAGAAATAAGCCGTGGATTTCGCGCTGCTGCTGTTCCTGCTGCTGGTCGTCAGCGGCGTGATCTGGGCGATCGACGAAATCTGGCTGGTGCGTCACCGCAGCGCGGCCGGCACGCAGCCCCAGAAAATGCCCTGGTGGGTGGAGTACGGGCGCTCGTTCTTCCCGGTGATCCTGGCCGTGTTCCTGCTGCGCTCGTTCCTGGTGGAACCGTTTCGCATTCCGTCCGGCTCCATGCTGCCGACCTTGCACGTGGGCGATTTCATCCTGGTCAACAAGTTCGCCTACGGCATCCGCCTGCCGGTCATCGACAGGAAGATCATCGACATCGGCAGCCCGCAGCGGGGCGATGTGGTGGTGTTCCGCTACCCGCCCGAGCCGTCGATCGATTACATCAAGCGCGTGGTCGGCGTGCCCGGCGATCGCATCGGCTATTACGACAAGGTGCTCTATGTGAACGGCGAGCCGGTCACGCAGCGCGACGGCGCGAAGCCGGTGCAGGATGGTGGCGTGGAGTTTCTGCGCCTGCCGGAACAACTCGGATCGCACCATTACGAGGTGCAATGGATGCCGCAGCGACCGAGTCCGCAGGGCGAGGTGGTGGTGCCGGCCGGGCAGTATTTCGTGATGGGCGACAACCGCGACAACAGCAAGGACAGCCGTTACTGGGGTTTCGTGCCGGACCAGAACCTGGTCGGCAAGGCGTTTTTCATCTGGATGAGCTGGGATGGTGGGCAGTTTGCAGTCAACTGGCGGCGCATCGGCTCCAGTATTCCGTGATACGCGCCTGTTTCATTCAGCGCCGACCGGTTGATAATGCCTCGGGCCGCAAAGACGGCCTGATACCGGGAGCGTCCGACATGCAAAAAAAACTGCCCGCTGGCCGTCAAGGCGGCTGGTCCTTTTTCTCGCTCGCCATCGCCCTTGCCGTGGCAGCGCTTTTTTTCATGGTCGGCCTGGCCATGTATCCGGGGTATTACGAAGCCTTCGCCGTGCGCAAGGCGGTCAACTCGCTGGCCGAGGACAGCACCATCGGCCAGATGGGCAAGCCGGCGATATGGAGTCTGCTCGAAAAACGCTTCGACATGAGCGGTCTTTACAACCCCACGCCGACCAAGAACGACCTGAAGATCGATTACGACAAAAAGACCGGCAAGAAGCGCATCGTCGTCGAGTACGACTACAAGGCGCCGGTGTTCTACAACATCGGCGTGACGATGCATTTCCGGCATGAGCTGCAGGTCGAAGGCACGGTGAGCGGAAGCGATTGACGGACCCGCTGGACCTGTTGCAGCTGCGCCTGGGCCATCGCTTCGCCGACCCGGGCCTGCTGCGCCGCGCCCTGACCCACCGCAGTGCGCGGCGCCAGCACAACGAGCGCCTGGAGTTCCTGGGTGATGCCCTGCTTGGATTCGTGATCGCCGAGGCGCTGACGCAGCGTTTTCCCCAGGCCACCGAGGGCGAGCTCACGCGCCTGCGCGCGCGCATGGTCAGCGGCGAGGCGCTTGCCGTGGCCGCCAACGAACTGCGGCTGGGCGAATTCCTGGAACTGGGTGCCGGCGAGCGCAAGACCGGCGGCCATCGCCGGGCATCCATCCTGGCCGACGCCTTCGAGGCCCTGGTCTGCGCCATTTACCTGGACGCCGGCATCGAGGTCTGTCGCGAGCGGGTGCTGCACCTGCTGGGCCCGGCGCTGGCGCAGCTGCAACCGGGCGAGACACTCAAGGATCCGAAAACCCGCCTGCAGGAATGGCTGCAAAGCCGCGCCCTGGAGCGACCGCAGTACCATCTGGTCAGCGAACAGGAACAGGCCGGCGTGTGGCAGTTCGAGGTCGAATGCCGGGTGCCGCCGCTGCCGGACCCCGTCCGCGGCGCCGGCGGCACCCGCCGCGCCGCCGAACAGGCCGCCGCCGCCGCCGCACTGGAACGACTGCAAACTCATGACTGACACCACACCCGTCGAACACTCCGGCTACGTTGCCATCGTCGGTCGCCCCAACGTCGGCAAGTCCACGCTGATCAACCGCCTGGTGGGGCAGAAGCTGGCCATCACCTCACCCAAGCCGCAGACCACGCGTCACCGCCTGCTGGGCATTCGCACCGAGGGCGGCGTGCAGGCCGTGTTCGTCGACACGCCGGGCATCCACCCCGGCCAGGGCCGGGCGCTGAACCGGTATCTGAACCGCACCGCCACCGGTGCCCTCGAAGGCGTGGACCTGGCGCTGATGGTGGTGCAGGGCACGCACTGGACCGCCGACGACCAGCGGGTACTGGAACTGGTCAAGGCCAGCGGCCGGCCGGCGGTGGCGGTGGTCAACAAGATCGACCTGGTCCCGAACAAGGCGGCGCTGTTTCCGCAGCTCGAACAGCTCGGCGCACAGGGCTGCTTTACCGAAATCGTGCCGGTGTCGGCCCGCAAGGGCACCAACGTCGAGCGGCTGATGCAGATCGTCGGTCGCCTGCTGCCGGCCGGCGGGGAGCTGTTTCCGGAAGATCAGGTCACCGACCGCAGCCTGTCGTTCATGGCCGCCGAACTGGTGCGCGAGAAGCTCATGCGCCATCTGCACCAGGAGCTGCCCTACGTGTGTACGGTCGGCATCGAGAGCTTCGACGAGCAACCGGGGCGCACCGAAATCAGCGCCATCATCTGGGTCGAGCGGCCCAGCCACAAGGGCATCGTCATCGGCAAGGGCGGCGCCATGCTCAAGCAGATCGGCAGCGAGGCGCGGGCGGACCTGGAGAAACTGCTCGAAACGCACGTCTTTCTGCAGCTGGTCGTGCGCGAGAAAAGCGGCTGGACCGATGACGATGTGGCCCTGCGCACGCTCGGCTACCAGAGCGAGTAGTCGGGCCCGCGCGCATGGTTCCAGAACAAGCGGGCAGCCGCGCGCCGGTGTTGCTGGCGCCGGCCTACGTGCTGCACCGCCGGCCCTACCGTGACAGCAGCCTGCTGCTCGAATGCTTCAGCCGCGAGCACGGCCGCGTCGGCCTGGTGGCGCGCGGCGGGCGCGGGCGCCTGGCCGGCGTGCTGCAACCGTTCGCCCCGCTGCTGCTGTCCTGGACCGGCGCTGGAGACCTCAAGACCCTGACCCAGGCCGAGCCGGATGGTTATGTCGATCCGCTGCAGGGCGCCGCGCTGGCGGCGGCGTTTTACCTGAACGAGCTGCTGCTGCGGGCCTGTGCGCGGCTGGATGCGCACCCGGCCGTGTACGCGGCCTACCGGCGCGCGCTCGAAACCCTGACCGGCGGGGTGGCTGACGAGCCGGTGCTGCGCCGCTTCGAGCGCGACCTGCTGGCCGAGCTCGGCTACGGGCTGCAGCTGGAGCACGATGTCGACGGCGCCGCCATCGAGCCGACCGCCCGCTACCACTACCAGGCCGAACGTGGCGCCACTCGGACGCCCGACGGCGACTTGCCCGGCGCCGCACTGCTGGCCCTGCGCGACGACACCCTGGGCGAGCCGGCGCACCTGCCGGCCTGCAAACGCCTGCTGCGGGCGCAGCTCGCCTGGCACTTCGGCGACAAGCCACTGAAAAGCCGCGAGCTGTTCCGCGCCCTCGCCGGCCAGACGCCGCGTCCGGAAATGCCCTGATGAACGATCACGCCCCATCCCGCCCGCCGCTGCTGGGCGTCAACATCGATCACGTCGCCACGCTGCGCCAAGCCCGCCGCACCGTGTATCCGGACCCGGTGCTGGCCGCCTTCGAGGCGCTGGCCGGCGGCGCCGACTTCATCACCCTGCATTTGCGCGAGGACCGGCGGCACATCCAGGACGCCGACGTGACGGCGCTTCGCGAGCGCCTGCCGTGCCGGCTGAACCTGGAGATGGCCGTCACCGACGAGATGATCGGCATTGCCGGTCGCCTCAAACCCTCCGACTGCTGCCTGGTGCCGGAGCGGCGTGAGGAGCTGACCACCGAGGGCGGGCTCGAAGTCGCCGGCCAGGAGCCCCGCATCGCCGATGCCGTGGCGCGTCTGTCGGCGGCCGGCGTACAGGTGTCGCTGTTCATCGACCCCGAGCCGCGGCAACTGGCCGCCGCCCGCCGCTGCGGCGCGCCGCTGGTGGAACTGCATACCGGCCGTTATGCGGATGCCGCATCCGCAGCCGAGCGCGCAGCCGAACTTGCGCGCATCCGTCAGGCGGTGGACGAGGGGCGGCGCCTGGGTCTCACCGTCAACGCCGGCCATGGCCTGAACCTGGACAACGTCGCCGCCATCGCCGCCCTGCCCGGCATTGCCGAGCTGAACATCGGCCATGCGCTGGTGGCGCGGGCCGTGTTCGTCGGCCTGCGCGCGGCGGTGGCGGAAATGCAACAGGCCATCGCGCAGGCGTCGCGGTGATCGCCGGCATCGGTGTCGACATCGTCGCGGTGGCGCGCATCGCGCGCATCCTGGACCAGCATGGCGATCATTTCGCCCGTCGCCTGCTGGCCGACAGCGAGTGGCAGGACTACCTCGCCAGCCCCGCCCGCGCACCGTTCATGGCCAAGCGCTTCGCCGCCAAGGAGGCCTTCGGCAAGGCGCTGGGTACCGGCATCGCCGACGGCGTAACGCTGCCCCAGATCGCCGTGGCGCACGACGCCGCCGGCCGGCCGCTGCTCGAACTGTCCGGCGCCACGGCCGCGCACTGCGCCCGCCGCGGCATCGTCGCCTGGCACCTGAGCCTGGCCGACGAGCGGGACCACGCGGTGGCGATGGTGGTGCTGGAGTGCCCCTGATCGGCAGCAGCACCAGCTACCGTGCAGCCTGCGGCCGACCGCGACCGGTGGTCCGTCAGCTCCACCGCCTGGGCGCCACCAGCGGCGCACCGGTGATCAGGTCGACCGCCTCGGCGGCGGCGTCCGCCATCGGCAGCAGCACCAGGTCGACGTCGCGGCCGCGCAGCCCCGGCAGGTCGTCCTGCGCCTGGATGGCGACCGCGATTTTCTGCCGGTAGCCGCTGTTGCGCAGGGCATCGACCAGCGCCAGGCGCGGATCGTCGTGCGTCAGGCTGCCGCCGTGCACCGGGATGGCGCAGACCACCCACTGCGCGCCGCTCAGGGGCAGGGATTTTCCAAAATCCGGGTCCGCTGCATCGCCGTAATAGGCCGGCAGGCCGCGCGCCCGCCAGCGGGCAACCATTTCCGGATCGAAATCCACACCCAGCACGCTCAGGCCGCGGCTGCGCAGCCCGTCTGCAATGGCGGTGCCATAACGGCCCAGGCCGAACAGGATGACGTCGGCTGCCGGCGGCGCCTCACTGGGCGCCTGACGGCGCGCCTGGTCGCCGATGACGCGCGCCAGCAGTGGTTCCACGAAGGCATAGATGGCGCCCGAGTAAGTAACCAGGTAGGTGCTGGCACCGATGCTGACCAGTCCCACCAGCGTCACCAGCGCCTGCGTGGCCGGGTCCGCCAGCCCGGCCTGCGTGGCCAGGGCCAGCAAGATCAGCGAGAACTCGCTGATCTGGGCCAGCGTCAGGCTGGCCATGAACGCCGTGCGTCGTCCGTAGCCGGCCAGGCCAAGGATCGGCAGCACGATCAGCGGCTTGCCGATCAGCACGAATGCCGACAACACGAGCGCCGGCACCAGACTGCCATGCAGGGCGCCGAAATCGAGGCTGGCGCCCAGGCTGACGAAGAAAAACAGCAGCAGGAAATCGCGCACGCTGGCCAGGCGCGAGGCCAGGGCCTCCCGAAAGGGCGTCGAGGCCAGCGACACGCCGGCCAGCAGCCCGCCCAGCTCCTTGCCAAGGCCCAGGGCATCCGCCAGCCCGGCCAGCAACGCCGCCCAGGCGACGGCAAAGGTCACCAGCAACTCGGGTGAGCGCGCCATGCGCGCCAGCAGCCCCTGCGCGAGATAGCGGGTGAACAGCAGCACCGTCGCCAGCAGCACCAGCCCACCGATCAGTGCCTGCCACAGGCCGCCTTGTGATTCGCCGCGCAGCCCCGCCAGCAGCCCCATCAGCACCACCACCAGCAGGTCCTGCGCGATCAGCAGGCCCAGCGCCAGCCGGCCATGCAGCGAGTCCACCTCGCCCTTGTCCCACAGCAGCTTGATGACAATGATGGTGCTGGAGAACGTCAGCGCCAGGCCGATGATGGCGGCCGTGCGCGCCGGCATGCCCAGCGCCAACGACACGCCAGCGCCGGCCAGCGCGGTCAGCAGCACCTGCGCGCTGCCGGTGACCAGCGCCACCGGGCCGAGCGTGCGCAGCAGGCCCGGGTCGAGCTTCAGGCCCACCAGAAACAGCAATACGGCCACGCCGAGTTCGCCCAGCACCTGCACATGCACGGCGCTCGACACCACGCCCAGCACGTCCGGCCCGGCCACGATGCCGGCCACGATGAAGGCCACGATCAGCGGCTGGCGCAGCCACTGGCCGACAAAGCCCAGCGTGGCGCCAAGCACCAGCAAGGCGGCGGTCTCGTTGAAAACGGTGTGGGCGGTGGTCATGGTCGAATTCGCAGGTGGCGAACCCAAAGGGCAGCAAGTCCCTTGCCAAAGCCCTGACGCCGGGTTCGCAGGGAACCCGGTCAGCCCGTAACCGGTATCAGAACGGCTTGACGATCGTCAGACAGACCACGGCCACCAGAATCAGCGTCGGCAGCTCGTTGAAGATGCGGAAAAAGCGCGCGCTGTGCGTGTTGCGCCCATCGCGCAGGGCCGCCAGATAGCGGCCACACAGCCAGTGGTAGACCACCAGCAGGGCCACCAGCGTCAGCTTGGCATGCAGCCAGCCGGCCTTGCCGTAGGCCGCCCAGGCGTAGTCCACCAGCAGCGCCAGCCCGGCCAGCACGGTGACCA
Source organism: Immundisolibacter sp. (assembly GCF_014359565.1). Lineage (NCBI taxonomy): Bacteria > Pseudomonadati > Pseudomonadota > Gammaproteobacteria > Immundisolibacterales > Immundisolibacteraceae > Immundisolibacter > Immundisolibacter sp. The sequence goes on along the minus strand of NZ_JACIZD010000001.1, from coordinate 541,936 downwards.
CCGCAGCCGGCGTCATGATGGCCCGGTACAGGCGCCGTTCCATGATCTGGAAGCGCCGGCGGCCGGCCTCGTCCGCGCAGTCGACGTGGTACACGAACAGCCGCGGCAGGTAGAACAGCCCGGCGAACCAGGCCACCATCGCGATCACGTGCAGCGATTTGATCCACAGCATCCGCAAACCTCTCAGCTGTCGGCCAGCAGCGGCAAAAGCGCCGCCTTCAGATCATCGATTGGCCACACGCCGTTGTGTACGGCCACGATTTGTCCGCTGGCATCCACCAGCCGAAATTGCGGCGTCTGCGGTGGCACGCCAAGCCTGCGCACCACGGTAGCGGTGATGTCGATGGCCACCGGGAACGGCAGCTCCAGCACCTCGCGGGCGGCCATCACGCGGTTGGGTGGGTCGTAGGGCATGGCCAGCGCGATCAGTTCCAGACCCTTCGGGTGCAGTTCCTTGTACAGCGCGGACAGCTCGGGCATCTCGGCGATGCAAGGCGCGCAGGTACTGGCCCAGAACACGATCAGCAGGGGCCGGCCGCGCAGCGCCGTGGCGGCCAGCTGGCGACCATCGACCACCGTAAAGCTCAGGTCGTCGGGCAGGCGATCGGTGCCGGCGCGGGTTGCCGGGGTCATGGCCAGGACAAGCAGGCAGGCAATCAGGCAGCGCATGGCGTCGCAGTCCGGAACGTGGGGGCCGCCATTGTGCCAGCGGCTGGCGGGAAGGCCTCAACCATGCGCGGTGCCGCTGCAGCCGGCGGCGAATCGTGCGGATGTCCTGACGTGCGTGATCATGCCCTCACCCGTGTGCCACGCGGAAGCGCCGGGAACTGCCATACGCTGATCCGCCATGCGTGCGCACCCGCCTCCAGCAGCAGACACGACGGTCCGTCGCCGGTGCGGGCACGGCCGGCGGCACCGGGGTTCAGGATCCAGGGCGCGGTGGCACAGTCCTGCGCCAGACGGTGGCTGTGTCCATACAGCACCGCGCGGGCGCCGGGATGAGCGGCGCGCAGGCGCAGGTGACGGCGGCTGGCGCTGTGCCGGTGGCCGTGTTCCACCACCAGCGTGCCGCCCGGCAGGGGCACCTCGATGCACTCGGGCAGGGCCAGCAGATCCGCTGCCGGGCCCAGCCACTTGCCCGGCACGTCGTTGTTGCCACGCACGGCGAGCACCCGTCCTGCAGCGGCGGCGAGCGCCTCCAGCACCGCGCTGGCGCCCACGTCGCCGGCATGCACGGCCAGCGCGCAGTCCTGCGCCAGTTCCGCGATGCGCGGATCGAGCACGCCGTGGGTATCGGCCAGCAGCAGCACGCGCACGGCCGGGCCGTTCACGATGCGTCAGCCGGCCAGAACAGCGCCAACCACAGCGTCGGCGGATCGGCGCAGGTAGCTTCGACGCGGTGGCGCCTGTGGGCCGGCAATTCCAGACTGTCGCCGGGCCGCAGGCTTACGGTCTGCGGGCCGTCGGGCAGGTCGACGGTCAGTTCTGCCGCGCCCTGCAGCAAAACCACCCACTCGTGCTCGGCCTGGTCGTACCAGAACCCGGGCGGGCTGGCCTGACCGGTGGACACGATGCGCTCCACACGCAGCCCGGGCCGGTCCAGCAGGCAGTCGATGCGCTCCCGGGTGTCTGGACTGGTCGGCAGGTCGCGAAACAGGTTGTACATGGCGGTCGTGGTGCAAAAGGCGCTTCGGGGTTTATAACTGATGGGCGCCCCCACGCGACGAGGAGAAGAAACACATGGCCATACCCACCGGGCGGGCCGATCACCGGCTGTTCGACCCGAAGCAGCGGATCAAGCTTGGCATCTTTGGCAGCAACGTCAGCAACGGCTGCACGATCAGCACCGCCGAATCGTCGTTCCGGCCGACCTGGGAACAGAACCTGGATCTGGCCTTGCAGGCCGAAGCGCTGGATTTCGACCTGCTGGTGCCAGTCGGGCGCTGGAAGGGGTTCGGCGGCGCGACCGACTTCAACGGCGACTGCCTGGAGGTCTATACCTGGGCTGCCGCGCTGGCGGCGCGCACCGAGCGCATCCACCTGTTCGCCACCTCGCACGTGCCGACCGTGCACCCGATTGTGGCCGCCAAGCAGGCGGCGACCATCGACCGCATCAGCAACGGCCGCTTCGGCATCAACGTGGTGTGTGGCTGGTTCACGCCGGAGATGGAGATGTTCGGCGTGCAGCAGCTGCCGCACGACGACCGCTACGCGCGCGCCACGGAGTGGATTCAGGTCTGCAAGCGGCTGTGGCAGGAGCAGGACTTCGACTATTCGGGCGAGTACTACACGATCAAGGGCGGCTACATGCTCCCCAAACCCGTGCAGCAGCCCTATCCGCTGCTGATCAACGCCGGTGTTTCACCGGCCGGCATCGACTACGCGGCGCGCGAGATGGACGTGAATTTCTGCATCGTCTCGACGCTGGAGCAGGGCCGCGAGCTGATCGGGCAGATTCGCGGCAAGGCCGCCGGCTACGGGCGGGACATCGGCATCATGAGCTCGGCCGCCGTGGTGTGCCGCAGCAGCGAGGCCGAGGCGCGCGCGGTGTGGGACCACATCGTCGCCCGCGGTGATTACGCCGCGCTCGACAACCTGCTGACCACGTTTGGCGTGCAGAGCGGCTCCATGACGCCCGAGGCGGCCCGCGAGTTGACCGAGCGCTTCATCGTCGGCTGGGGCGGCTACCCGCTGGTCGGCACGCCACTGCAGGTGGCGCAGGGAATCGGCCGCCTGGCCGACATCGGCGTCGACATCCTGCTGTTGTCGTGGCTGGATTACGCGCCGGAGCTGAACTACTTCGGCGAGAAGGTGATGCCGCTGCTCAAGGACATGGGGCTGCGGGCTTGAGCGGTCATCAGCCCTGGCAGACCGGACACCAGAAGGTCGATCGCTGACCCATGCGCCGCTCCCGGATGGGCGTTGCACAGGCCCGGCACGGCGCCCCGGTGCGGCCGTACACTGCCAGCTCCTGCGCGAAATAGCCCGGCAGGCCGTCGCTGTTGGAAAAATCGCGCAGCGTGGTGCCGCCGGCGGCAATGGCCTCGGCCAGCACGGCCTGGATGACTGCCGCCAGGCGCATGCAGGCCGGGCGACTGAGGCTCGCGGCCGGTTTGCCGGGGCGGATGCCGGCCCGAAACAGCGCCTCGCTGGCGTAGATGTTGCCCACGCCGACCACCACGCTGGCGTCCATGAGGAACAGCTTGACTGCCACGCGACGGCTTCGCGAGGCCGCGTGCAGGTGGGCGCCAAGCGTCTGGGGGTCCGTCTCCAGCGGCTCGGGGCCGAGGTTTCTCAGCAGCGCGTGGCTGGCCGGATCCTCGCCCGCGTAAAGAATGCTGCCGAAGCGGCGCGGATCGCGCAGGCGCAGGCACTGGCCATCGTCCAGCAGGATGTCGACGTGGTCGTGCTTGAGCGGCGGCGTGCCGGCCGGCAGCACGCGCAGGCTGCCCGACATGCCAAGGTGCAGCAGCAAATGACCGTGCGCGGTGCTCAGCAGCAGGTATTTGGCGCGCCGGCCGACGGCGGTGATGGCGGCGCCGGGCAACCGGCTGCTCAGTTCCGGCGCCACCGGCCAGCGCAGGGCTGCGTTGCGCACCACCGCACCGGTGATGCGCCGGCCGATCAGCAGCGGTTCCAGCCCGCGCCGGGTGGTCTCGACCTCCGGCAGCTCCGGCATCAGGGCGCGGCGGTGGGCGGGCTGGCCGGCGGCGCGGCTGAGGATTCCGCGGCTTCGCCGTCAAGCTCGTCCGACGCTGCCGGTTCGGTGGCCCCGGGCGGCTGGGCAGTGTCCGGTGCCGGCTGCTCGATTTCCAGCAAGCGCTTGCCCTGATTGGCGCTGAATCGGTAACGCACCGGCGCATCGCGCCGGTACAGCAGCCACTCGTCGCCGTCCTGCGCAAGAGCCAGGTCCAGCGTCCCGCCTTGCCATTCCAGGCGCAGGGCCCGGGCGTCGGCCGGAACGGCGGTGGTTTCCTCCACGTCCATGGCATAGGCGCGCTGCCATTCCTCGATCAGCGTGGCGATGGCGTCGGCGCTGGCCTGCGGGCGCTGTGGGTCGATCTGCCAGGCGGTGCCTTCACGGCGCAGCCTCAGGCCCGGCAGCTCCAGCGCGGTCAGCGTCACGCCTTCCGGCAGCACGCGCCGGTCGACCCAGGCCACCCAGGTGGAGGCCGCGTGGTGGAAAAAGCGGTCCTCGATCAGGTGCACCGCGTCGCCGACGCGCACGTAGCGGCGCAGGCCGACCGGGTTGGTCAGGCCAAAGGCGATCTCGGTGTCATCGAAACGCAGGCGCGCCTGCGGCGGGTCGACGCCAAAACCATTGTCCTTGTTGTCGGCCAGCGTGAACTGGGCGGTGCTGGCGGCGCCCGGCAGTTCGAGCAGCGTTTCGACCCGAAACGGCTGCGCCCGCAGGCGCGGACTGTCGATGAACCAGTCCTTGCCGTCCCGCACCAGGGCAAAGGCCGCCCCTTGCGGCGGGTAGAACTCGATGCGCTTGACCGTCTGCGGGTCGAGGGTCGTGAGCTTGACCTGGGGTGGCGGCGGCGTCTTGCCGGGCTGGAACCAGGCCACCGCCGCCAGGGCGGCCACCACGAGCGCGAGCGCCAGGTTCAGCCACAGCCGACCGCGCATCAGCGCCCCCGGCGGCGCAGCCAGACACCCAGGCCGGCCGCCGCGAAGGCCGCCGGCAGGCCGAACAGGAAGCCGAAGCCGATCAGCAAACTGTTATCGCGCGAGAGCGACAGTTCCGTGTCCGGCGCCGTGCGCGGCGGGATGCTGACCAGACCCTCGTCGGCCGCCAGCCAGTTCACCAGATTCAGGCCCAGGTTCAGGTTGCCGCCATTGCCGACGTAGCTGTTGGACAGGAAATCGCCATCGCCGACCACCACCACGCGCTGTTCACGCTCGCCCAGCTTGCGCGTGAAAGCCGCTGCCAGGATGAACGGGCCGCGCCGGTCCAGGCCCTCGTCGAAGCTCACTTTTTCGGTCAGCGGGCCGGTCTCGGCCCAGCCGGAGGCGCCCAGTTCGATCAGGTCGGTGGCTGCCCACGGTTCCTTCGGATCGTGTTCGAGGCCGGCCGCCAGGGGAAACAGGGTCATGAACTCGAAGCCCGCGAGCGCCGCGTGGAAGCGGTAGTTGTCCGCCGTGGCGATGGCGAAGTGGGCGCTGCCGGCGATGGCCTGGCCCACCGGATCGATGAGCGTGCCGGGCACGAAACGCAGGCCAAGCTCGGCCGCGATCGGCTCCAGGCCGTGCAGTGGCCCCGGATCGGCCAGCCACAGCAGGTTGCCGCCGGCGGTCAGGAAACGCTGGATGGCGCCCACCTCGTCGCCGGTCAGGTCGACCGCCGGGGCGGTGATCACCAGCGTCGCATCGGTCGGAAAATCCTTGCCGCCGGCCGGGTCCGGGCGCGTCGCCAGCACGCCCTGCTCGCGCAGCGCCGTGGTGAAGGTGGACAGATCGTGGTTGGCCTGCCCGTCCGGGCTGCGCTCGCCGTGGCCGGCCAGGAAAATCAGCCTGCGCTCACCGCTGCGCGACAGGCGCATGAGGGCGCTGGTCAGCGCCTGCTCGTCGAGCTGTTCGAGCTTCTCGCGCCGGCCAGCCAGTTCCAGCAGCACGGTGCCGTCGGCGCGGATGCCCAGTTCCTTGACCCGCGCCGGCGCCTGATCAGGATTGACGAAGCTGACCGTGAACTTGGGCGAGGCGGCCGCGTAGCGCCGCAGCAGGTCATCGAGACTGGCGCGCAGTTCCGGGTTGGGACGGGCGAACACGGTGGCGGTCACCGGTTCCGGGAGCTTTTCCAGCACCTGCCGGCTGGCATCCGACAGCGAGTTGCGCCCGGTCGCCGTCCAGTCGAAGCGGCGGTCGTAGGTGTGCGCCAGGTAACCCAGCAGACCGATCACAGCCAGGAACAGCAGCAGCGCGACGGCCCCCTGCAGGCGCAGCGCGAAGCGGCTGGAGTTCGAACCTGTCATGCGCTCAGCCGGCCAGCCGCTCGGCATCCAGCCGGCGGATGCTCAGCCCCAGGAACAGCACGATGAACAGGGCGAAGTAGGCCACGTCGGCGATGGCGAACACGCCCTTCAGCAGCGGCTGGTAGTGGTTGAGCATGGACAGCTGGCGCAGCAACTCACCGCTGCCCTCCCCGGCGCTGCCGCTGGCCCAGTCCAGGATCCACAGCAGCAGCAGCAGGCCGAAGGTGCTGACCGCCGCCGTCATGGGGTGCGAGGTCAGCGTCGACATGAAAAGGCCCAGCGCCGCAAAGCTGCCCAGCAGCAGCCAAAGACCCAACACGCTGGCCGCCAGCAGGCCAAGGTCGAGCCTGGCGCCCAGCAGCAGGCTGGCCGGCATCAGGGCCGTGAGCGCCGTCACCAGCGTGAGAAACCCCATCAGCGCCAGATACTTGCCAAACACGATGCCGGACACGGACACCGGCGCCGACAGCAGCAGCGGCAGGGTCTGGTTGCGCCGCTCCTCGGCAAAGCTGCGCATGGTGATCAGCGGCACGATCATCAGCAGCACGATGCCGGCGCTGCCGAACAGCGACGGCGCGACGATCTCGGTCAGACCCGGCGGGTCGGGCATGGCCATCAGCTGCGAGCGCAGCTGTATGAACATGTCGATCTGGGTCAGAAACAGATAGCCCAGGATCGCCTGCACCACCGCCAGCATGGCCCAGGCCGACGGCGAGGCGAACAGCACGCGCAGCTCGCGCCCGGCGATGGCCAGTACCGCCCTCATGCCGCCTGCTCCTGCTGCGTGCCGGACTCGGGCACATCGTCCCCGGCCAGCTCCAGGAAAACCTCTTCCAGCGACAGGCGCGGCCGGGTCAACTCGTACAGCCCCCAGTCGCCGGTTGCCGCACTGCGCACCAGGGCGTCGGTCGGATCGGCACCGGCCTGGAAACTCACCAGCCAGCGACCCTCGCCCTGCGGGTGCACCGCGGCGATGCCGGGAATGCCCGACAGCTGGTCTGCCGGGGGCGGCCGGCGCAGGGCGATCTCAAGATGCGCGCCGGTCAGGTGCGTGGCCAGCTCGTCGATGCCCGCCTTGAGTACCAGCTCGCCGTGGCGAATGATCTGCACGTGGCTGCAGATGGCCTGCACCTCGGACAGGATGTGCGTGGACAGGATCACGCTGTGGGCCTGTCCCAGATCGCGGATCAGGGCGCGGATTTCCTGGATCTGGATCGGGTCCAGACCGACCGTGGGCTCGTCCAGGATCACCACCGACGGGTTGTGGATGATCGCCTGGGCAATGCCGACGCGCTGCTGGAAGCCCTTGGATATGTTGCCGATCAGGCGCCGGCCGACTTCCTGCAGGCCGCAGCGGGCCTTGGCCTGTTCGCGCGCCGCGCGCACCTGCCGTCCCGGCACACGGCGCAGGCGGGCACAGAAATCGAGGTATTCGTCGACCGTCAGGTCGCGGTTCAGGGGCGGGGTTTCGGGCAGGTAGCCCAGCTGCGCCTTGGCACGCACCGGCTGCTGCAGCATGTCGATGCCGCCGACCAGGACGCGCCCGGCACTGGGTGCCAGGGTGCCGGTCAGGATGCGCATGGTGGTGGTCTTGCCGGCGCCGTTGGGGCCCAGAAAGCCCAGCACCTCGCCCTTGACCACGCTGAAGCTGACGTCGCGCAGCACCTGGCGATTGCCAAAGCTGCGGCAGACGTTTTCGATCTCGACGAGGACTTCGGCCGTCATGGCTGAACGGTCTTTGCGCGGCGCATCCGGCCGCGCCGGCTCACTTGATCTTGGCTTCCTTGTACGCCACGTAGGCACGCGCCTTGGGGTCGAACTTGCGCAGCTCGATCTTGTCCGGCGTGTTGCGCTTGTTTTTCATGGTCGTGTAGAAGTGCCCAGTGCCGGCGGTGGACACCAGCTTGATCTTCTCGCGCATGGTTCTGGTCTCGGTTTAGGGCTTCAGGCCGCGGCTGCGCATCTCGGCCAGCACGGCCTCGATGCCTTTCTTGTCGATGGTGCGCATGGCCCGGCAGGACAGGCGCAGCGTGACGTAGCGCTTCTCGGCTGCCACCCAGAAGCGGTGACTCTGCAGATTGGGCAGAAAGCGCCGACGCGTACGGTTGTTGGCGTGGGAGACGTTGTTACCGGACATCGGCCCCCTGCCGGTGACCTCGCAAACCCTGGACATGGAACTCTCCAAAAGACCGTTCCGGCAAGACCGCCGGCTGGAAATGGCCGGTCTTTATACCAGAAGCCGCCCGGGCTTGGTAGCTTGGGCGCCCGTCGCCGGGTCCGCCTGGCGTCAGTCGCCGCGCGGCTCCTTGAAACCGGAGGTGATCGGGTAACGGCGATCGCGGCCGAAGGCGCGCTGGCTGATCCGCACGCCGGGGGCTGCCTGGCGGCGCTTGTACTCGTTGCGGGTAACCATGCCGATCACCTCGCGGATGGTTTTCAGACTCGCGCCGGTGGCGCGCGCGATGTCCTCGGCCGAGCGGTCCTGCTCCACGTACAGCTCCAGGATCGCGTCCAGCACCTCGTACGGCGGCAGGCTGTCCTGATCGGTCTGGTCGGGACGCAGCTCGGCGCTCGGTGCGCGCGTGAGCACCCGTTCGGGGATGACCTGCGACAGGCCGTTGCGGTAGCGGGACAGCGTGTAGACCAGCAGTTTGGGCACGTCCTTGATCACCGCAAAGCCGCCGGCCATGTCGCCGTACAGGGTGGCGTAACCGACCGCCATCTCGGTCTTGTTGCCGGTGGTCAACACCAGCTTGCCTGTCTTGTTCGACAGCGCCATCAACAGCACGCCGCGCACACGCGCCTGGATGTTTTCTTCCGTCGTGTCGCGGGGTTTGCCGGCGAACTCCTGGGCCAGCGCCCGCTCGACGCTGGCGGCCACGTCCGCGATGGGAATGACGCTGTAGCGCACGCCCAGCGCCTCGGCCTCGGCGCGGGCGTCTTCCAGGCTCATGTCGGCCGTGTAGGGCGAGGGCATCATCACGGCATGGACGCGCTCGGCGCCCAGCGCGTCGGCGGCGATCGCGACGGTGAGCGCCGAATCGACACCGCCGGACAAACCGACGATGGCGCCCGCAAAGCGGTTCTTGCCGATGTAGTCGCGCACGCCGGTGACCAGCGCCTGATACACGCTGGCGACAGAATCGATCTGCGCCACCTCGCCCGGGATTGGCTCAAGACCGCTGCGGCCCTGGCGAAAACGCGCCAGGTACAAGCCTTCCTCGAAGGCCGGTGCACGCTGGCTGATGCGGCCCTGGGCGTCCATGACCAGCGAGCCACCGTCGAAGACCAGTTCATCCTGGCCGCCGACCATGTTCACGTACACCACCGGCACCGGACTGGTGGACACCCGCTCGCGGATGACGGCCTCGCGCTCGGCTTGCTTGTCGACGTGAAACGGCGAGGCATTGATGTTGACCACCAGCTGCGCCCCGGCCCGCACCGACTGCGCCATCGGCGCCGGACCCCAGATGTCCTCGCACACGGTCAGGCCAACCTGCACGCCGGCGAGTTCGAACACCGCCGGCCGGCTGCCGGACCGGAAATAGCGCTTCTCGTCGAACACGCTGTAGTTGGGCAGCAGATGCTTGTGGTACAGCGCCAGCGTCTCGCCGTCGCGCAACACGGCCGCGGCGTTGTAAAGCTCGCCCTTGGACAGGTGCGGGAAGCCGACCAGCACGGCGATGCCGCCCACCGCGCGGCGGATGCGCTCGAGGCCCGCCTCGCAGCGCTCGATGAACTCCGGGCGCATCAGCAGGTCTTCCGGCGGGTAGCCGGTGAGGGCCAGTTCCGGGAACACCACCAGATCCGCCCCGTGTTCGCGCCGGGCCGTGGCGGACAGTTCGATGATCTTGTCGACGTTGCCGGTGATGTCCCCGACCAGACAGTTCATCTGGGCGAGGGCGAGGGTCAGTTCGCGGGGCATGGTTCGGCTTCGGTTGCCATGGCGGCTGTGCGCAGGCGGCGAAATGTAACACCGCCGCGCCGGGCAGGCTGGCCAGCGCGACTGGCGACCGGCCTGGCGTCCCCGATCAGGTCAAGGTTCAGATGAAGGTCAGGCCGCCGTCCACCTGCAGGCTCTGGCCGGTGATGAAGCCGGCGTCGTCCGAGCACAGGAACATCACGCCGTGGGCCAGGTCGTCGGTATGGGTCAGGCGCTTGATCGACTGCATCTGCGTCATGCGCTCGAACACCTCGTTGGGCACCGACGGGCGCTCGATCTCGGTCTTGGTCACGCCCGGCCAGAAGGTGTTGACGGTGATGTTCCAGCTGCCCAGCTCGCGCGCCATGGAGCGGGTCATGCCGACCATGGCCGATTTGGAGGTGATGTAGTGCAGGTAGTTCTCGCGGCCCATGATCATGGTGGCCGACGAAATGTTGATGATGCGCCCGAAGCGGCGCTCCTGCATGTTGGGCACCACCGCCCGCGCGCACAGGAACGAGCCGGTGATGTTGACGTCCATGGCGCGCCGCCACTCGTCGACCGGCAGTTCCCAGAACGGCGCCATGGTGATGCGCGAGAACACGGCGGCGTTGTTGATCAGGCAGTCGATGCGGCCAAAGGCACCCAGCGCGGCCTGCGCCATGGCCAGCGTGGATGCCTCGTCGGCGACGTCGGTCTGCACGAACAGTGCCCGACGGCCTTCGGCCTTGACCTCGGCCTCGACCCGGCGGCCCGCCTCGACATTGAATTCGGCGATCACCGGAATCGCGCCCTGCGCCGCGAAATGGTGCGCATAGGCGCGGCCGATGCCCTGGCCGGCGCCGGTGATGATGACCACGCGGTCCTTCAGGCCGGCGTAGGTGTTGCTGGTCATGGTGGTTTCTCCTCGTCGTTGTGTCGGAACGTGGCCGCGGGCAGCGGCCCGGCGATGGTAGTACGCACGCGCGCCATGAGCACCCCTGAAAGCACAAAACCCGCGGCAAGCCGCGGGTTTTGTGGGAAACGCAGGGCCGGGAGACCTCCCGGCCGAAGGGACTCAACGCATCTCGGTGATGCGCAGTTCGACGCGGCGGTTCTCGGCCCGGCCCGCTTCGGTGCTGTTGTCGGCCACCGGCTGGCTTTCGCCATAGCCCACGGCAGTCATGCGGCTTGGCTCCACGCCCTGCTGCACCAGATACGCGCGCACGTTGCTGGCGCGGCGCTGGGACAAAGCCAGGTTGTAGGCGTCCGAACCCACTGCGTCGGTGTGGCCGGCGACTTCGAAGCTCGCATTCGGATGATGCTTGACGATCGCCATGGCATCACTGTCCAGGATTGCCTGAGCCTCGCCCGACAGCGTGTCGCAATCAAAGCAGAAATTGACGCCTTTGAGCACCACGGTCTCGGTGACCGGCGCCGGTGCCGGTGCCGGCGGCGGGGTCGGCTCGGCCATGGTGACCACCGGCCGCGGTTCCGGGGCCGACTGCGGACGCGCCCCGATGGGAATGGTGACACCGGCCATCAGGATCCAGTCGTTGAACGTCTTGTCGTCGCTGCCCGGTTGCCGGTTCAGATCGGCGAAATCCCAACGGTGGCGGGCTTCCAGCCGCAGTTTTGCGCCATCGTCGTCGACGTCATGCATGAAACCCAAGCCGGCTTCGATCACCGGCGAGGTGCTATTTTTTGCGTTCGATATATCCGACCGAAGCGCACCGGCACCCACCACCGCATACGGGGCGAAGGCGGGGGAACGGTTGAAAAAGAACAGTCCGTCGACGGTGGCTCCGTAATGCTTCCAGCTGCCGCTGGCGCCGTCCAGATCCGCATGCTGACCCTTCAGGTTCAGTTCCAGATTCAGCCACTCATTGATGGCTTTGCCGACCCCGATAAATCCGCCGGGGGCGTTTTCCACCTCAACGGATGAACCGTCTCGATCGTTATCGGGAAGCGTATAGCTCAGTCCTAGATTAAGGTAAACGCGATCGTCCAAGGTTTCCGCCAGCACGCCGCTGCTGAGCGCCGCAAGGCCGGCCGCGACGAGCAGTTGCTTTTTGTTGGTCATGAGAGTCTCCCGAGGTTACTGAAAAAACCGGATATGGCACATAGGAGCCACGTATCACCGTTGGGCAAGTCTACCCGACTCTTCCCAAGATAGCTGTGCGGTACAACACATCAGCAGATCGATTGCGCAAGATCAATCACCCGATCGCGTTTGCCGGATCGATATCTGCCGAGCCAAGGACATCGACCCACCGCCAGGCATCGCCGCCCAGCCAATGATCCACGACCCGTCATGGCAGTGGTCGCCGACGCCTGTCGCAGGCCACCAATGCACGAACATTGCAGGCGTCCAGGCCCGAGGTCTTGGCATGACCCACCGCCGCGAAAGGCACGTTTGGCGCTTGTCGATCGGCGCCCGAACATCAGGGTCACGCGCGCTCGTCGGCTGATCCGGCGAGTATGAGCCGCTAACCACATTATTGATAGTTGTGGCCTGTTCGCGCCGGCTCCATACCGCTGGCGATGGTGTTCTCGATCCAGCTTTCGGCATCGTTCAGCACCGCGGCAGGATCTGCCCCCTTCGTTGAAATGGCCGGCCCGATCGCCACCGTGATCGTGCCAGGATGCTTCAGGAACTGCCGCTTGCCCCACAGTTCACCCGCATTGTGCGCCACCGGCAGCACCGGCACGCCGGCCTGCACCGCCAGCAGCGCGCCGCCTGGGCGATAGCGACCGCGCTGGCCGGGGCGCATGCGGGTGCCTTCGGGGAAGATCACCACCCAAAGGCCATCGCCCAGCCGCTGCTTGCCCTGTGTGAGCATCTGCTCCATCGCGCGCCGCCCGGCGCCGCGGTCGATGGCGATCGGCCGCCCCATGGCCAGACCCCAGCCGAAAAACGGCACCCACAGCAGCTCGCGCTTCATCACCCAGACCAGCGGCGGGAACAGTTCCTGGAACACCAGCGTCTCCCAGGTCGACTGGTGCTTGGACAGCACCACGACCGGCCCGCTGGGCAGGTTCTCGCGCCCGATGACCCGGTAGCGGACACCGCAGGTCAGCTCCAGCCAGCGCAGATTGACGATGGCCCAGCTGCGGGTGAATGCGTAGCGGCGGGCAAACGGCAGCGCCGCCACCAGCGGCACCAGCGCACCCCAGGCGACGACGGTGACCAGCATGCCGGCCGAGAACAGCAGCGAGCGCAGAAACGTCAGCATGGCCAGTGACCCTCCAGCAGCCAGTCGGTGGCGGCCGCCAGGTCCGCAAAACCCGGCACGCCGAAGCTTTCCGCAAGTTCGCTCGCCTGCGGCCCGACCACCAGGGCGGCGACGCCCGCGGCGCGGGCCGCCTCCAGATCGCGCGCGGCGTCGCCGATCATCAGCGCGTCGCCGGGCGCAAAGCCGCATTCCGCCATCAGCCGCAGCAAGAGGCCGGCGGCCGGTTTGCGGCAGTCACAGCCCTCCTCGGGCCGGTGCGGGCAGTAGGCGATGGCGGCCAGGCGGGCGCCGGCGGCTTCGATTGCGGCGCGCATCCTGGCGTGGATGGCGTCCAGCGTCGGGACATCGAAATAACCGCGGCCGATGCCCGACTGGTTGGTGGCGACCGTCAGCCCGAAGCCGGCGCGGTGCAGGCGCGCCAGGGCCGCGAGCGCGCCCTCGATGGGCCTCCAGTCGTCGGGGCTGCGGATATAGTCGGCGCTGTCGTGATTGATCACGCCGTCGCGGTCCAGGATCAGCCAGCGCCGCGCGCCGCCGGGCGCGCTGGCAACGCCACTACTCACCCCTGCAGGCGCGACAGGTCGGCCACGGCCAGGAACAGCCGGTGCAGCTGCGCCAGCAGTGCCAGGCGGTTGCGCCGCACGGCGGCATCGTCGGCCATCACCATGACGGCATCGAAAAATGCGTCCACCGGTCCGCGCAGCGTGGCCAGCTGCCGGCACAGCGCAGCGTAATCGCCCCGGTCCGCCAGCGGTGCAGCGGCCTGTTCGGAGGCGGTGAGCGCGTCCAGCAGCGCTGTTTCGGCGGGTGATTCGAACAGCGCCGGGTCGATGTGGGCGTTCGCAGGCTCCGCGCCGGCCTTGGCCAGGATGTTCGCGATACGCTTGTTGGCGGCGATCAGGCTGCCAGCCTCGGGCAGGCTTCGAAAGCCCGCCACCGCCCGCAGGCGCCGGTCCAGATCCAGCAGCCGGCCCGGTTTGAGGCTCAGCACGGCGTCCAGTTCGTCGACCCTGAAGCCCTGCGCCTCGTAGTAGGCGGGCAGGCGACCCAGGATGAACTCGAACACCTGCGCCGTCAGCTGCGGCTTGCCGAACGGCTCGGCGGCGGCATCCAGCAAAGCCGGCAGGTCGAGCGGCAGCTGCGCCTCGATCAGCATGCGCGCCACCGCCAGTGCCGCCCGGCGCAGGCCGAAGGGGTCGCGGTCGCCGCCCGGCGTGCCGGCCACCCCGATGATGCCGGCCAGCGTGTCCAGGCGATCGGCCAGCGCCAGCGCCAGACCTTCGAGCGAGGCGGGCAGCGCGTCGCCGGCGTGGCGCGGCAGGTAGTGCTCGCGAATCGCCGTGCACACGGCGGCCGGTTCGCCGTCGTGGTCGGCGTAGTAGGCACCCATGTCGCCCTGCAACTCCGGGAACTCGCCGACCATCAGCGTCAGCAGATCCGCCTTGGCCAGGCGCGCGGCGCGCACCGTGTGCGCGGCATCGGCGCCGATCTCGCCGGCCAACAGGCCCGCCAGGCGTTCCACGCGCAGGGTCTTGTCGGCCAGCGTGCCCAGGCGCTGTTCATACACCACGCCGGCCAGACCCGCGCTGCGCTCGATCAGCGGCTGGCGGCGGTCGGAGTCCCAGAAATAGCGCGCATCGGCCAGGCGCGCGCGCAACACCCGCTCGTTGCCGGCGCGCACCCGCTGCGGCTCGGGGCTGTCGATGTTGGCGACGGTGATGAAATGCGCCAGCAGCTTGCCGTTTGCATCCAGCACGTGAAAGTACTTCTGGTGATCGCGCATGGCGGCGATCAGCACCGGTGCCGGCACCTGCAGAAAATCCGGGTCGAAGCCGCCGGCCACTGCCACCGGCCATTCCACCAGCGCGGTGACCTCGTCCAGCAGCGCCTCGTCCAGCACCGCCCGGCCGCCGAGCGCCGCCGCGGCGGCGCTGACGCACTCGGCCACCTGCGCGCGGCGGGCGGCGAAGTCGGCGATCACGCGCGCCGCTTCGAGGCTGGCCTCGTAATGGTCGGCATGGTCGACGACCAGCGGCTGCGGATGATGAAAACGGTGGCCATGGCTGAGGTTGCCGGCCGCCAGACCAAACCGTTCGAAGCCGATCACCTGCGCGCCGTGCAGCGCCAGCAGCCAGTGCACCGGGCGCACGAACTCGCCGTGCTCGCCGCTGCCCCAGCGCATGCGCCGGTCGATCGGCAGCGCCTTGAGCGCAGCGTCGAACAGGCGCGGCAGCGCCGCCGCCAGCGCCTCGCCGGGCTGGGTGTGGCGGTGCACCAGCCAGGCGCCCTTGTCGGTTTCGAGCGTCGTGAGCGCGCCCACCTCGACGCCGCAGGACTGCGCGAAGCCGAGCAGGGCGCGCGTCGGCTGGCCGTCGGCATCGAAGGCGGCCTTCAGCGCCGGGCCGCGGCGTTCGACCTCGCGCGCCGGCGCCTGATCGCGCACGTCGGCCACGCGCACGGCCAGCCGGCGCGGACTGGCGAACACCCGGCACGCCGCGCCGGGGTCGGCGAGCCCGGCCTCGACCAGGCCGCCGAGCAGGTGCTCGCCAAACGCCCGCGACAGCGCCTGCAGGGACCGCGGCGGCAGCTCCTCGGTGCCGATTTCGATCAGCAGCGCGGCCATCAGGCGGCCTCCCCCGCGGGCGCGGCGTAGGCCTCGGCCACCGCGCGGGCCAGGGTGCGCACGCGCAGGATGTAGCGGGCGCGCTCGGTGACGCCGATGGCGCGGCGCGCGTCCAGCAGGTTGAAGCTGTGCGAGGCCTTGAGCACCTGTTCATAGGCCGGCAGCGGCAGGCCGGCCTCGACCAGCGCCAGGCAGGTGCGCTCGGCGGCGTCAAAACCGGCCAGCAGCGCGTCCACCGGCGCGTGATCGAAGTTGTAGTGCGACTGCTCGACCTCGTTGCGGTGGTACACGTCGCGGTAGGTGATGCGCCCCTGCGGGCCGTCCACCCAGGTCAGGTCGTACACGCTGTCTGCGCCCTGCAGGTACATGGCAATGCGTTCCAGGCCATAGGTGATCTCGGCCGTCACCGGCCGGCACTCGATGCCGCCCACCTGCTGGAAATAGGTGAACTGCGTCACCTCCATGCCGTTGAGCCACACCTCCCAACCCAGGCCCCAGGCGCCCAGGGTCGGCGACTCCCAGTTGTCCTCGACGAAGCGGATGTCGTTCACCAGCGGGTCCACGCCCAGCTCGCGCAGCGAGTCCAGATAAAGCTCCTGGATGTCCAGCGGCGAGGGTTTGATGACCACCTGGAACTGGAAGTAATGCTGCAGACGGTTGGGGTTGTCGCCATAGCGGCCGTCGGTCGGCCGCCGCGACGGCTGCACATAGGCCGCCGCCCACGGCTGCGGGCCAAGTGCGCGCAGGAACGTGGCCGGGTGAAAGGTGCCGGCACCGACTTCCATGTCGAGCGGCTGCATCAGCGCGCAGCCCTGGCGTGCCCAGTAGCTCTGCAGGCGAAGGATCAGGTCCTGGAAGGTCACCGGCGGTCTCGCGTGGCGGAATCGGCTGAACCGCTCAGGGGCGGCCCCGAAAAGGGCGCGATTATAGCCGTCGGTGTTGCGCCGCCCGCGGGCGACAAGGCGCTGCGGGCCGTCATTCTCGCGTGGGTCCGGCGTGGCGTCGGGCGCAGTCAGCGCACCAGCAGCACCGGCCAGCCGCCATCGGCGACCAGGCGTTCGATCTGAGCCGGGTCTGCGAAGCGGCTGTCCGCGGCCAGGATCAGGCCCTGCGCGCGCTGAGCACTCAGGATGGCGACCAGCGCCGGCAGTTCGGCAAGCTCAGGCAAGGCCATGCGGTGCAGCTGCGCCGCGCCGGGCGTGCCGGCCAGCGCGGCCTGGCCGAAGGCTTCCAGCGACGGCGCCACCAGCAGCAGCGGCGCCGCCGGCGTCGTTGCCAATGCGCTTGCCAGCGCCAATACGGCCGCTGCGCCGCCGGGCGTATCAACCAGGGCCACCCAGCGCTCGCCAGGGCGCCGCTGCGGCGGCACCAGCAGCAGGGAGGAATCGGTCGCGACCAGCGCCGCCCGCGCCACCGAGCCGAGCCTGCTGGCCGCGCGGGCACTGCTGCCAAGCCCAGTCAGGCGCGCGTTGCGGGCTGCTTCCGACATCACCTGCGATGCCCGGCCGCGCACTACCTCGAAGCTCCAGGCGATCCGGCGGGCCTGGGCGGCGCGCGTCAGGGCATTGCGGGCGTCGCTCGCCAGGGCGCGCCAGTGGCGTTCAAGGTCGGTGGCGGTGAACGGCGCCGCCTGCCCGGACTGGGCGCGTATCTCGCGCACGAACGGCAAGCCGGCGGCGTGCAGCAGGTCTTCTTCTTCCACGAACAGCCCGGCCAGGCTGGCGCGCAGCGCCGCCGCCAAGTCGGCCGCCAGTTCCAGCGCCAGCAGGCTGGCGGCCGATGCATCGACCGCCACCAGGATGCGTTCCTGCGCCGGTTGCTCAGATATCGCCATTGCCGTTGCCCTCGCCGCCGTGCACCAGCGCGGCGCGGATGCGCGCGTACTCGGCCAGGCGGTCGGACACCAGGCCGTTGATGCTGCCTTCCGGATAAATGCCCTCGGCGTCCGCGACGCCTGCCGGCAGGCCGGTCAGCAGCTCGATGCCCTCGTCCACCGTGCGCACGGCGTAGACGTTGAACTGGCCGGCGGCCACCGCGTCGCGCACGTCGGCGCGCAGCATCAGGTGCTGCACGTTGGAGGCCGGGATCAGCACGCCCTGGTTGCCGGTCAGGCCGCGCGCCCGGCAGATGTCGAAAAAGCCCTCGATCTTCTCGTTGACGCCGCCGATGGCCTGCACCTCGCCGAACTGGTTCACGGAGCCCGTGACCGCCAGCGACTGGCGGATCGGCGCCTCGGCCAGCGCCGACAGCAGCGTGTACAGCTCGGCGCAGGATGCGCTGTCGCCGTCCACGCCGCTGTAGGACTGCTCGAACACCAGGCTGGCCGACAGCGACAGCGCCTCGCCGGCGGCGTAGCGTGCCGCCAGGAAGCTCGACAGGATCAGCACGCCCTTGGAGTGCAGCGGGCCGCCCAGTTCCACCTCGCGCTCGATGTCCAGCACGCGGCCCTGGCCGGGCCGCACGCGGGCAGTGATGCGGGTCGGCCGGCCGAACATGACCCCGCCCAGGCCCAGCACCGCCAGGCCGTTGATCTGCCCGACCCGCTCGCCGGCGGTATCGATCAGCAGCGTGTCGCGCAGGATGGCCTCCTGCACCCGCTCGCGCACGCGCCCGCTGCGCTGCTCCGCCGCGTCGATTGCCTGCTGCACGTGGCTTGGCAGCACCAACGCCGCGCCGGCCTGGCGCGCGAAATAGTCGGCTTGCGTCAGCAGGTCGCCCAGGTAGTTCAGGCGCACATCGACCCGCTGCGCGTCGCCAATGCTGCGCGAGGCGTGCTCGATCACGCGCGCCACGGCCGCCGAGCCGAACGGCAGCAGGCCCTGCCGGCTCGCCAGCGTGGCCAGCAGGCGTGCCAGGTCGCGCGTGGTGTCCGGACTGCGGCGCAGATCGTCCTCGAAATCCGCTGCCACCTTGAACAGCTCGGCGAACTCGGGGTCGTACTCGGCCAGCAGGTAGTACAGCCGGCGGTCACCGATCAGCAGCACGGTCACGTCCAGCGGAATCGGCTCCGGGTCCAGCGATACCGTGGTCAGCAGGCCGATCGCCCGCTCCAGTAGCTCGATGCGCAGCTCCTTGGCACGCAGCGCACGCTTCAAGGCATCCCAGGCATAGGGCTGGCCGAGCAGGCGCAGGGCGTCCAGCAGCAGGTAGCCGCCGTTCGCCTCGTGCAGCGCGCCCGGCTTGATCAGCGTGAAGTCCGTGGACAGCGTGCCGAAGCGGGCCTGGTGATCCAGCCGCCCGACCAGGTTCGGGTAGTTCGGCAGGTCGGCGTACACCACCGGCGCGCCGCGCCCGGCCGGGTGCTGGATCAGCAGGTTCACCTCGTAGCGGGTGAAGCTCGGCTCGGGCGCGAACGGCAGCCGCGGCGCGGCGTCCTCGCGCGTGGCGGTGAAATCGCCAACGTTGTCGACCACGTCGCGGCAGGCGGCGTCGAGGTATTCAGCCACGCCCGGTGTGCCCTCAAAGGCGGTCTTCAGTTCCGCGAAGGCCGGCTGCACCACGCTCATTGCCATGTCGTGGTCGAGCTCGCGGATGCGTCGGCGGGCTTCCTTCTGCCACTGCGGCAGGCGCCGCAGCCGCTCGCCCAGTTCCTGTTCGAGCTGCTCGATGTCGGCCTCGATGCGCTTGCGGGTCTCCTCGGGCAGCTTGTGGAAGGCGGCCGGCGACATCACTTCGCCACTGACCAGCGGCGCGAAGGCGAAGCCGCCCGGCGTGGTGATCAGCGCGATGTCCTTGGCGCGGGCACGCTCGCGGATCTCGTCGATGGCCTGCTCGTGGCGGTCCTTGAATTCCTGCTCGACCACCCGTCGCCGGGCCTGGTATTCGTCACTCTCGAAGGCGCTGGGCAGCGTGCTGTGCAGATCCTGGACCAGTTGCGCCACGGCCTCGCAAAAGCCCTTGCCCTGGCCGGGCGCGAAGCGCAGCGCGCGCGGCCGGTGCGGCTGCTCGAAGTTGTGCACGTAGCACCAGTCGGCCGGCGTTGCCTGGCTGGCCGCGCGCTGCTCGAGGAAACGGCGCACCACGCCGTGCCGGCCGGCGCCGGGCGTGCCCAGGATGAACAGGTTGTATCCGTCGCGGCGGATGCCGGTACCGAAGGCCAGCGCCGCCAGCGCCCGTTCCTGGCCGACCACGTCGACCGGCTCCGCCACCTCGGCGGTGCTCTGGTAGGGAATCAGCTCCGGCGCGCAGGGCGCATAAAGCTGTGCGGCTTTAAGTGGCTCGATCGCCATCGATGACTCCCCCTGCTCATGGTTCACCCGACCCGTGCCGGCCGGGAGGCGATGGTAACCAGCGCGCTGCGGATCGGCGCGCGATTAAGGTCAGGCCGCTTTCGATCGGGGAGGCTACGTCAGCGGTGAGTGTCGCAACGACCGCACCACCGACGGCACCGGTCGACTCAGCCGGCCGGTTGCTCCAGCACGCGCTTGAGTTCGTCCGGCGGCACGTAGCCGGGCAGCAGGCGGCCGTCGTCGAGCAGGATCGCCGGCGTGCCGGACACGCCGATCTTCTCGCCGGCGTGGAACTGCTCGGCAACCGGGTTTTCGCACACCTTGTCGGGGACGGTCTTGCCGGCCTTGGCATCGGTGAGCGCGGCCTTGCGGTCGGCGGCACACCAGACGTTTTCGGCCTTCTTGAACGACTCCGAGCCCTCGCCGGCGCGCGGGAAGGCCACGTAGCGCACGCTGATCCCGGCCGCGTTGTATTGACCCACATGGCGGTGCAGCTCGCGGCAATAGCCGCAGTCGATGTCGGTGAATACGGTAATGCGGTGCTGCGGCTTGGCGGCAGCGAACACGATCGCGTCGGCGTCGCGCAGCTGCCGCAGGAAGGCGACCCGCTGCGGCATCAGTTGCTCGCGCTCGACTTTCTGCAGCGCTGCGGCGGACAGGTTGCGCCGGCTGGCCAGCTCCACCAGCGGCCCGCCGAGCATGTGCTTGCCGTCGGCGCTGAAGTAATAGACGGTGCTGCCGAAGATCACCTCGTACAGGCCGGCGATGGCGGAGGGCTGCACGGAGGTCGGCGGCGCATCGGGCGATACCTTGGCCAGCACGGCGGCGAGTGCCGCCGGAGTGTCGGCGCGGGCGCCGGTGACGGTCAGCAGCGTCAGTCCGGCGAGCGCGCAAGCGAGAAGGCGTTTCATGGGTGGGTCCGATCGGGCGGGAGTGGGGCGGATTGTATGGGCTCAGCCGCGCGGGTGATGCTGGGCGTGCAGGGCCTTCAGGCGCTCGCGCGCCACGTGGGTGTAGATCTGGGTGGTTGAAAGATCGGCGTGGCCGAGCAGCATCTGCACCGCGCGCAGGTCGGCGCCATGATTGAGCAGGTGGGTTGCAAAGGCGTGACGCAGCGTGTGTGGCGAGGGCAGGCGCTCGAAGCCGGCCAGGCGCGCATGGTGGCGCAACCGGTGCCAGAAGGCCTGCCGCGTCATGCCGCCGCCGCGGCGGGTGACGAACAGCGCATCGCTGACCTGCCCATCGAGCAGCGCGCCGCGTGCCTTTGCCAGATAGGTCTGGATGCGCGCCACCGCGGTCTCGCCGACCGGCACCAGCCGCTCACGGGCGCCCTTGCCCAGCACCACCAGCACGCCGCGGTTCAGGTCCACCTGCGCGACGCGTAGGCTCACCAGCTCGCTCACCCGCAGGCCGCAGGCATACAGTAGCTCCAGCATGGCGGCGTCGCGCAGGGCCTCGGGCGTGTCGCCGCTGGGCACGGTCAGCAGGCGCTCGACGTCGGCCTCGGTGAGCGTTTTTGGCAGCGGCCGGCCCAGGCGCGGGGATTCGATGCGCGCGGTGGGGTCTTCGTGCCTTACGCCTTCGCGGACCAGATACCGGAAAAAGCCGCGCAGCGCCGACAGGCGGCGGCCGAGCGAGCGCGGCGCGAGCCCGGCTTGGGCAGGCGCGGCCAGGTAGCTGAGCAGGTCGGCACGGCTGGCGCCGGCCAGCGGCGCGCCGCGCAAGGACATGTGCGCCGCAAAGCTGAGCAGGTCGGTGCGGTAGGCGGCGAGCGTCAGGCGGCTGGCGCCGCGCTCCAGCCACAGGCTGTCGAGGAACTGTTCAAGCAGGGGTTCGACCGGCGGTTTGGTCGGGGCGGCGGCCGGCGCGCCGGCCCTGGACAAGGGCGCCGCAGCGCGCGGATCCTCAGGCGCGAAAGTGGCTGCGTTCATGCGCCAGCAGCTGCTGCTTGCGACGCGGCCAGTCGCCATCGGACGCGCCCATGAAGCCGCCGTCGCCGGTGCTCGCCACCACCCGGTGGCAGGGCACTACCAGCAACAGCGGATTGGCACGGCAGGCGCCGCCAACGGCGCGGGCAGCGGTATCGAGCTCGGCCGCCAGCTCGCCATAGCGGCGAGTGCGGCCGGCCGGGATGGCCCGCAGCGCCGCCCAGACGCGGTGCTGAAAGGGCGTGCCTTCGGGTGCCAGCGGCAGGTCGGAGAAATCCGCCGTAGCGCCGGCGAAGTAGGCTTCCAGCCGCAGCATGGTTTCCAGCAGCAGCGGATCGGCAGGCTTGAGCGCCGGCGCGCCATCGGCCAGCACCGCCACCTCGCACAGGCCATTCAGGTTGCAGCGCAGGCCGAGCATGCCAAGCGGACTTGGCATGCTGGCGCGGGACTCGGCAGGCTGGGTGGCCGGCCGCATCGGAGTTGCGAGGTCAGCCAGCCTGGGTGCGCGAGGCAAGCTTCTCGCGGATGCGCGCCGCCTTGCCCTGCAGGCCGCGCAGGTAATACAGCTTGGCGCTGCGCACCAGCCCGCGGCGCTTGACCTCGATACTCTGGATCTGCGGGCTGTGGATCTGGAACACGCGCTCCACGCCCTCGCCGTGCGACATCTTGCGCACCGTGAAGGACGAGTGCAGGCCACGGTTGCGACGGGCGATGACGACGCCCTCGTAGGCCTGCAGGCGCTCGCGGGTGCCTTCAACCACCTTCACCTGTACCAGCACGGTATCGCCGGGCCGAAAGTCCGGCACGGTGCGCGTCATCTGCTCGGCATTCAGCTGGTCGATGATGTTCATGGGTCTTACTCCTGATTGTCCAAGGCCGGGCAGTGGCCGTCAGCGTCGGCCATTGTCCGGTATTCATCCAGCAGCCGCTGCTGCTCGTGCGTCAACTTCAATTCGGCCAGCAAATCCGGCCGCCGTCGCCAGGTGCGCGCCAGTGCCTGCTGCAGGCGCCAGCGGGCCACCCGGGCGTGATCGCCGCTGAGCAGCACCGGCGGCACTGCGCGCCCTTCCAGCACTTGCGGGCGCGTGTAGTGCGGATGGTCCAGCAGGCCGTGCATGAACGAGTCCTGCTGCGCCGATTCGGCATCGCCCAGCGCGCCCGGCAACAGCCGCACCACCGCATCGATCATCATCATGGCCGGCAACTCGCCGCCGCTGAGGACGTAGTCGCCGCACGACCATTCCTCGTCCACCGCCAGCTCCAGCGCCCGTTCATCGACACCCTCGTAGCGTCCGCACAGCAGCAACAGGCGCTGCCGGCCAGCCAGCTCGCAGGCCGCCGCCTGACCGAAGCGCCGGCCCTGCGGGCTCAGGTACGCCACGCGCGCCGGTTCCGGCGCTGCTGCCCGCGCGGCGGCAATCGCCGCCAGCACCGGTTCGGCCTTGAGCACCATGCCGGGACCGCCGCCAAACGGCGCGTCGTCCACCGTGCGGTGGCGGTCGGTCGCAAAATCGCGCAGCTGCCAGCAGTGCAGGCTGGCGATACCACTGGCGATGGCGCGCCCGACCACGCCGTGCTGCGCCACCGCGTCGACCAGCTCCGGAAACAAGGTCACGACGTCGATGCGCACCGGCGCTCAGTACTCCGCGTCCCAGTCCACCTCGATACGGCCGGCATCCAGATCGACCTTCTTCACTATCTGCGGCTGCGCGAACGGGATCAGCCGCTCGCGTTCGCCGTGCACCACCAGCACGTCGTTGACACCGGTTTCGATCAGGTGATCGACCCGCCCCAGCGGCGTGCCGTCCACCGTCACCACCGCCAGGCCGATCAGGTCGTGCCAGTACCAGCTGCCCGGCGGCGGCGGTTCGAGCTCGGCCCGCGGCACGCTCAGTTCGAAGCCGGTCAGTTTCGCGGCCGCGTCGCGATCGTCCGTGCCCGCGAAGCGCACCAGCACGCGCTCGCCCTGCATCCGGCTGTCGGCGATCTCGAGCATCAGCCGCTGCCCGCGACGCTGCGCCTCGAGCCGGGGATGACGCAGCAGGCCCGCGGGCGGATCGGTAAAGGACTGCAGCTGCGACCAGCCGCGCACGCCGTGCGGAGCGCCCACACGCCCCACCACGACCGAGCGCGCAGCGTCGGTCGTGGCGTCGTTGTCAGGCGGCAGCGTCGGCCTTACGGCACTGCTTGACCAGCGCCGCGACCCGATCGCTGGCCTTGGCACCAACGCCCAGCCAGTAGTCGACGCGCGCCAGATCGAGCTTGCTCGGCTGCTCGCCGCTCTTGGCGATGGGGTTGAAAAAGCCGATCTGCTCGATGAAGCGACCGTCGCGCGGGTTGCGGCTATCGGTCACGACCACGCGGTAGAACGGCCGTTTCTTGGCCCCACCACGGGCAAGGCGAATGGTCACCATGGAAACTTTCCTTGAAGGCTGTGAAGCACCGGACCCTGATCGGCCGGCTGCGGCGGACCGCGAATTCTATTGACGCGCCGCCATAAACTCAACCGCGGCCGGGAAAGCCCCCGCGCATGGCGCCCATGCCGCGCATCATTTTCTTCATGCCGCCGGGCCGGCCGAGCTTTTTCATCATCTTCTGGCTCTGCTCGAACTGCTTCAGCAGCCGGTTCACGTCCTGGATCTGCACGCCGGAGCCGGCGGCGATGCGCCGCTTGCGCGAGCCGTTGATCAGGTCCGGGAAGCGCCGCTCCTTGGCGGTCATGGAGTTGATGATGGCTTCGATGCGCCCCAGCTGCTTGCCGTCGGCCAGTTGCTCGCGGGCCTGGGCATTCATGCCGCTCATGCCGGGCAGCTTGTCGAGCAGGCTGCCCAGACCGCCCATGCCCTGCACCATCTTGAGCTGATCGCGAAAGTCGTTGAAGTCGAAGCCCTTGCCGCGGCGCAGCTTGTCCTCCAGGCGCGCCGCCTGCGCCTGGTCGACGTTGCGCTGCATGTCCTCGACCAGGCTCAGCACATCGCCCATGCCCAGGATGCGCGAGGCGACGCGCTCGGGGTGGAAGGCTTCCAGGGCGCCGGTTTTCTCGCCCACGCCCAGAAACTTGATCGGCGCGCCGGTGACTTCGCGGATCGACAGCGCGGCGCCGCCGCGCGCATCGCCGTCGGTCTTGGTCAGGATGACGCCGGTCAGCGGCAGCGCCTCGTGGAAGGCCTTGGCCGTGTTGACCGCATCCTGGCCGGTCATGGAATCGACCACGAACAGGGTTTCGAGCGGTTTGACGGCGGCGTGGATGGCGCGGATCTCGGCCATCATGTCGGCGTCGATGTGCAGACGGCCGGCGGTGTCGACGATCACCACGTCGATGGCCCGGCGGCGCGCCTCGGCGACCGCCTCGGTGGCGATGTCGACCGGTTTCTGGCTGATGTCGCTGGGCTGGAACTGCGCGCCGACCTGCCCGGCCAGCACGCGCAGCTGTTCGATGGCCGCCGGGCGGTAGACGTCGGCGCTGACCAGCAGCACGGATTTTTTGGTCTGCTCGCGGATCAGTCGCGCCAGCTTGGCGCTGGTGGTGGTCTTGCCCGAGCCCTGCAGGCCAGCCATCAGGATCACCACCGGCGGCGCGCCGGCCAGGTTCAGGGCCGCATTCTCGCTGCCCATCAGGCTGATCAGGCGGTCGTGAACCAGCTTGACCAGCAGCTGGCCGGGGTTGAGGCTCTTGCCGATTTCGCGCCCGATGGCGTCCTGGCGCACCTGCTCGATGAAGCCGCGCACCACCGGCAGCGCCACGTCGGCTTCCAGCAGCGCCATGCGCACCTCACGCAGCGCGTCGGCGATGTTCTCGTCGTTCAGGAAGGCCTGGCCGCGCAGGCGGCGCACGGTGGCTTCGAGTCGTTCGGTGAGGCTGTTGAACATGGGGCTTGCCGGGTCCGGATCGGGCGTCGCCGGGCGCGGCGTTTACCATGCGCGCCGCCGTACGACAGATGCCCACATTCTAATGCAGCCGCCCGAAGCCTCCCTGGTGCCGCCAAGCGGCCCGGGCAAACACAGCAGTTACGACTTCGTCGACCGCGCGCCGGTGCTGGCCGCCCTGGCCGGTGCCCGCTGCGTGCTGGACTTAGGCTGCGGCCGCGGCGACTGGAGCCTGGCGCTGGCGCGCGCCGGCACGCCGGTGCTGGCCGTGGACCGCTGGCGCCAGGGGCTGCGCTGGCTGCGGCAACAGGCCGGCGGCCTGCCGCTGCGGGTATGCGAAGCCGACCTTGGCGCGCCCTTGCCGTTACCCGATGGCGCCGCGGGCGGCGTGCTGTTGTCGCTGGTGCTGCACCACCTGGTCGCATCCGGCAAGGCGCAGGACTTGCTGGCGCAGATCGCCCGCCTGCTGGCGCCCGGCGCCGTATTGGCAATCATCGAATTCCTGCCGGTGCCGCCGCCACCCGGCCCGGCCCTGGCAGTACGACTGACCCCGGCGCAGGTGCTCGGCCTGGCGAGCGAGGCCGGCCTGACGGGCGCGCCGCCGCAATCGATCGCCGGACACGTCGCGCTTTACCTGCTGCGCAAACCCGCATGAGCATGGACGTACTGCGTCTGGCGGACATCGACCCGGCAGCCTTGCGCGCTCTGTTCGGCGCCCACGGGCTGAGCATCGAATGGCTGGCAGCGGGGGCCGACATTCCGGGCAGCTACTGGGGCGAAAGCGAAGCCGGCCTGGTCGGCGACACCCTGCACGTGCGGCCCGATACACCGCTGCATTCGGCCCTGCACGAGGCCTGTCACTGGCTGTGCATGGACGCTGGCCGGCGCCGCGGCCTGCACACCGACGCCGGTGGCGACGATCTCGAGGAATGCGCGGTGTGCTATCTGCAGATCCTGCTCGCCGATCGCCTGCCGGGCGTCGGCCGCGCCCGCCTGATGCAGGACATGGACACCTGGGGCTACAGCTTTCGGCTGGGTTCGGCGGCGGCGTGGTTCGAGACTGACGCCGACGACGCCCGGGCGTGGCTGCAGGAAAGAGGCTTGCTGCGGCTGTGAGACCGGCGCCGTTGCGATCGATAGCCTTTAGCCGGACACTGCTTTACCCGGACACTGGGCAAACAGCCAGGCACTGGCGCCTTGCACACCGCGTTGGCCGATAACAGACACGCATGAACAGTTCATCCGCCATCGTGGTGCATAAGCTCAGCTTCGAGTACCCCGGCGTCAAGGCGCTGTCGGAGGTGTCGTTCCGTATCGAACCGGCCAGCGTCACGGCGCTGGTCGGGCCCAACGGCGCCGGCAAATCGACCCTGCTGCGCTGCATCGCCGGCCTGGACCGACCGCTGCTGGGCAGCATCGAGCTGGCCGGTGTCGACGTGCTGGAGCAGCCGCGCCTGGCGCACCGGCGCCTGGGTTATCTGGCCGATTTTTATGGCCTATACGACGCCTTGAGCGTGCGCCGGGCGCTGTCTTACATGGCGGCGGCGCACGGCGTGGCCGAGCGCGACATCGCCGGCACGGTGGAGCGAACCGCCAAGCGCCTCGAAATCGATGACCTGCTGGAACGACGCTGCGGCGAGCTGTCGCGTGGCCAACGCCAGCGCGTCGCCATCGGCCAGGCGCTGGTGCATGCGCCGCCGGTGCTGCTGCTGGACGAGCCGGCGGCGGGCCTGGACCCGGAGGCGCGCCATGCGCTGGCGCGGCTGTTCACGCGCCTGCGCGACGAGGGCATGACGTTGCTGGTGTCCTCGCACATCCTGGCCGAGCTCGACGAGTATTCCAGCCACATGCTGGTGCTGCGCGGCGGGTGGATGATCGAGCACCGCGCCCTGGCCGGCGGCGCGGCCGAGCCGGTGCGCCGGCTGCGCCTGGGCTTCGTGTCGCCGGTGCCGGAGCTGGCCGCCGTGATCGCCGGCATGAACGGCGTCCGGATGCTGGAAAACGCCGGCCAGAACGCGCTGCTGGAACTGACCGGTAACGACCGCGTGCAGGCCGAGGTCCTGCGCATGCTGGTCGAACGCGGCCTGCCGGTGACCCGCTTTTCCGAGGAGCGCGAGAACCTGCATGCCTCGTACCTGCGCACCGTCGGCACCCACGGAGCCGCGCCATGAACCCGGAACTGCGACGCAACCTGTGGCTGGAGCTGTCGGCCCACCGGCTGCTGGCGACGCCGGCCCTGATCGGCCTGGTCAGCATGCTGATCCTGGTCAACAGCGACGGCAGGGGCTATGCCGCGCTGGCCACGGTCGCCGGCTTCGCCTGCCTCGTGCTGTTGACTGCCTGGGGCAGCAAGATGGCCGCCGACGGCATCGGCGACGAGGCGCGCAACCGCACCTGGGATGCGCAGCGCCTGACCAGCATCGGCCCGTGGCAGATGACCTGGGGCAAGCTCGCCGGGGCCACGGCATTTGCCTGGTATGGCGGCGGCCTGTGCCTGCTGGTGTTCATCGCGGCGGGCGTGGGGCAGCTGCCGATGCCCGTGCTCAGGCTGGCCGGCCTCATCGTGGCCGGCTCCGTGCTGTGCCATGCCGTGGCCTTCACCGGCTCGCTGATGGCGGCGCAGCGCAATCCAGGCACGCGCAGCAGCAACGCCCTGGTGTGGATGTTCGTGTTGCTGTCGGTAGCCAGTTCGGCGCGCCGCTGGCTGGCCGTCGATCAGGGGACGGTCGCCTGGTGGGGCGCGAGCTACGCCACGGTGAATTTCGTGCTGGTCAGCGCCGTGGCGTTCGCGGCCTGGGCCGTGTTTGGCGCCTATCGCAGCATGTGCAGCGCCCTGCACGTGCCGACGACGCCGTGGGCGCTGGTGGTGTTCCTGTGTTTTGTGACCGTCTACCTGGCAGGTTTTACCTCGCTGTCGAATGGCTCTGCGGCAGGCCTGGTGGCGATCATGGGCGTTGGCGTGAGTCTGGCGGCCTGTTACGGCCTGCTGTTCATGGAACAAACCGGCGCCATGACGCTGCGCCGCCTGCAGATGCGCCTGAACCGCCGGCAATGGACCCGGGCGCTGCAGGAGCTGCCCGGCTGGCCGGTGGCGCTGCTGCTGGCGCTGCTGTTCGCCATCGGCACCCGGTTGGCGTCGATCCGGGACGGCGGAACCTGGGCGATCGCTGACGCAGCCTTCGTGTTCTGGCTGTTCGCCGTGCGCGATGCGGCGCTGATGCACTGCTTCGCCTTTGCGCGCCAGCCGCGGCGGGTCGTTGCCACGACGGTGCTTTATCTCGCCCTGCTGTATGGCCTGCTGCCGTGGCTGCTCAAGGCGTTTGGCGCGCATGCGCTCGCCGACCTGCTGCTGCCGTTCAGCGTCGAGTACACCGGACCGAAACCGGCCGCCGCCGCCGTGCAGGCAGTGGTCGCGGTGAGCATCGCCGCGTGGCGCTGGCGCCGCCTGTAACGGAGGCACTCGGGCGCGGCGGCTAGAACGATCGGGCGAAACCAGTCAGTTCCATGCTTCCCTGCCCAATGGATGAACGAGGTATTTCTGATGGGGTTATCGGATCGAGACTACATGCGCAAGAAGGGAGCGGATTCGCACCTGAAAGACGTGCATTACAACCCCAAGCCATTCAGGAAAAACCGGGCACACAAACCGCCAGTCATCAAGCGCGGTGTGGCCAGAAGAAAGATGTTCATGTCTGTTCTGGTCTGGATCATCGTCGCCGTGGTCCTGATGGCTATTTTCAATCGGTATGCGCCGCCCCTCAGACCAGCACTTCCCACAGCTGCAATGGCGCCGATCAAAGGGCCGTTCGGCTCCTGTGAGCCCTTACCGCCCAGCGGCTCGCATTTGGTAATCGATCCGGCTGTCATGCGACGTACCGACGTGCTGTACTCGGGGCTTGAGCTACAAAATCTGCACAAGTACCCAGTAGTCGTCGTTCTTACCGATTCAGGCGGTCAAGCGCGGTATCAGTCAGTCTCCGTGGCTTCCGGCGCAAACGTGCAAGTTGGCGTTCCAGTCGGGCGCTATGGACTACAGGTCCTGACCGGAGCGAATTGGTGCAATCTGGACTCGGGCTTCAGCGATGGGGCCAAGGTGAGAATCAACGGTGGAATTTCGATTCGAGCCGGGGCGACCACCAACATGCAACTGCGTTCGACCGGAACCAGGCCGGATCAATTTTCGGTCACATACCAAACAACTGGGCCAGTGGGGTCCGCCAGACCGTAATCCAACGCCTGCGAAGACGGGATCGCCGTGTACAGGGTCAGTCGGCACTGGACGGCGATCATTGAGGTTGGCGCGGGCGCGCGATGCCCCACTCACCCGCACGCCGACTTGACCAGGTCGCCTAACGGCACGTGGCTTCACGACGCATAACTTCAAATTTTGACAACTGACACTTCCGCCACACCGGGCCTGACGGTTTCGGTCCGCCAGCTGGGCAGCTATTTCCGGCGCGCCTTTCGACTCGCCATCACCACCAATCCGCGCCTGGCGCTGCTGCTGGCCGGCTGTACGCTGGCGGCGGGCGTGCTGCCGGCCGGCATGGCCTGGGTGGGCAAGCTGATCATCGATGCGGTGGTGGTGGCGGCAGCCGGTAACGCCGGGGCCCGGGCGGTGCTGCTGCTGATCGGCGTGGAAGCAGCCCTGGTGGCTCTGATCGCCGCGTCCCAGCGCGGCATCGCGCTGGGCGAGTCGCTGCTGCGGGCACAGCTGGGCTACCGCGTGAACGACATGATCCTGGCCAAGGCGCTGACGCTGGAGCTGGCGCAGTTCGAGGATTCGGAGTTCTACGACAAGCTCACCCGGGCGCGACGCGACGCCTCCACCCGGCCGCTGAACCTGGTGCGCCAGAGCTTCGGCCTGCTGCAGAACCTGATCTCGCTGCTCAGCTACGCGGCGCTGCTGTCGCAGCTCTCGGTGCTGGCGGTGGGCGTGTTCCTGCTGGCCGGGCTGCCGGCCTTCCTGGCCGAGGCCCGGTTCTCCGGCGAGGCGTTTGCGCTGTTTCGCTGGCGCTCGCCGGACACGCGCATGCAGATTTACCTGGAAACCGTGCTGGCGCGCGAGGACCACGCCAAGGAGGTCAAGGTTTACGGCCTTGGCGGACCGATCCTGGGCCGCTACGGCGACATCTTTCGAAAGCTCTACCGGCGCGACCGCAGCCTGGCCCTGCGCCGCGAAGGCTGGGGTTTTGCGCTCGGCCTGCTGGGCACGGCGGCGCTGTACGGCGGCTATGGCTGGGTGGCGTTGCAGGCGGTGGCGCAGCGCATCAGCCTGGGCGAGATGACCATGTACCTGCTGCTGCTGCGCCAGGGGCAGGCGGCCGTGACGGCCAGCCTGTCGGCGCTCGGCGGCCTGTACGAGGACAACCTGTACCTGACCAATCTGTATGAGTTCCTGGAACAGCCGGTGCCGGACAAGGTCGGCCACGTCACGGTCGGCGCGGCGCCGGGCGACGGCATCCGCTTCGAGCGCGTGACGTTCCGCTACCCCGGCGCCACCGGCGACGCCGTCAGCGGCATCGATCTGCACCTGCTGCCCGGTCGCAGTCTGGCGCTGGTGGGCGACAACGGCGCCGGCAAGACCACGCTGATCAAGCTGCTGACACGCCTGTACCGGCCAACGCAGGGGCAAATCCTGCTCGACGGCACGCCGCTGGACGCCTGGGACGAGTCGGCGCTGCGCCAGCGCATCGCGGTGGTGTTCCAGGACTTCAACCGCTACCAGTTCACGGTCGGCGAGAACATCGGCGCCGGCGATGTGGCCCACCTGCACGACCAGGCCCGCTGGCAGCAGGCGGCCAGCGACGGCCTGGCCGCCCCCTTCGTCGATACCTTGCCCGGTCGATACGGCGCGCAGCTTGGCAGCTGGTTCAAGGGCGGCCGGGAACTGTCCGGCGGGCAGTGGCAAAAGCTCGCCCTGTCGCGGGCCTTCATGCGCCGCGAGGCGGACATCCTGGTGCTGGACGAACCGACGGCAGCGATGGACGCCCAGGCCGAGGCGGACGTGTTCGAGCACTTCCGGCGCCTGGCGGCCCGCCGCATGGCGATCCTGATCTCGCACCGCTTCTCCACCGTGCGCATGGCGGACGAAATCCTGGTGATGCGCGATGGGGTGATCACCGAGCGCGGCAGCCACGCCGAGTTGCTCCACCAGGGCGGCCACTACGCCCGGCTGTTCACGCTGCAGGCGGCCGGCTACCGATGAGCGATGAGGCCGGTGGGCGGCGCGGGCTTTTGCCATAATGCCGCGCGCCGGCCTGAACGGTCGTTCGAAACGGATTTCGGAGGGGAAACAGATGGGTTTCAAAAGCTCACGTTGGCTGGCGGCAATTGCCGCGGCATGCCTGTGCTGCGGTGCCGCGCAGGCCGCCCCCGGCGCCATCGACGGCGCGCGCATCATCGGTGCGGATAGCGAGCCCGGTAACTGGCTGGCGCACGGCCGCACCTACGGCGAACAGCGCTTCAGCCCGCTGGATGCCATCAACGCCGACAACGTGGGCCAGCTCGGCCTGGCCTGGTTCGCGGATCTGGGCACGCGGCGTGGCCTGGAGGCCACGCCCATCGTCGTCGACGGCGTCATCTACACCACCGGCGACTGGAGCCGCGTGTACGCCATCGACGCTGCCACCGGCAAACAGATATGGACCTATGACCCCAAGGTGCCGCGCTCGTGGGGTGTGAACGCCTGCTGCGACGTCGTGAACCGCGGCGCGGCGGTATGGAAGGGACGCGTCTACGTCGGCACCATCGACGGCCGGCTGATTGCACTCGACGCCGCCACCGGCCGGCTGGTGTGGGAAACCCTGACCATCGACCGCAGCCAGCCGTACACCATCACCGGCGCGCCGCGCATCGTCAAGGACAAGGTCATCATCGGCAACGGCGGCGCCGAGTACGGCGTGCGCGGCTACGTGTCCGCCTACGACGCCGCCACCGGCAAGATGGTGTGGCGCTTCTGGACCGTGCCCGGCGACCCGGCCAAGGGCTTCGAGACGCCGGATGTGGAAATGGCCGCCAAGACCTGGAACCCGGCCGGCGAGTGGTGGAACAAGGGCGGTGGCGGCGGCACGGTGTGGGATTCGATGGCCTATGACCCGCAGCTCGACCTGCTGTACGTCGGCGTCGGCAACGGCGCGCCCTGGAACCGCTGGGAACGCAGCAAGGGCGAGGGCGACAACCTGTTCCTGTCGTCCATCGTGGCGCTCGATCCGGACACCGGGCGCCACGTGTGGCACTACCAGACCACCCCTAGCGAGACCTGGGACTATACCGCCACGCAGCACATGATCCTGGCCGACATCGAAATCGGCGGGCAGCGGCGCAAGGTGATCATGCAGGCGCCCAAGAACGGCTTCTTCTACGTGCTGGACCGCGCTACCGGCCAGTTCATCTCGGCCGAGAACTACGTGCAGGTGAACTGGGCCACCCATGTCGACCCCGCTACCGGCCGACCCGTCGAAACCGATCCGGCGCAGTACCGCGACGAGAAGAAGCTCACCTTCCCGGCGCCCTTCGGCGGCCACAACTGGCAGCCGATGTCCTACAGCCCGCTGACCGGGCTGGTGTACATCCCGGCGCAGGACCTGCCCTTTACCTATGCCCAGGAGAAGGACTTCAAGTACGGCCGCCACCCCTGGAACATGGCGGTCGACATGGCCGCCGCCATGCCCGCGCCGGACCAGGATCCGGCCCTCACGCGCAAGGTGATGCGGGCCATCGCCAAGGGCCACATCGCCGCCTGGGACCCGGTCGCGCAGAAGGAAGTCTGGCGCGTGCAGCACGATGGCCCGTGGAACGGCGGCATGCTCAGCACCGCCGGCAACCTGCTGCTGCAGGGCACCGCCAAGGGCGAGCTGGTGGCCTACCGCGCCGACAACGGCAAGCGCCTGTGGAGTGCGCCGACACAGTCGGGCATCGTCGCGCCGCCTGTCAGCTACACCGTGAACGGCGAGCAGTACATCGCCGTCATGGTCGGCTGGGGCGGGGCGCTGGGCCTGGCGGGTGGTGTGGCGCCGATGGAAGGGGACAAGGTCGGCGGCCGCCTGCTGGCCTTCAAGCTCGGCGGGCAGGCCAGCCTGCCGCCGGCCCCGCCGCCGCCGGCCCTGCCACCGCTGCCGCCGCAGATGGCATCTGCCGACACCATCGCCAAGGGCCACGCGCTCTATCACGCCTACTGTTCGGTCTGCCATGGCCTGAACGCCGAGGCCGCCACGCTGGCCGACCTGCGCTACATGCAACCGGCCACGCACGAGCTGTTCGACAAGATCGTGCTCGATGGCCTGTACAAGGACCTGGGCATGGTCGGCTGGGCCAAGTACCTCAGCAGCGACGACGCGCACGCCATCCATGCCTACGTGATCGAGCGGGCACACCAGACGCGGCGCGAGCAGACCGGCGGCTGGTGGCTGTCCGTCAAGGACTGGGCCTACGGCGTGCTGGCCCGGCTGGTGGCCTGGTTCATTCATCTGACGGCTTGAGAGCTTGTGACATTCAAGCTCGCGGGAGCCCGCAGCGGCGTGCGTTTTCCCTCCGGCGGCGCGCCTGTCGCCGCGCTGCTGCTGGTGGGCATGGTCGTCGTGCCCGCCGCGGGCCGGGCGGATGATGGGGCTGCCCCGCCGCTGGTGGTGACCATCGAGGCGCCGCGCGACATCGCCGCCTGGACCGCTGCCGGCAGCGGCAGCCGCATCGACTCGGCCGACATCGCCCGCACGCGCCCGGCGCACGCGAGCGAGCTGTTCGCCCGCGTGCCGAGTGTGTGGATCAGCCGCGGTGACGGCCAGGAGAGCC
The DNA here is from genome assembly GCF_014359565.1 of Immundisolibacter sp. Taxonomy (NCBI): domain Bacteria; kingdom Pseudomonadati; phylum Pseudomonadota; class Gammaproteobacteria; order Immundisolibacterales; family Immundisolibacteraceae; genus Immundisolibacter; species Immundisolibacter sp. The sequence continues at coordinate 507,387 of NZ_JACIZD010000001.1, read as the reverse complement.
TGATCGCCATCCGCTCGCCGGTGCTCACCGGCCCCGGCGCCTGCGGCGCATTTCAGATTCTGGAAGACGGCATCCCCATCCGCCCGGCCGGCTTCTGCAACGTCAACGAGCTGTTCGAGGTGAATTTTGCGCAGGCCGCCGCAGTCGAGGTCGCCCGCGGCCCGGCCAGCAGCCAGTACGGCGCCAATGCGCTGCACGGCGCCATCAACGTGGTATCGCCCCGGCCCGGGCCGCAGCCGTGGACACTCGGCCTAGAAGCCGGTCCGGACGACACCGCCACCGGCCGCGTTTCCACCGGCACCGGGCACTGGCGCCTGGACACCCTGGGCTCGGACACCAACGGTTTTCGTGACGCCACACCGACCGGCGAACAGAAACTCGGCCTCGGTCACCGGGCCGATATTGGCCGCTGGCAGGTCAGCAGTCGCCTTGCCGCCAGCAACCTCAACCAGGAAACGGCCGGTTTCATTGTCGGCAAGGACGCTTACCGCAAGGCCGGTCTGCGGCGCGACAACGTGAACCCGGAGGCCTACCGCGACGCCTCGTCGGCGCGCCTGCACAGCGCCTGGCGCACCGTGCTCGGCGAAAACACCGCCCTGTCGATCACGCCCTACGCGCGCTGGTCGCAGATGGATTTTCTGCAGCACTTCCTGCCCGGCCAGCCCACCGAGACCAACGGCCAGCGCAGCGCCGGTGTGCTGGTGGACCTGCGAAAGCCGCTGCCGGGCGGCATCGACTGGCAGGCCGGGCTAGCCGGCGAGTACGCGCGCGGGTTTCTGAGTGAGGTCCAGGCCCGGCCGCTGAGCACCGGTTTGGCCTTCCTGCAGGCCACCCGACCGGCCGGCCTGCATTACGACTTCGAGGTCGCCTCGCGCATGGCCGCGCTGTGGCAGTCGCTGGACCTGCCGCTGGACGCCACCAGCCGCTGGCATCTGCTGGCGAGTCTGCGCGGCGAGTACCTGCGCTATGACTACGACAACCGGGCGCTGGACGGCAACACGCGCGACGACGGCACGCCCTGTGGCTTTGGCGGCTGCCTGTACAACCGGCCGGCCGATCGCGAGGATGACTTCGCCAATCTGGCCGGCCGGCTCGGCCTGCGCTACGGCGATCCCTACACCGGCCAGTGGCACGGCGCCTGGTCGAGCGGCTTTCGCCCGCCGCAGGTCACCGAGCTGTACCGCCTGCAGCGCGGCCAGACCACCGCCGACCTGGACTCCGAGCGCCTGCAGGGCGTCGAACTGGGCTACCAGCGCGCCTGGGCCGATGCCCGCATCAGCCTGACCGCATTTGGCATGCGCAAGACGCATTTCATCTTCACCGACGCCGATGGCCTGAACGTCAGCGACGGCCGCACCAAGCACTTTGGCCTGGAAACCGAGGCCACCTGGCGCCCCGCCCCGCACCACGAGCTGCATCTTGCAGCCAGCCTGGCGCGCCATCGTTACGCCTTCGACCGCGCCGCCAGCGGTGGCGAGCTCATCAAAAGCGGCAACGAGATCGATACCGCCCCGCCGTTCATGGGCAGTCTGCGCTGGCAGTACCAGCCGCGCCGCGACCTGAGCCTGGAATTGGAAGGCATCCGCATGGGGCGGTATTACCTGGATGCGGCCAACACCGCCCGCTATCCGGGGCACACGCTGCTGAACCTGCGCGCTGACTGGGCCACCAGCGCTGCCACGACGCTGTTCGCCCGCATCACCAACCTGACCGACAGCGACTACTCCGAGCGCGCCGATCTGGCCTTCGGCAGTTACCGCTATTTCCCGGGCCTGCCGCGACGATTGTTCGTCGGCATCGAGTGGCGGCCGTGACCGCAACGCCGACCTGACGAACGCGCATAAAAAAAGACCCCGTCGGATGCTCCGGCGGGGCCTTGCAATCAAACCATCCCGCAGCGCGCGGGGCGCGCGTTTACGCCGCCTGCGAGTAGACGCGGATCGGCTCGATGGCGTCGTTCATCAGCTCCTGACGGATGGCTTCGATCTCGTCGTCGCTCATCGGGTACAGGAACTGCTCGTTGCGCTGCAGCACTTCCAGATAGCGCATGTGCCGCAGCTCGCGGAACATGTCCTGCAGGTCCACGCCGAAGTCCGGCGAGTATTCCGCACAGATTTCCGTCAGCTCCTGCGGTCCGTGGCGCAGCTCGTCGATGGCGATGCCCTTTTGCACCTTGGCCGCCTCGCGGAAGAAATCGTCCACCGGCGGCAGCTGGCTCATGGCCCAGTGCCAGCCGCCCGCGGCGCCTTCGCCGGTGGCGCTGAACACCCGCGCCACCCACGGGTGCTTGCCCTTGGCATAGGCGCCCATGTTGGCGATGTAGTTGAAGTTGGCCGGCCAGCGCTCGCGCTGCGCCAGCATCGGGCCGTCCGGCTCCAGGCCGTTGGGGCCGACATTGGCCAGCACATAGCTGTAGATGTGCTCGACCGGGATCGGCGCGTCCTTGCCGATGGTGCGGTTCAGCAGGTTGTAGTAGCCCTGATAGTGGGCCACTTCTTCCTTGATGGTCTGGAACTTCTCGTCCATGTCGCGACCGTCCAGGCCGGCACGGATGGCGGCCTTGCCCAGATCCGCATGCAGCAGGATGGCGCCGAATTCCTTGCCCATCTGGATGCACAGCCAGTTCATGTCGCGCTCGGGCGTGCGCCGCGCGGCATAGGCGTCGACCACTTTCTTCACCGCCGCGGTGCCCTGTTCAAGGATGCGGATGATTTCCTGCTCGATCTGCTGCTTGGTGTAGCTCATGGTCGTTTCCCCTTGACTGGTGGACGAAGTTGCCGGCCGCCCGGCGCGTTGAGTGGGCCATGCTGCCCTTGGCCGGGCACCACGTCAACGGGCGTTCGGTTGGCCCCGGCGCCTTGCAGGTTGACGGCCGTCAAGATGACCCGGTCACCGCTGTCCAGAATGCGGTTCGACGAGCCTGCAAGGCTCCAATCAAACCGCATATTCGCACGCGAGGAGATCGCCAATGGACGCACGCAGCAGCGCCGGCACCGTGAATCTGGCCGGGTATCTGGACGACCGGGTCGAGGCCGGCGTGGTGCGGGTGGACCGCTCCATCTTCACCGACCCGGAAATCTTCGAGCTCGAAATGGAGCGCATCTGGGAAGGCAACTGGATCTATATGGCCCATGAGAGCCAGATCCCGAACCCGAACGACTTCATGACCCTGTTCATGGGCCGCCAGCCGGTAATCCTGGTGCGCAGCCCGGAAGGCGAGATCAACGCCTTCATCAACGCCTGCGGTCACCGCGGCACGACCTTGGTACGCGAAGTGCGCGGCAACCGGGCCGACTACAGCTGCCCCTTCCACGGCTGGGTGTTCGACACCCGCGGCGACGCCAAGGTAGTGTTCAAGGAAGACGGCGCCGGCTACCCGGACTGCTTCGACAAGAGCAACTACGGCCTGACGAAAGTGCCGCAGGTCAAGAGCTATCGCGGCTTCATCTTCGGCAGCCTGAACGCCGACGTGCTGCCGCTGGAGCAGCACCTGGGACCGGCCACCGCCTGCATCGACCTGCTGGCCGACCAAAGCCCACAGGGTCTGGAAGTGCTCAAGGGCTCGTCCACCTACACCTTCAAGGGCAACTGGAAGATCCAGGCCGAGAACGGCGTCGACGGCTACCACCTGTACGCCACGCACGGCAACTACGTGATGACCACCGAGCACCGGCGCAAGCTGCGCGGCGACGCCGACCCGGTCAAGGCCATGCAGGTCGGCGGCATCGACAAGAAAAAGGGCGGCTTCTTCGACCTGGGTCATGGCCACGTCATGCTGTGGGGTGATTTCCCGAACCCGGCCGATCGCCCCAACTACGACCAGCTGGCGGCCTACACTGAAAAATTCGGTGCCCAGAAGGCGCACTGGATGGTGGCGCGCCTGCGCAACCTGCTGCTGTACCCGAACGTGTTCCTGATGGACCAGACCTCGACGCAGATTCGCGTGTTCCGGCCCATCTCGGTGGACGAGACCGAGGTCACCATCTACGGCATCGCGCCCAAGGGCGAGGATCCGAAGAACCGCGCCCACCGCATCCGCCAGTGGGAAGACTTCTTCAACGCCTCGGGCATGGCCACGCCGGACGACATCATGGAGTTCACGCAAAGCCAGATCGCCTTCAAGGCCAAGGCGGCGCGCTGGAACGACGTCTCGCGCGGCCTCAAGCACGTGCACTTCAACGAACCGAACGAGGAAGCCGCCTCGCTGGGCATCCAGGTACAGTCCTTCGGCACCAAGCTGGAGGACGAGGGAATCATGGCCGCCCAGCACCGCTGGTGGCTGAAAACCCTGACCCACGGCCCGCAAGGCTGACCGCCGCCACACGCCAGGACACGATCATGAAGCAAGACATCACGCAGGCCTGCGCCGACCTGCTCTACACCGAGGCGCGTCGCCTCGACCAGCGCGACTGGGACGGCTGGCTGGACCTGTATCTGCCCGAAGCGACCTTCTGGATCCCCATGTGGGACACCGAATACGAGCTGACCACCGACCCGCAAAGCCAGCTGTCGCTGATGTGGTACGGCGACCGCTCGGGGCTGGAGGACCGCGTGTTTCGCATCCGCACCGGCATGTCATCGGCGTCGGTGCCGCTGCCGCGCACGGTGCACCAGATCACCAACATCCTGGTCGAGCCGCAGGGCGACGGTGACCTGATGGTCTACTCCAACTGCCAGACCATGAGCTACCGGCACAAGACCATCGACAACTTCTACTGCCACTACGAGCACCGGCTGCGGCCGGTGGCCGGCACGCTCAAGATCATCGCCAAGAAGATCATCGTCGCCAACGACCTGATCCGCGACGTGATGGATTTCTACCGGGTCTGACGCGTCCCGACCTGGCGCCTGCCGCCGCCCGGCTGGCAGGCGCCAGGACCTGTTCCGGCGCAAACCGGCCGCTATCGGCCGCTATCGACTGGCGCGGCGACGCCAACCCCGCCACAGGCCGACCGCGCTGATGGCCAGCCAGAATATTTCGATGATGACCGACGACAGGTTGAAGTTGACCGTCAGCGACACCAGCAGCAGCACGGCGCCGGCTGCGTTGCAGGCCGAATACGCCACGCCCTGACTGTCGATGCGGCCAAGCTGCAGGCCAAGATAGCTGGCGAGCACCAGCAGCACGCCAAGATTGCCGACCGCGTCGGCCCAGCCGTAAGTCATGTCGTCCCCTTCGGATCGAGCCGTCGGCGCAGGTTCTCGCCCAGCACGCTGATGGCGTAGATGACCGCCACCAGGGCGGCGCCCGGCAGCAGCAGGTAATGCGGCGCCACCAGCAGGTAGCGGGCGCCCTCGCGGATCAGGCCGCCCCAGGACGCCTGCGGCGGCTGCACGCCAAGGCCCAGAAACGACAGTCCGGCCTCGGCGGTGATGGCGCCCGCGCTGGCCAGCACCGCCTCCACCAGCAGCGGCGCCGCCAGCAGCGGCAACAGGTGCCGGCCAAGGATGCGCACGTGCCCGCAGCCGAGCGCCACCGCCGCCGCCACATGATCGGCGCGCTGCAGCGACAGCACCTGGGCGCGCGTCAGCCGGGCAAAGCCAACCCAGCCGACACTGACCAGTGCGATCACCACGTTGTCGATGCCCGGCCCCAGCAATCCGGCCAGCAGCAGGGCCAGCAGCAGCCCCGGAAAGGCCAGCACCAGATCCGTCACCCAGCGCAGGCAGCGATCCGGCCAGCCGCCCAGATAGCCGCCGGCCAGCCCGGCCGTGATGCCCAGCAGCGCCTGGCCAGCCACCACCTGCACCATCACCGCCAGCGACACCCGCGATCCGGCCAGCAGGCGATCGAGCAGCGGCCGGCCGAGCTCGTCGCAGCCCAGCCAGGCGCCCGGCAGCAGCGCCGGGGCGTGCAGCACCCGGTCCAGCCGCGGCGTGTCCGGATCCAGACCCAGCCACGGCGCCAGCAGCGACAGCGCCAGCCAGGCGCCCAGCACCGCAACGGCCCCTCTCACGGCCGGCGCACGCGCGGGTCGATCCAGCCGTAGGCCAGCTCCGTCAGGCCGTTGACCAGCACGTACATGCCGGCGATCAGCAGCACGCAGCCCTGCACCAGCGGGTAATCGCGGGCGCCGATCGCCTCCACCGTCAGCGCACCCAGGCCCGGCCAGGCGAACACCGTCTCGGTGATCACCGCCCCGCCCAGCAGTGCCCCCACCTGCAAACCGAACACCGTGGCCACCGGCAGCAGCGCATTGCGCACGCCGTGCCGCCACAGCACCTGGCCCGGCGGCAAGCCCTTGGCGCGGGCGGTGCGCACGTGTTCGGCGGCCAGCACCTCGCTCAGGTTCGCCGCCAGCTGGCGCGCCAGCGTGGCCGCCAGGCCCAGTGCCAGCGTCAGTGCCGGCAGGACGAGCGAGGCCAGCTGCTCGCGCCCGGCCACCGGCAGCCAGCCCAGCTGCACCGCAAACAGCAGGATCAGCAGCGGCCCGAACCAGAAGCCCGGCAGCGCCAGACCCAGCAGCGTCAGCGTGCCGGCCAGGCGCCCCGCCAGCCTGCCGGCGCGCACCGCCATGACGATCCCCAGCGGCAACGCCAGCGCCACGGCCAGGGCCAGCGCGGCCCCGGCCAGCTGCAGCGTGGCCGGCAGGCGGGCGCCGATCAGGGTCGTCACCGGCTCGTGATAGCGCAGCGAGTGCCCAAGATCCAGCCGCGCCAGCCCGCGCAGGTAATCGCCAAGCTGCACCGGCAGCGGCCGGTCGAGTCCGAGCTGCGCCACCAGCGCCGCGCGGTCGGCGCCGCTGGCGCGCTCGCCGAGCATCACCTCCACCGGATCGCCCGGCAGCACGCGCACCAGCAGAAACACCGTCACCAGCACCGCCAGCACTGTGCTGGCGGTGGCGGCCAGCTGGCGCAGCAGGCGGCTCACCCCACCAGGTCCACCGGCGTGCCGGCCGGCGTCAGCTCGAACAACCGCAGCAGCTCGGCGTTGGCCATGCGCACGCAGCCCTTGGAGCCGGGCACGCCCAGCGGTGTGCTGTCCGGCGTGCCGTGGATGTAGATGTAGCGGCGCAGCGTGTCGACCTCGCCCAGCCGATTGCGCCCGACTTCGCAGCCGGACAGCCACAGGATGCGCGTCAGGATCCAGTCCCGGCCCGGGTGCTGCGCCGCCAGCTGCGGGCTGTAGACCTCGCCGGTCCAGCGCCGGCCGACGAACACCGCCCCCAGCGGCGCGCCGGCGCCGATTCTGGCGCGCACCACATGGCGTCCGCGCGGCGTCTGAAAGCTGCCGAAGCGCTCGCCCAGGCCCGCAGCGGCGGTCGACACCGGCGCCGCCAGCAGCAGCTCGCCATCCTGGCGCAGCTCCAGCCACTGGCGGGCAAGGTCAATGCGGATGTCGGGCATCTGTATCTACAGGGGGCGGGTCGGTGAATTCGAGGGCATCCCAGGCGCCGTCCGGGCGCAGCGCGTAGCCGCGCAGGCCGGCGCGGGCGACCGCGACATTATCCTCGTACCACAGCGGCACGTAGGGCAGCTGGGCGTGGATGGCCCGCTGCGCCTGCCGGTACAGATCGACCTGACGATCGCCCTGCGCCTGCGCCGCCGCATCCAGCAGCGCGTCCACCGGCGGACTCATGAAGCGGCCGCGATTGGCGCCGGCCGGCGGCAGCGAGGCGCTGTGGAAAAGCTGGCGCAGCACCTCCGGCTGCGTGATGCCGACCCAGGCCAGCGAGTAGAGCTGAAAGCGCCCGGCCCGGATGTCGCCGAAAAAACTGCCCCACTCGTTGCTTTGCACGCGCACGCGGATGCCGACCGCCGCCAGCTGCGCCTGGATGGCGGTAGCGATGCGCAGGCGCAGCGGATCGGTGGAGGTCTTGTAGACGAGCCGCGGCTGCGCGTGTCCGGCCTGTGCCAGCAGCCGGCGCGCCAGGGCCGGATCGTGTGCGTACTGCGGCAGTTCGGCGGCGGCGTAGTGCCCTGGCGGCAGCGCGCTGCCGGCCAGGCGCGCCGCGCCGCCCAGCAGATGGCGGATGATCGCCTCGCGGTCGATGGCATGCGCCACCGCCTGACGCACACGCAGGTCGCCGGTCACCGGATCGGCCAGGTTGAAACCCAGGTAGTGGTAACTGCTGCCCGGCGCGCGACTCAGCTGCACGCCCGGCCGGCCGGCCAGATACGTCAGCAGCTCCGGCGGCAGGTCGTTCTGCAGCAGGTCCAGTTCGCCACGCAGGAGCTTGAGCACCCGCACGGTCGGGTCCGGCACCACCCGGAATTCCACCTGCAAGCCGTCGCGTCGGCGCTGCAGTCGTATCCGGTCCGCGCTGAGCTCCTGCAGCGCGAACGGCCCGCTGCCGTCGTAGTGACAGGGCGGCACGGTCGGCGCGCCAGGCGCAGCGCATCGAGCCGGCAGAATGCCCAGCGTCAGACGCGTCGGGAACAGCGGATCGGGCCGGCTCAGGGTGAAATCGATTTGGCCGGGCGCGACTTCATCCGCCGCCTCCAGCGCGCCCAGCTCCGAGCGCAGCGGCGAGGCGCCACCCGCATTCGACCCGACCCCGAGCACCGCCCGGTAGGTCGCCACCACATCCGCTGCCGTCAACGGCGCGCCGTCCGTGAAGCCGGGGCGCGGCTCGCGCAGCGTGAAGCGCCAGCGCAGGGCGTCCAGTTGCTGCCAGTCCGCCGCCGCCGGCCGCGGTCGGTAATCGGCATCCAGCTCGACCAGGCGCGAGTAGACCAGCCGCGCCATACGCGCAGAGGCCGCATCCGCCGCGCGCCGCGGATCGATGTCCAGCACCGGCTGGGCCAGCCCCACGCGCAGCGGCGGCGGCTGGGGCGCCCCCTGCGGTCCGCAGCCGGCCAGCAACAGGCACAGCAGCGCGATCGGGCCGCGTTGACGCACGCGCCGACCGGCCGCCATCATGCCGGCCGGGCCGCGTCCGGCCATGACCGGCGTCCAGCACCAACTCCGTCGAGGAATTCCATGAGCACCATCCGCGAGACCGCCGAATCCCTGGGCGTGGACCGAATCCGCCGCCACATCTTCCTGTGCGCCGACGCCAGCGAGCCGAAGTGCTGCCCGCGCGAGGTCGGCATCGAATCCTGGAATTTCCTCAAAAAACGCCTGAACGAGCTCAAGCTCACCGGCGACGGCGGCGTCTACCGCACCAAGGCCGGTTGCCTGCGCATCTGCGAGCAGGGGCCGGTGGCCGTGGTCTACCCGGACGGCACCTGGTACCACTCCTGCACCCCGCCGGTGCTGGAGCGGATTATCCAGGAGCACCTGATCGGCGGCCGGGTGGTGCAGGACAACCTCATCATCGAGCACAAGCTGCAAGACTGACGCCGGCGATGTCAGACACGCTCCAGTTCGAGATCATCCCGGTCACGCCGCTGCAGCAGAACTGCACCCTGCTGCTGTGCCCGGCGACCGGCAACGCGGCGCTGGTCGATCCGGGGGGCGACGTGGAGGACATCGTCGCGGCCATCGAGCGCCACGGCGCGCACCTGGAAAAAATCTTCCTCACCCACGGCCATCTGGACCACGTCGGTGGCACCGTGGCGCTGCGCGACCGCTACGGCGTGCCGGTCGAGGGCCCGCACCCGGCCGACGCGTTCTGGATCGAGAGCCTGCCCATGCAGGCGCAGATGTTCGGCTTCCCGCCGCTGCCCGCCTTCACGCCCGACCGCTGGCTCGAGGGCGGCGACACAGTGCGCTTCGGGCAGGTGCAGCTGGCTGTACGCCACTGCCCGGGCCACACGCCGGGGCACGTGGTGTTCTTCGATGCAGAGGCGCGCCTGGCGCTGGTCGGCGACGTGCTGTTCGCCGGCTCCATCGGCCGCACCGACCTGCCGCGCGGCAACCACGCCGACCTGCTGCGATCCATTCCCGAACAATTGTGGCCGCTCGGCAACGACGTGCGCTTCGTGCCCGGCCACGGCCCCATGTCCACCTTCGGCGCCGAGCGGCGCAGCAACCCGTTCGTGGCCGATTCGGTGCTGGCGCGCGGCTGACGGCGCCGCCAGAAAGCCCGCCCCGCGCCCGTGACGCGGGTCAGGCCTTTACCTCACACGTCCACCAGCACCGCGTCGCCTTCCACCTTGGTGGCGTAGGTCTTGATCGGCTTCTTGGGCCGGAACAGGTTCAGCAGCTGCACCCCCGGCGGGAAGCAGGCCCACTTCACGGCCTCGCCGGTCTTGATGTCGAACTCGGCCCGGTGCAGCGGGCACTGCACGCGCTGGCCGTCGAGAATCTTGCCGCGGGCCAGCGGGCCGAACACGTGCGAACAGCTCGCCGCGGTGGCCCGAAAGCCATCGGCGAGGTTGTACACGACGACCGCCTCGCCGTTGACCTTGAAGCGGGCCATGCCGCCGGCCGGCACGTCGTTCACTGAACAGGCGCGTACGTAAGCCATTGCAGTCTCCCTGGCTGAAGGCGGCCAGCGCCGCCGCTGTGGTGAAAACGGTCAGCCCGCAAGCAGGCCGCCGTCCACACTGTAAACCGAGCCGGTCACGTAGCGCGCGCTGTCGGAGGCCAGGAACAGCGCCACGTCGGCAATTTCGTCCGGCTGGGCGAAGCGGCCCATCGGTACGCGCGCGGCCAGGCGCTCGTGCAAACGCGGGTTGTCCTGCAGGCCCTGCGTCATGTCGGTGGCCACCCAGCCGGGCGCCACGGCATTGACGCGGATGCCGTCGGTCGCCCAGTCGACCGCCAGGCTGCGCGTCAGGCCCAGCACGCCGGCCTTGCTGGCGCTGTAGGCAGCCACGCGCGGCGTGCCGATCAGGGACGCGACCGAGGCGATGAACACGATCGCCCCCGGCCGACCCTGCGTGAGGCACCGGGCACCGAAGGCGCGCGCGGCCAGAAACGGCCCGCGCAGGTTGACCGCCATGATCTGGTCGAAGGCCGCGTCGCTGATGCGCTCCGGCCGCGCGTAGACCGGACTCACACCGGCGTTGTAGATCAGCGCGTCCAGGTCACCTGCGGCCTGCAGCACGGCCTCCAGGCTCGCCGGGGCATCGGCGGCAGCGATGTCCAGACCATGCCCCGTCACCTGCGTCCCGTGTCTGGCCGCGAGCGCAGCTGCGGTTTCGGCCGCCGCCTGCGCACTGCGCGCGGTCAGATGCACCACGGCGCCCAGCTGCGCCGCCCGCGTGGCGATGGCAAGACCAATGCCGCGACTGGCGCCGACGATCAGCAGCCGCTTGCCGGTGATGTCGCCGATGCCGGGCGCGGTGCTGCTCATGTGTCGTTCCTCGGGCCGTGTGCCGATCAACGCGCGGCTTGGGTTTCGGTGACCAGAAACAGCCGCGGATCGACGCGCGCGTCGTTCAGGCTCAGCGCCCAGTGCAGGTGCGGCCCGGTGGCCCGACCGGTGCTGCCGACCTTGCCGATGGCGTCGCCGGTCGCCAGCTGCTGCCCCTCGCGCACCGCCACCGAACTCAGGTGGCAGTACAGCGTGACCAGGCCATGACCGTGGTCGACGAACACCGTGTTGCCGGTAAAGAAGTAATCGCCCACGCGCAGCACCCGCCCGGGCGCCGGGGCCGTGACCGGCGCGCCGGCCGGGGCGGCGATGTCGATGCCCGAATGCGGACTGCGCGGCTGGCCGTTGATGACGCGGCGCAGGCCGAAGTTGCTGCTCAGCGGCCCCTGCGCCGGCATGGCAAAGCGCAGCTGCGGGACTGGCGTGGAGCGATGGCGAAACGCGGCCAGAATCTCCACCTGCTCGCGCTCGATGCGCTTGAGGCTGGCGGCCGACGGGGTGACCTTGTCCTGGTCGGTGATGGTCAGGCGCTGCACGGGGTACTCGCGTGCCGCCACGGTAAAGCCGATGTTGCGCGTGCGCCCGTCCGCGAACCGCAGCCGCAGCGCCGCCGGACCCGGCGTCTGCCCGAGCGGGATGCCGACCACTGCCCGCCAGCCGTCATCGACCGGCACGGTCAGCACCGGCTTGCCGGCGAAGCTCGCCTCTGCGGCCGCATCGAAACCCGCCGGCAGCGCCAGCACGGCCACGCCGCCGGGTACCGGGTCGGACCGCGGCAGGGCCATAGCCAGCCACGGCGTCGCCAGCAGTACCAGCGCGATCAGCAGCATGCCGCCGGGCTGGCGTGCGCCCGCGCGCCGCGCTCGCCCGACGTCGATCCGTGTCGTGTGCATCAGTCCTCGTCCCCATTGGCATCGATGGCTTCGACGCGCGCATCCGCCGCGCCGCTTCCCAGCCGCAAGCGTACCCGCTCGCCGACTGCCAGCTGCGCCGCCGAGTGCACCACCGGCAGGTCCGGCGGGCGCGAGACGATGGCGTAGCCGCGGGCCAGCGTGGCCAGGGGGCTGAGCGCATGCAGGCGGGCGGCGGCACCGGCCAGTGCCTCGCCGCGGGCGCGCAGCAGCTGCGTCTGTGCCCGCGTGAGCCGGCCGGCTGCGGCGTCCAGCCGAACGGCACCGGCGGCGATGCGCCGCGCCGGCGAGGCGGCACGCAGGCGCAGCAGTGCGCGTTCCTGGCGTTCGCGTCGCCGCGCCAGGCAGGCGATCGTCGCCAGCCCCAGGCGCCGCTGCAAGCGGGCCAGATCGTCCCCCAGCCGGCGCAGGCGCTCGCCCGGATGCACCAGCCGCCGCGTCAGGTAATCCACGCGCTGCTGCTGGCGTTGCAGTTGGTGTTGCAGCGCGCGCAGCAGGCGCCGCTGGCGCTGGGCGAGCGCGGCCAGCCACTCGCCGCGGTCCGGCACCACCAGCTCGGCGGCCGCGGTCGGCGTCGGCGCGCGCTGGTCGGCCACCAGATCGGCCAGGCTGAAGTCCACCTCGTGACCGACGCCGACCACCGTCGGCAGCGTACAGCGCGCCAGCGCCCGCACCACCGCCTCGTCGTTGAAGGCGGCCAGATCCTCCAGCGAGCCGCCGCCGCGCACCAGCAGCAGCACGTCGCCGAGCGCATTTTCGGAGGCCGTGTCGATGGCCTTGACGATGGCCGGCGCGGCGCCGTCGCCCTGCACCGGCACCGGCAGCAGCAGCACCTGGATGGTCGGCCAGCGCCGGGCCAGCGTGGTCAGCACGTCGTGCACCGCCGCGCCGCGCGGCGAGGTGACCAGCACCAGCCGCTGCGGCAGGGTCGGCAGCGGGCGCTTGCGGTCCAGGTCGAACAGCCCCTCGGCGGCCAGGCGCGCCTTGCGCTGCTCCAGCGCCCGGCGCAGGGCGCCGTCGCCGGCCGGCTCCAGATGTTCCACCAGCAGCTGGAACTCGCCGCGATCCTCGTAGAACGACACCCGCGCCCGCAGCAGCACCTGATCGCCGGTGCGCGGCCGCTCGCGCAGCAGGCTGGCGCGCGAGCGGAACATCACGCAGCGCACCTGGGCGCGGCTGTCCTTGAGGGTGAAGTACAGATGCCCGGACGCGGCGGCGGTGAAATTGCCGATTTCCCCCTCCAGCCACAGCAGCGGGAACCCGGCCTCCAGCAGCGCGCGCACCTCCAGCGTGAGGCGGGACGGCGTGTACACGTCCCGCTCGGGTGGGCCGGCGCGACTGACGGCGGGTTCGATGGCGGGCATGAGCGGCAGACCGGAACAGGGCCGGCGATTATAGGGCGACGGTCACAGGCTGCCGGCGGGCGCATTGCCGGCCCGCGGCGGCGGCCTATAATGGGCCGACCCTCAAGCTGCTGCCGCGGGTCGCCCCCTATGCGCATCGCCTACGAAGCCCTGACCTTCGACGACGTCCTGCTGATCCCGGCGTACTCGGACGTACTGCCGCGCGAGGTGGACCTGAGTTCCCGCGTCACCCGGCAGATCACGCTGCGCATCCCGCTGCTGTCGGCGGCCATGGACACGGTCACCGAGTCCGGCCTGGGCATCTGCCTGGCCCTGCAGGGCGGCATGGGCATCATCCACAAGAACATGCCCCTCGAACGCCAGGCGGCCGAAGTGCTGCGGGTCAAGAAGTTCGAGAGCGGCGTCATCAAGAACCCCATCACCGCCCGGCCGGACATGAGCATCGGCGAGGTGATGGCGCTGACCCGGGCGCACCGCATTTCCGGCGTACCGGTGGTGGATGGCGAGGATCTGGTGGGCATCGTCACCGCCCGCGACCTGCGCTTCGAGACCAACTACAGCGCGCCGGTGTCCAGCATCATGACCCCGCGCGCGCGCCTGAAGACGGTCCGCGAAGGCGCGCCGCGCGAGGACGTGATCGCCCTGCTGCACGCCCACCGCATCGAGAAAGTGCTGGTGGTGGACGACGACTTTCACCTGCGCGGCCTCATCACGGTCAAGGACATCGAAAAACAGACCCAGCACCCGAACGCCGCCCGCGACGACCAGGGCCACCTGCTGGTCGGCGCCGCGGTCGGTGTCGGCGCGGCCGGCCGCGAACGCGCGCTGGCGCTGATCGAGGCCGGCGTCGACGTGCTGGTGGTGGACACCGCCCACGGCCACACGCGCGGCGTGCTGGACATGGTGCGCTGGCTCAAGGCCGAGCAGCCGCAGGTGCAGGTGGTGGGCGGCAACGTCGCCACTGGCGAGGGCGCCCGCGCCCTGGCCGAGGCCGGCGCCGACGGCGTCAAGGTCGGCATCGGGCCGGGCTCGATCTGCACCACGCGCATGGTGGCCGGCGTCGGCGTGCCGCAGATCAGCGCCATTTACAACGCCGCCCAGGGCCTGGAAGGCACCGACGTGCCGCTGATCGCCGACGGCGGCGTGCGCTACTCGGGCGACCTGGCCAAGGCATTGGCCGCCGGCGCGCACACGGTGATGCTGGGAAATATTTTCGCCGGCACCGAGGAAGCGCCCGGCGAGGTCGAACTGTTCCAGGGCCGCTCCTACAAGTCCTACCGCGGCATGGGCTCGCTGGGCGCCATGGGCGGCCAGTACGGGTCGAGCGACCGATACTTTCAGGAAAACAGCGAAGCCGAAAAACTGGTGCCCGAGGGCATCGAAGGCCGCGTGCCGTACAAGGGCTCAGCGGTGCCGATCGTGCACCAGCTGTGCGGCGGCGTGCGCGCCAGCATGGGCTACACCGGCTGCCGCACGCTGGACGCCTTCCGCCGCGACACGCGCTTTGCCCGCATCACCGGTTCCGGCGTGGCCGAAAGCCACGTGCACGACGTGACGGTGACCAAGGAAGCGCCCAATTACCCGTCGTACTGAGCGGTCGCCGGCAGCAACTTTGCTTGTGGGAGGCCCGCCCCGGGCCGCGTGCTTGATCGGAAGATTCGCGGCGGGGCGCCGCTCCCACACGCGCCCCGCTCCAACCTCGCCCCTGGCCCGCCCATGACCGACCTGCACGCCGACCGCATCCTGATCCTGGACTTCGGCTCCCAGTACACGCAGCTGATTGCCCGGCGCGTGCGCGAGCTGGGCGTCTACAGCGAAATCCACCCCTGGGACATGGACGCCGCCGCGCTGCGGGCCTTTGCGCCCAAGGGGATCATCCTGTCCGGCGGGCCGGAGTCGGTCACCGAGGCCGGCTCGCCGCGCGCGCCCGAGGTGGTCTGGTCGCTCGGCGTGCCGGTGCTGGGCATCTGCTACGGCATGCAGACCATGGCGGTGCAGCTCGGCGGCACCGTGGAGCCCGGCCAGGTCAAGGAATTCGGGTATGCCGAGATCCGCGCCCACGGGCATTCCAGGCTGCTCGACGGCATCGAGGACCGCGTCAACGCCGAGGGCCACGGCCTGCTCGACGTGTGGATGAGCCACGGCGACCGCGTCAGCGCCCTGCCGGCCGGCTTCAAGCGCATCGCCTCCACCCCCGACGTGCCGCTGGCCGGCATGGCCGACGAGGCGCGCGGCTACTACGCCCTGCAATTCCACCCGGAAGTCACCCACACCCCCCAGGGCACGCGCATCTACGCCCGCTTCGTGCACGACATCTGCGGCTGCGGCGCGGCCTGGACGCCCGGCAACATCATCGCCGACGCCATTGCCCGCGTGCGCCGGCAGGTGGGCTCTGGCCGGGTGCTGCTGGGCTTGTCCGGCGGGGTCGACTCGTCCGTGGTCGCGGCGCTGCTGCACCGGGCCATCGGCGATCGACTGACCTGCGTATTCGTCGACAACGGCCTGCTGCGCCTGCACGAGGGCGACCAGGTGATGCAGGTGTTCGCGCGCAACCTCGGCGTCAAGGTGATCCGGGTCGATGCCGAGGCGCGCTTTCTGGACGCACTCCAGGGTGTGGCCGACCCCGAGGCCAAGCGCAAGATCATCGGTGGCCTGTTCATCGAGGTATTCGACGAGCAAGCCGCCCGGATCGAGGGCGTCGACTTCCTGGCCCAGGGCACCATCTACCCGGACGTGATCGAATCGGCCGGCAGCAAGACCGGAAAGGCGCAGGTCATCAAGAGCCACCACAACGTCGGCGGCCTGCCCGAGCACATGAAACTGAAACTGGTCGAGCCGCTGCGCGAGCTGTTCAAGGACGAGGTACGCGCCATCGGCCTGGAACTGGGCCTGCCCGCCGAGATGGTGCAGCGCCACCCCTTCCCGGGGCCGGGCCTTGGCGTGCGCATCCTGGGCGAAGTCACCAAGGCCGCCGCCGACACCCTGCGCCTGGCCGACCACATCTTCATCGAAGAACTGCGCCGCGCCGGCTGGTACGACAAGACCAGCCAGGCCTTTGCCGTGTTCCTGCCAGTGAAAAGCGTCGGCGTCACCGGCGACGGCCGCCGCTACGAGCCGGTGGTCGCCCTGCGTGCGGTCGAAACCGTCGACTTCATGACCGCCCGCTGGGCGCACCTGCCCTACGAGCTGCTGGACATCTGCTCCCGCCGCATCATCAACGAAGTGCCCGGCCTGTCCCGCGTGGTCTACGACATCTCCGGCAAACCGCCGGCGACCATCGAGTGGGAGTGATTTGGGGTCCGGCACCGGCTGGTACGGTCAGGCACCAAAACACAGCTAGGCCCGCGTCACTGCGGGCTTTTTTGTGATCGTTCGAACCTTGCACGAACGACTGCACAAACCCATCCTTGCAGTCACCGAAAGCAAAGACGGAACTGCGAATCATGGCCACCCTGACGGTAAGGAATGTGCCGAATGACGTGCATCGCGCCTTGCGCGTGCGGGCGCCCCCGCACGGCCGCAGCACGGAGGCGGAGGTGCGCGAGATTCTGGCGGCCGTGGTCAAGCCTTCGAGCCGCGTGCGTGTGGGCGATGCCCTGGCCGCCATCGGCCGCAAGATCGGTCTGAGCAACGAAGATTTCGCCGTCTTCGAGCGTGTGCGCGACAAGACGCCGGCCAAACCCTTGAGCTTCGACTGAATGATCATCCTGAATACCCACGTCGTTTCCGCGGTGATGAAGCCGGAACCAGACGCCGCCATGAGGGCCTGGCTGAACGACCAGGCGGCGGAAACCCTGTATCTGTCGCGCGTCACCCTGGCCGAGTTGCTGTCTTGGCATCCGGGCGGCGCCGGCGGGCAAGCGCAAGAACCTGTTCGACCGGGCGCTGGCGGCGCTGCTGGAGCTGTTCAAGGATCGGGTGCTGCCGTTCGACACGGGTGCCGCGCGCCACTGTGCCGACCTGGCCGTGACGGCCAGGGACGGCGGGCGCGGCTTCCCGACGCCAGACGGCTACATCGCCGCCATCGCTGCGGCCCGGGGCTTCATCGTGGCATCACGTGACCCCTCGCCCAATGAAGCGGCGGGTGTGACCTACGTGCCGAAGTTGATGCCGGAGAACATGGTGGCGCCGGCGTTGAGCGCAACTGCTTGAAAGGTGGCGAGGTTGTCACTTGACAACCTCGCCAGTCTTCCCCATATTGGAGACCACTGATGGCTCGTTCCCCTCACCCGAAGAAAGAGGTCGAGGAAGCTCTCAGGCACGCCGAAGGGCAGGGCTGGCGAGTCGAAGTCGGCGGTAGCCACGCCTGGGGACGGATGTATTGCCCGTACAACGACGAGGAATGCCGCTGCGGCGAGTTCTGCATCACCAGTATATGGAGCACGCCGAAGAACCCCAGCAACCACGCCCGCGCCTTGCGGCGCGTCGTGGACAACTGCACCACGCATCGTAAGCAACGTGAGGTTGACGACGGTGCCAAGGAGTAGCGTGATGGAGTACACCTTCACCCTGAAGTATCAGCTTGCCGACGACGACCGCGACCTGGATGCAATGGTCGAGCGCTTGGGTGAAGCCGGCTGCGATGATGCCTTGGTCGGCATCGGGCAGCCGAGCCGCCTGGCGCTGGAATTCACCCGTGAGGCAGCTGATGCGGACGCGGCTGTGCGCAGCGCGCTGGCCGACGTGCGCCGCGCTGTGCCATCGGCGCGGTTGATCGAGGTGGCGCCGGATCTCGTCGGGTTGACTGATGTGGCCGAGATCGTCGGCGTATCGCGGCAGAACATGCGCAAGCTCATGCTGGCCCATCCAGGCAGCTTCCCGGCACCGGTGCATGAAGGCAGTGCGTCAATCTGGCACCTGGCCGACGTGCTGGTTTGGCTGCAGGCCAAGGGCAGCTATTCGCTGGCGCAGGACGTGCTGGACGTGGCGCGGGTAGCCTTGCAGGTCAACGTGGCGAAGGAAGGCCGGCGGCTGCCGCGCTCGGCGTCCACGGAGCTGGAAGCCTTGGTTGGATGAGGGAAGTGATTGGTCCACCTAACGTTGTGTCCCGAATGTAACTTTCCATGATTTGCGCGGTCCAAGCGGTATGCTTGGCACTGGGAGGGCACATCGATGGGAAGGCCTGCGGTTGAGTTGTTGGTTACTGCGCAGGACCGGATGCAGCTTGAGTCGATCGCCCGATCGCAGAGTCTGCCGGCCGCGTTGTCGCGTCGGGCACAGATGATCCTGCGGTTGGCTGACGGCGAGACCAACAGCGCGGTGGCGCGCCGCTACCGGGTCAGCCGCCCCACCGTGTCGTTGTGGCGCAAGCGGTATGCAGACCAGGGCATCGCCGGACTGCACAATGCGCTCAAATCCGGTCGTCCGCGAAGCACCGGCGAGGATCAGATCGCGCAGTTGATCAATACCGCACTGACCAGAAAGCCGAGCGGCAAGACGCATTGGTCGCGTCGCAGCCTGGCGGACGCAACCGGGCTGTCGAAGAGCACTGTACACCGCTACCTGACGCTGTTTGGCCTGCAGCCGCACCGCTCCAAGAGCTTCAAGCTCTCGAACGATCCGTTCTTCATCGAGAAGGTGCGCGACATCGTCGGGCTGTATCTGAACCCGCCCGATCATGCGCTGGTGCTGTGCGTTGACGAAAAGAGTCAGTGCCAGGCGCTCGAGCGCACCCAGCCGGTGCTGCCGATGGGGCTTGGTTACGTCGAGGGCATCACCCACGACTACGTGCGCCACGGCACCACGACGCTGTTCGCGGCGCTCGACGTGGCCAACGGCACCGTGCTGACGCAGTGCAAGCCCAAGCATCGTCATCAGGAATTCCTGGCGTTCCTGAGGCATATCGAAGCGAACGTGCCTGAGCCGCTCGACGTGCACCTGATCTGCGACAACTACGGGACGCACAGGCACGCTCGAGTGAAGGCTTGGCTGGCACGTCGAGCGCGCTTTCATCTGCACTTCACGCCGACCTACAGTTCGTGGCTGAACCAAGTCGAGCGCTGGTTCGCGTTGATCACGACCCAGGCCATTCGCCGCGGCTCGTTCGATTCGGTGGCCGACCTCAAGCGCAAGATCGATGAGTTCGTGAAGCACTACAACCAGCACCCCAAGCCCTTCATGTGGACCGCCACGGCCGAATCGATCCTCGCCAAGATCGAGCGTCTATGTAAGGTTATCAATGGGACACAACACTAGGTCTGACGCAATACCATGTTGGAATGCAGCCAACCGTTTGCCGATGCAGGTCAGACTGCACACGATGTCAGCACTGTCAACCGCAATAAAGCGAACCGCGATCCCGCTTAGCGGGTACGTGTACCAGAACCTCGTCGGCCTCGGTCTTCTCTGTGACTGGCTTGACGATCCGGGACTCTACGACTGGGTCCAGTTCGAGGCCGATCACGACGAGGTTCCTCAGGGCCTCGACGATATCGTCGCGCAACGACGGGATGGCACGCTCGTCCTGCTGCAGGTCAAGTTCACCGTCAACGCGCAGGACGCCGGGAATGCCTTGACTTGGGATTGGCTGCTAACCCGCAGGCCGAGGGGTCGGTCACTGCTGCAAAAGTGGTGCGACGGCCTGTTCGAGATCGCGGCGGAACGCGTCCACACAGCCGCGTTAGTCACGAACCGAGTCCCGAGCCGAGAGTTCGAGGCCACGATCGACGCGTCGTCCCTCAAGGTGACCCTGGATCGTGTCGACGCGGCTTCACGCACCGAGATCCTTGAGCAACTTGGGGGTGAAGGAAGGGCACGGGCCTTTTTCGACCGTTTCGAGTTCCGGCACAGCTACCAGGGCGCGGAAGCGCTCGAACGAACCGTCGTCGATCGCTTCATCCCGCGACACGGTGATCGCACCGGGTGGTTAGCCCTGTTCCGAGAGGCGATCGATTGGGCGGTACGCAGGAATTTTCCACCGCCGCATGGGAGGGTCACCCTTGACTTCCTGCGTGGGACCGTCGACGTCCGCCGTCCGAGACCCCTTGAGCAGGCGTTTCGCGTGCCGGATGGTTACCAGCCGCCCGACGCGGAGTTCGCCGCCCGGTTCCTGCGCGACCTGGAGACGGAAGCGGCAGTGGTCCTCTGGGGCTCACCCGGCCAGGGCAAGAGCACGTTCCTGAGCTACGTCTGCAGGGAACTCGATCAACGTGACCTGCCGTACATCCGCCACCACTACTTCCTCGACTTGGGCGACCGCTCCGATCGTTTCACGCTGGGGAGCGTGGCCAACTCGCTCATCTCGCAGATGGAGGTGCGTCACTTCGCCCATGTGCAGGGGCTGCACCTCGGCCCGGAGTACCTGCGCGGCTGGATCGAGGCTTGCGCGAACGGTTACGCCAGCGAAGGCAAGCGGTTCATCGTGGTCGTCGACGGCCTCGACCATGTCTGGCGGGAGAACGACCGCGACCGGCAACCGCTGGACAGCCTCTTCAAGGCGCTGTTGCCAGTGCCCGCCAACGTCACCCTGGTCATCGGCACCCAGAAGGTATCCGACGCGCAATTGCCGTTCCAGCTCGGCCGCTTTGTCGACGCCGATGTTTGGCGGGAGCTTCCGCGTATGTCACTCGTGTCCATCGAGAGCTGGCTCCGAGCTCAGCTCGACGCAGGGCGTTTCGAGTTGGAGAGTGCGAGGCATCCGGCGGCAGACGGCCTGGTGGGGCTCGCCGGTGCCTTCCAGGACGTCACTGGCAGCCACCCGCTGGTGCTGACCTATGCCTTCGAGTCACTGCTCAGGCAGCATCGAGTCCTGGAGCCTTCGACGGTCCGCTCAAACGCGCTGGCGCCGGACGGAGACATCCGGAAGTACTACGGCATGCTCTGGCAGCAACAGCCGAATCACGCGAAGGACGCCCTGCACCTACTGGCGGATACCGGCTTCATCTGGCCGCCGCTGGGCCTGGAGACCTGCCTGGGCATCGAGCCGGGCGAACTGAGCCCCGCTATCGGGCACCTGCTCCACAACTCGGAAGCCGGGCAGGTGGCCTTCCACGGAAGCTTGTACGCATTCGTCCGTGAGATCACCGAGCATGCCGAGCGGGTGCAAGTCCTTCTACCCAAGGTGGTCGCGTGGCTAAAGAATCACGCTCCTAGGTTTCACCGCTGGGGCTGGCAGTGGTTGTACGAAGCGCGGGCCGGCGATCCGCGAAACCTGCTGGCCCGCCCTGACAGGAACTGGGTGATCGAGAGCCTTGCAACCGCGTATCCCCGAGACCAGGTCGAGGCAATCCTCGAGCGTGCCGAGGAAATCGCGTTCAGAAACGGTGACTTTGCGGATGCGATCCGCATGCGGTGGCTCAAGACGCGCGTCTACAACGGACCGCAGTTCCAGGTCGACGACTACGAGCGGCTCCACGCCTGCGCCTTGCAGCTCACCGACGACGAGTACCCACTGAAGACACTGGCTGCTGGCCTGCAGACTGCGAGTGTTGATCGCCTCCATCTGATTGGCGGTCAGTATCTGCAGGCGGGGCGAAGCGCTGAAGCGACCGACCTGCTTGAGCGGATGCGACGGCGCATCAACGACCGAGTTAGCGTGGGCGCCTACACGCGCGATGAGTACAAGGTCGCCATCGAGGGCTGGCTGCAGCTTGCCGCAGGCACCAGCCGGTTTGAACCTGAGCGGATCCTTTCCATCACCGGCGGCGGCGGCACGAAAGATGACGCCGCGCACCTGTTCGAAATATTTCTTCGGGAGCTCACCAAAAAGGCCGAGCTTGCGCCGCTGATGGCGTTCGTTTACCTGCCGATGGCGCTTGTTCAGCGGGTCGAACTAGAGTTGGCGTGCCTGCGTCTCGCCGGCGCGCTGCGCGCGAAGGTTCACGAGTGGCCGGCCTTCACCAGGTTCTCGAAGCATCCACTGTCCTCGTGCTGGCGACTGCTCTACCAGAAGGCCACCTACAGGCATCGCCACTTCAAGGAGTATGAGCCGTTGCTCGATGTGGCTCAGCACAACTCACCGTCGCGCGAGTTCACGCAGCGCTATCTGCATCGCTTCTTCTTCGCGAGGGTTGCGCGATGCCTGTCGCAGCGCGGTGCCGCGGTCGTCGAGCCGGCGCCTGTCTACGGCAAGCGAGCCTGGCTGACGGAAGCCTGCAAGCAAATGGCGATGCTTGCAGACACTGTTGGGGCACTCCTGGCCCGCCACGCGGACCCGGCGTTCGCATTGCCGTTCCGCCTCCTGGACGCAGTCAGGCAGCCCGAGGGCTACGAGGCCGTGACCGACCACGTCCCATTCCGTGACGCACTCACGGAGGTGTCCGGCGACCTGTTCCTGCTGACCGCGCTGCGCTCGGGTCGGGTAAAGGTCCCGTCCACTGAGTGGGCCCACGCCAGGAAGTCGCAGCACTTCGCGTCATCAAGCTGGTGCGACCGGTTTGCTGGTCCAGGCCTGGATCTGCTGGATCGCGAACTCGTTGGTGACGACATCGATGGCCGGGCTCGCGGCATCACGGCGGTCGTGACCCCCTTCAACGAAAGGGCGGCCAGCTATGTCGAGCTCTGCCAGCTCGCGACCACTTTCGGACTCAGGGAGCGCGCCGACGCCCTTTTGCGCAGGTCGCTGGCCTGCGTGATCGGCTACGGCTGGCGCAAGGATCCCACCATTGCTTTCGCGCTTGATGCAGTGAAGGCAATCTCGCCGAAGGATCGTGCGTTCGCGACGGACATGCTGCGCCGGCTTGTCCCGGTCGTCCTGCCTCTGGGGGACATGACCGAGGACTCCGGCACCCGCCCTTCGGACCTTGCGGCCCTGATGATCGATCTCATGCCGGGGGTCTTCGCCGCCTTCTTCAACCACTGCCTCGTGTCCTCCGAGTGGTACACGGCGGCGAACGTCTTCGCTGAACTGCTGTCGAGCCAGCCGCTCGATGACCCGGCCATGCCTGTCGTCGCCGCGGCGCTGTGGGACAGCACTGCCGTTGGCGCGCTGCGCGGCCGCGCAGCGGCAGGCGATCCCCACGCACAGGTTTTGATCACCGCCAACGCGGAACGCTTCGGCCTGCCGGTCGAAGAGCTTGGCAGCGAGCGGGAGCGCTACAGCTCGCCCGAGCCGGAAGATCCTGACATCGACGTAACCATCTACTCGGCCTCCAGTGTCCAGGAGCTGCTGGCGGAGCTCCGCTCGCGAAAGGCCTACGTGGCGGAGCGAAGAATCGTCCGTAGATGGTTTGAGCATTGGCTGGCTCGGGGCCGGGGTATCGAATTGCTGCGCTGCCTCGAACCGCTTCGCGACCGGCGCGACGGCTTCGGCGGGATCGCCGACATCCTGGACCAGGCCTTCCAGACGAGCCTGCGTCTGGAGGGAAGGGAGACGGCATACCGCTGGCTGGTCGCCGCGCAACTGCAATGCCGCGGCTGGGACGAGTACCACGGCCTGCAGCAGGCGCTTGAGCGATACGCGACGTTTGCGGCCCACTACAAGGAGAGGTGGAGGCAGTTCATCTCCGATACAACCCGGCCGGACGGGCCTGGTGGCTCGCTGTCCATCCCGCACCATCGCCTGGTCCACTTCCTCCTCGCGGTGGACGAGGTTGCCGCGGCAAGGAGCGTGGTCGAGGCTATGGTGGATACGACCGTCGAGGACTTCTCCGACCAGCCGCTGACGAGTCCGGCCTGGCTGGTGCAGGCAGAGGCATGACGAGCGCGGAACTACTCGATGTTGCGATGTGCAGGCTCCGCCTGCCCGTTCCCATGGCCAAGTTGCAAGTGATCCATCAGGTCGCCGGAGCACTCAAGAACGAGAGGACGGGCGCGGCGACGTGGCAGGCGCTGCTGCGATGGTTGCGTGCGCTCACACTTGAGTCGGAGGTACTTGAGGCACTCGCCATCGTGGTTGCTGCGCGGGGGGCACCGGTTCTCTCGTCGGCGGATCTGCGGGCCTCGATCAACGCACCCTCCGCGCTGTCTGATGCCTTCATCGGGCACGCCTTCGGCACGCCCGTGCTCGTGCACTCGTGGCTGAAGGGTCACTCTGGCGAGGCGCCGCGCTTCTACCAGCGACCAGAGCTGAGAGAGGAACTCGCACGCGGCCAGATCGTCCCGAGGGCCCTGGTGCTCAGCTTGCAAGACCTGCAGCAGGAGTCGGGCAGGCCCTTCATTGCGCAGTGGACCTTCGAGTTCGAGCGGCTGATCGAGCATACCGACAGCAGCAGTGACGGTCACTTCAGCTTCTTCCTTCCCGAGAGCGACCGGGGCGAGGTGGGCCAGTTCGTCGCGCGGCGTGGTCAGCTCGCGAGGTCTGCCTTCCTCAGGACGCTTGCCCTCGCCGCTGATATTTGGAACATGCCCATTGCGGAGGCCCAGGCCGCGGCTATGGTCGCGTCGCCGGCTGACCTCAGTCTGCTGCCTATGCTGCCCGGTGGGGTACCCGGATGGGTGGTGCCTCTCCACGGGGCCCGTCCCGGTGCGCCGGAAGAGGTGGCACGCCTTGCCGCTTCAGTCCTGAGGGAAGTGCAAGAAGCCGAGGCTAAGTCGCTGCTTCATCTCAACCTGCCGCTGCATGGAGACGTTCGATACAACTGCGAGTTGGAGATTGTTTCCATCCTTAGCTCTGGCGAAGCCATCGATGCGGAGGAAGTCTTCCGGGTCCACGACTTCCTTCCGGGCACGATGTACGTGCCCAGGGCCGAGGACCTGACGCTGCGGATCGATGCGCTGGACAGACAGGCGACCTTTCCGGCGAAGGCGGGAGGTCGCCTCCGGCCTGTCCTATTGCCGCTGGTTGGCAACAGAGTGGGATATCTGCAGTCCGATCTTGTGAGCCGCATGCCTTGCCTCCCGGCGCACGAATCACAAAGTCCCCTGATTGCGATTTCTAGAGAGGGTGGCGCGGATGTGCTTCTCTCTGGGACCAAAGTCGGCGAACTGCTGCACTGGAACTGGAGGTGGAGGCCAACCCATCCGAAGCATATGGGCGGTCCCACTGGTGTGGCACTCGTCCTCGACCGCGACGTGACCAGGCGACTACTTCACGTCGACGGAATGCGGCTTTGCCATGTGTGGAGGGCTAGGGTGCTGAAGCGCGAAACCGATTACGGGGACTGGCGCGAGGAAGTCTGGCATGGATCTGTGCTCGGGATTGGGCTGGAGAGCACAACGGCGTGACCTTGCCTCTCGAGCACGTTGGGCGCCACCGGCCGGCGATGATCCGAGTCCGTCGTCACCCGGTAGGGCCGTCGGTACAGCGGGCGCAGCCCCTGGCGCTGCAGGCTCTTGCGCACGCGCTCGTGGCCGACCGGCTGCCCCAGCGCCCGCACAATCCGCCGGCGCCCGTAGCGGCGTTTGTACTGGGCGTGAAGTGCGGCCACTTGGGCGTCCAGCGCCGCATTGCCCTGCGCACGCGGGCTTGGCGGCCGCGTTCGCCACTGGCAGTAGCCGGTGCGCGAAACGTCCAGTTGACGGCACATCCGGGCCACGCTGAACCGGTCGCGGTGCGCATCGATCCAGGCGTACTTCACCGCGACTGCTTCGCGAAATACGCCGCCGCTTTTTTTACGATCTCCAGGTCCAGCCGGGTGTTGGCCAGTTCGCGACGCAGGCGCGCGTTCTCGGCCTCCAACTCCGACCCGGATCGCTTCACCGGCACGGCTCCCGGCTTCCCAGTGGCCAGCTTTCCCACCCGGCTGAGCCGGATCCAGTTCCACAAGCTGGAATCCGGAATCCCGAGCCGCTTCGCCGCCTGGCAGCCGCCGATCGACTCCGCTAGGAGCCTGGGCGGCTGAAAGTTTCAGCCGATCTTGATTCGAGCGCGCCAGCGACGCGAGGCGATGATCGATCTGGAGCGTGCCGTGCATGATCCGCTTTGAAGCGGGTCGGGGGGCTTGCATGCAGTGGGTGGCGCATTGCGCCCTTGATCGGTTACGTCGGCGCCCATCCCAGCCGCTGCATCCGCCGCAGGTTGAGCGCCAGACACACCAGATTCCACTCGCCCGTCACCGCCTCACGGCCGCGGACACTGAATCGCCGAAAGCCCATCGCCTGTTTGATCCAGCCGAAGACCGGCTCGGGGATGAACTTGCGCCGCCGGTAGTGATCCTTGCCCTGCGGCGTGGCCAATCGCTCGGCCATGCGCTGCGTTGCCGGGTGTTGCGCTGGATCGATCGTGCGCAAGGCCTTGCCTTCACGCGCCAGCGCCACGCACGCGGGCAGTTGCCGCGCCTCCAGTGCCGCGAAGTTGTCCTCGCTGGCATAGCCGCTGTCAGCCAGCGTCATCGTCGGCGCAGCGCCCACGGTGCGCATCGTGGCCTCGATCATCGGCAGCAGCTGATGGGTGTCTGCCGCACAGTCCGTCAACCCGGTCGCGACAATCAGATGGCTGTCTTCGTCCACGGCCGCCTGAGCGTTGTAGCCCTGCTGAAACCCATCGGCCGTCTTCATGATCCGCGACTGCGGATCCGTGAAGTTGTCCTGCGCCTGGTCCTCGGGTACGCCGAAGGCGCGCTTGCAGCGACGCCCGCCCGGACCGCGCGTCTGGCCGTCGTCGTCCATGCTGCGTCCGTCCCTGTGGTCCTGCTCGCGCTGCCGCGCTTGGAGCCGCGCCTTGGCCGCCTGGATGATCTTGAGCCGCTGCTCGCGCCGTCCCAGCTCATCCGGCAGCGCGTCGCCGCGCCGGTCGCCGTACTGGGCATCTTCCTGCGCGTCCTGCGCCTCGGCCTGCTTCAACAGCTGCGCAATCTCGGACTTCAGCCGCGCCTCCTGCTCCCGCATCCGGCCATAGCTCATCGCCTTGTGCTTGCTGGCGTTGGCCTTGATCTTGGTGCCGTCGATGCCGATCCGGCCCAGCTTCACCAAGCCCGCTTCCCGCGCCAGCTGCACGATCTGCACGAACAGTGCCGAGAACTCCGCCAGGTGCAGCTGCCGAAACTCCCGCAGCGTCCGGTGCGCCGGGAAATTCCCCGCGCCCAGCACGCGAAACGCCACGTCCTCTTCCAAACGACTGGCGATCTTGCGCGACGAGAACACGCCGCTGGCGTAGGCATACACCAGCACCTTGACCATCATCGATGGATCGAACGGTTGACGCCGCCGGCCGTCACCCGCATAGCGCGCATGAAACGCTTTGAGGTCCAGCGCTTCCACGGCGTCGGATATGAAGTACGCCAGATGCCGCTCCGGCAGCCACTCCTTGAGTGACGCAGGCAGCAACAGAAGCTGGTCGGGATCGTACGGGCGGTAGGTCGTTGGCATGGCCAAATCTTAGCGCCATGGATTCCTACCGCCCAGGCTCCTAGCCGCACCGCCTCCGCCTTGAACTCATCCGGGTACTGCCGGTTCGGTACCAATGCTCTGTTGCCCATCTCGCTCTCCGTTCATCAGAAAATTATCAACGTTCTGATGTATGTGAAACCGAGGCAGGGTCAACCGTCATTGGCTCGCGGCACGGCACTTCCGATACCGTCAACCTCGGGTGAGGACGTCCCGTTCTGCCTTGCCGAAGGCTGTGAAGCGGGCTTCATCGCTCCAAGTCATAGGGATGACTGTTGTCATGCATTGCTTGGCGACGGTAGAGATGTCGGTATCCGGCCGATTTCCGGCCGACAAAGCTCGGTCCTTACCTATGAAAAGCGACTGGCCGTTGACAATAGAGTGGGAGTGAGCCCGCTGCTGTGATAGACGGGCAGTTGCCGCTGCGGCGGCGAGCCATCCGCGCGGCTGACTACAGACGATCAGCCGCCGGCACGGCTCCACAAGCCACGCAGCACGGCCACGCCCTGCCCGCCGTGCTCGCGGGCGGCGCGGGCCAGTTCTGGCTGCATGCCGCCCAGCGCGAAGACCGGCAAGGCGGCGGCTTCGACCAGCGTGGCGAAACGCGCCCAGCCGAGCGCCGGCCGGTCCGGATGGCTGGCCGTGACCGCAACCGGCGACAGCACGGCAAAGTCGCAGCCGATGCGGGCCGCCTGGGCGAGTTCGCTCGCGTCGTGGCAGGAGGCCGCGCACCAGGCGCCGGGCGGCAACGGGCGCTGGTCGAGCGCCGCCAAGGCGCGCGCCGGCAGGTGGCGGCCGGCGCCAAGTTCCGCGGCAAGTTCGGTCAGCCAATCCGCCGCACCATGCAGCAGGACCTGCATGCCGATCGGCCGGGCCCGGGCCAGCACCGCGCTTGCCAGGGCGCGGTGGGTGCCGGCGTCCAGGTCCGGGCAGCGCAGGCACAGCAAGCGCACGCCGCCGGCGATGAGGCGCTCGACGCGGCGCAGACAATCCGCCTGGTCGCTGAAATCGCCGCTGATGGCGTAGATGTCGGGCAGCCGCGCGGCGCTGAGCAGCGGTCCGTCGGCGGGCGGCAAGTCGGCCGGGTCGATGAGGTCGGCGGGCAGCCAGCGCAGCGCCTGGCCCTGCAGGCCGCGCGGTTCGCCCTGCCAGGCTGTGACCTCATAGGTGTGCAGGACGACGTCGCGGCCCGGGTAGGGATGACGGTGGCGGATCAGCGGCTGCGTGGTCACGACCTCGATGCCGAGTTCTTCGCGCAGTTCGCGGGCGAGTGCCTGTTCCGGCATTTCGCCGGGCTCGAATTTCCCGCCCGGGAATTCCCAGTAACCGGCCAGGTGGGTGCCGGCCAGGCGGCGCGTGAGCAGGATTTCGCCCGCGCGGCGCAGCACGCCGACGGCGACGTGGACCGGATCGCGGCTCATGGCCAGCGCGCTGAAGCGCCCGCGGTCAGGTGCGGTACTCGGCGTTGATGCGCACGTAGTCGTAGGAGAAATCGCAGGTCCAGACGGTGGTCTGGGCGCCGCCGCGGCCAAGCTCAACGCGCACGGTGATTTCGTCCTGCGACATCACGGCCTGGCCGCGGGCCTCCGTGTAGTCCGCCGCCCGGCCGCCCTCGCGCACGATGCACACGTCGCCCAGGTACACGTTCACGCGCTCGATGGCCAGCGCGTCGAGGCCGGCGTAACCGACGGCGGCCAGGATGCGCCCCCAGTTCGGATCGCTGGCGAAAAAAGCCGTCTTGACCAGCGGCGAGCGGGCGATGGCATAGGCGACCTGCGCGCACTCGGCGGCGTCGCGCCCGCCTTCGATGTGCACGGTCATGAACTTGGTGGCGCCCTCGCCGTCGCGCACGATGGCCTGCGCCAGCACGCGGCAGACCTCGTCCACGGCGGTTTGCAGCGCCGGTCCGGCTGGACTTGCCAGATCGTCCACCGTGACCGGGCCCTGACCGGTGGCGATCAGCACGCAGGCGTCGTTGGTGGAGGTGTCGCCGTCCACGGTGATGCGGTTGAAGCTGCCGCCCACGGCGCGCGCCAGGCAGGCTTGCAGGGCCGGCTGCGCCACCGCGGCATCGGTGGCCACGTAGGCCAGCAGGGTCGCCATGTTCGGGTGGATCATCCCCGAGCCTTTGGCGATGCCGGTCACGGTGATCGGCCCCTGCGGGCTGGCGACGGTGACGCTGTGACCCTTGGCCACGGTGTCGGTGGTCATGATGGCGCGGGCGGCGGCGCTCCAGCCATCGGCACGCAGACTGGCCAGGGCGGCCGGCAGCACGGCGCTGATGCGATCAACCGGCAGCGGCTCGCCGATCACGCCGGTCGAGAACGGCAGCACGGACTGCGCCGAGCAGTCGCCCAGGCGCGCCAGTTCGGCGCAGCAG
Organism: Immundisolibacter sp.; assembly: GCF_014359565.1. Lineage (NCBI taxonomy): Bacteria > Pseudomonadati > Pseudomonadota > Gammaproteobacteria > Immundisolibacterales > Immundisolibacteraceae > Immundisolibacter > Immundisolibacter sp. The sequence goes on along the minus strand of NZ_JACIZD010000001.1, from coordinate 477,323 downwards.
GCAGTCGCGGCAGCCAGGCCCGCGGCGCCGGTGCCGGCGTTGGCATTGCCGCTGTTGATCACCAGGAAGCGCGGCGCGGCCGCGGCCAAGTGCTGCCTGGCCAGCGTCACGGGCGCGGCGCAGAAGGCGTTTTGTGTGAATACCGCCGCCACGCGGCTGCCGGGGGCAAGTTCCAGCAGCACCACGTCGTCGCGGCCCGGCTTGCGCACGCCGGCGGCAACGGCCGCCAGGCGCACGCCGGCCACGGGGGTCAGCGCGTCCGGCGCGGCGAGGTTCACGGCCATGGCGCGGCGCCCCCGATCAGGCCCCGGCGCTCACTGTAGCTGGCCGTGGCATTGCTTGAATTTCTTGCCGGAGCCGCACGGGCACGGCTCGTTGCGGCCCACCTTGGGCATGCCGCGCACGAAGGGCGCCGCCGATGGGCGCTGGGCCACGGCCAGGTCGGCTTCCTCGGCCTGGGCCTCGCCTTCCAGCGCACCTGCCGATGCATGCTGGTAGTCGTATTCGCCGGCCGGACGGCGCTGACGGTCGACCGCTTCCACGTCTTCCTCGGCGCGCACCTGCACGCGCAGCAGGGTGGTGGCGACGTCGGTCTTGATCCGATCGAGCATCTGCGTGAACAGGGTGAAGGCCTCGCGCTTGTATTCCTGCTTGGGATTTTTCTGGGCGTAGCCGCGCAGGTGGATGCTGTGGCGCAGGTGATCCATGGCCGCCAGATGGTCCTTCCAGTGGCTGTCGAGCACCTGCAGCATGACCGCCTTCTCGAAGTGGCGCATGACGGCCGGCTCGACCCGGGACTGCTTTTGCGCAAGCTCCGCTTCGATGATTTCGATCAGCCGGGCACGCAGCGCGGCGGCGTCCATGTCCGGTTGGCTGGCCAGTTCCGCCGGGTCGCAGGCGCTGCCGAGCTCGTCGTGCAGGGCTTCCTTCAGGCCAGCCAGGTCCCATTGCTCTTCCACGCTGCCGGGCGGCAGGTAGCGGTCCACGGTGGCGCCGACCACGTCGCGCACCATGGCCAGCACGGTGCCGGACACGTCGTCGGCTTCCAGCAGTTCGTTGCGCTGCTGGTAGATCAGCTTGCGCTGCTCGTTGGCGATGTCGTCGTATTCGAGTAGCTGCTTGCGCATGTCGAAGTTGCGGCCCTCGACTTTCTTTTGGGCGTTCTCGATGGCGCGCGTGACCCAGCGGTGCTCGATCGCCTCACCCGGTTCCAGGCCCAGCTTCTGCATCCAGCCGGAGACCCGCTCCGAGGCGAAGATGCGCATCAGATCGTCCTGCAGGGACAGATAGAAGCGCGACGAGCCGGGGTCGCCCTGGCGCCCGGAGCGGCCGCGCAGCTGGTTGTCGACGCGGCGGGATTCGTTGCGCTCGGTGCCGGCCACGTGCAGGCCGCCCAGTTCCACCACCTTGTCGTGCTCGGCCTGCCACTGGCTGCGGATGCGTTCGCGCTCGGCCGGATCCTCGACGCCGTGCAGGCGTGCCTCCAGGTTGCCGCCCAGCACGATGTCGGTGCCGCGGCCGGCCATGTTGGTGGCGATGGTGACGGCACCGATCTCGCCGGCGCGGGCGATGATCTGCGCTTCCTGCTCGTGGTACTTGGCGTTGAGCACCTGGTGCGGGATGTTGGCCTTTTTCAGCCGCGCGGACACCAGCTCCGAGGTCTCGATGGAGGCGGTGCCGACCAGTACCGGCTGGCCGCGGCTGTGACAGTCGGTGATGTCGGCCAGCACGGCGTCGTACTTCTCCTCCACCGTCAGGAACACCTGGTCGCCATGATCCTTGCGCACCATCGGCCGGTGCGTGGGAATGACCACCACTTCCAGGCCGTAGATCGAGTGCAGCTCGAAGGCTTCCGTGTCGGCGGTGCCGGTCATGCCCGACAGCTTGTCGTAGAGGCGGAAATAGTTCTGGAAGGTGATGGTGGCCAGGGTCTGGTTTTCCTGCTTGACCGGCACCTTCTCCTTGGCCTCGATCGCCTGATGCAGGCCCTCGGACCAGCGCCGGCCGGGCATCAGCCGCCCGGTGAACTCGTCCACGATGATCACTTCGCCGTTGTTGACCACGTAATGCACGTCGCGCTGGAACAGCGCGTGGGCGCGCAGCGCGGCGTTCAGGTGATGCATCAGGGTGATATTGGCGGCGTCGTACAGGCTCTCGCCCTCGCCCAGCAGGCCGGCCTTGGCCAGCAGCTGCTCGGCGTGCTCGTGACCGGCATCGGTCAGCAGCACCTGACGGGTTTTCTCGTCGACGTGGTAGTCGCCCGGGCCGTCCGGTTCGGTCTGGCGCGTCAGGCGCGGAATCAGCGCGTTGACCTTGGCGTACAGCTCGGTGCTGCCCTCGGACGGGCCGGAGATGATCAGCGGCGTGCGCGCCTCGTCGATGAGGATCGAGTCCACTTCGTCGATGATGCCGTAGCTTCTGCGCTGCACACGGTCGGCAGCCGTGAAGGCCATGTTGTCGCGCAGGTAGTCGAAGCCGAACTCGTTGTTGGTGCCGTAGGTGATGTCGGCCGCGTAGGCGGCCTGACGCGCCGCCTGGTCCAGGTTCGACACGATGATGCCGGTGGTCAGGCCCAGGAACTCGTACACCCGGCCCATCCAGGCGCCATCACGGCGCGCCAGGTAGTCGTTCACCGTCACCACGTGCACGCCCTTGCCGGCCAGCGCGTTCAGGTAGGCCGGCAGCGTGGCGACCAGGGTCTTGCCCTCGCCGGTGCGCATCTCGGCGATCTTGCCCTCGTGCAGCACCATGCCGCCGACCAGCTGCACGTCGAAATGGCGCATGCCCAGCACCCGGCCGGCCGCCTCGCGCACCAGGGCGAAGGCTTCCGGCAGCAGCTGGTCCAGCGTTTCGCCGTTGGCGTGGCGCTGCTTGAGGGTATCGGTCCATTGCCGAAGCTCAGCGTCGGTCAGCGCTTCGAACTGCGGCGCCAGCGCATTGATGCGCCCGACGGACTTGAAATAGCGCTTCACTTCGCGCTGGTTGCGGCTGCCGACGATGCGCCGCACTAGGGACTGGAGCATGTGGCCGGCCTCAGCGGGTGGCCGTGCGCAGCGGCTCGCCGGCCGCCAGCGCACCCAAATAATCGGCCGGATCCATGAGTCGACCGCCGCGCAGCACCTCGAGGTGCACATGCGAGCCGGTGGCGTGGCCGGTGCGGCCGACGCGGGCGATGAGCTGACTGCGTTTCACTGTCTGACCTTTGGTAACCAGATTGGCCTGATTGTGGGCATACCGGGTGCGGAAACCGTTGCCGTGATCGATCTCGACGACGTTGCCGTAGCCGCTTTCCCAGCCGCTGCCGACCACCACGCCGGCCGCCATGGCCTGGATGGGTGCGCCCTGCGGGGCACGAAAATCGATGCCGGGGTGAAACTCCCGCCGGCCGCTGAACGGGTCGCTGCGGCTGCCGAAGTACGACGACAGCTGCGCGCCCGGCACCGGCGAGGGCAGCTGCGGGCCGCGCTCGACGAGGCCGGCGCCGATGACCCGGTCGAGCACCGAAAATTGCGCCGCGCGGCGGTCGATCTGGCGCGACAAACCGTCCAGCTCAGCCACGAAATCGACCACCGCGAAGGGCTGCTCGCCGGCCGGACCGCTGGTCAGCGGGGCGTCGAAATCGAAGGCATCCGGCGCCAGCCGGGCCGCTTCGCTTACGCGCTGGCCGACGGCCTCCAGCTGCGTCAGGCGGCCCTGCAGTTCACCCAGTCGGCTGGCGAGGGCCTGCGCCTGGGCGCGTGCGCTGAGCAGCGTGTCGTCCAGCCGCGAGCGCTGCGCGCGCAGCTCGTGGCGAACGGCCTTGCGGTCGCGCAGCGCTTCGGCCAGCGGCAGGCTCGCGCCCAGCGCAAAACTGCCGGCCAGGGCGCCCAGCACCAGGCCGCCGAGCGCCAGCAGGGTAGGTCCGTGCAGACTGAGGCTGCGCTGGCCGCCGGTGCGGAGCCAGTGAATATGCAGGCTGATCATCGCGGAACACTATAATCCGGGCGGTCGCCAAGCCATGGGAGGCCGGACCGGGGGCAGGCATTATGGGTTCCCAGCAACACCTTCACAAGCTGCTGGCGGCTGCCGGCGGACCGCTTGCGCAGCTGCTGCATGCGAGCGAGGAACACGCCAGACTGCTGGCGCAGCTGCGGCAGCGCCTGCCGGCAGACCTCGCCGCCGCGCTGCGCAGCGCGGCCCTGGACCGCGGCCGTCTGCGTCTGGGCGTCAGCGGCAGCGCCTGGGCGACGCGCCTGCGTTTCATGGCGCCGCAGCTGTGCCGGCAGCTGGCCGACTGGCCCTACGGCCCGGTCGACGCGGTGCAGGTGCACGTGGCCACGGCCACCGGCGCGGCACCATCCGCTGCGCCGCCGCTGCCGGTACCGCTCAGCACCGCCAGCCGGGAACACCTCGAAACAGTGGCCAAAACCACTGCCGATCCGCGACTGGCGGCAGCGCTGCGCGCGCTCGCCAGCAGCAATGTGCAGCCGGCCGGCAGCGCCGAGCTCTGACCGACCCTCAGTTGGCCGCGGCGCGCAAGGCGTCGGCGCGGTCGGTGCGCTCCCAGGTGAAATCTGCCTCGTCGCGGCCGAAGTGACCATACGAGGCGGTGGCGCGATAGATCGGCCGCTTCAGGTCCAGCATGCGCAGGATGCCGGCCGGGCGCAGGTCGAAGTGCTCGCGCACCAGCCGCGTCAGGGTGACGTTGCTGACCTGGCCGGTGCCAAAGGTATCGACCATGATCGAGGTCGGTTCGGCCACGCCGATGGCGTACGACACCTGCACCTCGCAGCGCTCGGCAAGACCCGCGGCGACGATGTTCTTGGCCACGTAGCGGGCGGCGTAGGCGGCGGAACGGTCGACCTTGGACGGATCCTTGCCGGAGAACGCGCCGCCGCCGTGGCGGGCCATGCCGCCGTAGGTGTCGACGATGATCTTGCGCCCGGTAAGACCCGCATCGCCCATCGGCCCGCCGATCTCGAAGCATCCAGTCGGGTTGACGTGGATGGTCGGCTGATCGGCCAGCCAGTCGCCCAGCACCGGCTTGATGATCTGCTCGATCACCGCCTCGCGGATATCCGACTGCTCGATGCCGGGCGCGTGCTGGGTGGACAGCACCACGGTGTCGATGTGCACCGGGCGGCCACCCTCGTACAGGAAGCTGACCTGGCTCTTGGCGTCCGGGCGCAGCCACGGCAGCGTACCGTTCTTGCGCAGCTCGGCCTGGCGGCGCACCAGCCGGTGCGCGTAGGTGATCGGCGCCGGCATCAGCACGTCGGTCTCGCGGCAGGCGTAGCCGAACATCAGGCCCTGGTCACCGGCGCCCATGTCTTCCGGATCGGGCCGGTCGACGCCCTGGTTGATGTGTTTCGACTGCTTGCCCAGCGCGTTGATGACCGCGCAGGTCTCCCAGTCGAAGCCCATGTCCGAGCTGGTGTAGCCGATGTCCTTGATCACGCCGCGGATGATTTCCTCGGTCTCGATGAAGACGCCCTTCTTGACCTTGATCTCGCCCGCCACCAAGGCCAGGCCGGTCTTGGTCAGGGTCTCGCAGGCCACGCGGGCGTCCGGATCCTGCGCCAGGTAGGCGTCCAGGATGGCGTCCGAAATCTGGTCGCAGATCTTGTCGGGATGGCCTTCGGACACCGACTCCGAAGTGAACAGGTAGCTGTCGGACATGAATTGATCCCCGGCTGACGGATGAGTGATGGGACCTCGCGGGCCGGCATTAGAGCATGGCGCCCGGGCGCCTCAAAGCGGCCTGAAGGAATGGCGGTGGCGCTCGGTGATCACGGCGTCCAGCGGCACGTCCCAGGGCCGTCGCGGCAGGCCCGCAACGCGCTGGCGGTCGAAGGCAACACCGACCAGGCGCGGCCGGCGCCAGCAAGCCAGGCGCACGAAGGCGAAGCTGCGGTCGTAGTAGCCACCGCCCATGCCCAGGCGATTGCCGGCCATGTCGAAAGCCACCAGCGGCACCAGCACCAGGTCCAGCATGCGCGGCGCCAGCCAGGCCCGGCGCGGGGCGACCGGCTCGGCGATGCCGAAGCGGTTGCGGCGCAGCGGCGCCCCCGGCCACCAGCGCGCGAAATACAGATGCCCATCCCGCTGCGGGCAAAGCACCGGCAGGTAGCAGGCCTTGCCGGCCGCGAAGGCGCGCGCCAGAGCGGGCAGCGGATCGATCTCGCCATCGGCCGGCCAGTAGCCGGCCACGCGCGATGCGCGCTGAAACGCCGGCAGGGTCGACAATTTTCGGGCAACGGCAGCACTGGCCAAGCGGCGCGCGGATCGGCCGATCTGCCGGCGCCCGGCGCGCAGGCTGCGGCGCAGGGCGGGCAGGTTGGCCGGCGGCGCCGGGGCGCCGAGGGCCGGGAAATCAGCGGGTTCCACCACTTGTGCCGTTGCGGTTCGTCACTCTTGAACCTGATGGTTCAAGGTGGAAGCAGGGGCCGGCCATCAGGCTTCCCGCTACCAGGGCGGTCCTGCACACAGGCCGGCGAACAGCTTCCAAAGCTTGCGCTTTGTGGTTCAAGAAAATGATTGATCCACTCACGAACACCGCAGTGGAACCCGTGCCAATGATTACCCGGAATGGGGCGTCGGCTCAAGTGTGCCGAGGGCGGCGGTCAGGCGCGCCGCGAGCGCGCCCAGCCGTTCGATGGCGGCCGCTTGATCCCGGCGGGCGCCGCGTTCCTGCAGCAGCTCGTTGACCACGTTCAGGGCCACCAGCACCAGCAGGCGGTCGTTGCCGACCACCCGCCCGCCGCGGCGCAGCTCCCGCAGCCGCTCGTTTAGGTAATCAGCGCTGGCGAGCACCGCGTCGCGCTGTTCGCCGGATGCGGCGATCACGTACTCGCGCTCGAGCACGCGCACCGCCACGCCCCCGCTGTCCCTGCTCATGGCTGCTCCATGTTCTTCAGGCGCGCGATCATGGTCTCGACCCGGCTGCGCGCGGCGTTGGCCTTGTCCATCAGATCGGCGCGCTCGGCAAGCAGCTGCTGATGCCGGGCGCGCATGGCCCGGTACTCCAGCACGAAGCCCTCGACCCGCTGCACAGCGGCCTGCAGGCATTCTTCCAGTGCCGCCAGCGCCTCGTCCTGCTGTGCCATGGTCTGTGCTCCCGGGATGCCCGACGTGGACGGGGGCCGGCTATGATCTACCAAGCCGGCCGCAAAATGCCGTACCGGATATTTTCCGGCCAGCACGGCCGGGCTGCACGCGCACCGGACCCGCCCGCACCGCCATCAACCAGCCGCCAGCCACGCCATGTCCCCCAAAGAATTCGCCGCCCGCCGCCGCGCCCTGATGCAGCAGATGGACGGCGGCATCGCCATCGTCCCGACCAATCCGCACCACCTGCGCAACCGCGACACGGAGTTTCCGTTTCGCCCGGACAGCGATTTTCAGTACCTGACCGGCTTTGCCGAGCCCGAGGCGGTGGCGGTGCTGATCCCGGGCCGGCCACAGGGTGAGTACATCCTGTTCTGCCGCGAGCGCGACCCGGCCAAGGAGACCTGGACCGGCCGCCGCGCCGGACCGGAAGGTGCACGCGAGCACTTCGGCGCCGACGATGCGTTCCCGATCGCCGATCTGGACGACATCATGCCCGGCCTGCTGGAGAACCGCGGCAAGGTGTTCTACAGCCTGGGCGCGCACAGCGAGTTCGACCAGCGCGTGCTCGGCTGGGTCAACAGCCTGCGCAGCAAGAGCCGCGCGGGTGTGCACGTGCCCAGCGAGTTCGCGGACCTGGGTCATCTGCTGCACGACCTGCGCCTGTTCAAGAGCGCGGCCGAGATGAAGGTGATGCGCCGTGCGGCCGACATTTCTGCCGCCGCTCACTGCCGCGCCATGCGCGTGTGCCGGCCGGGCATGTGGGAGTACCAGATCGAGGCCGAGCTGCGGCACGAGTTCATCCGCCAGGGCGCGCGCCTGCCGGCCTACGAGCCGATCGTCGGGGGCGGCGCCAACGGCTGCATCCTGCATTACGTGGAAAACAACGCCCGCCTGAACGACGGCGAGCTGCTGCTGATCGACGCCGGCTGCGAGCTGGACTGCTACGCCGCCGACATCACGCGCACCTTCCCCATCAACGGCCGCTTCAGCCCGGAACAAAAGGCCCTGTACGAGATCGTGCTGGATGCCCAGCACGCCGCCATCGACAAGGTGCGGCCCGGCAACCACTGGAACGAACCCCATGAGGCGGCAGTGGAGGTACTCACCGCCGGCCTGGTGCGCCTTGGCATCCTCAAGGGCGAGCTGCGGCAACTGATCGAGGAAGGCGCCTACCGGCCCATGTACATGCACCGCACCGGTCACTGGCTGGGCATGGACGTGCACGACGTGGGCGAGTACAAGCTCGGCGACGCCTGGCGAGTGTTCGAGCCGGGCATGGTCACCACGGTCGAGCCGGGGCTGTACATCGCTGCCGGCACGCCGGGAGTGGCAAAAAAATGGTGGAACATCGGCATCCGCATCGAGGACAACGTGCTGGTCACCCGCCGCGGGCACGAGATCACCACCGATGGCGTGCCCAAGACAGTGGCCGACATCGAAGCCCTGATGGCCGCCGCATGAGCACCGACTGCGATGTGCTGATCGCCGGCGCCGGGCCGGCCGGCGCGGCGCTGGCCTGCGCGCTCTCGCCGCTGCCGCTGCGCGTGTGGCTGGTCGATGCCGCGCCGCCACCGGCGCCCGGTCAGCCGGACCGGCGCGCGCTGGCGCTGGGTCTGGGCAGCCAGCGCATCCTGCAGGGCCTTGGCGCGTGGCCGGCACTGGCGCCACAGGCGGTGCCCATTGCGCGGCTGGAAGTCACCGAAAAAGGCTGGCCGGGCGTGACACGCATGGCGGCGGTGGATGTCCGCGCCCCGGCGCTCGGCTGGGTGGTGGGCGATCGGGTCCTGCAGCGCGCCCTGCTGGCGCGCGTCGCCGAAACTGCAGTGACGCGCCGCGCTGCCGCAGTGACCGCGCTGACGCCGCGCGACGGCGCGCTCGACGTCACACTGAGCGGCCCCGAAGGCGACACTGCGGTCAGCACGCGCCTGCTGGTGGCGGCCGACGGCAGCGACTCGACCGTGTGTCGGCTGGCCGGCCTGCCCCGCCGGGCGCGCCAGACGCAGGACAGCGTGCTGCTGGCGCAACTGCGCACCGATCGGCCGCACGCCGGCACGGCGCACGAACGCTTTGCCGCCAGCGGCCCGATGGCACTGCTGCCCGGCTGCGCAGCGGGCGACTACACGCTGGTCTGGACCCTGCCGCACGAGCGGGCGAGCGACCTGGCCGCGCTGCCGCCGCAGCATCTGGCGCCGATTGCGCAGGAGGCCTTCGGCTGGCGGGCCGGCAAGTTTCTTGGCCTGTCGAATCCACGCAGCGTGCGCCTGGCCGAGAGCTGGCTGGTGCAGGCGACCGGCGAGCGGGTGCTGGCCATCGGCAACGCCGCCAACACGCTGCACCCGATCGCCGCGCAGGGCTTCAACCTCGGGCTGCGCGACGTGGCGGCGGTAGCCGGGCTGCTGGCCGCGGCGGCGGCCGGCCAGGATGATCCGGGCGCCGCCGGCCTGCTGGCGGCGTATCAACGCGCACGGCAGGACGACTGGCGGCAGTTGCGGCAGGTCACCGGCTGGTTGCCGCGGCTGTTCGAGAACCCGGCCCCACCGCTGGCGGGCGCCCGTGGCCTGGGCCTGGCGGCACTGGACCTGCTGGCTCCCGTCAAGCGGCGTTTGATGACGCGCGCCATGGGCCTGGGCGGCGCGCAAAATCGCCTGCAACGCGGCCGCTGGCCATGAGCGACTGCGAGGTACTGATCGTCGGCGCCGGCATCACCGGCGCCACCCTGGCGCTGGCGCTGGCCGATGCGGGGGTCGCGGTCACGATGCTGGACCGGGAGGCGGCCCCGTCGCTGCCGGCGCCGGGACAGCCGCTCGACGTGCGCGTCAGCGCCATCCACGCCGCGGCCGTCGACCTGCTGGAGCGCCTGGGCGCCTGGCCGCTGGTGCCTGCGGCCTGCCGGGCGCCGTTTGGCCATATCCAGGTGTGGGACGCCGCTTCGGTGGGCAGCATCCGCTTCGACAGCGCGGAAATCGGCCAGCCGTGGCTGGGCTCGATTACCGAGAACCGGGCCTTGGTCGCCGCGCTGCATGCGCGCCTGGCCGAGCTGCCGGCGGCGCGCCTGCTCGCTCCCGCCGTGCTGGATGACTGGGAGGTGCGGGCTGACCGCGTGATCGTGCGCCTCGGCGATGGCCGCGAACTGACGATGCGCTTGCTGGTTGGCGCCGACGGCGCGGCCTCGCCGCTGCGCCTGCGGGCCGGGATCGGCGCGGCGGCCGACGATTTCGGGCAGTGCGCCCTGGTCGGTCATGTCGCCACCGAGCGCCCGCATGCCCACACCGCCCGCCAGCGTTTCTTGCCCACGGGCCCGCTGGCCTTTCTGCCGCTGGCCGATGGCCGCTGCTCGATCGTCTGGTCCACCACGCCGCCCGAGGCGCAGCGCCTGGCTGCGCTGCCGGCCGGCGAGTTCATGCTGGAACTGGGCCAAGCCTTCGAGCATCGCCTGGGCCAGATCACGGCCATTGGCGAGCGGGCCGTCATCCCGCTGCGCGGGTTGGAAGCGGCCCGTTATGTCGGCCCGCGGCTGGCGCTGATCGGCGACGCGGCGCATGTGGTGCATCCGATGGCCGGTCTGGGCGCCAATCTGGGCATCGGCGATGCGGCGGCGCTGGCGCGCCTGGTGATCGCCGCCCTGCACAGTGGGCGCGATCCGGGGCTCATCCAGACGCTGCGTCCTTACGAGCGGGCGCGGCGCAGCCAGAATCTGCCGGTGGTGCAGGCCATCGTCGGCCTGCACCGGCTGTTCACCGCCGGTGCAGCGCCGCTGCGCGCCCTGCGCGGCGCGGGGCTGCTGGCGGTGGATCGGGCAGCTCCGATCAAGCGGCTGCTGACGACGGCTGCCTGCGGCCTGGCAGACGGGGCTTTCGGATAGGCGGGCCGGTCCCAGGCTCGCCGCGGGTCATGCGGCAACCAGGAACTCGGTCCCAGAGCATTCGCGGCGGGGCGCCGCTCCCACAATCCTTCTGCGTGGGAGGCCCGCCCTCGGGCCGAATGCGCCCGCCCGAATCGGCGTTGCGCCCGTCAGTCGGCCAGCGGCCGGTCAAGCAGCGTGGCAAGCGTCCTTGCCAGGCACTCACCGATCCGCTGCGGGTCCGCAGCGGCCGGCGCCAGGGTGCGCAGGTCCGTGACCGCCAGCCCGGCATAGCCACAGGGGTTGATGCGCTCGAAGGGCGCCAGGTCCATGGCCACGTTCAGGCTCAGGCCGTGGTAGGCGCAGCCCCGGCGCACGCGAAGCCCCAGCGCGGCGATCTTGGCCCCCGCCACATACACGCCCGGGGCGCCGGCGCGCCGTTCGCCGTCAATGCCCAGCGTGGCCAGAAGATCGATGACCGCCTGCTCCAGCGTGGTCACCAGCGCCTTGACGCCGATGTCGGCGCGTTTCAGGTCGAGCAGCGTGTACAGCACGACCTGCCCCGGCCCGTGGTGGGTGACCTGCCCGCCCCGATCACACTGCACGACCGGGATGTCGCCGGCGTCCAGCACGTGTTCCGCTTTGCCAGCCAGACCCAGCGTGAACACCGGCGGGTGCTGCAGCAGCCACAGCTCGTCCGGCGTGTCGGCCGTGCGCCGGTCGGTGAAGTCCTGCATGGCCGCCAGGCAGGCGGCGTAGTCCACCTGCCCCAGCCGGCGCAGGCGCAGCCCGGTCACTGGGCGCGCAGGTCGGCCTTGAAGGCCTGGTAGGCGTCCCACACCCGCCGCCAGGCCGGACCCGGCCGGCCGTCGCCGACCGGCGCGCCGTCGAGCTGCGTTACCGCCAACACTTCCTTGGTGGAGCTCGACAGCCAGATCTCGTCGGCCGCCAGCAGTTCCTTCAGGCGCAGCGGCCGTTCGTCGACCCGCAGGTCGACCTGCGCCGCCAGTTCCAGTACCAGGTCGCGGGTAATGCCGTGCAGCAGCCAGTTGCTCGGCGGCGGCGTGACCACGGCGCCGTCGATCACCGCGAACACGTTGGCGGCGGCACCTTCGGTGACCCAGCGCCCGCGATGCAGGATGGCCTCGTCGGCGCCGGCGTCGATGGCCTGCTGGCGCAGCATGGCCGCACCCTGCAGCGAGATCGACTTGATCTGGCACCACTGCCAGCGGATGTCGGCCAGGCTGATGGCTTTAAGCCCCCCCTCGACCTGGCCGGTCGGCACCGGCTTGAGTACGCGCGGCATGGCGAACACGGTCGGCGGGCAGTCCGGAAAGGCATGATCGCGCGGCGCCACGCCCCGGGTGACCTGCAGGTAAATGGACGCATCGCCGCCGCCGTGGCGGCTGAGCAGTTCGGTCAGGATTTCCGCCCAGCGCTGGGCCGGGTACGGGTTGGCGATGCGCGCCTCGGCCAGGCTGCGCTCCAGGCGCGCGATGTGCGCGTCCAGGCGCAGGTAATGCCCGCCGTAGGCAGGGATCACCTCGTACACGCCATCGCCGTAGATGAAGCCGCGATCCAGCGGGTGCACGCGCGCCTGCGACAGCGGCATGAAGGCGCCGTCGAAATGGACCGTGATGTCGGCCTCGTTGGGCAGGGCAACGCTCATGGGCTCATTCCTGCCACCACAGGCGGGCGGCGTCGATGGCGCGTCTGAAGATGTTGCCCTCGCCGACGTCGGCCAGCGCCACCAGCGGGCGCTCCATCAGGACCTCGTCACCGAGCTTCACCCGCAGCGTGCCCTGCGCCGAGCCCTTGGCCACCGGTGCGGTCAGGCGCGGGGCCACTTCCACCGAGGCGGCCAGTTCGGCGTACTTGCCGCGTGGCACGGTGATGTAGGCATCCTCGGCCAGGCCCAGCGGCACCGAGCGCTCCTGCCCGCCGAACACCGGGGCGTCGGTGCGCTTCTCGCCGGCCGGGTACAGACGGTGGGTTTCGAAGAAACGAAAACCCCAGTTGAACAGGGCCTGCGCTTCCTGGAAGCGCGAGCGGTCACTGGCGCTGCCCATGATGACCGCGATCAGGCGCATGTCCTCGCGCTTGGCGGAGGCCACCAGGCAGTAGCCGGCGGCCTCGGTGTAGCCGGTCTTGAGGCCATCGACGCTGGCGTCCCAGAACAGCAGGCGGTTGCGGTTCGGCTGGGTGATGTTGTTCCAGGTGAAGGACTTGAGCGCGTACCAGGGGTAGTAGTCGGGGAAATCGCGGATGGTGGCCGCCGCCAGGTGCGCCATGTCGAGCGGGCTGGAGTAGTGATCGTCCGCTGGCAGGCCGTGCGAGTTCACGAAATGGGTTTGCGTGAGTCCGAGCCGCTTGGCCTGGGCGTTCATGAGGTCGGCAAAGGCGGTCTCGGTGCCGGCCATGTGCTCGGCCAGCGCCAGTGTGGCGTCGTTGCCGGACTGCGTCAGCACGCCATGCACCAGCACCTCGACCGGCACCGGCTTGGCCGGGTCGATGAAGCTGCGCGAACCGCCGGTGCGCCAGGCATCGGCGCTGATGGTGATTTCCTCATCCAGCTTGAGCTCGCCTTTCTTGAGCGCATCGAAGGCCACGTAGGCGGTCATGATCTTGGTCAGGCTGGCCGGCGGCTGCGGCACTTCCGGATCCTTGGCCGTGAGCACCTGACCGGTGTGGTAGTCGTACAGCACGTAGCTGCGCGCGCCCAGCTGCGGGGCGCTGGGTATCGGCGCCGCGGTGGCGGCGGCCGTCAGAAACATCAGGCCGAAGGCGCGGCGGACAAGGGCATATCTGGATTGCATGGTGACTCTTGAGGTAAGTGGCTGGCCGCTGCCAGGAGGTGGCAACTGGCCCGCGAAAACGGTGTTAGGGATCCGAAAATCCTGACGATGTCGGTGAATCAGTGCGCCGGCAGGCGCAGGGCCGACAGGCCGAGCGCCCCCAGCCGGGCCACGGTCTGTTCCACCAGCGCCTGCGGCAGCGGGCCGACCCGCACCCGGTGCAGCCAGCGATTGTCGCTGTTGGCCGGCTGCACGCTGACCGGCGCCAGCGCCTCGCCGCGCAGGCGACTGGCCAGGCGCTGCGCGGCGGCGGCCTCGCCAAAGGCGCCGACCTGCAGGTAGACCGCATCGGTCGGCAGTGCTCGCGCGCCCGGCGATGCGCTGGCCGTGATGACCGCCGGCGCGGGCGATCCGCCCGGCAGCACGGCCCGCACCTCGACCAGTCCGCTGCCGTGGCCGACCAGGCCCAGCTTGGCCGCGGCCACGTAGGACAGATCGATCAGCCGGCCGCGCCTGAACGGTCCGCGGTCGTTGATTCTAACGATCACGCTGCGGCCGTTGGCCAGATGCGTGACCCGCGCGTAGCTCGGAATCGGCAGGGTCGGGTGCGCGGCGGTCATGGCCAGCATGTCGTAACGCTCGCCGTTGGCGGTCGGGCGGCCGTCGAACTCGCGCCCGTACCAGCTGGCGATGCCGCGCGCCTGGTAACCGGCTGCGCTGGCCAGCGGCCGGAACGCGACGCCTTCGACCTCATACGGGCGCAGGCACGGCTGGCACAGGGGTTCGGCGCGCGGCACGGCGTCCGGGATGGCGTCGATGTCCACCGCCGTGGTCGGCGGGCCGTCCTTGCGGTAGTCCGGCCCGGGCCGGCTGCCGGGACCGGCGCAGCCGGCCAGAAGCAGCACCAGCAGCAGCGCCAGCCGGCCGGCGGCGACATCGGATTCAGGGTGAGGCCGGGTGCTGCGCACCGATGGCTGCCGCCAGTTGCGTGACCGCCATCGCGTACAGCGGGCTGTGGTTGTAGCGGGTGATGGCGTAGAAGTTCTGGAAACCGAGGTGGTACTCGTCGCCCTGCTCGGCCTCCAGGCGGATCAGCGCCGCCTTGCGCGAGCCGGGCGCCGCGCCGGGGGCGCTGACGCCGCCGGCAAGCAGCTGACTCACGGTGTACTTCAGGGCCGGATCGGTCCCGCCCAGGCTGGCCGCGGCGGGGGTTGCCGTGGCCGCGGCGGTGATCGGCTGGCCCGCTTCCCAGCCGTGACGGCGCAGGTAGTTGGCCACGCTGCCGATGGCGTCGGCCGGGCTGCCGAGCAGGTCGCGCCGGCCGTCCTGGTCGAAATCCACCGCGTAGGCGCGGTAGCTCGACGGGATGAACTGCGGCAGGCCCAGCGCGCCGGCATAGGAGCCGTTCAGGCCGGTCAGGTCCAGCCGTTCCTCGCGGCCCAGCAGCAGCAGTTCACGCAGTTCGCGGCCAAAGAAGGCACTGCGCGGCAGGCCGGCGATGGTCAGCGTGGTCAGCGCGTCGAGCGCCCGGTAGCGACCGGTGACGGCGCCGTAACGGGTCTCCACGCCGATGATGGCGGTGATGATCGACGCCGGCACGCCGTGTTCGCGCTCGGCCCGCGCCAGCAGCGCCGCGTGTTCGCGCCAGAAGGCCACGCCGCCGTCGATGCGCTGCTGGGTCAGGAAGATCGGCCGGTAGCGATACCAGGGCATCTTCTCGGCCGGACGGGTGATGGCGTCGACGATGCCCTGCTGGAACTGCGCGCCGGCCAGCAGGCGCTCGACATCGGCCCGCGCGAAACCGTCCTGGCTGACCAGGGTATCGATCAGGGCCTGCAGCGGCGGATGTTCGGCCAGCGGCACGGCCGAGGCCGGCGCGGCGCTGCCCAGCGCCAGCAGCAGGGCGGCCAGACGCCTCATGCCGGCCACAGTTTGCGATGGGCGCGGATGCCCATGAGCATGCCGAAACCGAGCATCAGGGTAACCATCGAAGTGCCTCCGTAGCTGACCAGCGGCAGCGGTACCCCGACCACCGGGAGCACGCCGCTGACCATGCCGATATTGACCACAACATAAACGAAAAACGTGCACACCAGTCCGCCGCCCAGCAGCCGGCCAAAACCGTCGCTGGCCTGCGCGGCAATGTGCATGCCGCGGCCGATGATAAAGCCGTACAGCAGCAGCAGGCCGATGGCGCCCAGCAGGCCGAATTCCTCGCCGAACACGGCGAACACGAAGTCGGTGGCGCTTTCGGGCAGGAATTGCAGGCGCGTTTGGGTGCCTTCGAGCCAGCCTTTGCCGTAGAAACCGCCCGAGCCGATGGCGATGGTCGACTGGATGATGTGGTAGCCGGTGCCCAGCGGATCGCGCTGCGGATCGAACAGGGTCAGCACGCGCTGGCGCTGGTAGTCATGCATGCCAAACAGCCACATCAACGGTGCAGCGGCGGCCGCCAGCCCTGTGAAAAGGCCGATCACCCGCCAGCTGAGGCCGGCCAGAAACAGCACCGACAGGCCGGCCGCCGCCACCAGCAGCGAGGTACCAAGATCCGGCTGGACGGCGATCAGCAACACCGGCAGCAGCGCCAGTGCGCCGCTGACCAGAATGTCACGCGCCGTCGGCGGCAATGGGCGGTCGCTCAGGTAGCGCGCCACCATCATCGGAACGGCCAGCTTGGCCAATTCCGAGGGCTGGAAGCGCAGCGGGCCGAGCTCCAGCCAGCGCTGTGCGCCGTGGCCGATGGCACCAATGGCGTCGACCACCAGCAACAGCAGCAGCGTGAGCAGGTAAATCGGCGCCGCCAGGCGCTGCAACCAGGCGATCGGGACCTGCGCCACCGCCACCAGCAGCAGCAGGCCGAGCCCCACCCGCAGGCCCTGGTTTTTCACCGCCGGCAGGGCTTCGGCGCCGGCGCTATAGGCCAGCAGCAGGCCAATGGTGCACAGGCCAAGCAGGCCGATCAGCAGCGCCCAGTCGATGGCGATCCGCCGCCAGAAAGCGAGCCAGTTGTTCATGTGCCTCCCGGGCGCGCCAGCCAGGCATCGAGCACCTGCCGGGCCACCGGCGCGGCGGTGCCACTGCCCGAGCCACCATGCTCGACGACCACTGACAGCGCGATGCGCGGCGCTTCCAGCGGCGCGTAGGCGATGAACAGCGCATGGTCCTGAAGATGCTGTGGCGCCGTGCGACCGCGGTCGTCGGCACGCTGGCTGAGCTTGAACACCTGCGCCGTGCCGGTCTTGCCGGCCGCGCTGTACGGCGCACCGGCGAGCGCCCGAAAGGCGGTACCGCCGGGCGAGACCACGGCATGCATGGCATCGGCAATGATCTGCCACTGCTCGGGGCTGGCCTGTGGCGACTGGCCGGGCGCGGCCGGCGGCAGGCCAAGCGGTGGCGCTACCAGTCGCGGCGTCGGCGTTTGGCCACGACTGGCCAGCAGTGCCGTGGCGTAGGCCAGCTGCAGCGGTGTGGCGGTGTTATAGCCCTGACCGATGCCGGCAATCAGGGTCTCGCCCGGATACCAGGGCGCCTTGCGGGCACTGCGCTTCCAGGCCTGCGACGGCAGCACACCGGCCTGCTCGCCGGGCAGGTCGATCCCGGTGCGCGCCCCCAGCCCGAAGCGGCCCAGCTGCTCATGCATGCGGTCGATGCCCAGCTTCAGGGCCAGGTCGTAGAAATACACGTCACAGGACTGCGACACGGCCCGCAGCAGTTCCATGCGGCCGTGGCCGTGGCGTTGCCAGCAGCGGTAGCGGTGCGGGGAATTGCCCAGCGTGTACCAGCCGGGGCACCAGACGTGACTGTCGGGCGTCACCACGCCGCTGACCAATCCGGCCAGGCCCATCAACGGCTTGATGGTCGAGCCCGGTGGGTACAGCCCACGCAGGGCCCGGTCGGTCAGCGGTCGCTCCGGATTGTCCATCAGGCCGCGGTAATCCGCGTTGCCGATGCCGCCGACGAACAGGTTCGGATCGAAGGCCGGCTCGCTGACCATGGCCAGCACATGGCCGCTGCTCGGGTCGATGGCCACCACGGCACCCGGGCGCTGCGCCAGCGCGGCCTGCGCCGCCCGTTGCAGGTCGATGTCCAGTTCGAGGCGCAGCGGCGTGCCCGGCTGCGCCCGGGTGCGATCGAGCACCTGCAGCCGCCGCCCATGGGCATCCACTTCCACCTGCTGATAACCGACCCGGCCCTGCAGCAGCGCGTCGTAGAAGTTCTCGACGCCGGTCTTGCCGATGCTGTCGGTGGCGCGCTGCTCGGCGCTGGCCTGCGCCAGTTCCGCTTCGCTGACGCGGCCGACGTAACCGACCACGTGCGCGGTCAGCGAGCCGAGCGGGTAATGGCGCGACAGGTCGCCGCGCAGCTCCACGCCGGGAAACTGATGACGGTGGGCGGCAAAGCGCGCCGCCTCGGTGTCGTCCAGGTTGCGACGCAGCACCAGCGCCTCGAAGCGCGGGCGGGTGCGGCGCAGGCTGGCGAAGCGCTCCAGGTCGGCAGGACGCAGGTCGATCAGGCGCCCGAGTCCGGCCAGTGTGGCGGCCGTGTCCGGCACGCTCTCGGGCGTCAGGTACAGGCTGTAACTGGACACATTCTCGGCCAGCAGCGTGCCGTTGCGGTCCGTGATGACGCCGCGCGCCGGCGCGATCACCTCGGCGCGGATGCTGTTGTTACGGGAAGCGGTGGCGTAGCGGTCGTGCTGCACCACCTGCAGGAAGCCCAGGCGTACCAGCAGACCGCCGCCGGCCAGTGCCATCAAGACCAGCAGCAGCGCCGCGCGGCGCCGGAACAGGCGCAGTTCCGCTGCCGGGTCCTTGATGGTCTGCTGGCGGCGCACCATGGGCTCAGCGACTGGCGCGGCGGCGCAGGTCGCGCAGGGTCAGGAACAGCCACGGCCACACCAGGGCGCCGCTGAAGGCCGGCAGCAGCATGCCGGCCGACACCGGCCGCCCGCTGCTGCCGGTCACCAGCGCCACGATGAGTTGCTGTACCAACAGCAGCGGCACCAGCAGCAGCGCCTGCTGCCACAACGGCAACACGCGCAGACGCTGATGTTCGGCCAACACGGCGGCCGCCACCACGGCCAGCGCCAGCGCATGCTGGCCCAGCGGCGCGCCGGTGAGCGCGTCCTGCAACAGGCCCAGCGTGAAGCCGGCGGTTATCCCCACCCGGTCCGGCTGGGCCAGGCACCAATAGGCCAGCACCAGGGTCAGCCAGGGCGGCTGCCAGGCCACCGCCCAGGCCGGCAGCGGCGCCGACAACAGCAATCCTGCCGCCAGCAGGCTGGCGGCGATGGCCATGCTCCGGGGCGGGACGGGCGCGGCGCTCACGGGACTGACGCCGGGGCCGTCGCGGCGCCGGGATCGGCGGGCGCAGTCTGCGCCGCCGGCCATACCAGCAATACCTCCTGGATGCGGTCCACGCGACCGCGCGGCGTGGCCTGCACCTCGGCGAACTCGCCCTCGCCGATGCGGTTCACGCTGCTGACCGTGGCCACCGGCAGGTCCGGCGGGAACACATCGTCCAGCCCGGACGTGACCAGCGCGTCGCCCACTTCCATATCGACGTGGTTGGGCAGGTAGGGCAGGTCGAGCGCACCGATCGGCCCGCGGCCCACGGCGATGGCGCGTACCCCGCTGCGGACGCACTTGACCGGTATGGCGTGCCGGCTGTCGGTAATCAGCAGCACCTGACTGGTCTGCGCCGCCACGTGCTGCACCTGGCCGACCACGCCGTCGGCATCGAGCACCGGCTGGCCGACGAACACGCCCTGCAGGGAGCCCTTGTCGATCTGGATCTGCCCGATGTAGGGGTCCAGGCCGACCTTGACCGTGCCGGCGATCAGCGCCCGCAGCGGCTGCTGCGTGTGCGCCAGCGAATCGAGCAAGGCACGCAGGCGGCGGTTTTCGGCCTGCAGGGCGTCCAGCGTCTGCACCTGCAGATGCAGGCGCAGGTTCTGCTCGCGCAGGGCAGCGGTCTGCGCGCGCAGGACGGCGCGTTCGCGCAAGTTGTCGGTGCCCCAGGCCCAGGCCCGAAACGGCAGATCGATGGCCTGCTGCACCGGGTGCAGCACGGTCAGCAAGGTGCTGCGCAGCGGCACCAGGCGCGGACCGCGCTGGTCCAGAAACAGCAGCACCACTGCCGCCAGCGTTGCCAGCAGCAGGCGGAGCGCCAGCGACGGGCGGCGCCGGAACAGGCTAGGCATGGGACATGCGGCGATACCGCGCGACCGGATCGGCCGCGCGGGAACTCACTCCTCGTCGAAGATGTCGGTGACCTGGTCGATGAAATCGAGCGCCATCTCGCCGCCCTTGGCCACGCACAGCATCGGCTCGTCGGCCACCACCACCGGCAGGCCGGTTTCCTCCGAGAACAGCCTGTCGATGCCGCGCAGCAGCGCGCCGCCGCCGGTCAGCACCATGCCGCGCTCGGCCACGTCGGCGGAAAGTTCCGGCGGGATCTGTTCGAGCGCCTTGCGCAGGCCGGCGATGATGCCGTGCAGGGGGTCCTGCAGCGCCTCGAGCACCTCGTTGCTGTTGAGCGTGAAGCTGCGCGGCACGCCCTCGGCCAGGTTGCGGCCGTTGACCTGGATTTCCAGCACCTCGTTGCCCGGATAGGCCGAACCGATCTGATGCTTGATGGTCTCGGCCGTGGACTCGCCGATCAGCGTGCCGTAGTTGCGGCGCACGTAGTTGATGATGGAGTCGTCGAACTTGTCGCCGCCGATGCGCACCGACTCCGAGTACACCAGACCGTTGAGCGAGATGACCGCAATCTCGGTGGTGCCGCCGCCGATGTCGATGATCATCGAGCCGGTGGCCTCGCTGACCGGCAGCCCGGCGCCGATGGCGGCGGCCATGGGTTCCTCGATCAGATATACTTCGCGGGCCCCGGCGCCGAGCGCGGATTCACGAATGGCGCGCCTTTCCACCTGCGTCGAGCCGCAGGGCACGCCCACCACCACGCGTGGACTGGGGCGGAAGAAACCACGTTCGTGCACCTTGCGGATGAAGTGCTGCAGCATCTTCTCGGTGACGTAGAAATCCGCGATCACGCCGTCCTTGAGCGGCCGGATGGCGGTGATGTTGCCGGGCGTGCGACCGAGCATGCGCTTGGCCTCGATGCCCACCGCCTGGATCACCTTGCGGCCGTTGGTGCTGGCGCCGTGGCGGATGGCCACCACGGAAGGCTCCTGCAGCACGATGCCTCGCCCGCGTACCGACACCAGCGTGTTGGCGGTGCCAAGGTCGATGGCAAGATCACTCGAAAAAAGCCCGAACAGTTTTTTGAACATCAGTGGGTCCGACCGGCCTCTAAGATATTGGAACGGCAACAAAACTGCCGTGGCGCCGCAATCTAGCAACGGCGCCCGGCGTTAACAACCAGCGGCGAGGAACAGGGTGTCGATAAGCAGCGACGAGGTGCGCAAGGTGGCGCATCTGGCCCGCATCGAGGTGTCGGCCGGGCAGCTGACGACCTATGCGGCCGAACTGAGCACCATTCTGGAACTGGTGACCCAGCTGGACGGTGCCGACACCGCGCAGGTGCCCCCCCTGGCCCATCCGATCGACGCCAGCCAGCGCCTGCGCGCCGATACCGTCGCCGAAACCGACCAGCGGCGCCGCTTCCAGGCCATCGCACCGGCGGTGCAGGACGGCCTGTATCTGGTGCCAAAGGTCATCGAATGAGCGCAGTTTACACCCCACGGCAAGCCTGACCCATGCTCGACCAGACCCTGACCGAACAGGCCGCCGCGCTGCGCCGGGGCGATTATTCGGCCACCGAACTGACGGCCGCCTACCTGGCCCGCATCGGCGCTCGAAACGCTGCACTGAACGCCTTCATCACCGTCACGGCCGAGGCGGCCACCGCGGCTGCGGCGGCCGCCGACGCGGCGCTGGCCGGCGGCGATGCCGGTCCGCTGGCCGGCATCCCGATCGCCCACAAGGACATCTTCTGCACCGACGGTGTGCGCACCAGCTGCGCGTCGCGGATGCTGGACAACTTCATCGCGCCCTACGACGCCACCGTGGTCCAGCGCCTGGCCGCCGCCGGCGCGGTGATGCTGGGCAAGACCAACATGGACGAGTTCGCGATGGGCTCGTCGAACGAGACCTCGTTCTACGGCCCGGTGCGCAACCCCTGGGATCTGGATCGCGTGCCGGGCGGCAGCAGCGGCGGTTCGGCGGCGGCGGTGGCGGCCGGCCTATGCAGCGCGGCGACGGGCACGGATACCGGCGGTTCGATCCGCCAGCCGGCAGCCCTGACCGGCATCTGCGGCCTGAAGCCCACCTACGGCCGGGTGTCGCGCTACGGCATGGTGGCGTTTGCCTCGTCGCTGGACCAGGCCGGGCCGATGGCCCGCTCGGCGGCCGACCTGGCGCTGCTGCTGCAGGTCATGGCCGGTTTCGACGAGCGCGACTCGACCTGCATCGACCGCCCGGTGCCGGATTACGCGGCCGCGCTGGAGGCGCCCTTGAGCGGCCTGCGCATCGGCCTGCCGGCGGAATATTTCAATGCCGGCCTGGATACCGCCGTCGGCGATGCCGTGCGCGCGGCTCTGGCGGAACTGGAGCGCCTGGGCGCCCAGCTGGTGGACATCGCGCTGCCGCACACGGCGCTGTCGGTGCCGGCCTATTACGTCGTCGCGCCGGCCGAGGCCTCGTCGAACCTGGCCCGCTATGACGGCGTGCGCTACGGCTACCGGGCGCAAAATCCGGCCGACCTGACCGATCTGTACAAACGCACGCGCAGCGAGGGCTTCGGTGCCGAGGTCAAGCGGCGCATCCTGATTGGCACCTACGTGCTGTCGGCCGGCTACTACGACGCCTATTACCTGAAGGCCCAGCGTGTGCGGCGGTTGATTCGTGAAGACTTTCTGAGCGCGTTCGGGCAGGTGGACGTGATCGCCGCGCCGACCACGCCGCAGCCGGCCTTTCGCCTGGGCGAGAAGCAGCACGACCCGGTCGCCATGTACCTGTCGGACATCTACACCATCGCGGCGAATCTGGCTGGCCTGCCGGCCTTGTCCGTTCCCTGCGGGCTGGTGCAGGGCCTGCCGGTGGGGCTGCAGCTGATCGGCCGCGATTTCGACGAGGCGCGGTTGCTGAACGTCGCCCACCGCTACCAGCAGGTGACCGACTGGCACATGCGCCGCGCGCCGGAGGCCCAAGCATGAGCGCCTGGGAAACCGTCATCGGCCTGGAAGTCCACTGCCAGCTGGCCACCCGCAGCAAACTGTTCTCGGGCGCCGCGACGGCATTCGGCGCGCCGCCGAACACGCAGGCCTGCGCCATCGACCTTGCGCTGCCCGGCGTGCTGCCGGTGCTCAATCGCGAGTCGGTGGCCATGGCCATCAAGTTCGGCCTGGCCGTCGGCGCGCAGATCGCGCCGCGCTCGGTGTTCGCGCGCAAGAATTATTTCTACCCGGACCTGCCCAAGGGCTACCAGATCAGCCAGTACGAGCTGCCGATCGTCGCCCGCGGCCACCTCGACATCACGCTGCCGGACGGCACCGTCAAGCGCATCGGCATCACCCGCGCCCACCTGGAGGAAGACGCCGGCAAGTCCCTGCACGAGGACTTCCACGGCCTGACCGGCATCGACCTGAACCGCGCCGGCACGCCGCTGGTGGAGATCGTCTCCGAGCCGGAGCTGTCCAGCGCCGCCGAGGCGGTGGCTTACTTGAAAAAACTGCACGCCCTGGTGCGGTACCTGGAAATCTCCGACGCCAACATGCAGGAAGGCTCGTTCCGCTGCGACGCCAACGTGTCGGTGCGCCGGGTCGGCGACAGCAAACTGGGCACGCGGGCCGAGATCAAGAACATCAACTCGTTCCGGTTCGTGGAGCGCGCCATCGAGGTCGAGGTCGAGCGTCAGATCGAGCTGCTGGAAAGCGGCGGCCAGGTGGTGCAGGAAACCCGCCTGTACGACGCCGAGCGCAACCAGACGCGCGCCATGCGCAGCAAGGAAGAAGCCAACGACTACCGTTATTTCCCCGATCCGGACTTGCTGCCGATCCAGGTGTCCGAGGCCTGGGTGGAGCAACTGCGCGCGCAACTGCCGGAACTGCCGCAGGCCCGTCAGGCGCGCTTCGTGTCCCAGTACGGCCTGTCCGACTACGACGCCGGGTTGCTGACGACCGAGCGCGAGCTGGCCGACTACTTCGAAGCCGCACTGGCCAGCGGCGCGGAACCGAAGCTCGCCGCCAACTGGATCAACGGCGAACTCGCCGCCGCCCTGAACCGCGACGATCTGCCGATCACCGCCTCCCCGATCGGCCCGGCCGCGCTGGGCGGACTGCTCGGGCGCATCGCCGACCAGACCATTTCGGGCAAGATCGCCAAGGACGTGTTCGCCGCCATGTGGCAGGGCGAGGGCGAGGCCGACGCCATCATCCAGGCGCGGGGGCTGAAGCAGATCACCGACAGCGGCGCCATCGAGGCGGCCGTCGAGGAGGTGCTGGCCGCCAATCCGGAGCAGGTCGAGCAGCTTCGGGCCGGCAAGGACAAGGTGCTCGGTTTCCTGGTCGGGCAGGTGATGAAGGCCACCGGCGGCAAGGCAAACCCGGCGCAGGTGAACGCGCTGTTGCGATCAAAAGTGGGCGTTTAGCAGACCGCGACCTGTGGGAGGCCCGCCCCGGGCCGAATGCTTGATTGGAGGGTTCGCGGCGAGGGCGCCGCTCCCACACACACCGTTCGTGGCTTACCAGAACGCCCACAACTGCCCGTCCTGTTCCCGGTGAGCCAGCGCCCGCAGCGGCCGTGAGCCCTTGGCCACGCACATGCCGCTGCCAAGATCGAACGCCCAGCCGTGGCGGGGGCAGGTCAAGCGCTCGCCGTCGATGGCCAGCTCCGGGATGTCGGTGCTCTGGTGCGGGCAACGGGCGTCGTAGACCATCAGCTCGGTGCCCGTGCGGTGAATGAACACGGCGCGGCCGTCGGCCTCGCGGCGCACGCAGCCGGCGGGCGGCAGCTCGGCCAGCGGCGCCAACGCATGCCAGTCCGGCACGTGGCCTAGCTGCTCCAGGCGAAACTCCGGCAGGTCCAGCGCCAGCAGCTGGTCCACTGCCCACACGACCCGCGTCAGGCCCAGCATCGGAAAGGCCATCAACAGCGCGTCGAGCACCTCGTCGGCGCTGGCGCCGCTGCGCAGCGCGCGCGTCAGGTACTGCCGAAAGCCGCGTTCGGTCTGCGCATGGACCTTGCTGATCAGCGAAATCAGCGCCCGGGTCTTGGGGTCCAGACGCCGCCCGGCCACCTTCAGAAAGGCGAAATACGGCTGCATGGCGTCCGGGCGGGCCTGGATCAGGTAATCGAGGGCTTGGCTCATGGCGGGTGCTCGCGGCGACAGCGGATAGTTCCATTATCGGGCCGGTGCTGGCGCTTTTATCAATACCGGACCCAGGCTGCGCCAGCCGCTACACTGCCGGGCGCCCCCCCCAGGAGGAGACACGACATGGAACTGGCGCTGCGCGGAAAGATTGCGCTGGTCACCGGCGCCAGCGCCGGTATCGGCCGGGCGATTGCCCAGGCGCTGGCGGCCGAGGGCGTGCAGCTGACGCTGTGCGCGCGGGGCGAGGCGCCGCTGCGCGCCGTGACCGACCAGCTGGCGCAGCGCCACGGCATCACTGCGCTGGCGGTGCCGGCCGACCTGTCCAGCGAGGCGGGCATCGGCCAGCTGGTGGCGGCCCACACGGCCCGTTTCGGCGCCCTCGACATTCTGGTCAACAACGCCGGCTCCATCCGCGCCGGCTCGCTGCTGAGCAAGCCCGAATCGGAGTGGCAGGAGGATTTTGCGCTCAAGTTCTGGGGCTACGTGCGCCTGACGCGCGCCGTCTGGCCGCTGCTGGTGGCGCGCGGCGGTGGGCGGGTGCTGAACATCATCGGCGGCGCCGGCCGCCAGCCAAGCGCCGGCTATCTGGCCGGTGGCGCCGCCAACGCTGGCCTGATGAACCTGACCAAGGCGCTCGGTGACGAGGGCGCGCCGCACGGCATCCTGGTAAACGCCATCAATCCCGGTCCGGTGCGCACCGCTCGCTGGCAAAGCCTGATGCAGCGCCAGGCGGCCGAGCGCGGCCTCACCGTGGCGCAGCTGGAAGCCGAGCAGCTGGCCCACGTGCCGCTGCGCCGCGGCGCCGAGCCGGAAGAAATCGCCACCGCGGCGGTGTTCCTCTGTTCGGCCGCGGCCAGCTACATCACCGGCACCACGCTGCAGGTGGATGGCGGCCTGGCGCGCTGCATCTGACGCCGATGGCCGGTTTTGCCGATCTGCTGCGCGAGGGTCGGGCACCGCTGACGGTGACGCTGGCGCTCGGCATCGCCCTGCACGCCATGGACGTGTTCCTGGTCGCCACGGTGATGCCGACCGTGGTGGCCGACATCGGCGGCGTGCGCTTCTACGCCTGGGTGTCGATGCTGTACATGGTCGGCTCGATCGTGGGCGCCGCCAGCTCGGGGCCGCTGCGCAGCGCCTACGGCCCGCGTCACGCCTATGTGCTGGCCGGCGGCTTGTTCCTGGCCGGCTCGCTGGCGTGTGCGGTGGCGCCCAACATGCCGGTGTTGCTGGCCACGCGCACGGTGCAGGGCTTCGGCGGCGGCCTGATCGTGGCGCAGTCGATGGCGCTGGTCAGCGAGCTGTACAGCGCCGAGCTGCGCAAGCTGATGCTGGCGTCCATTTCAGGCATGTGGGCGGCGGCGGCGCTGATCGGCCCGGCGCTGGGCGGCCTGTTTGCCGAGGCCGGTTTCTGGCGCGGTGCGTTTGGCGTGAATGTGCCGATCATCGCCGTGTTCAGCCTGCTGGCCGCCCGCCATCTGCCGCAGGTGCTGGCCGGGCGCGCGCGCCAGCCGTTTCCGCTTGGCCGGGTCGGACTGCTGGGCGCCGGCGTGCTCGGCGTGGCGGCGGCCGGTCAGCTGGCTGGCACGCCGCTGCGCCTGGCGGCGCTGGCGCTCGCGCTGCTGCTGGTCGGCGGCGCCTTTGCTCTGGACCGGCGTGGCGCGGTGCGACTGTTTCCACGCCGCGCCGCGTCGCTGCGGGCACCGGTGGGCGTGGCCTACGGCCTGTTCGTGACCTCGTCGGTCCTGCACACCACCATTACCGTGTTCGTGCCGCTGCTGATGCAGCAGGTCTATCACCTGCGCCCGCTGCACGCCGGCTACTTCGCCAGTCTGCTGGCGGTCGGCTGGACCGCCGCCTCGCTGACCACCGCGCGCTGGCAGGGCGCCGCCGAGCGGCGCGCCATCATCGGCGGGCCGCTGCTGATCCTGGCCATGACCGGCGTTCTCTTGGCCGGACTGGGGCAGCTTGCCGCGCCGGCGGTGGGCGTGGCGTTGGTCATGCTCGGCTTTGGCGTCGGTGCGCTGAGCATCCACCTGATCGCCTTCACCATGCAGCACGCCAGTCCCGGCGAGGAGAGCATCACCGCCGGCAGTATCCCAACCGTGCGCACGCTGGGCATCGCGTTCGGCTCGGCGCTGGCGGGCGTCATCGCCACCCTGGCCGGACTCAGCGCCCACGTCGACGCCGAGGTGGTCCGGCGCGCGGTGGGCGCCGTCTATGCGGCAAGCCTGGCAGTCGCAGCGGCACAGACGCTGCTGGCCTGGCGCCTGCTGCGCCTGGCGCCGGCACCGCGCGACCGGGTCGGGCGGCTATAATGCCCGGCCCTGGCCCGCAACGGGCGGGGGCTGGCGGCGCGAACGGGCGCGATGGTGGGCGACCACGCCGTTGCTGGCGGGATCCGCCGACCGGTCGCGCAACCCGGTTCGCGCCGCTTCCAGATCGTCCTGCGCCTCGTCACCGCGACCGCTTCCGCGCAGCCACCCACTCTTCAGCGCAGCTCCATGAAAGGCACCGTCAAACGTTTTTACTTCCGCAAGGGTTTTGGTTTCATCGAAGGCGACCAGGGCACCGAATATTTTTTTCACTACACCGATTTCACGGGCGACAAGGAAGCCCTGCGCCCCGGGCTGGAGGTCGAGTTCGAGGCCCAGCAGGGTGACAAGGGCCCGTGCGCGGTCGCCGTGGTTCAGCCCGGCGGCAAGCCGGCTGCGGCCCGCCCGCGTTCAACCAACCGCGCGCCTGCCGCCGGCGCCCCGCGACGCGCGGCGCGGCCCTATCTGCCATTCGCCGCCGGACTGGTGCTGGGAATCATCCTGGGCGCCGTGGGCCATATCTGGCTGAGCGGGCTGTAGCCATCGGAAAACCGTAGCCCGGCTGCGGCGGGTGATCACCGCGTTGTAGGAGTCCGGCTGTGCCGGGCGATCATCGCGCAGCAAAGCTGTGCTCCCACCGGGTTTTTCCCGCTGGCGGGCGCACGGAAACCCAGAACGGCTTCATTCAGCGCTCCCCTGCCGGCTCCGGCGCAGTAGCGCCGGAGCCGGCACCAGCAAGGGTGGCTGTGGTCAAGCGCAGCCACCGATCCAGCGCCGCCGAGCCGACCATGTCCGAAGTGGTGTTCAGCAGGGAACGGGCGCGGGCAATGATCCAGTCCACGGACAGCAGCACCGCCAGCGCCTCGGTCGGCAATCCCAGTCCACCCAGCACCAGTGTCAGCGCCACCACGCCGGCCTCCGGCACGCCGGCCACACCCATCGCCGCCACCACGCAATACAGCGCGGCAAACACCTGCGCGCCCAGGCTCATGTCGATGCCCATGGCCTGCGCCAGCGCCAGCAGGGTAAAGCCCTCGTACAGAATGATGCCGTCGTTGTTCAGATTGGTGCCGACACACGCGGCCAGCGTCGATGCGCGCCGCGAAATGCCCAGCCGGTCAAGTGCCCGCAGCGTCAGGGGCAGGGCCACCAGGCTGCTGTTGACACTGAACGCGTAGAGCACCGGCTGCGCAGCCTGGCTCCAGAACCGGCGCAGCCCGATGCGCGCGTACAGCAGCAACCAGACGCTGTAGGTGCCCAGCACATGCACCGCCATGCCCAGCAGGCACAGGGCAACGTACCGTCCAAGGCCGGTGAACGACGCCAGTCCGTGCTCGGCAGTCACGTTGGCGCTGGCGCAAAACACCGCCAGCGGGACCAGCTTGACGATCCAGATCAGCAGCGTCTCCCACACGTCCCGCAGCACCGAGACCAGCACCTCGCCCTTGTCCATCAGTGGCAGGGTGTCGGCGTCCCGCGTCAGTCGCACGCGGCGCCAGGCAAAGCCGAACGCGATCGCCACCATCACCATCGGCATGATGCTGTTGTCCACGAACGGCTGAACAACGCTGCTGGGCAACTGCCGGGCGAGCAGGTCGCCAAAATCGATCGGCCGCAGGGTGGCCGCAGAGGCGCTGATCAACGGCCGCAAGTACTGGCCCGGCTGCAGTGCATTGGCCAGCGCGATGCCGATGGCTATCGCGAAAATGGCGTTGACCAACGCGATCGTCAGCAGCTTCAGGAAATCCGTACCGGCGACGCGAAAGCGCAAGATCGCCTCCAGCACGGCGAAAAATACCAGTGGCGTGGCGGCTGCCTTGATCAGCTGCAGCACCCACTTTGCGACCGGCGCCAGCGCCGGAGCGGTGGCCGGATCGGCCAGTCCGAATGCCGCCCCGGCCAGCAGGGCGATGATGACGAGGCCTACGTTGCCGAGCAGTTTTTTCATGAAATGTCGGGGTCCGGTTCGAGTTGAAGCGGCCAGGAAATTCAGGCGCCCGGCGGCTCGGCCCGGCAAGCTTGCGTTCCATGCAACATCCCGCCCGACACCGGCCCGGCCCGCACCGGCACCACGCCCTGCGCAAGGTGGCCGATCTGGTCGCAGGGATTGCGCGCCGCGTGCGCCAGTGCGTCGAGCCAGAAACCGGACCCCTCGCCCTCATGTCCTGCCTTCGGCTGGCAAGCGGCAGCAAGCCCTTGCTGTGGTGGGGCGCGGCGCAAGCCGCGGCGTTCTGGCGATGCTTTCTGCGGATTCCGCCGCGCACCGACTGCCGGCTGCCTGCCGGACTGGATGGGGCTCATGCCCGATACAGTGCCTCGATGACCTCGCCGTAGCGTTCAGCCAACTTCCCGCGTCGCGCCTTCTGGGTGGCGGTCAGCAGACCGTTGGCTTCGGTCCATTCCTCGAGGGTCAGATGCACGCGGCGCAGCCGGGCGTAGCCCGGAAAGGCGTGCAGCGCGGTCTCGGTGCGTGCCAGTACCGCCCGTTCGGCGCGCGGGTCGGTCAGGGAGGCGGGGGCGTCGGCATCCAGCCCCAGTTCGGCGGCAAGCTGCGCCCACTGCTGGCGATGCAGCACCAGTATGGCGGCCAGATACGGCCGCCCCTCGCCGACCAGCAGGGCCTGATGGATCAGCGGGTCGAGCATCAGCGCCTGTTCGATGTCGACCGGCGGCACCTTCTCGCCGTTGGCGAGCACGATGATGTCCTTCAGGCGGCCGGTGATGTACCAGTGGCGGCCCCGCTGGGCGGCGATGTCGCCGGTGTGCAGCCAGCCGTCGGCATCGATCACGGCGGCGCTGGCTTCGGCGTCGTGCCAGTAACCGGCCATCACGCCGGGGCTTTTGGCGAGCAGTTCGTCGCCCGCACCGAGGCGCAGTTGCACGTCCGGCAACGGCAGGCCGACGCTGTCCGGCCGGTTGTCGTCCAGCGTGTTGACGGTGAGCACGGGGCTGGCTTCGGTCAGGCCATAGCCCTGCAGCAGCGGCAGGCCGAGGCTGATGAACAGCTGCGCCACGTCCGCTGGCAGGGCGGCGCCGCCGCAGATGGCCACGCGCAGCCGACCGCCGAGGCGATCGAGCACCGGCCGCGCCACCAGGCGGCGCAGCAACGGCAGGGCGGCCAGCAGTGGCGTGCCACGCGCCCGGCCCTGTGCGCGCTCGAAATCCCGCCAGCCGAGCTCGAGCGCCGCAGCGAACAGCTGGCGCACCGGCCACGGGCGCTTGGCGATGCTGTCGCGGATGGCGACGGCGCTGCGTTCGAACACGCGCGGCACGCTGACCAGCACGCTCGGACGTACGGCGAGCAGATCGTCCGCGAGGTGCTGGATACCGCGCCCGAAGGCGACCGTAGCGCCGGCCAGCAGCGGCAGGTAGTAGCCGATGGTGCGCTCGAGCGTGTGCGACAGCGGCAGGAAGGACAGGAACACATCGTCCGGCCTGACCGGCACCATGGATTCCGCCGCCGCGGCATTCCACAGCATGTTGCGATGACGAAGCATGACGCCCTTGGGCCGGCCGGTGGTGCCGGAGGTGTAGACGATGCTGGCCAGCGCCTCGCCGTCGGTGCACTCCACCGCAAACTCGCCCTGCGCCGGCAGCCAGTGGTTCAGCGACAGCACCCGGTCGTCATCGGCCTCGCCCTGCGCCAGCACCACCCGCTGCAGGGCACCCAGGTAGCCGTGCGGCAGCAGCGCCTGCCACTGGTCGGCGCTTTCGGTCAGCAGCAGGGCGGCGCCGGAGTGCTCCAGCACGTAGCCGGCGTTGTCCGGCCGGTCGTCGCGGTAGATGGGCACCGTCACCAGGCCGAGCGCCAATGCGGCCAGGTCGAAACATACCCAGTCCGGGCCGTTGGGCAGCATCACCGCCACCCGCGCTCCGGCCGGCAGATGCTCGTTGCGCAGCGCGGCCTGAAAGCGGCCGACCCGCCGCGCGACCTCGCGCCAGCTCAGCGCATGCCAGACGTCGTCCACGAAATGCCGATAGGCGACAGCGTCCGGGCTGCGCGCCAGACGCTCGCGCAGCAGGCCGGCGAGCGTGCCGGCCTGCTGCCAGGGGATGACGGCGTGCGGCGCGCTGCGGGTCACGCGGTAGCGGAGCGCGCGAAGCTGTCGGCCGGGAAGGCGTCGACGGCAATGATCTCGCGCACCAGCGCCTGGTATTGCGCCAGCACTGCTGCCTCGCCGGCATCCAGCACGCCGGCGTCCTGCGCCTGGGCCAGCACGTCCTGGTCAGCCGAGAGGGCGCCGGCCTTGAGCGCGCCACGCAGCTTGCGCTGCGCCTGGCCGGCGAGGTCGGCCTGTTCGATGGCCAGCTCCAGCCGGCCGATGGCCTCGGCCGCGTCGCGCGTGAGGTAAATGCCGCCCGTCAGGCGGTCGCGCGTCTCGCCCGGCGCGAGCAGCAATTCCGCCACCTGCTTATCCAGCGCGTCGTCCGGTCCGCGGCTCGGCCGGCCGGTCGGAAAGACCAGCCAACGCAGCAGGCAACCGAGCGCACGGTTGGGGTAGTTGGCGAACAGACCATCGAAGGCGCTGGCCATGCGCGCCAGGCAGTCATCCATCGCCCAGCGCAGCAGCGGCAGGTCGTCCTGCGGCTGGCCCTGCTGGGCGTGCCGCCACAGCACGGCGCTGGCCAGGTACAGCTCCGACAGCACGTCGCCCAGACGCGCCGACAGGCGCTCGCGGCGTTTCAGGTCCCCGCCCACGACCAGCATGGTGATGTCCGCGGCCAGCGCAAAGGCCGCACTCATCCACGACAGGCGCTGCTGGTAGCGGCCGAGCGGGCCGTCGCCGGGCACCTGCGCCAGGCGGCCCCGACTCAGACCCAGCCAGAAGCTGCGCGCGGCATTGCCCAGCAGGTAGGCGCCGTGCGCCAGCAGCAGCGGATCGAAGCGCTTCAGCGCCAGGTCGGGGTCTTCCTCCTGCGCGGCCTGCATTTCGTCCAGCACGTACGGGTGAGCGCGCACCGCGCCTTGGCCGAAGATGATCAGGCTGCGGGTGAGGATGTTGGCGCCCTCGACCGTGATCGCCACCGGCATGACCTGATAGTAGCGGCCCAGGAAATTGCGCGGCCCGAGCATGACGCCGCTGCCGGCCTGCACGTCCATAGCGTCGTTGACCACGCGCCGGCCGCGCTCGGTGAGGTGGTATTTCAGGATCGCCGTCACCACCGCCGGCCGCTCACCCTCGTCCAGCGCGTACAGCGTCAGGCGGCGGGCCGCATCCATCTGGTAGCACTGGCCGCCGATGCGGGCCAGGGCCTCCTGCACGCCCTCGAAGCGGCCGATCGGCAGCCCGAACTGCTCGCGCACCCGGGCATAGGCGCCGGTGTGGCGGGCGGCCACCTTGACCACGCCGGTGGACAGCGCCGGCAGCGAGATGCCGCGGCCTTCCGACAAACAGCTGACCAGCATCTGCCAGCCGCGGCCGATGCCGGCCTCGCCGCCGATGATCCACTCCAGCGGCGCGAACACGTCCTTGCCGTGCAGCGGGCCATTCTGGAACGGCACATCCAGCGGCAAGTGGCGCTCGCCGCGGCTCACGCCGGGCGTATCGGCCGGCAGCAGCAGCACCGTGATGCCACGCTCGACCGCGCCGCCGAGCAAGCGATCCGGATCGCGCAGCGTGAAGGCCAGACCGATCAGCGTCGCCACCGGACCGAGGGTGATGTAGCGCTTCTCGAAGCTCAGGCGCACGCCGAGCACCTCCTCGCCTTCATGCTGGCCGCGGCAGACCACGCCCGCATCCGGCAGCGCCCCGGCATCCGACCCGGCCTGCGGGCCGGTCAGGGCAAAGCAGGGAATGTCCTGGCCGCTGGCCAGGCGCGGCAGGTAATGATCCTTTTGCGCCGGCGTGCCGTAGTGGCGGATCAACTCGGCCGGCCCGAGCGAATTGGGCACCATGACGGTGATGGCGGCAGTCACGCTGCGGCTGGCGAGTTTCATCACCACCGCCGAATGCGCCCGGTGGCTGAAACCCTTGCCGCCGAACTCGGTCGGGATCATCAATCCGAAGAAGCCTTCCTCGCGCAGCGTCTGCCACACCTGCGGCGGCAGATCGGCGTCGACGTGCGTGATGCGCCAGTCGTCGAGCTGCGCGCACAGCCGCTCGACCGGGCCGTCCAGGAAGGCCTGCTCGTCGTCGCTCGGCGGCGGATCGGCAAAGCCGCCGAGCCGCTCCCAATCCGGCTGGCCGGAGAACAGCTCGCGCTCCCACCACACACTGCCGGCCTGCATCGCCTCGCGCTCGGTGTCCGACAGCGGCGGCAGTTTCCGGCGATAGAAGTCCAGCAC
Source organism: Immundisolibacter sp. (assembly GCF_014359565.1). Taxonomy (NCBI): domain Bacteria; kingdom Pseudomonadati; phylum Pseudomonadota; class Gammaproteobacteria; order Immundisolibacterales; family Immundisolibacteraceae; genus Immundisolibacter; species Immundisolibacter sp. The sequence continues at coordinate 443,666 of NZ_JACIZD010000001.1, read as the reverse complement.
CGGCGCGGTCACATACTCGCGCCGCCAGTCATCGGCAAACAGCAGCACGGTCACGGCCAGCCACAGCAGCCACAGCGGCAGCGCCAGCCACCACGACAGGCCGCCGACGCTCGCCAGCAGCAGCGTCGCGCCCAACACCGTGGTGGCCGGCGTGCGCTCGAGTCGGCGATAAGCCACCACGCTGCCCATCAGCAGCAGCGCCAGCAGCCACAGCGCGGCGGTCATTGGCCACCCCGCGTCGATTGCCGGGCCAGGGAGCGATCCCTACAATCCGGGCGACCGTTCAGGCGCGCAACCCGACCATAGGCTGCAGAAAATCCATGGCCCTCAGCATCGACAAGTCCAAGACCGCCCTGCTGGTAATGGACGTGCAAAACGACATCACGCATCCGGATTCCCCCATGGCACAGCAACTGGGCTTCGCCGGCATGATCCAGCAGACCGGCATGCTCAACAAGCTGCGCCGCCTGATGGACGCCTGCCGGGCCAGCGCCGTACCGGTGATCCATGTGCTGATCGATCTTGAAGCCGGCGTGCAGCCGCGCTGGCCGCACCGCGGCGCGTTCTTTGAGATGGTCGGCGGCGGCAAGGTGTGCAAGCGCGGCACCTGGGGCGGCGATCCGGCCGAACTGGTCAAGCCGCTGCCGGGCGAGCCGGTGGTCTACAAGTGCATCTTCAGCGCCTTCGTGAGCTCCGGCCTGCAGGAGCTGCTCGACGGCCGCGGCATCACCGACTTGATCCTGAGCGGCGTCAGCACCGACGCGGTGGTGGAATCCACGGCCTGGGACGCCAACGACCGCGGCTACAGCAACATCCTGGCCGAGGACTGCTGCGTGTGCGGCACGCAGGAGGCGCACGAGATCACCGTGCGGCGCATGGCCGGGCGCCTGGACATCGCGACCGCCGACCAAATCATCGCCGCGCTGGGCTGACTGCCGGCCGCGTCGGCAAACTTCCCCCGCCAGAGGCCGGCACAGACCGGCCCGGCCTTTGCAACGAGGAGTGGAACATGGACCAGATCACCGACCGCGACGGCCTGAAACTCGCCGAACTGCTCGACTGCGTGCAGGACGCCCCGGACCAGGGTCGCTTCGAGGTGGCGCGGCGCATCTTTGCCGACCCGGCCATCTTCGAACTCGAAATGCGCAACATCTTCGAGTCGACCTGGGTCTACCTGGCCCACGAGAGCCAGATCCCGAACGCCAACGACTTCGTGGCCGCCCGCATCGGCCGCAAGCCGGTGCTGGTCACGCGCGGCGAGGACGGGCAGGTCCACGCCTTCCTGAACAGCTGCTCGCACCGCGGCGCGGAGCTGACCAGCAGCAAGCGCGGCAACAGGCGCGCCCTGACCTGCCCGTATCATGGCTGGGTGTACGACAGCAGCGGCCGCTGCGTGAACGTGGATGCCGAGCCGCGCGGCGGCTACCCGGACTACTTCGCCGGCCTGTCGCACGATCTGGCGCGGGTCAAGGTCGGCGTGTACCGCGGCTTCGTGTTCGGCAGCCTGAACGAGTCCGTGGAGCCGCTTGCGCAGTACCTTGGCGGCTCGGCGGCGGTCATCGACGCCATGGCCGACCAGTCCCCGGACGGCCTGGAGCTGCTGCGCGGCGGCATCCGCTACACCTGCCGCGCCAACTGGAAGATGCAGCTGGAGAACATCGACGGCTATCACTTCTTTCCGGTCCACACCAGCTACATCGGGCTGATCCTGGAGCGGCAAAAGAAAGCCACCAACACCCTCAAGACCATCGACCCGACGCAGATGGCCAGCCTGCCGGGCGGCAGCTACCAGTTCGAGAACGGCCACAGCATGGACTGGGGCCTGATGCCCAACGGCGACGACCGCCCGCTGGGCTTCCAGCGCGAGCGCATCACGCGCCAGTTCGGCCCGGACAAGGCGCGCTGGATGATCGACGCCGTGCGCAACCTGGTGGTGTTCCCGAACCTGCTGCTGATGGACCAGTCGTCCTCGACGGTGCGCATCGTGCATCCGCTGTCGGTCGATCAGACCCTGATCGAGGTGTACTGCGTGGCGCCCAGGGGTGAGCCAAAAGCCGCGCGCGAACGCCGACTGCGCCAGTTCGAGGACTTCCTGGGGCCGGCGGGCCTGGCCACGCCGGACGATCAGGCGGTGATGGAAGCCTGCCAGCGCGGCTTCACGGCCTCACGCCGGCCGTATCTGCAGGGGCATTTTCGCGGCATGACGCATGTGACCGCCGGCGCCGACGACAACGCCAGGGCAATAGGGCTTGCGCCGCAGTTCAGCGGCAGCGACATCGACGATGAGACCTTCACCCACACCCAGTACCGGCAGTGGCTGCGCCTGATGACGCAGGCGGACTGATCGGCCCGGCACGTATCGTGAATCAGGACCCGGCGGTCTTGAGGGTTCCGGTCAGGCGGCGGTAGCGGTCCAGGTCAGCGTCGAAGCGGGCTCGCACGGCCAGCCGTTCGGCGCGCGTCCGCTCGGCGGCCAGCTCCTGACTGGCCAGATCCGCCGCCGTCCGGGCGCGGCCCTGCACCAGCGAAGCCGGCGACTGGCGACCGGCCGCGATGTGCTCCTGCGCTGTCGCGTCCATCTGCGCAAGGTTCCTGCGCAGATGGACGATGGTGTTGTCGACGGTGTGCAGGATCAGGTCCAGGCTCTCCAGCTTCGTGTCACGCAGACGCACCAGTTCGGACTCGTCCGCGTAGGTTTCCAGCAGCATCCGGTCGCGGTTTCGCTGCTCGGCGATGTCCCGTTGGCGCGCCTGTTCGGCCCTGCTGTTGGCCGCTTCGGCGACGGCTGCCGTGCGGCGCTCGGCGGCCTGCCGGGACAGTTGCTCGGCGCTGGGCGCCGGCGGGATCACGTTCAGCAACTTCAGGCTGCGACTGTCCAGAACCTCATAACCGGCCTGTACCTGGCCGGCCGGCAGATTGGTGCCGATGTGCATCACCCCGCGCTCGTCGCGGTAGCGGAAAAGGCGCCCCGCATCGACGGCCTGCGCGCTTGTGCACAAGACGGCCAGCAGCAGCCACGCGATCCCGCGTGCTTCAGCTCGCGCCGTAGCGGGCCCGGTAGGCGCGGATGTCCGCAGCCGGTGCGTGTTGCGAATCTTCTTCAAGAAATTGCACCAGTTGCTCGAGTCCTGCCACCGCGATCACCGGCACGCCGTGGCGCGCCGTCACCTCGGCCACTGCCGAACGCTCACCCTGGCCGCGCTCCTGCCGGTCGAGTGCCACCAGCACCGCCGCCAGATCGGCCCCGGCGGCGCCAATCAGGTCCGCCGAGTGCTGCACCGACAGGCCCGACGAAATCACGTCATCCACCACCACCACCCGGCCGGCCAGGGGCGCACCGACGATCACGCCGCCCTCGCCATGGTCCTTCGCCTCCTTGCGATCGAAGGCAAAGGGCACATCGCGGCCATGCTCGCCGGCCAGCGCGATGGCCGTGGCCGCCACCAGCGGGATGCCCTTGTAGGCGGGCCCGAACAGCATGTCGAAGGCCACTCCCGAGCGCACCAGCGCCGCCGCGTAGAAACCGCCCAGGCGGCGCAGGCGCTGGCCGCTGTTGAACAGTCCTGCGTTAAAGAAATACGGACTGTTTCGGCCAGACTTTAGGGTGAACTGCCCAAATTTCAGTACGCCGCTGCCGATGGCGAACTCGAAAAACTCGCGCTGATAAGCTTCCACCTGATATTTACCTTTCCATAACAATCAGTTGAATTATCGCCCTCGCCTGACGGACAGGCGCCAAACAGCTTTGCCCCGGACGAAGAATCTGCTGCGCCGGGGGTCAGGACTTGTCACGCAAGCCGAGCGCTCAGCGCGCACCCATCAGCAGGCGGTAACGGTTCAGATCGGACTCGAAGGTGTCGCGAATCGCCGCCTGCTCGGCGTGAATGCGTTCTGCCGCCCGCTCCTGTTCGTCAAGATCAGCCGCCGTCCTGGCACGCGCCTCGAGCAAGTCAGCCGGTGGCACCCGACCGGCCGCCTGGTGCTCGACGATCGTTGCGTCCATCTGCGCCAGGTTGCCGCGCAGGTGGCCGACGGTTTGCTCAACCGAGCGCAGGATCAGGGCCGTCGATTCCAGCTTGCTGTCGCGCAGGCGGATCAGCTCCGCCTCGCTGGCGTAGGTTTGCAGCAGCATCTGGTCCCGATACATCTGCTGGGCGGCGTCGCGTTGCCGGGCCTGCGCGCTGCGCTGCGCCGCCGCCTGTGCGGCCGCCGCCTCGCGCCGACGCTGCTCCTGATCGGCCAGTTCCTGCGGGCTGGGCGCGGGCGTGACGACCGCCAGCGTCTTGAGCGTGCGCCGGTCGAGCACCTCGTAACCGGACTGCGCCTGGCCGGGCGGAAGCACGCTTTCGACATGCATGACCCCGCGCGCGTCGTAGTAGCGATACACGCGCAGCGGCTCCGCTGCCTGCGTAGCAGTCCAAGTCCCTGCCAAAAACATCCACATCGCACACCGCAGCCGGCACCCTGCGGCGCCCGAGCGGGCCGGTCTTGGCGTTGTATCGAGTCTGTTCAAGGCATCACACCCGCGGCTTGCGTTGCGTCCCGGCCGGCGCGCAGGCGGCGCTCCCGCCCGCGTGATCAGCCCCCATCCAAAAGCGCCCAGTGCACCATCTCATCCCACTAAACCGGAGTTGTACAACATTACAACGAGCGCACGCCCGCCGCTCGCCATCAATTTCCAGCCAAGCTCGCCGGATATCGGAGGTTGCACAAGGCCCAAGCCTGCGGCCGACCAACCCCACGCTGCTAGACTGCCGCCCTCGATTTTCCTGCCACAAACAGTGCCTTGGCTGCGCAGCCGGGCCAAACACACATGCCCCTGAAAATCATCACCCTGAACGTGAACGGCATTCGTTCGGCCTGGCGCAAGGGCCTGGCGGACTTTCTGGCGCGCGAACAGGCCGACCTGGTGTGCCTGCAGGAAACCCGCGTCCAGCACCCGCAATTGACCGAGGAAATGCGGGCGCCGCACCTTTGCCAGAGCTTTTTCCACCATGCCACGAAGCCCGGCTACAGCGGCGTTGCCATATACACAAAACGCGCCCCGGACCGGGTGGTCGAGGGCCTGGGCTGGCCGGACTTCGACGCCGAGGGGCGCTGGTTGCAGGTCGATTACGGGAAGCTGAGCGTGGTGTCGCTGTACCTGCCATCGGGCTCCAGCAGCGAGGCGCGCCAGCAGATCAAGTTCGGGGTCATGGAGCGCCTGACGCCGCACCTGAAGCAGATGCTGGCCGACGGGCGCGAGTGGATCATCTGCGGCGACATCAACATCGCCCACAAGAACATCGACATCAAGAACTGGCGCGGCAACCAAAAAAACTCCGGCTTCCTGCCCGAGGAGCGGGCCTGGCTGGATGTGCTGTTCGGCGACATCGGCTGGGTGGATGCGTTTCGCGTCGTCAACCAGGAGGCCGAGCAATACACCTGGTGGTCCAACCGCGGCCAGGCCTGGGCCAGGAACGTCGGCTGGCGCATTGACTACCAGCTCGTCTCGCCCGGCCTGCGGGACACGGTACGCAGCGCGCGCATCCACAAGGACGAGCGCTTCTCGGACCACGCGCCGCTGATCATGGAGTACGCCATCGAGCTGCCCTGACCGGCGCCGGCGCGCGCCGATGGCACACTGGCGTCGGTCTGATCAGCGGGGAGGGAGCCTTCGATGACGTTCGCACGCAGCCTGGGCACAGTCCGCGTCCATCTGACGCAACTGAACCGCCAGCCGCTCAGCCGGGCGGCGCTGGTCATCGTGTTGCTGCTCGATGCGTTCGTGCTCAGCTCGATCTTCGACGGCCTGGCCCGGCACACCGCGCAGCTCGCGCAGCCATATGAGGCGGTGCCGGCGCGCTGCCGCGACATCGTGCTCGACCGGCAATGGACGCCTGCCGGGCGACTGGAACAGCTCGGCGAGGTGGTGAACGCGCACACGGCGGCATCCGCCTGGCAGGCACGGGCGTCCGGCGTCAACCCGCATCCGGTGTGCGCGCCCGTGGTCGGGGCAATCGACGCCGTGCTGGCCGACGGCGCACTGGCCAAGCGATTCGACGATGCGCGTGCGCTGCGTCGCCAAAGTGCCGACCTGCGCACGCAGATCGAGCGCCTGAAGGGCAGCTACGACACGGCGCTGCTCGAAAAGATCGCCGGCGCCGAGGCGCCGACGCGCGCCGACACGCTGGGCCGTGAGCTGGCGGCCAAGACCGGCGCACTCGAGGAGGCGACCGGCCGCCTGGCGCAGCTCGAAGCCGCCATCGCCGGCGAGGCCCGCGTACAGGCGCTGTGGCAGCGCATCGACGCCGTGCAGGCCGACGACCGCGAGCGCCTGCGCGCCGATCTGCGGCAGCTCGAGACCTGGTATCCGGTGCGCCGTCTGGGCTGGGAGCTGCTGTTCCTGGCGCCGCTGCTGGGGCTTTTCTATGCCTGGAATGCGGCCAGCATCCGCCGCGGCCGGGCGGTGCAGACGCTGGTGTCCGCGCACCTGCTGGTGGTGGCGTTCATTCCGGTGCTGTGCAAGCTGCTGCAGCTGGTATACGACATCCTGCCGCGGCGCTTTCTGCGGCAGTTGATGATGCTGCTGGAATCGGCGCACCTGGTCGCACTGTGGAATTACCTGGTGATCGCGCTTGCCGTCGCCGCCAGCCTGACGCTGATCTACGTGGTGCAGAACAAGCTGTTCGCGCGCGACAAGCTGCTCTCCCGGCGCATCGCCCGCGGCCAGTGTCAGGACTGCGGCCTGGCGCTGCCGCCGGACAGCGCGTTCTGCCCGGCCTGCGGCTTCGGACAATTCGCGCCGTGCCCGCACTGCGGGCTGGCCAGCCACGTGCACGGCCGCTATTGTCGGGAGTGCGGGCAGGCGATGGGTCGGGGATCAGCCCAATAGGTTCAGGAACGCCGTAATCAGCAGCGCGTTCACGAAATCGATGAAGAACGCACCGACCAAGGGCACCACCAGAAAGGCCCGCGGCGCCGGGCCGTAGCGGTCGGTCAGGGCCTGCATGTTGGCGACTGCGTTGGCGGTGGTGCCCATCATGAAGCCGTAGAAACCGCCGGCCATCACGGCGGCGTCGAAATCCCGCCCCATCAGCCGAAACACCCACTGGCACAGCAGCGCCAGCAGCAGCGCCTGCGCCAGCAGCAGCGCCAGCAGCGGCAGCGCCAGATCGACCAGCTCCCACAGCTTGAGCGTCATCAGCGCCATGGCGATGAACAGCGACAGCGCCACGGCGCCCAGGTCCTGCATGGCCTGCGTCGGCACATGCAGCAGCGGCTGCCGGTCCCCGAGGTTGCGCAGCACGGCCGCCGCCAGCATGGCGCCGATGTAGGCCGGCAGGGTGATGCCCAGGGCCGTGAAGCCGCGCGCCAGATAGTCGCCGAGCCACATCGCCAGCAGGATCAGGATCACCGCCCGCTGCAGCGGCGCCGCGGTGTCGGTCGCCTGTTCCGGGGATGCGGGCTCCGCCGCGGGCAGCGCACGGGCAGTGGTCGAGTACAGCCGCCGGCGGGCAATGATGCGCCCGGCCACCGGGCCGCCAAACAGGCCGCCCATGACGATGCCGCTCATGGCGGCCGTGACCGCCACCCCCGTGGCGCCGTTGACGCCGGCCTGCTCGAACAGCGGCGCGAAGGCAAGGCCGGTCGCCGGGCCGCCGGTGAGCGTGACCGAACCGGCCAGCACGCCCAGCAGCGGCGGCAGGCCCATCGCCAGCGCCAGGCTCGCCCCGAGCAGGTTCTGCAGCAGCGCGGCGACGGTGGCGATGGCCAGGAACCACGCCACCTGCACGCCGCCCACTCGCAACAGGCGCAGGCTGGCGCCAAAGCCGATGGTGGTGAAAAAGGCGATCATCAGCGGAGCCTGCAGCGTGGTGTCGAAGCGCACCAGATCCTGCCCGTCCCGGCGCAGCAGGCTGACCATGACCGCCACCAGTAGCCCGCCCAGCACCGGCGCCGGCAGGTCGTAGCGCGCCAGCACCGGCACCCAGCGCCGCAGCCCCTGGCCGACCGCCACTGCCAGCGCCGCCAGCGCCAGCGTCTCGATCATGCCAAGGGCAAACAAGCCTCAGGCCGCCTGCATGTGCGCGCCGGCGCGGCTGGCGCTGACATCGCCGGCGCGCATCAGCAGCTGGCCGTTGATGACCGTGGCGGCGATGCCGCGCGCGTCCGACACCAGCCGCCGCCGCCCGCCGGGCAGGTCGAACACCGCCCGCGCCAGACGATCCGAGCCGACCGTGGCCGGGTCGAACACGGCGATGTCCGCCTTCAGGCCGGCCGCGATACGCCCCCGGTCGGCGATGCCGAACACCCGTGCCGGGTCGCCGGTCAGGCGCTGCACGGCGTACTCCAGGCTCATGGCCTTGCGCTCGCGCACCCAGGTGCCCAGCAGCCAGGTGGCGTAGCCGACGTCGCAAATCTGGTCCACATGCGCGCCGCCGTCGGAAGCGCCGATCAGCGTGCGCGGGTCATTGATGATTCTGGCCACCACGTCCAGATCGATGTTCGAGATCGTGTACAGAAAGCGCGCGCCCAGACCGTCCTCGAGCGCGATGTCCAGGAACGTGTCGAGGCCGTCGGCGCCGCGCTCGGCGGCGATGTCGGCCACCGTGCGGCCGACCAGGCCGCCGAGCGCCGGATCGTTGACCTGTTGCAGTTCGAGCCGCGTCCAGTCGCTGGAAAACGCTCCCGGCTGCGCCAGTTCGGCGCGCAGCGTGTCGCGGAAATGGCGGTCGCGGTAGGCCGCGGCCAGCCGGGCGTTGTCGGTGTTGAACAGCGGCGCGAAGGTCTTGCGGTCGGCAAAGATGAACGGATTGGTCATTTCCAGCTGCGTCAGGAACGGCCGGCATGACACCTGCGGCACGGCGCCCATGCGCGTCAGCCAGTCGGTTTCCTCCAGTGTCTGCAGGGCGCGCTCGGGATTGCCGACCGGCACCAACAGGAAGGTCCAGGTCAGCGGGCGCCGGCTTTCGTCCAGCAAGAAGTGCAGCAGGTCCTGCTGCTCGGCGCTCAACGCGCCGCCGACGCCGCCCATGGCGATCTGGATGGTGCCGCGGCGAAGATCGCGCAGCACGTTGCAAAGGGCTTTCAACTCATCGCGGCTGGCCAGGCGGGCGGCCAGCGGCTTGCCGCCGTGGCCGATGTGCTGCGCCAGCACGGTGGTGCTGAAGCCCAGCGCCCCGGCATCCATGGCGGCGCGCAGGTGATCGGCCATCTGCGCGATCTCGGCCGGATTGGCGCCGCGCTCGCCGGACTGCTCGCCCATTACGTAATGGCGCAGCGCCGCCAGCGGCAGCAGAAAGCCGGCGTTCAGGCCGATGCCGCCGCCGGTTACGGCGTCCATGAACTGCGGAAAGGTTTCCCACTGCCAGCGGATGCCACTGCGCAGCACCTCGGCCGGCATGGCCTCCACGTTGACCAGGTCCATCATCGCCATCTCGCGCGCCGCCGGCCGGCACGGCGCGATGCCGACCCCACAGTTGCCCATCACCACCGAGGTCACGCCGTGCCAGGCGCTGCTGGTCAGCAGCGGATCCCAGCACCACTGCGCGTCGTAATGCGTGTGCGGGTCGATGAAGCCCGGCGACACCACCAGGCCGCAGGCGTCGAGCGTCTCGCGCGCGCCGCCTAGTTCGCTGCCAACGGCGACGATGCGATCGCCCTGGATGGCCACATCGGCGGCCCGGGCCGGGGCGCCGGTGCCGTCGACGACGCTGCCGCCGCGGATCAGAAGGTCGTGGTTCATGGGGGTTTCTCCTCGCCGGTATGTTGGTATGTCGGTACGGTGGGGCGAGCCGGCGCATCCGTGTAGCGGCGGGCCAGCGGCCATCATTCCGCCCGCCGACCGGGCGGTCAAGGCGCTTGAATTTGGAGCGTCGTGCACACATGCTCTGATAGGCTCCGCAGCGAATCACCGTTCAAGTAGCGAGTATGTGCTTGCGCCCACCTTCAGCCTCCGCGATGATCGCCGCACCATGACTGACCCTTTCTCACCACCTCAACCGCTCGATCCTGTACTGGACAAGGCGCTTGCTTCCATCCGTGCTGACCTGCGTGACGAGTACTTGGCCCCCCACCAGGATCCATGGATCGTCGGCTACTCGGGTGGCAAGGACAGCACGGTCGTACTCCATCTGGTATTTGAACTACTGCTGTCACTCGCGCCGGAGGACCGGCGGCGTGAAGTGCATGTCATTTCGAACGACACGCTGGTGGAAAGCCCGCTGGTAATGGGGCACATCGACACCGTGCAGGATGAGTTACGTCGGGCAGCAGATGCATGGCGCCTGCCCGTGCATGTCGTGACCTCCCGCCCGGATCCGGACGCCACATTCTGGGTAAACCTGATCGGTCGGGGCTATCCATCGCCGAATCGGACGTTTCGCTGGTGTACGGATCGCATGAAGATTCAGCCCACTAGTCGATACATCCGCGATCAAGTCACCGTGTCGGGCGAAGTCATTCTTCTGCTGGGGGTTCGGCGGGACGAATCTGCCACCCGCGCCGGCAGCGTCGCGCGCTACGACAATGGCCAAAGACTCAACCGCCACAACGACTTGCCGGGTTGCATGGTCTACCGACCCATCGTGGATCTTTCTACCGACGACATTTGGGAGTTCCTGGGCGCAACGATGCCGCCCTGGGGTGGAAGCCACACGGCACTGATCAAGCTTTATCGCGATGCTGGTGGTGGCGAATGTCCTGTTGTCACGCAAAAATCGGATGCTCCCTCCTGCGGCACTTCGTCGTCCCGCTTCGGTTGTTGGACCTGCACCGTGGTTGAGAAGGATCGCAGTCTCGAAGGTTTTGTCGAAGCTGGGTTTGCTGAGTTCGGACCGCTCATTGCCTTTCGCGATTGGCTCGTCTCAATCCGCAATGATCCACACCGGCGCATGGCGCGACGGCGTGACGGACGGATCACGGTAACCGCGGAAGGCGTGTTCGTACCGGGGCCGTTCACCCTGCAGGCGCGGGAAGAGATATTTGACCGTTTACTCGACCTGCAGGCTGCGGTAGGTCGGCAACTGATCAGCCCAGACGAGATTGCCCGGATCAAAACAATCTGGGCAGACGATGCCGCACAGGGCGCACTGTGGGCCGCGGAAGCGTGCGCACTGTAATTCACGCTTCAGGGAGGGGTAGCAAATGCCACGCGACATAGTTGTGCTATTTGATCAGGAAGACGGCAGGCGGTTGATCGAAAATCATTGCCGCAAAATCGGACTGCCAGTTGGCGACTTGCAGCGCCTTATCGAAGAGGTTATCGATAAAAGCACCATGCAACGGCGCCATGGATTGTGGCAGGCCTTTGACGAGGTGCTGGACGCCGACGTTGGGGCGCACGACTAATGCACCTTCGCTCTGTTTCTCTACGTGACTGGAAGGCTTATGAGGCAGCCCGCTTCGATTTCCCGGAGCCGGACGGCGACCGTAATGTCATCCTGATCGGCGGCCAGAACGGCTTTGGAAAAACGACACTTTTCGAAGCAATCGCCCTGGGGCTTTACGGCGCCTACGGTTTGCCCCTCATCTCGCGCGCCGCGGCGGCCGCCGATGAACAAAACAGAGGGCAATCATTTCGCGCTTTCATCGAACGTGCGCTGAATGGGCACGCAATTCGCGCCGGCAGGCGTTCATGCCAGATCGTGCTCACCTTTCAGGACCAAACCGGCGAGCCGATCGTCATTGAGCGTATATGGCATTTCACAGATGCTGGTCGTCTGCGCCCCGGTGAAGGTGCCGAAACCGTCCGAATCATGAAGGGATTGGCCCGCGAAGTGATCGGTCCCGGGCCAGCCGAGGCCGACCCGCAAGGGTGGTATCGCGATTGGATCGCTCGCACCTTCATGCCAGCGTCTTTGGCCGGCTTCTTTCTTTTCGATGGCGAAGCGGCCTCCGTATATGCCGAACGCGACATGGCTGTTCAGGTACGCGATGGGATTGAAGGCCTGCTTGGTCTCATTTGGCTCCGTACCTTGAGCAAGAGCCTGCGCGACTACGCAACCCGGCGGCGCAGCGACGTACCGCGCGGTGTGAATACCGATGCGGTGACCGCGCTGGAATCTACAATCGCGGGGCTGGCGGTAGAAGTTGAGAATGCTATACAACGTCTCGACCAGATTTCCCCAGGCCTTGCGAATGCCGAAGCAGAACGAGATGCGCTCACACGTGAACTGGCTGGTTATGGAACCGGAACTCGTGCTCAACTTGAAGAGTTGATCAAGGAACGCGCCGATCAGGAAAAGGCCTACGACATCGCCAAGGAAAAACTTTTCCAGATCGCCAGCGGCGACTTGCCACTCGCCTTGTCCGGTGGCGGGCTACGGACTCAGCTCGCTGAACGATTGACGCGCGAGCAGCGGCTCGCGCAATGGCTGGCCTCGGCCAAGGAAGGGCAGGGGCGGATCGAGCACGTCATTGCGGGAATAGAGCACGAGCTTACTACTATCGTGCCGCCGCTGGTGCCTGAGCAGGGTGAATGGGTGAGAGAGGCGGTGCGCCGTGCACTCGACCGACTCTGGCATCCAGCGCCGGATGATGCTGCGGAGTCATTCAGGCACATGCACGCGCAAGGAGCAATGGGCGAACGTGTACTGGCGCGGCTTGATCAGGCCGCAAAGGTCACAGTTGGCACGGTGTCATCGTTGCTTGGATCGATGGCACGAGCCGCGGCAGCACTACGCAACATTAACGCGACCATCCAAGCGTCGGAGGTAACAGCGCCGCAGCTAGAAGAGAAACGTGTGCGTATCGCCGAACTCAATAAAGTTATCCGTGCGCTGAGCGAGGAGCGTGGCGAGAAAAGCAGCTTAATCGCGTCGCGCAACGCCGATCTTGAACAGAAGCGTAAGGAGCTGGGGCGGTTAACTGGGCAGCTTGATCAGTCAGCGCGGCCGGCGCGGCTCGCCAAGCGCGCTGAGGAGGTTGCTTTGATGTTGGACGATCTGGCTTCCGATGCTTGGCCGATCCAGGCGCAGGCCATTGCATCAGCAATGACGCGTGCAGTAACGGCGATGGCACACCGCGATGATTATCTCAGCCGTGTCGAAATCACCAATGACGGGCAAGTTATGCTGCTCGCGCCTAATGGACGAAATCTGCGAGAATTCGACCTTTCCGCTGGCGAGAAGCAGATTTTTACTCAGGCGTTGTTTTGGTCCATTGCCCATGTTTCGGGCCGCGTATTTCCTCTAGTGATTGATACCCCCTTAGGCAGGCTGGACCAAGAACATCGCCTGAACGTGCTTCGTCATCTGGTACGACGGGATGGTCAGGTGATATTGATTTCGACCAACACAGAGGTCGTGGGTCCATATCTGGATGCCATACGGTCGCGTGTGCTTAAAGCGTGTCGGATCGAAAACAGCACAAATGGCGATATTGGTTTGAGCTGGCCGGTTGAGGGCTATTTTCCGGGACAGGGGATTTAAAAATGAACGGTGAGTCCAATTCTCCTGCAATCGGGCTCGATGAGATTGCCACCGCGTCGTTTCGTACAACCGCAATTGCCGACGATCAGGCGAAGCGTCTGAAAGATGCTCTTGGTTTTGGTGCGTTCAACGTGCCGGCACGTTTGGCTATCGCCAGATCGCTTGCGATTTCGGAGCCCCCAGAAGAAACACAGGGCGATGTTGGTCGTGGAATTAAGGGCGACACACTGTTTGGTACGGGTGTGGATTTGGCTGCTTGGGTGTCGCTGATCATTGAGTACGCCGGGGAGCCGCCACAGAACTTACGCCAATTTCAGGGATGGGTGGCAGCTCATTGGGCGCGTGGCCTTGGCGTGCTTGCCGCGACTATGAACGAAGCATCGGGCGATCAAGGCGAGTTTTGGCGCGCCGTGGCGCAGGCAGCGCTGCCAGAGGGACCGGCAGCTGAGCACGTCGGTGGCGAAGATGGACAGTCTGAAGGACTTTCGCCTACAGCTATCGCCGTGCCGTTCGGCGAGATCGCCGCAGACGTTATGACCGGTGAGCGCGTTGTATGGCCGCTTAATGCACCAGGTAACAGCCCCCACGCTGCGGTCATGGGCGCGGTAGGCAGCGGCAAGACGCGCACTGCCGCATATATGCTGCGCGCGATCCGCAAGCAGACGCCTGTGTCCTTGATTGCCTTCGACTTCAAAGGCGACATGAATGACAGCCACAACGCGCTGGATCAGGCGTTTGGGGCGACTGTGCTAGCGCCACCTCACCAACCCATTCCATTGGATGTGCTTGCACTTGCTGAGCGCACGCAAACCGACGTTGCACTGGCCGCGCAGCGCTTGCGTGACAGCCTCGCTACTCTCAAGGGAAGTGGCTTTGGTCCCTTGCAAAAGGGATTGGTTGGAGATGCCGCGGAGCAGGCATTACGAACTAAAACGCCATGCCGGTTGAGCGATGTGCGCGACGCGCTGAAAGCGATCTATGCAGCGCAAGGCAAGCAGGATGATGGCGCCACCACGACATTGGCTGATCTCTGTCGCTTTGAACTCTTCACGCCTGACCTGCCACCAGCCGAGTTCTTCCGGCGTTCATGGATCATCCGCCTGACGGCTGACCTGCCCGATTTGGTGAAGGTGTCTGTGGTCACTTTGATTACCGATGCCTTAGACCGGTATCTTAATAGTCTTGCCGACGCACCGACAGATTCTGAGGGTAATCGTGCCCTGCGAGTGCTGTGCGTAATTGACGAGGCGCACCGCATCCTCGGAGCGAAGTTGCCCGGGCTTTCAGGACTCGTGCGGCTCAGTCGCTCGAAGGGCGGAGCGTTGATGCTGATCTCGCAAGGCCCGGACGACTTTTCCGGTGAGGATGACGAGTTTCTCGACGAGATGGGCTTGGTGGCGGCATTTCGTACTAATGCAAACGCTCAGGCGGTTCGGCGCATTATTGGGCCGACGGCGAACCTCGCGGTGCTGGAGAAGGGACAGGCCTGGGTCAAACTCAGTGCCGATCCATCCCCTCGGCGGGTAGCTGGTTGGGGCTAAGTCTCCATAAGGAAACTCAAAAGCTGCTGCACCTAGTCCGGAGTCGGGGCCTGGAAACCGTCGTCTGCGCGGTGGGTTGACCTAGATTCGTCTTAGGGTTGCGCGCTGCGGTGCGCTTGAGCGCCGCACCCACCGGCGCGACACTGCAAGCCACCACCACAACGAGGAGAGCCGCCATGACCGACAGCCACCCGATCGTCATCGAGTTCTTTCACGACTGCCTTTCGGCCTGGTGCTACAAGGCCTCCGAGCGCCTGCGCGCGTTCGCCGCCGCGCATCCGGACGTGCAGATGGTGCAGCGCTGCTACCCGCTGGCGGTGTCGCCGATGCTGTTCAACCGCCAGCTCTACGCCGACAAGCGCGAGGCCAAGCGCGACGTGGTGATGGTGCACTGGGCCGACGCGCGCGCCTTCGAGCCGGACCCGCGCATCGACTGCGAGCTGATGATGACGCGCGATTTCGACTACCCCTACTCGCTGCCGAACCAGCTGGGCGCCAAGGCGGCCGAAATGCAGGGCGGCCAGCGCGCGCACTGGGACTTTTTCGATCGCGTGCAGCGTGCGCACCTGACCGAGTGCCGGAACATCGCCGACTACGATGTGCTGCGCAGCTGCGCCGAGGACATCGGCCTGGACGGCGAGCGCTGGCAGCACGACGTGTTCGGCGAACACGCCCGCAGCCTGCTGGCGGCGGACATCGAGCGCGCCGCCCGCTACGGCATCCTGCGCATACCGGCGCTGGTGGCCGACGGCCGCCACGTGCTGGGCGGCATCCCGCGCTCCACGCTCGGCCACTGCCTGCGCGAGGAAGGCATCGAAAGCTTCTACGAGGACATCAAGCGGCGGCGCATGCTGGGGTACGGGCTGCCGCCGGCGGAGTGAGGGATTTTGGCCGCCGCAGGCGCGGCAAGGTGTCCGGCAAATAGTGGGTTAAATTCGGGGTCGGTCCGTTTTGTACGTTGTTGCATATGGCTGTCCCGACATACGACCAGTTCATCGAGCCGGTACTGCGCTACCTGGTGCAGCACCCCGATGGCGTACCTGCCCGGCAAGCGCATGAGGCCGCCGCAGACGCACTTCGACTCACCGAGGAAGATCGGCAGCAACCGCTGCCAAGCGGCGCGCAGCTCATGTACAAAAACCGCGCTGGATGGGCGCACGACAGGCTGAAACGGGCCGGGCTATCGGGCAGCCCACGGCGAGGTATCTGGAAGGCCACGCCCGAAGGGCTCAGGTTCGCTGCGGAGCATCCCGGTCCGTTCACGGCGGAACTGGCCCAGCAGCTGGCGACGGGATACCCCGACGTCAAGCTGCGGCAATCGAATGGCCCTGCGCTGGTCCAGCCGCCGTTACCGACCTGTGCGCCACTGCACTGCGAGTCGGTAGCAAGCCCCGACGACCGGCTCGGTCAGGCATTGCTGGAACTGCGCCAATCGGCCGAATCGGAGCTGCTTGAGCTGCTGGCCAACGTGTCGCCGGCCTTCTTCGAAACCATCGTTCTTGATCTGCTGCACCGCATGGGCTACGGCGCGAACCGAGCGGACCTGCAGCGCGTGGGCGGCTCCGGCGACGCGGGAATTGACGGGATCATCTCGCTTGACCGCCTCGGGTTGGAGAAGGTGTACGTCCAGGCCAAGCGCTGGCAGGCCTGCGTGGGCCGCCCTGATCTGCAGGCTTTCTACGGAGCGCTCGCCGGGCAGAAGGCGAAAAAGGGCGTGTTCATCACCACATCAACGTACTCGTCGCAGGCCGTGGACTTTGCAAGATCCGTGGAGGGCATCGTGCTGATCGACGGCGCGCGCCTGGCCGGCCTGATGATCGACCACGAGGTCGGCATCAGCTCACGCACGGTCAGGATTCCGAAGATCGACAGCGATTATTTTGAGGACGAAGCATCCTGATGCTGCCAGTCCCGGCGCTTGACCCGCAGGCACCGCCCGGATTGCCGATTTATTCCTGTCAGCTACACAGCCAATTTCTCCTGCAGTTCATGGCCCCATCAGGCTGAGCGCTTCTTCGCGCTGATCACCGACAAAGCCATTCGGCGCGGATCCTTCACCGGCCTCAAACGACTCGTGCAGCGCATCGACCACTTCGTCACGGCCTGCAACACGAACTGCCGGCCGTTTCGCTGGACCGGCACTGCTGATTCCATCCTCGAAAAGCTGCGTCAACCTTGCTCACGTATTGACGGGACTGGACTCTAGCCCTCCCCCAGCCACTGCACCCGGTACAGGTCGCGGCGGCGATCCAGGTAATTGCGCACCGAGCCCTCGTTCTGCAGCATCTGCAGCTTGTCCAGGTCGACGTCGACGATCAGCGTCATCTCGGTATTGGGCGTGGTCTCGGCCATGATGGCGTCGTGCGGGAAGGAGAAGTCCGACGGCGAGAACACCGCCGTCTGGCTGTACTGGATGTCCACGCTGTCCACCTGGGGCAGGTTGCCGATGCTGCCGCCGATGGCGACGTAGCACTCGTTCTCGATGGCCCGTGCCTGGGCGCAGCGGCGCACGCGCAGGTAACCGTTCTTGGTGTCGGTCCAGAACGGCACGAACAGGATCTGCATCTCCTGGTCGCCGAGCAGGCGCGCCAGTTCCGGGAACTCCACGTCGTAGCAGATCAGCACGCCGATGCGCCCGAAGTCGGTGTCGAACGCGGTCAGCCGGTTGCCGCCTTCCATGGCCCAGTCACGCTTCTCGTGCGGCGTCGGGTGCAGCTTGTACTGGGTGTCGACGGAGCCATCGCGGCGGCACAGGTAGGCCACGTTGTACAGCTCGCCATCCTCGAGCAGCGGCATCGAGCCGGCGATGATGTTGATGTTGTAGCTGACCGCCAGGCGCTGGATGTCGTCGCGGATGCGTGGCGTGAACTGGGCCAGGAAGCGGATCGCCTCGGCCGTATTGCGGTGCTCGGCCAGGCCCATCAGCGGCGCGTTGAAGAACTCTGGAAACAGCGCAATGTCGCAGCGGTAGTCCGATAGCGCGTCGACGAAATACTCGACCTGCTTGACCAGTTCCTCGACGCTGTGCATCTGGCGCATCTGCCACTGCACGCAGCCGATGCGCGCCACCGTCTTGCGCGCGCCGAACAGCTTCGAGTCCTTCGGCTCGTAGTAGATGTTGAACCACTCCAGCAGCGTGGCGTAGCCCTGCGATTCCTTGTCCTCCGGCAGGTAGCCCTTGAGCACGCGCTTGACCTCGAAATCGTTGGCCAGCTGGAAGCTCAGGATCGGGTCATAGACCTCGCGCCGGCGCACCGCCTCGATGTACTCCTGCGGCGTCATGCGCTCGGCGTAGTCGCGGTAGTTGGGAATGCGCCCGCCGGCGATGATGGCGCGCAGGTTCAGGTTCTTGCACAGCTCCTTGCGCGCCTCGTACAGGCGCCGGCCCAGACGCAGGTTGCGGTAGTCCGGATCGACGAACACGTCCACGCCGTACAGCACGTCGCCGTTTGGGTCGTGCGTGGTCAGGTAGGCGTTGCCGGTGATCTCGTCGTAGGTGTGTTCGTCGCCGAACTTGTCGTAGTCGACGATCACCGAGAACGCCGCCGCCACCGCCACGCCGTTGTCCTCGATGCAGATCTGGCCCTCCGGAAAGGTCTTGAGCATGGCCAGGTACTTCTTGCGCGGCCAGGCGCCGCCCATGCCCGGGTAGACCCGGTCCATGATCTTCTTGATGGCCGGGTAGTCGTCCGCCACGAGATTGCGCAGGCGCAGCTTGATGTCGGCGCCGGTCGAGGCGGCGTGGGTGTCGTCAGTCATTCGGATATTTGCCAGATTGGGGAGTGGATCGCTTTGTTCAGGATACCGGCACGCCGGCATCATGCCCCGACTCCGGGCCGGCCGGCTGATCGGCCACCATCATTTCCAGCGCCTCCTGCCAGGTGCGCACCCGTGGCACGAAGTGCCGGTCTGAGCGCCCAGCGTCTTTGCCGCAGCCACGCCGTCCGGCTACCATCCGCGCCCGCTGCACGCGCAAGCCCCACCCCACCGTTCAGGCAGTTAATTCATGACGTCCACCCCACCGCGCAAGATCAAGCCGTTGCCGGCGCTGATTTTTTCCTCACGCTGGCTGCAGTTGCCGCTGTATCTGGGCCTGATCGCCGCACAGGGCGTGTACGTGGTGCTGTTTTTGAAGGAGTTGTGGCATCTGATCCACGGCGCCGTGTCGCTGAGCGAGCAGGAAATCATGCTGATCGTGCTCGGGCTGATCGACGTGGTGATGATTTCCAACCTGCTGATCATGGTGATCGTGGGCGGCTACGAGACCTTTGTGTCGCGACTGGGCATCGAGGGCCACCAGGATCAACCGGAATGGCTCTCGCACGTCAACGCCACGGTGCTGAAGGTGAAGCTGGCGCTGGCGATCATCGGCATTTCGTCGATTCATCTGCTCAAGACGTTCATCGAAGCCGGCACGCTGGGCGCCCTGCCGCTGTGCGCGACGGCTGCCGCCGGCGTGCGATGCACTGCGCTCACGGAAGGCGCGGTCATGTGGCAGACCATCATCCACGTGGTTTTCATTCTGTCCGCGCTGGGTATCGCATGGACCGACTGGGTGATGGGCTCGTCCAGCGCGCTGAATGCGAAAAACCGCCAGGCTCACTGAGCCTGCGGCGCGGCAACACAGGGCGGCCGGATGCTGGCCGCGTCCAGCGCTCAGGGCGAAAAGGCCCGGGCGCCGAATGTTCCTGTTCCGCGCACGCCAAGGCGGGATTTGCAGCGCGACCGGTGAGACTTCCGGTGCGCGCGGGGCCTCTCAGGCGCCGGCAATTGCTGCGGCGACAGGCGCAGCTCCCATCTCATCCAGCCAATCCGGCCAGCCGGCCTTGCGGTTGGCCTCGCGGGCGATCTGCCGCTGCTGGAGACTGGCGAAGCACAAATCCCGGTCCTTGAGCAGCGGCTTGGCGATGCGCCCGAACCACGGAGGGATGGGGCACAGGATGCATGCCATGCTGCGCTGGACAGGAGATCGTGCGCGACCGTTCCAACTCGTCAGCGGCCGGGTCTAGACAGGCTCAGCCTTCGGTGGCGCGGGCGGGAGAACCGACATGCCCGGGATCGTCGACTGGTACATGGACGGGGACTCGGCGCCCACCCGCTGATCACACGTACGCTCATCACCCACGGCGTCGAGTTGAAGAATCGCGGCGGAGTCAGTCCGCTCGGTGGTCGTCTACTGAACCTCGCCCTCGCCCTCGCGCACGCGGAGGCGGTTACCGGCCGGCGCCGGCAGTGCGGCGACGCGTGAGGCCGATTGCGGCCAAGCCGAGTCCCATCAGGGCCACGGTGCTGGGTTCCGGCACGACCGCCGCCTGGAATGACAGCACGCTGTTGCCGGTCATCTGCACCGACCCGTTGCCGTCGGCGAACGCGAAGCTGCCGCCGTTGAAGGTCGGCGTCAGCGGCGAGAGTGCAAGCGGCCCCAGCGACTCCGACAGGTCATAGCCAATCAGGTCTGCATTCATGCCGCCGAGGCCGTTCTCGACAGTCGCATTGAAGAAGTTCGCGAGCGCCAGCGAAGGATCGCTGGAAACCACGATCGTGCTGGTCGGTGCCAGGGCGAAGGTCGAGCCGCCTTCGCTGAAGCTGCCGCCGACGTTGTACAGCCGGAAGAAGCCGACACCATCGTCGACGATGTCCGAGGTGTCGGCGCTGAACACGAAGGAGAAGTCGGTATTGGTGAAGGTCGAGCCGTCGCCCCAGGTTCCGGAACCGACGCCGCTGAAGGTATAGGTTGCAGGCACTGCCTGCGATGCGACTGGGGCAAACGCCAAGGCGCCCGCCAGCGTGACCGCAAAGCCGAGTTTGTTCATCATCATTAGAACTCCGTAGAACTTCGTGTTACTGACAAGAGGTGAATGTCGACGAAAGATCTGCCGGGCCAGGGGCCAAGGGAGTGGTTCGGGTCCGACCGTACCAGCATCCTATTTTCCGTGCAATGCGGCGTCAACCCCCGAATCGCAGAGGCCTGCCACGGGCCATGCCGGTGCCCGACTTCGGTGTCGGGGGCGGCAACCGACACGGAGCGCGCGCCTCAGTTCACGGTCAGCCTCAAGTAGTGTCCAGTTAAAAGTCGAACAGGAGCGGTGCATGAGCTCGTGCGCCACCGGCACGTTCGGAACCGCGTTCAGCCACACCAGCGAGGCGACCGCGCCGGCCAGCACCAGCACGGTCGGCCACGGCACCCTGAACCCCGAGCCCGGCCTGCATCCGCCAGGCAAAGGCGGCTGGCACTGGCAGAGATAGCCGAGACATGGGAAACGATGCGCCCCTATTTCCTTGGCAGGCCCCACGGCAGCCGGTCGTCGCTGTTTGTGAGCCAAGAGACCGGACGAGCAATCAAGAAGACCTGGAATGCGCTGACCTTCACAGGAATGTGCGGCCCTATCAAAGTTTGATGGCGCGCGGCTGCAGGCCACACAACGGTGCCGCCAATACCCTATCGCTTGTGGGTTCGAGTCCCACAGGCCCACCATCTGCAGGAACGGCGGCACGCGTGAGGCGCCGTCGCCCGGCAATCAGGCGGGGGCGCCTTGAGCGAACGGAGCTTCGCTCTGCTCGGCCAACCAATCCGGCCAGCCGGCCCGGCGGTTGGCTTCGCGGGCGATCTGCCGCTCCTGCGGACTGGCGAAGCGCAAATCCCAGTCCTTGAGCAGCGGCTTGGCAATGCGCGCGAACCACAGCGGCGGGATGAAGGCGCTGACGGCGCACACGAACAGGTTCGGCATCTGCGGCGCATCCGGGTGCGGCACCAGCTGGTCGAAGCGCAGGTCCGGATCGATGTGGTGATCGACGTGGGTGGTGATCTCGTAGCCGATGGTGCGGTCGATCCAGGTCAGGTGGTTCCAGGTGTGGTGCAGCCGGGTCGGTGAACCGGGCACGCGCACCAGGCCGTAGTGCTGGATGTAATTGAGCGCCTCCAGGAAGAACTTGCTGCTGATCTGCGCCAGCAGGGTCAACGCGCCGGCCAGCGGGCCGCCGTACAGGCCCACCGCCAGCGGGATCGACAGCAGCAACGCGAATTCCCAGAACAGGAAGTTGCGCGGCGACCACAGTGCGGCGCCGGTAACCGCCTGCCGCTTGCGGGCGGCGATCAGCAGTTCCTCGAAATTGCGCTTGGTACAGCGCCACATGAACGGATACACGCTGCTGCCGCGCGGCGCGTAGTCGGCGTCCGCTTCGGTATCGAAATGGATGTGGTGCGTGTACAGGTGCGGAATGTCGCGGTGCGCGTCGGCAAACATGGCGCTGATGAACTTGGCCAAGCCGCGCGAGAGCCAGTCCTTGCGGTGCATGAGCTCGTGCGCCACCGGCACGTTCGGAACCGCGTTCAGCCACACCAGCGAGGCGACCGCGCCGGCCAGCACCAGCACCGTCGCCACGGCGCCCTGCACCCCAAGCCCGGCCTGCATGCGCCACGCAAAGGCGGCGTACAGCGCCACCATCAGCACGCAGTGCAGGTACAGCGGCACATCGGCCAGGCGCGGGTACCGGAAGCGACGCACGGAATGATCCGGCCGCGATACGGCGTCCAGCCCGGCCAGCACGAAGAACGTGCCCACGCCGGCCCACATCCACCAGCCGCCGAGCATGAAGCCGACGATGCCGGCCAGCACCACCAGCGAGCACAGGTAATAACGCAGGTAATCGGTCACAGGGCTTCCTCAGGGGAATACGTTCAGGCTTTTGTTCATGAAGATATTCTGCTGCGCGGTCAGCAGGCGCCGGGCGATGCGCAGCTGCCCGTCCACGCGCCGCAGCAGGTCCTCGCGCAGGCAGTGCAGGGTGTGCTCCTCGTCCTCGTTGATGTTGCGGTACACGACCGAGATGGAATGCACGCGGTATTGGTCGGGATCATCCGTGTGCTCGACCTCCACGTTGTGCACCAAGTGCGCGGTGCGCGTGGCCGGGTCTTCGGTCCAGCAGGTGCCGGTTTCCAGGCGCGCAATGCGCTTTTCCAGGTGCTCGAGATGGTCGTTGTAGTAGGCGCTGTGCAGCACGGATGGCGCGCGCTCGTCGCGCCGGTAGCGCTGCACGCGGGCCGGCATCCAGTAGTGGACGTCGGGCGTCAGCAGCGCCAGCCAGGCGCGGTAGTCCTGGCGGTCCTTCAGGCGCGCTTCGCGGTAGTAGAACTGCTGGACTTCGCTTATCAGCTCCGGTGATGGCGGCTGCGCGGCTGCCTGCACGTCCCTGGCGATGGCGTTCATGGGCGCTCTCCGGTCAGCGGGTGGGCCGGCCGGCGTAGCGCGGCGCGTAACGCTGCGGCACGTCGGACCAGGATTTGGCGTTCATCAGGTCCGCCCAGCGCTGGTAGAACAGGCGCTGGTTGGCGTCGTTGAACTGGCCCTCGTGGACGATGCCCGGCAGTTCCGGGTGCTCGATCTGGCGGCTCTTGCCGCAGCCGTAGTGCAGCTTCTCGTGCCGGCTGACCCAGCCGCGGTTGGTGCGAGTGTTGCCCTCCCAGTTCTCGCCGTCGTCCATCTCCAGCGTGCCGGCGGGGTTGAAGGTCATGTTGCAGCCGATGTTGATGGCCTGCTTGACCGACTGCGGGGCGTTTTTCGGCACCACCGTCCAGACCCGCAGTTCGAGCTTGCGCGGGCCGCGCGGCAGCCACATGCGAAAGGTGTGGATGCCGGGCAGGAAGGTCATGTTCGGGAACATGGCGGCCGAGGCCAGCGAGCCGAACAGGCGCGCGCGCAGTTCGCCCAGCCGGGCGGCGATCTTCGGCTTGAGCGCCGCGTAGTAGTCGATGACTTCCTGCGAACCCAGGATGGCGATGTCGCCAAATCCTTCCAGCGCGAACTCCCAGCCGTGACCGTTGACGCTGGCGTGATAGGTGTCCTTCGGGTCGTAGGCCGGGAACGGCCCGCCCATCATGGCGCGGCCGCCCGAGTCGTGCGTCCACCAGGCGTGGTAGGCGTCGCCGATGAAGTTCTCGACACCGAACTTCCAGTTGGCGTTGGCGTAGGACTTGATGGTGCCGGGCAGGAACTCGATGCCGCCCTCGTCGTTGTCCAGGAACGCGTCCAGGTACCAGCGGTAGTCGCCGAGGTATTCCTCCAGGCCGGGCGCGTCCGGATCGAAGGTGGCGAAGATCATGCCCTTGTAGGTTTCGACCCGCGCCCGGCGCGGCCCCCAGGCGGCCTTGTCGATGTCGCCGGCGTCATAGGCTTCGCGCTCGCTGGGCAGGCCGGTCAGCTCGCCGGCCGTGCTGAAGGCCCAGCCGTGGTAGTTGCAGGTGAAGCGGCGCGCGTTGCCCTCGTCGGCAAAGCAGATCTTGTTGCCGCGGTGCGGGCAGGCGTTCAGGTACACATACACCTTGCCGTCGGTATGGCGGGACACGATCACGCCGTCCTCGCCGAGGTAGGTGGTGACGAAATCCCCGGCGTTCGGGATTTGCGAGTCGTGCGCCACGAACTGCCAGCAGCGGGCGAAGATGGCCTCCAGCTCGCGCTCGTAGATGGCCTCGTCCCAGAAAATGCGCCGGTCGACCCAGCCGGCGTCGACGTTCACATAACGGAAATAGTCCTGCGGTGGCTGTGCCTGCTCGTGGGGTCTCATGGGCGCCTCCTCCTCGTCTTTAGAAAAACACGTTCAGATTGCTGTCGATCACCACTGGGTGGTCGAACTGGATCAGCCGCTGCACCAGACGCCAGCTGCCTCCTTCCAGGCGCCACAGGTCGGTACGACCAGCGGTCAGGCGCCGCTGCTGGGCGTCGATGCGGCTGCGGTGCACCTCGATCACGGAATGGACCGTGGCCTCGCCGTCAGTTTCGGCCCGATAAATCTCGACGTTGCTGACGATGCGCCGTACCCGGTTGCGCGGGTCCTCGGCCCACACCAGGCCCGATTCCAGGCGCTGCACGCGCAGACCGAGGCGGCCCTTGTCGTCATCGAACACGTAGCCCGGCCCCTCGGCCAGCGCGGCGCTGCGGTCGGCCCGAAAGCGGCGTGCCGTCAGCGGCATCCGGTAATGCACGTCATCGGCCAGCAGCTCCAGCCAGTCGGCGTAGCGTTCCTCGTCGAGCAGGCGGGCTTCGCGGTACAGCGTCTGCGTCAGCGCCAGATGCTGGTCGATGGACAGCAGGGCGTGCGTTTCAGCCGGCATGGGCCAGGCCCTCCGCAGCGTGCAGGGAATTGAGGTTGTACTGGGGCACCGCGCGCCAGTCGGCGGCGGCCATGTGTTCCTGCCAGCGGCGGTAGAAGTAGCGCTGGTTGTGCTCGCTGACCACGCCGACGGCGATGTCGCCCGGCAGGCCGGGGCGGCGGCCGCTGTGGCCCTGGGCCATGTTGGTGTAGACGTCCATCTGCCGGGTGCGCCAGCCGCGCGACTGCTCGGTGCAGGCGGCCAGGTTGTCGCCGTCGTCGTTGTCGAACAGTCCGGCCGGGCCGAAGGTGAGCAGCTGGTTGTCCAGGATGCGCTGCTTGATGGCTTCCGGCATGGCCTGCTCGGCCATGGCCCAGGTCCACTGCTCGATGCGGCCCGGGCCCTTGGGGTGGTAGACGCGGAACCAGTTCAGGCCCGGCAGGAACTGCAGGTTCGGGAAGATGGTGAAGTTCAGCTGCGAGCCCCAGAACTTCTCGCCGCGCACGCGCCCGAGGCGCTCGATCACCGTCGGCCGGTTGGCCTCCAGCCAGCGCATGATGTCGCCATTGTCCGGATAGAAGCTGTAGCCGGACACGCCATCGAGCGTGGCCAGCAGCGAGTGGCCGTTCAGGCCGGCAATGGACAGCCCGCCTTCGAGATCCACGCTGGCGTTGCCCACCGTGAAGCCCGAAAAATCCATGCTCTGCACGGCCTTCATGGCGCCGGCATGGGCCCAGCCGAGGTGGTAGCCGTCGCCGCAGACGTTCTCGACCGGCAGCTTCCAGTTGGTGGGGATTTCCACCTTCTGCGCCTCGCCGAGCAGCACGCTGCCACCCGGCAGGGCATCCAGCCACACGTCCAGGTACCACTTCATGTCGCCGAGGTAATCGGCCAGGCTGGGCGCGCCGCGATCGAAACAGCCAAACACCAGGCCCTTGTAGGAAGCCACCTGCTCGACCTCGACCAGGCCGAAGCGGGATTTGTCAATTTCGCTGAAGTAGGCGTCCTTCTCCAGCGGCACGTTGACCAGCGCGCCGTCGGCGCCGAAGGCCCAGCCGTGGTAGTTGCAGGCAAAGGCCTTGGCGTTGCCGCGGTCGGCCCGGCACAGGCGGTTACCGCGGTGCGTGCAGGTGTTCAGGAAGGCCTTGATCGAGCGGTCCTTTTGGCGCACCACCAGCACGTCGTCCTCGCCCATGAAGGTGCGAAAGAAGTCGCCCGGCTGCGGGATCTGCGACTCGTGGACCAGAAACAGCCAGCAGCGGCCGAAGATGCGCTCCAGCTCCTGTTCGTAGACGGCAGGGTCGGCGTACATCTGGCGGCGCTGCATGGCGCCCGCCGCCGATACCAGACCAGCGTAGTCGGTCATCCGTGACTCCTCCTCGAAGCTCGAAATCGCCGCCGCCGCGTAGCGGCTACGGCAAGCGGCGTGTGTGACCGTCACATTGCAGACGGCGTGCCAAATCCGCCGATTGGCGTGGCGACGCGGGTTTACGGCCGTTTGTTACCAGAATGGGCTTCGCGCATGAAATAGAAAGTGACGCTGACGTCATCTTTCGTCATACTTCGCGCAATGCAAGTTACCCCGACGTACATCATGCTCAACGCCGTACCCGCCCCCAGCCTGCCCGACATTCGTGACCTGGCCGAGCAGGTTCGCTTCACGCCCGACACCGGCCGCATCTGGGTGCGCGACCAGCGCGGCGTGCTGCTGACAGCCAGCGTCTACGGCGCTCTGCGGCGCGAGCTGATCGACCGCCTGGGACCGGCGGTGGCGCGCGAGCTGCTGTCGCGCATCGGTTATGCCGAGGGCGGCCGCGATGCCGAGGCAGCGCGGCGCCTGCGCCCGGACGTGAGCTACTTCGACGCCTTCGCGGTCGGACCGCAGGTGCACGCGCTGGCCGGCTTCGGCTGGTCGCAGGTGGTGCGCCTGCACGCGGAGCCGGAAAGCGGCGCCTTCGCGGGCGAGTTCCTGGTGCACGACTCGCTGGAGGCCAGCGTTCACGTCGACGCCTACGGCACCAGCCCGGAGCCGGTGTGCTGGATGCAATCCGGCTACGCCAGCGGCTTTGCCAGCGCCTTTGCCGGCCGGCCGATCCTGATGCGCGAGGTGGAATGCCGCGGCATGGGCCACGAGGCCTGCCGACTGATCGGCAAACCACTCGACGAGTGGCTGACCGAGGCGCCGGACACCCGCTATTACCAGCCCGAATCATCCGTGAACCGCTTTACCGACCTGGAGGCCGGCGAAACCGATGGCGTGGTCGGCATCTCGGCCGGCTTCGGCGCTGCCATGCATCTGCTGCGCAAGGCCGCCGACAGCCGCGCCACGCTGCTGTTCGTGGGCGAAACCGGCGTCGGCAAGGAGGTGTTCGCGCGCCTGGCGCATCGCATGAGCCGCCGCCGCGACGAGCCGTTCATCGCCGTCAACTGCGCGGCGCTGCCCGAGACGCTGATCGAGACCGAGCTGTTCGGCGTGGCCAAGGGCGCCTACACCGGCGCCAGCAGCTCGCGCGCCGGACGCTTCGAGCGCGCCGACGGCGGCACACTGTTCCTGGACGAGGTGACCAGCCTGAGCCTGGCCGCCCAGGGCAAGCTGCTGCGCGCATTGCAGGAGCGCGAAATCGAACGCGTGGGTGACAGCAAGACCCGCCGCGTCGACGTACGCGTCATGGCCGCCTGCAACGAGGATCTGCACCTCGCAGTCGAGGCCAAGCGCTTTCGCGAGGACCTGTACTTCCGGCTCACCACCTTCCCGGTGCCGATCCCGCCGCTGCGCGAGCGGCGCGACGACATCCCGCTGCTGATGGCCTACCTGCTGCGCCGCTTCTGCGCCGCACATGGCAAGTCGGTGCCTGGCTTCACCGCCCGCGCGGTCGAGGCGCTGTTCGCCTATGAGTTTCCCGGCAACATCCGCGAGCTTGAAAACCTCATCGAGCGGGCCGTCCTGCTGGTGGGCGACGGCGAGGCCATCGATCTGCCGCAGCTGGCGCTGCGCGGCGGTTCAACCCGCCCGGCCGCCTTTGCACTCGACACCGCCGGCCGCCTGAGTGACAACGCCGATGCCCTGCGCGCACAGGCGGCCGCACTGCTCGCCGCGGACACCGGCCGGCGCCGCTTCGATGCCATCGAACACGCGCTACTGGAACAGGCAGTGACCGATGCCAACGGCAACCTCGCCGCCGCCGCGCGCCAGCTGGGCCTGACTCGCCGGCAGGTACAGCTGCGGCTGCAGAAGCACCGTCGGGCTGGCTGAAGGTCCTGCCGCGCCAGCGCCTGCGAGCGAACTGACGGGGCAGTGCGACGGCGCGACCGTCGGCCTGCCGAGGCGAAAAAAAGGGGGGCCGAAGCCCCCCAAGACTCAGGCGGGGAAAATCAGCGTTTCGGCAGCTTGAAGCCGGTGATCATCAGCACGTCGTCGGTCTGGTAGCCGTCGACCAGCGGCATGTTGCCGTCGTTCGAGTGCTGGATCGACACGTAGGCGCGGGTGCCGCTGGCGTCGAAGATGAAGCCGGTCGGTTCGGCCGAGCTGTCCTTCACGGACAGCATCTTCACGCAACCATCGGTCTTGATGTCGCGATCGGCACCGTCGCGCAGACACGCGAACACATCGCCATTGTTGTGGTCCTCGATCACGTACAGGGCGCCGGTGTGCGGCTGGAAGGCCAGGTTGTCGAAGGAGTTGAAGTCGGTGTCGCCCTCGACGAAGCGGTTCACCACCACCGTGCGCTGGCTGGCGCTGGCGGTCAGCGGCGCGCTGTCGATGCCGCACATCACCTCGGCATAGTTGCCTGCGCCCTCGTTGCCGGTGTTGGTCCAGCAGAAGCGCACCGCATCCGGGTTGGCTTCGTCGTGGAACACCGGGTCCAGGTGCAGGTCTTCGGGCCGGTAGTAGCCGGTCGCGCCGCCAACGTCAGCATCGCTGCGGGCGGTGGCAGCACCCACCGGAATCCAGCCGGCGTTGCCGATTTCGCAGCCCTGGCCGAACTGCTGCTTGTTGCCGACGCAGGACACCTGCATGGCGTGGACGCTGCCCGCCACCAGCGGTGAGGCGGCCAGACTGGCAATGGCGCCACCGCCGTGCGGCGTCGTCGGCACGAACTTGAAGATGGCGCCGCCGTCGACGTCATCGTCCGCGGTTCCCGGCCGCAGCTCGTCGCCACCGATGACCACGCCGCTGGGCAGGACTTCCAGCCCTTCCCAGGCGATGGTCGGCAGCGCCGTACGCTTGGCGATCTCGTCCGTGTCGGTAACGCCGGATGCGTCCACGATCTGGCCGCTGGCGCGGTCCTGGACGGCGTAATTGGTGGTGGCGAGCGGGTTCAGGATTTCATACGCGCCGCCGTCGTCCTCTTCCTCGGTGGCCAAAACGGTGCCCCAGGGCGTGGTGCGGATACCGTCGCAACCGCTCATGCCGCGCAGGATGGTTTCCACCGCGCCGGTGGCCAGGTTGATGCGCTGCACCGACGGATTGAACTTGTCGCCCGCGGCATAGCCCGGCAGGCCGTCACCGGCCAGTTCCTCACGGCCGCCCTCGATGCAGCTGATCAGGTGCGTGGGCGCCGCCGCCGGATAGAACGCCAGCATGTCGGTGGAATTCGCCGCCTCCCGCGTCAGGTAGGCAGCACGCAGACCGGCCGGAATGAGCACCTGCTCCCGGGCCGCTTGTTCCGCCGTACGGTAGGCGCCTGCGGTTTCCGGGGCCGACTCGGTCAGCGGCCGGGGCAGACCCAGGGTGGCGCGCGCCGTTGCGCGCAGGGTGTTCTGGACGAAAAGACCGAAGTCACGGGTATCCGCGTCGTCGGCGACGGCCACGCCGCCAAGCCCAGCCGCGAGCAGCGCCAGGGAGAGTTTCGACAGCTTCATGAAGCCTCCTGATCAGGTGAATTGAACCGCCGCCGGAATGAACTGGCGGGGCATTCACCCTAGGCCGCTGCCGAGTCAGGAGCTTTAAGAAGCGGTTACAGCAGCGTGACAGACGGGCCCGGTCCGCGGCCAGGACCTCGCCTGCGCGCTGCTGCGCGGCCATCTTTTTCCTTTCATCGACCAACGACTGTTCGTGATCGACCGGGCCCTGCTGCCACACATCCAGCGCCTCCAGCCCTCACCCCAGCACCCGCCGTTTGGAGCCGTTCATCGCCGTCAACTGCGCGGCGGCTGCCGGAAACGCTGATCCAAACCGAAGTCCTGCCCTGCCCGGCCGGATCGGCGGGACGGCGAGCGTTAGGCTGCTTTGGGCTCGCGGCTGACGCCCCGCAGCTCGCGACGTGTCAGCCACAGTCCCGGCAACATCGGCAGCCACAGGGTGAAGCCGCGCAGCAGCAAGGTGGCCGGCAAGGCCGCCGCCAGCGGCACGCCGGCCAGGCCCAGCACGCCAACACACGCCGCCTCGAAGCTGCCCAGGCCAAGCGGGATCGGCCCCATCTCCATCACCATGCTTGCGCTCAGAAAGGCCGCCAGCACCAGCGTCGGCGCCACCGCCTGGCCAAGCGCCCACAGCATCACCCACAGCGTGGCGGCATCGCACAGCACGATCGCTGCCTGCAGCGCCGCCGCCGGCAGCATCACCCGCCAGCGCAACATGCCGGGCGTGGTACGGGCCAGCGCATCGAGCAGATGAGCCGCCCGTGGAAAGCGCCGCGCCGGCAGCCAGCGCGGCAGTCCATGGCCGGTGACGACCGCCCACACGGCGCTGGCGATGAGCATGGCGAACACTGCGTATGCGCCAAGCAGCGCCGCCAGCGCCGGATTCAGCAGCCCGCGGCGCGCCAGCGCGATGCCCACCAGCAACGCCAGCGGCAGGTTGGCCAGGCAGTGGCTGATCATGCTCACGGCCAGCGCCGCCATCGCCGGTGCCGCAGGCACGCCACGTCGACGCATGGCATGCACGAACAGGATGTTGCCGCTCAGCCCGCCGCTGGGAATGGCCTGATCGGTGAACAGCTTGGCCAGGCTCAGCGGCATCAGGCCGGCAACCGTCTGGCGCTGGCCGGCGCGGGTCAGCACGCGCTGCCATACCGCCGCGGCGCAGGCGTAGGTCGCCGCCTGCAGCGCCAGCGCCGCCAGCAGCCAGGGCAGGCGCAGCCCGCCGAGCAGGGCGACAACCTGGTTGATCTCGCCCAGGTGCAGACCCACCACGACCACCGCCACCAACAGCAGCAAGCCCAGCAGCCAGCTGGCGATGGCAAGGCGACCGGCGCCAGCGGTGATTGATCGGGTAACGGCAGGCACGGGCGATGCAGCCACGAGTGGAACCGGCAGGAAGCAGGCCGACACGGCGGCGTCACTATACTTCGCCGGCACTGGACGACCTTTACCCACGAGTCCCGCCATGGCCGACGCCAAGCTCGAAGCCTATTGGTCCCTGCCGCCACAGCCGCTGTTCGACGCACTGGACAGCCGGCCCGATGGCCTGACCGGCGCCCAGGCCGCCCAGCGGCTGGCCGAGCACGGCCCCAACCGGCTACCCGACGGCGAACGAATGGCGCCAGCCGCCCTGCTGCTGAAGCAGTTCACCGATCCGCTGGTGCTGATCCTGCTGTTCGCGGGCGCACTGTCGGCTTTTCTGCACGAATGGCTGGACGCGGCCATCGTGCTGACCATCGTGCTCGGCAGCGGCGGGCTGGGTTTCATCCAGGAGTACCGCGCCTCGGTGGCGGTGGCGGCCCTGCGCCAGCGGGTGGCGAGCAAAGTCACGGTGCTGCGCGACGGCCAGCCCGTCAGCCTGCCCAGCGAAGCCGTGGTGCCTGGCGACGTGGTGCTGCTGTCGGCCGGCAGCCTGGTGCCGGCCGACGGCGTGCTGCTGGAGGCCAAGGACTTTTTCGTCTCCGAATCCGTGCTGACCGGCGAAACCTTCCCGGTCGAAAAAAGCCCCGGCACGGCGCCGGCCAAGGCTGGCCTGGCGCAACGCCACAACTGCGTGTTCATGGGCACCTCGGTGCGCAGCGGCACGGCGCGAGCATTGCTGGTAGACACCGGTGCCACGACCGCCTTTGGCGCCATCGCCCACCGGCTGCGGCGCCGTTCGCCGCCGACCGAGTTCGAGCGCGGCATCCACCGCTTCGGCTACCTGCTGACGCAGGTGATGGTGGGCCTGACGCTGCTGGTGTTTGCCATCAACGTCTACTTCCACCGCCCGGTGATCGAGGCGCTGCTGTTCTCGGTGGCGCTGGCAGTCGGCCTGTCGCCCGAGCTGCTGCCGGCCATCATGACCATCACGCTGTCGCATGGCGCGCGGGCGATGGCCAAGAACGGCGTGATCGTGCGCCGCCTGGCGGCGATCGAGAACCTCGGCAGCATGGACGTGCTGTGCTCGGACAAGACCGGCACCCTGACCGCCGGCGTGATCCGCCTCGACGGCGCGCTGGGCAGCGACGGCGAACCCTCGGCGCGGGTGGCGCAGATCGCCTACCTGAATGCCCACTTCGAGACCGGCATCGGCAACCCGCTCGACGAGGCCATCGTCGGCAGCGGCGCGCCGGCGGGTCTGGATGTCGCCGCCTGGCGCAAGCTGGACGAGGTGCCGTACGACTTTTTGCGCAAACGGCTGAGCATCGTCGCCGCAGGTTCGGACGGCACCCCGCAACTGCTGACCAAGGGCGCCTTCGCCAACGTGCTTGCGGTGTGCGACCGCCTGCGCCTGGGCGATGCCGCGCTGGCCCTGGACGAGGGCCAAGGCGCGCAGCTGCAGCAACGCTTCGCCGCCTGGAGCGCACAGGGCTTTCGCGTGCTGGGGGTGGCCAGCCGGACCCTGCCGGCGCAACCGTCCTACCACGCGGCCGACGAAACCGACCTGTGCTTCGAAGGCTTTTTGCTGTTCTTCGATCCGCCCAAGCCGGACATCGAGCGCACGCTGGCCGACCTGCGCCGCCTGGGCGTGGCGGTCAAGATCATCACCGGCGACAACCGACTGGTGGCCACGCATGTGGCGCAGCAGGTGGGCATGACCGCGCCGACCGTCATCACCGGCGCCGAACTCGACGACATGCGCGACGAGGCGCTGTGGCAGCGGGCCACCGGCACCGACCTGTTCGCGGAGGTGGACCCGAACCAGAAGGAACGCATCATCCTGGCCCTGAAGCGCAGCGGCCATGTGGTCGGCTATCTGGGCGACGGCATCAACGACGCCCCGGCCCTGCACGCCGCCGACGCCGGCATCTCGGTCGAGACGGCGGTGGACGTGGCCAAGGAGGCGGCCGATTTCGTGCTGCTGCGCCACGATCTGGACGTGCTGCGCAGCGGCATCGAGTTCGGCCGCAGCACCTTCGCCAACACCCTCAAGTACATCTACACCACCACCAGCGCCAACTTCGGCAACATGGTCAGCATGGCCCTGGCGAGCCTGTTTCTGCCCTTCCTGCCGCTGCTGCCCAAGCAGATCCTGCTCAACAACTTCCTGTCCGACCTGCCGGCGATGGGCATCGCCACCGACCGCGTCGATGCGGAGGCGGTGGCCAAGCCGCACCGCTGGGACGTGGCCGCCATCCGCCGCTTCATGCTCACTTTCGGCTTGATCAGCTCGGTCTTCGACGGCCTGACCTTCGCGCTGCTGCTGTGGCTGACCGACGGTGCGCCGGCGCACTTTCGCACCGGCTGGTTCGTGGAATCGCTGTTGACCGAGCTGTGGGTGCTGCTGGTGGTACGCACCGCCCGGCCCGCCTATCGCAGCCCTCCCGGCCGCCTGCTGTGGCGCTTGACGCTGCTGCTGACCGGACTGACGCTGGCGCTGCCCTATCTGCCGTTCAACCACGCGCTGTTCGACTTCACGCCGCTACCGCTGAACGTACTGGCGGCGGTGCTGGGCATCACGGCGCTGTACCTGATCGCCACCGAACTGGCCAAGCGGCGGCTGTTCCGGGGCCTCGCCTGAACCATCCGCCTAAGCACATGCGATTGGCTACATCCCGCAGTGGACAGCCGAGACGGCTGCCGCTGTCGCGTGCTCAGCGGCTGGTGAGCGCGTAAACCGTGTCGCTGACCTGGCGCCGGAACGCTTCGTTCTCGACGTACTGCTTGTAAACCTGTGTGTCGTCCTTGAGCAGGATCTGCATCGCCTTATGCAGCGCCTGGTCGTGCGCCATGCGCGCGGTGTGCGGGGTGTTCTGCTTCGCATTCTGGTAGGCCGCGTCGGCGGCGACCTTCGGCGCGATGTCTTCGCGGATGCGTTTGGCCGCCTTCTTCATCGACGCGGTAGCGCCTGCCCGCGATGCTTCAGATAGCCCGGCGCTTCGAGCCAGGCGAGGGCAGCGTCGTCGACGATGGATCGGTGAAGGCGCTCAATGCTTAGGCCGCCTACGTTAGATGGACGATGTCCACGTCGCCCCAACGATCCTTGAGGTACTCCGCCACGAGTCTGCGGTGGCAGTGATGGGGCTTGTCTTCGCTGCAAAGCAGGCACCCGTCCGCGACCGCTTCCTTCGAGATGGTCTCCTCGATCCGGCGCTGCCGCATCAGATCGAGGAACTGCCGCTCGTAGTCCTGCCAGTTGCCGCCTTGCTTCTTGTAGCGGTCCAGCATCTCCTGCGTAGGCGCTAGTACGGGCAGGTGCAGGTAGCCTATTCCACAGACTTCCTTGGCGAAGTAGGCCAGGTCGTCCTTTTTGGCGAAGCCCGCCAACTGGGAGACGTTGTTGAGGCGCACATCCACGACGCACTTCGCGCCCGAAGACCGAAGCAGCTCGAAGAACCGGCGCGCGGACTTCTTCGTGAATCCAATGGTGAACAGCTTCATTCCGCTCCTCCCTCCGTCTCGGCCAGCAGCCTCTCGTCTACGTACGCCACCTTCTCCTCCTGCCGTGCCAGCGCCTCCGCGATCAGGTCCGACCGCGAGCGAAAGAGGTCCTCATGCGGCAACCCCGTGACATCCAGCAGTCGCTCCATCGCAGCACGATGGGATTCCAGCCGCCCATCGCCGAGGATGTGGGCGACTTCGACACCCTGTTCGTCCAGAGCGCGTGCCACCAACAGCGTGCGATGGCACTCCAAAGGCTCCTTCTCCGCACACATCAGGGCGATGCGGTGCTCCCCGGCGCCATTTATCACCCGTCCGACGCCTTGCTTGAACAGCTCCGTGCGGGCGAGCAGTCCGTACTGAACGCGCCCGCTCTCGTAGCAGGAAGGGTCGTCAGAACGTGCCCCGAGCTCCCGCCCCAGAAACACGTACTTGATACCGCGCGCCTTGAGATTGCGGGCCAGTGCGTCCTTGTTGAACTGCGGGTTGAAACGGCTGAAGGGCGCCGAGCGCACGTCGGCGAGCGCCGTGACGGCGTGCTGGTTGAGCAAGGACACCAACGCGTCCAGCGGGTGCGTCGAGTGGCCGATGGTGAAGACGACGATCGGTTGCTGGATGGTCATGGCTTCGGCCCTCCCGCTTGCTCCATGATGGCGGCGATGAGCTTGTAGCAGCAGCCGTTGTGCGGCTCGCCCAGGCTCACCGTGAGGAAGCTCTCGCCGATCTGGTAATCACCATCCGGTTTCGCGAGGTATGCCCGTTCGTAGATCGGGTCGGTGACCCACAGGTGATAGTCCGCACCGACGTGCTTGAAACGACCCTGCACGCGCCGCTTGGGGTTGCCAAAGGCCTCGCCCGGCTTGAACACAGACAGGGTCATGCGATCGACGCGAATCAGGATCAACGAACTCCGGATACCGCTGGCCTGAGCAAGGTCGATGCGATCGTTCAGCCCGTTATAGGTGCTGTCCCCGTCCACCCACAGCCGACCAACCGGGTCTGCCAGTGCGGCGAGGTCACTCCACTTCAGTCGCGCGACGCGCTGCCAGTAGTGATCGGGATCCAGGAGCCAGTTTTCCTGTTGGTAGTCCTTGGGCTTCGGCGTGATCAGGGGCACGTCCATGAGATCGAGCAGCCGCGGGTCGCTGCCGTCCGCGTACTGGCGCTCGTACTCCGACACCTCCTCGTGCTCCCGCGCACTGACCGGCCGGATCCAGCCGACGCGTTTGTCTGCGGAAAGCTCGATGCCGGCGACGCAGCGGCCGTTGAGCTTGCGCGAGTTAGCAAGGCACACGACGCGCTTGACTACAGGCATGGTCGAGTCTCCTTGTTCGCCCATTCAGGATACCCACTCGGCTCACGTCAAGCGGCCAACTCTTGGCGGACCTGCTCGCGAGCCGACCCCCAGAACGGGTATTACATCGTAGTTCGGTAAGGCGTCCAGAACGCTTTCGGATATTGGATGCTGGGAAGCGTTGAGTACGGCCTAGGCACGCAACTTTGGTGGGCGGACTTCCCTCGTCTCGATCCACGAGAACGCCATCGCTTGGCCTTGCGACGTGCTTGTACTCGGCCGCGTCCATGTTGTTGCGCAGCGCGTCGGCGGCGGCCCACAGCTTGGCCTCGAAGCCGAGGTTGGCGCTGCTGGCGGACGTGGAGTTGCTGTGCGGGCCATGAGTCAGTTCCAGCGGTGGACGGTGTGAAGTTCGGGATGGGAAACCCGGCCCCGCAAGGGGCGATTGCTCGCGCGCTTGCCCGCGTCGGTGGTGAGCATGCTGTCGGTGCCGCAGGCGCAGTCGTAGAGCAGGTAGATGAAGGAGACGATCTTGTTGTGGGTGGCCTGGTCCAAAGTCGCGTGCACTCCCTGTCGTTGATCGGTTTACAGCGGGCGTACCAGCGGGCGCGATGGACCGCGGTAGACGGCAACGCGGTCGGCCGTTCCTGTTTTGCGGGTGGGCTGAGGTCGCCGGCAAGGCGGCGAAGGCCTGGACGGGCCGCCCGGCATGTCGCGGCGCCAAATCCGGCCGGGCGTAACCTGCGCTGATAATAACCACCACCCACCGAAACTTCCGCGCGATCATGCTCAAGCCGCTTGTGTTCGTATACGGCAGCCTGCGCCGGGGCCAGCGCGCCCACCCGCGCCTGCGCCCGGCGGCCGTGTGCCTGGGGCGGGCCTCGGTCACCGGGCGCCTGCACGATTGCGGGTGCTATCCGGCGGCCCTGCCGAGTCGGCGACCGGGCGAGCGTATCCAAGGCGAGCTGTACCGCCTGACGCGGCCGGGCGTACTGGCCGCGCTCGACCGTTACGAGGATTGCGATCCACAGGCACCGCACGGCGGCGAGTACCGGCGCGAGCCGGCGGCCGTGCGCCTGGCCGGTCGCCGGCTCAGCGCCTGGGTGTACTGGCATAACGGCCCGCTGCGCGGCGCGCGGCGCATCCGCACGGGCATGTGGCGCGGGCCGGGTCGATGAAGCTGGCGTTTCAAACCTGCCTGGTCGGCGGCGCGGTGCGCGACCGCCTGCTCGGCCTGCCGGTGCAGGACCGCGACTACGTGGTGGTGGGCGCCACGCCGCAGGATCTGATCGATGCCGGCTTCAAGCAGGTGGGGGCCGACTTTCCGGTGTTCCTGCACCCGCAGACCGGCGAGGAGTACGCCCTGGCGCGCACCGAGCGCAAGACCGGGCGCGGCTATCACGGCTTTGCAGTGAGTTTCTCGCCGGACGTGACGCTGGAGGAGGACCTGCAGCGGCGCGACTTGACCATCAACGCGATGGCCGAGGATGCGGACGGGCACATCATCGATCCTTTCGGCGGCCAGGCCGATCTGGCCGCCCGCCGGCTGCGGCACGTGTCGCCGGCATTCGCCGAGGATCCGGTGCGCATCCTGCGCGTGGCGCGCTTTGCGGCGCGCTTTCACCGTCTGGGCTTCGTGGTGGCGGACGAAACGGCGGACCTGATGCGGCGCATGGTCGAGGCCGGCGAGGTCGATGCCCTGGTGCCGGAGCGGGTGTGGCAGGAGTTCGAGCGGGCGCTGCGCGAGCCCGATCCGCAGCGCTTCATCGACGTGCTGCGCGACTGCGGGGCGCTGGCACGGGTGCTGCCGGAGCTCGACCGCCTATTTGGCGTGCCGCAGCCGGCCGAGCCGCACCCGGAAATCGACACCGGCGTGCATGTGCTGATGGTGCTGGAACAGGCCGCGCGCCTCGGCCCGGACCCGCAGGTGCGCTTCGCCGCCCTGATGCACGATCTGGGCAAGGGCACGACGCCACCGGAGCAGTGGCCGACTCATCACGGCCACGAGGGGCGCAGCGTGGCGCTGGTGAAAGCGCTCTGCGAGCGCCTGAAAGTGCCGGTGGCCTATCGGGAACTGGCGATCGCCGTGGCCCGCGACCACGGCAACGCCCACCGCGCGCTGGAGCTGCGCCCCGGCACGCTGCTGGAGGTGCTGGAACGCACCGACGCCCTGCGCCGGCCGCAGCGTTTCGCGCAGTTCCTGCTGGCCTGCGAGGCGGATCACCGCGGCCGCAGCGGCTTCGAGCAGCGGCCCTACCCGCAGGCACAGCGGCTGCAACTGGCCTTCGAGGCCGCGCGCGGCGTGGACGTGGCGGCCCTGGTGCAGCGCGGCCTGACCGGCGAGGCCATGCGCGAGGCGCTGCGCGCCGCCCGCACGCAGGCGATCAAGAAGGCCGTGGCGGAAGCGGCGGCGTGAACGACCCCGCCTCGCCACCGCCCAAGGGCCGCGGCACCGGCCAGAACCCCACCCCGCGCTACGCCCGCCAGGCGCGGGTAAGCGATCCCGCCGACGAACCGGCAACCGGCCCGCGCACCGTGGTCAGCGTGGACGCCACGCGCTCGGTCATCACCCGCAACGACTCGCCGGACCTGCCGTTCAACCAGTCGCTCAATCCCTACCGCGGCTGCGAGCACGGCTGCATCTACTGCTTCGCCCGGCCCAGCCACGCGTATCTGGACCTGTCGCCGGGGCTCGATTTCGAGACCCGCATCCTGGCCAAGCCGCGTGCCGCGCAGCTGCTGGCCGACGCCCTGCGCAAGCCCGGCTACCGCTGCCAGGTGCTGGCCATGGGCACCAACACCGATCCCTACCAGCCGGCCGAGCGCAACTGGCGCATCACCCGCAGCGTGCTGGAACTGCTGCTGGACTGCCGCCACCCGGTGGCGATCGTCACCAAGTCGGCGCGCGTGTGCCGGGACATCGACCTGCTGGCCGAGCTGGCACGGCAGGAACTGGCGACCGTGTTCCTGTCCGTCACCACGCTGGACGCCGACATGGCCCGCACGCTGGAGCCACGCGCCGCGGCACCGCAGGCGCGCCTGGATGCCATTGCTCGACTGGCGCAGGCCGGCGTGCCGGTGGGTGTGCTGGTGTCGCCCATCGTGCCGGCGCTGACCGACCACGAACTCGAACGCATCCTGGAGGCCGCCCACGGCGCCGGGGCGCGCTTTGCCGGCTTCGCCCTGGTGCGCCTGCCGGGCGAGGTGGCGGCTTTGTTCGAGGACTGGCTCACGCACCACCAGCCGCTGCGCGCCGGCCACGTGATGAACGCCATCCGCGCCAGCTGGCGCGGCGAACTGGCCAGCAGCGAGTTTGGCGAACGCCAGCGCGGGCACGGCCCGCAGGCACAGCTGATCGCCCAGCGCTTCACTCTGGCCAGCCGGCGCCTTGGCCTGGGTCAGGCGCCGGCGCTTTCCACGCAGCACTTTCGCCCGCCCGCCGGCGGGCAGCTCGGCCTGGGGTTTTGAGTCTGACGCTCGGGTGGCCGGCGCGCTGCCGTCAGGGCGGCGGCAGGCTGCGATCGGCGGCGACTGCCGTGCCGGCCGCGGCGCCGTGCGGGTCCTGGGCAAACAGGCGCACGCGGCGGGCGCGCAGGAACAGCCGCTCGCCGATCGCGTAGGGGTTTTGCGCGTAGCGTTCGCGCGGCAGCTCCACCTCCACCAGGCCGGCATCGGCGCCGCGCTCCAGTTCAATCCGCACCAGCGCGCCCATGGCCCGCACGCCGCAGACCACCGCTGCGTCCAGCGCGCCGGCCTCGTCGGTGGACAGCTCGATCTCGTGCGGGCGCAGGTAGGCGGCCGCAGTTCCGCTGGCGGTGGCGTGTTCCGGCGCCGGCGCGCGCCAGTTGCCGATGTGCGCCCAGCCGTCGTGCAGGCGGCCATGGAACAGGTTGACGCTGCCCAGGAAGCTCGACACGAAGGGCGTGGCCGGCTGTTCGTAGACCTCGTCCGGCGTGCCGACCTGCTCGATGCGGCCGCGGTTCATGACCACGATGCGGCTGGCCACTTCCATGGCTTCCTCCTGATCGTGGGTCACGAACACGCTGGTCACGTGCAGTTCCTCGTGCAGGCGGCGCAGCCAGCGGCGCAGTTCCTTGCGCACGTTGGCGTCGAGCGCGCCAAACGGTTCGTCCAGCAGCAGCACCCGCGGCTCGATGGCCAGCGCCCGCGCCAGCGCTACCCGCTGGCGCTGGCCGCCTGAAAGCTGGTGCGGATAGCGCGCCGCGGCGTAGCCGAGCTGCACCAGTTCCAGCAGCCGCTGCACGCGCTGGGCGATCTCGGCCGCCGGCGGGCGCAGCTTGCGCGGCCGGGCCTTCAGGCCAAAGGCGACGTTCTCGAACACCGTCATGTGCCGGAACAGCGCGTAGTGCTGGAACACGAAGCCGACCCCGCGCTCGCGCACGTGGCGGCCGGTGGCGTCCTCGCCGTGGAACTCGATGCGCCCGGCGTCGGCCTGTTCGAGGCCGGCGATGATGCGCAGCAGCGTGGTCTTGCCGCAGCCGGACGGGCCCAGCAGCGCCACCAGCTCGCCGGTGGGGATGTGCAGGCTGAGGTCGTCGAGCGCCTGGAAGGTGCCAAAGCGCTTGCTGACCTGATCGATCACGATGCTCATGCGGTTTGTCCGTGCGGGAGGGGGGCACTGTCTGGAATCGGCGCGTCCTGGGCTTCACTGGTACGCCACTCCACCAGGGTCTTGATGCCCAGCGTGACCAGTGCCAGCAGGGCCAGCAGCGAGGCGCAGGCAAAAGCAGCAACGAAGTTGTATTCGTTGTAGAGGATCTCGACATGCAGCGGCAGCGTGTTGGTCTGGCCACGGACGTGACCGGACACCACCGAGACCGCACCGAACTCGCCCATCGCCCGGGCGTTGCACAGGATCACGCCGTACAGCAGGCCCCACTTCACGTTCGGCAGCGTCACCTTGCAGAACACCCGCCAGCCGCCGGCGCCCAGCGTGAGCGCCGCCTCTTCCTGGTCCGAGCCCTGCGCCTGCATGAGCGGGATCAGCTCGCGGGCGACGAACGGGAAGGTGACGAAAATCGTCGCCAGCACGATGCCCGGCACGGCAAACACGATCTGCACGTCGTGCTCAATCAGCCACGGTCCGAGCCAGCCGTGGGCGCCGAACAGCAGCACGTAGATCAGGCCGGCGATCACCGGCGAGACGGCGAACGGCAGGTCGATCAAGGTGATCAGCAGGCTCTTGCCGGGGAACTCGAACTTGGCGATGGCCCACGACGCCGCCAGGCCGAACACCAGGTTCAGCGGCACGGCGATGGCAGCCGCGATCAGCGTCAGGCGCATGGCGGAACGTGCGTCCGGTTCGCTGAGCGCGGCGAAGTAGGCCGCTGGCCCCTGGCGCAGCGCCTCGGTGAGCACTGCCGCCAGTGGCAGCAGCAGGAACGCCACCAGGAACGCCAACGCGAGCAGCGTGAGGCCCACGCGCAGCCACAGCGGTTCCAGCAAAGCGGGGTTGTGCCGGGCCATGCGTCAGACTCCACCGGTGCGCCGCCGGCTCCAGGCCTGCAGCAGGTTGATCGGCAGCAGCAGCAGGAACGACAGCGTCAGCATCGAGGCGGCAATGGCCGTGGCGCCGGCGTAGTCGTATTGCTCAAGCTTGGTGATGATCAGCAGCGGCGTGATCTCGGACACGAACGGCAGATTGCCGGCGATGAAGATCACCGACCCGTACTCGCCCAGCGCCCGGGCGAAGGCCAGCGTGAAGCCGGTCAGCAGCGCCGGCCAGATGGTCGGCAGGATCACGCGCCGGAACGTGGTCAGCCGGCCGGCGCCAAGACTCGCCGCGGCTTCTTCAAGCTCCGCCTCGGCATCCTCAAGCACCGGCTGCACCGTGCGCACCACGAACGGCAGGCCGATGAATATCAGCGCCACCACGATGCCCAGCGGCGTGAAGGCCACCTTCACGCCCAGCGGCACCAGCAGCGCGCCCAGCCAACCATTGGGCGCGTACAGCGCCGTCAGCGCGATGCCGGCCACCGCCGTGGGCAAGGCAAACGGCAGGTCCACCAGCGCATCCACCAGCCGCCGGCCGGGAAAGCGGTAGCGCACCAGCACCCATGCCACCAGCAGGCCGAACACCAGATTGATGGTGGCCGCGAACAGGGACGCACCGAAGGTCAGGCGATACGAGGCCAGCACGCGCGGGCTGCTGACCGCCTGCCAGATGCCCTCCCAGCCGAGCTGCGCGGCCTTCAGAAAGGTGGCCGAGAGCGGAATCAGCACGATCAGGCTGAGGTAAAGAACGGTGAAACCGAGCGTGAGCCCGAAGCCGGGTAGCACGCTGCGCGAGCGAATCTGGGAAAGCATTCGAGTGGTTCCTGTTTCGGTCGGCCCGGTGGGGGCCCGGCCCCGGCGCGGAATGGAGTGGAGGAACTCCCACGCGCCGGGGCCGGGCCCCGCCAGGTTCCGTGCCGGAGGGGATCAGCGCCCGGCGGCGTAGATCTGGTCGAAGATGCCGCCGTCGGCGAAATGCGTGGCCTGCGCCTTGTCCCAGCCGCCGAAGGCCTCGTCCACCGTGAACAGCGGGATCGGCTTGAAGGTGCTCGCGTACTTGGCCAGCGCCGCCGGATCACGCGGCCGGTAGAAGTGCCGGCCGGCGATGTCCTGGCCCTCGGGGCTGTAGAGGTACTGCAGGTACGCCTCGGCCAGATCGCGCGTCTTGCGCCGGTCCACCACCCGGTCCACCACCGCTACCGACGCTTCGGCCAGCACCGACAGCGACGGGTAGACGATCTCGAACTGGTCCGGCCCGAGTTCCTTCTGCGCCAGGTAGGCCTCGTTTTCCCAGGACAGGAACACGTCGCCGATGCCGCGCTGCACGAAGGTGGTGGTCGAGCCGCGGGCGCCCGAATCCAGCACCGGCACGTTGCGATACAGCTTGGTCACGAACTCGCGCGCCTTGTCGTCGCTGCCGTACTTGCGCTTGGCGAACTCCCACGCCGCCAGGTAGTTCCAGCGGGCGCCGCCGGAGGTCTTGGGGTTTGGCGTGATCACCGACACGCCGTCGCGCACCACGTCGTCCCAGTCGTGAATGCCCTTGGGATTGCCCTTGCGCACCAGCAGCACGATGGTGGACGTATACGGCGCGCTGTTGTTGGGCAGGCGGTTGATCCAGCCGGCGGGAATCAGCCCGCCGTTGACGCGCAGCGCATCCACGTCGTAGGCCAGAGCAAAGGTCACCACGTCCGCGGCCAGGCCGTCGATCACCGCCCGCGCCTGCTTGCCGGAACCGCCGTGCGACTGGTTGATGGTGACCGTCTCGCCGGTCTGGTCCTTCCAGTGCTTGGCGAAGGCGGCGTTGAAGTCGACGTACAGCTCGCGCGTCGGGTCGTAGGAGACGTTCAGCAGCGTGCGGTCGGCGGCCAGCG
The DNA here is from genome assembly GCF_014359565.1 of Immundisolibacter sp. NCBI lineage: Bacteria > Pseudomonadati > Pseudomonadota > Gammaproteobacteria > Immundisolibacterales > Immundisolibacteraceae > Immundisolibacter > Immundisolibacter sp. The sequence continues at coordinate 400,218 of NZ_JACIZD010000001.1, read as the reverse complement.
CGGCGCCAACGCCCCCCAGCAGCACCAGCAGGCCGAGCACGAGGGCGACCAGGATGGCGCTGCCGCCGGCCGGCTTGCGCTGTGGGGGCGGTTCCGGCTCGAAATCGGGCCGGCTTTGCTCCAGTTCCCAGAAATAGGTTTCAAAGGTCATGACTGAACTCCTGAGTGAGGCTGAGTGAGACGGCGCGGGTCAGAAATCGACCTGGGCGCGCACGGTGTAGGCGCTCGGCTCGTCACCGTCGGTGGGTCTGCCAGGGCGGTCAACTTCCAGCACCTTGATGTAATTGGCCTGCAGCTTGATGCTGGGCGTCAGGTGCCAGTTGAGGCCCACGGTGAGGTTGCGTTCCTTGCCGCCGACCAGCGCGCCGTCGTTCAGGTCCAGCTGCGACAGGCGCAGTGCCAGCTCCCAGGCGCCGATGCCGCCCTGGCCAACCACGCCCAGAGGCGTGACGCGGTCGAACACGCCCTCGCTCACCTTGTAGGGACGGCTCTCGCCGGTGATGAACCAGCTGGTCAGCACGTACCAGCCGTTCAGATCGACGTCACTGGCCGATTTGCGATTCACCTTGGTGCCGATGTACTCGCTTTGCAGCGACCACGGCCCCCATTCGCCGGCGGCTTCCAGGCCATAGCTGTCGATGTGATCGGTACCGGTCAGCACGCCGGTGTCGACCAGTTGCGCATCGGTGATGTTGGTCTCCGGTCGGCTGGCAAAGCGCAGGGCATTGGTCGAATCGTTCGGGTCGTGGCGACGCAGCGCGGCGCCCACATGCAGCACCTGCCCGTTGTCCCAGAACGGCGCCCAGGTGGCGCGACCGGTGATGTCGGTGCCCTCGTCGCCTTCGCTTGCGGCATCGTCCTGGGGCCGCTCGCCGAACAGACCGCCGGCCACGCTCCAGTTGGCGCCGGAGGTCTGCACCGCGGCGCCAATGTGCCGCGACGGCGCAAACACGTCGATCAGCGAGCGCTCCAGGAAGGTCAGCGCGCTGTCGCTGCTGACCTGCTCGAAGCTGAACGGCTCCTTGAAGTTGCCGACCGTGAGCAACACCGGCTTGAATCCGGTGTAGCTGATGTAGGCGTCGCGAATGCCGCTGGCGGCCGGGTTGGCCTTGCTGTCCGAGAACTCGTACTCGACCTTGTAATCCCAGACACGAAACACCGTGCCCTGCGCGCCCAGGCGCGCCCGGCGGATGGCGGTGCCGTCGCCCAGTTGCTGCTTGTCCGCGTCGTAATGCGCGTAATCCACCTGGACCCGGCCGATCGGCTGGAACACGAAGGCATTGTCGTAAGACGCCAGCTTCACGCTGCGCCCGTTGTGCGTGACCTTGATGCCCTTCTGCTGGTCGGCCAGCGCCTGCGCGTCACGCGCTTCATGGTCGATCTCGAGTTGCCGGCGCAGCACGCGCAGCTCCTGGTCGAGCTGCTCGACGCGCTGTTCAAGGCTGGTATTCACGTCAGCGGCCGCCTGCGTGGCGACCGGCGCCGCCCACAGGACGGCCAAGCCGCCCAGCATCGGCAGGGCGTGCATAAAGGCTTTCATGGAAAAGTGCTCCGGATTTTTTCACTTGAAGCCTCCGGTAGCCCGGTCGGTCGTGCGTGATTGCTTTTGCGAGAAGACCGGCTGCGCGCGTGCGCTGGCCGGAACGGGTCAGACCCGTTCGGGATGGCGAGTCACGGTCAACACTGCTCGCCGGATGAGGACAGGCGCAGTTTCTCGGTGCGCTCGATCTGCACCACGCGGCCGTCGTGGACGGTGATTTCCACCGCGCCATAGCGCAGCCCGCGCAGCGCTTCAATTACCCGGCGCAGGGTTTCATTCGGCAGCGCGTCAGGCGACAAGGGCTGGGTCATGGCTAAATCCAGGATCGGCGATGCGACATTTGGCTGTAGCCAATAGCAACGCCCATGCCATCGACACTGATTAAATTGTTATTTATTCAATAACAATTAGTTGACGATATTAGGCCGCTGGTATCGGCCATTCTTTTTCCAGCTTATATGCTGTTAACTGGTGATATGCAGTGGCATTCCGTCAAATATCACGGAAATTAACAGTGCCAGGCACGGTGCATCCCTTCATGGGTTGCCCCGCGTCGCCAGCCGGCCAGGCCCTACCGGCCACGACGCGTGCAAGGCTCAAGACTTCAGCAAGCGAAAGCGAACTCGCGCTCGGGCGCCGCATCGCTCACCTCGCGCCCGCCGATGAACAGGCGCAGCTCGCCCGGCGGAATGGCCCGCCAGTCCTCGTCCACCGTGAGCGGTTGGGTGGCGACGATCGCGATGCGGTCATCCAAGTGATTCAGGCGCGCAAAGTCCACACTCAGATCGCAATCGACGAGCCGGGCCGCCCCGAACGGCGCTTCCCGGCACAGCTGGAACAGATCCGTCGAGCCATGCGCGAACAGCAGCTCGCCGTTGGACAGCAGGTAGTTGAAGGCGCCATGCGCGCCGATCCGGGCGGAAAGTCGCTGCACCTCGGCCTGCAGGCGCGCCAGCGAGGGCGGCTGCTCGCCAAAGCGCTCGCGCAGGCCGTCCAGCAGCAGGCACAAGGCGCGTTCGCTGTCGGTCTGGCCTTGCGGCCGATAGTGCATGGCCGATGTTTGCGGCAGATCGCGCAGGTCGCCGTTATGAGCGAAAGCCCAGGTCTGGCCCCACAGCTCGCGCACGAACGGGTGGCAGTTCTCGTATGCCACGCTGCCCTGCGTCGCGCGCCGCACGTGAACGATCACGTTGCGCACCTTGATGTTTCGGCGCGCCACGGCTTGCGCCAGCGGGGAGAACGCCGCCGGCGCCACGTCCACCGTGAGCTGGCATTGCCCGCCCTCGAAGTGGGCAATGCCCCAGCCGTCGGCATGGTGGTCGGTGTCACCGCCGCGCCGCATGAAGCCCTGCAGTGCGAATTGCAGCGACGCCGGCTTGTAGCTGTTCATTCCAAGCAACTGGCACATTGGCCACTCCTGCGCGGACCGCGAAACCTGAGGGTGCAGAGCCTTGCGACCGAACTTGCGCGCGATTGCCGGCGTGGCGCCGTGAGGGCATCACACCAGCGTGGCGATCATCACTTCGGTCGATTTGACCAGCGCGATGACCGTCGAGCCGGGCTTCAGACCCAGCTCGTCCACCGAGCGCGTCGTGATCACCGAAGTCACGATACCCGCCGGCGTCTCGACGTCGACTTCGCTCACCACATCACCGCGGATGATCTCCTTGACCTTGCCCCGGAACTGATTGCGCGCGTTGATTGCCTGCACACCCATTGCCAAATCTCCTTCTAGCCCGGCAGCGGGAACACGCCCCGCCGCCGGCACGATTGAAAAGTACGCGCCGCCAAAAGCCCCGCCCGAACCGGCCCTCGAGTGCGGCCGGCCGATGAAGCGCGCCTGACGGTCGCCCCCTCGACGCAGCCGACGAAGGCGGGCGCAGCGGACGGCCAAGCTTGACCGGCGCCAGCGGGCGCACAAGCTCGGCAACGCCCATCAAGGCGAATTAGCAATTACCGCGCCATCTTTTTGTTTTGACTTTTTTCAATCACTACAGAGGGTTGAAATCCATCCCAGGCTTTTTCTGGCTCCTTCGAGCACATATGGCCATTACAGCTGTATCATTTCACGGCCTGCCGTCAACTGTTGCCGATATGTGCGCAAGCCCGCGGCGCCGCCCAGGCAGCAGGCCCGCCCCGCAGCCACCGCCTGCGCGGCGGGCGCGCGAGCCGCCGCGAAAGATCGATTTTTAGTTCCTTACAGCCAGTTACATGACGGAATCACGCATGACGACCGACACCGACCTGCTGCTCGCGCTCTGGCACGAGGTCGGACACGGCGCCGATCTGGCCGCGACGGTAAAGGCCATTTCCGCGCGGCTTGCAACGGCGCTGCCACACGCACGCCTGGAACTGATTCGCTGCGATGCCGCTGCCCGGCGGTTCGAGACCGCCGCCGACACGGCCTCGCTGGCCGGGCGCCACTGGCAAGTCACGCCGACGGCATTCAAGGCGCTGAGCGGTGAAATGAAGCGCAGCCCGGTGCTCCATCTGACCGACGAATCAGCCCGGCCGGAGGCGCTCGCTGCGCTGTCGGCGCCTGTTGGCAAAGCCTTGCTGGTGGGACTGCTGCACGACGGTGGTCCGTTGCTCGGGCTTGCCGTGCTGACGCCCCGCCCGGGCGGCTTCGAGGCGGGCCACCGGCGGCAATTCGCCACCCTGCTGGAACCGCTGACCGCCGTACTGGCGCGCGATGTGCGCTTGCACGAACTGGATCAACAGCGGGCGATAGCGGAAGAAGAACGCCAGCTGCTGCTGACCCGACTCGGTCGCGATGCGGTGGCCGACACCATCGTCGGCGCCGACCGGGGTCTGCATACGGTGATGCAGCGCGTGGCGCAGGTGGCGCGTTCGGACAGCTCGGTGCTGCTGCTGGGCGAGACCGGCTCCGGCAAGGAAGTGGTCGCACGCGCCATCCACGAACGCTCGCGCCGCGCCGGCGGGCCGTTCGTGCGCGTCAACTGCGGGGCGCTGGCGCCGGAACTGGTGGACTCCGAGCTGTTCGGCCACGAGAAGGGCAGCTTCACCGGCGCCATTGGCCAGCGCCGCGGCTGGTTCGAGCGTGCCGACGGCGGCACGCTGTTTCTGGACGAGGTCGGCGAACTGCCGCTGTCGGCCCAGGTGCGCCTGCTGCGGGTGCTGCAGGACGGCGGCTTGCAGCGTGTCGGTGGCGAGCAGACGCTGCAGGTGGACGTGCGCATCGTCGCCGCCACCCACCGCGACCTGCCGGCCATGGTGGCGCAGGGCGCCTTTCGTGAAGACCTGTGGTACCGCCTGGCGGTGTTCCCGATCCGCATTCCGCCGCTGCGCGAACGACGCGACGACATCCCGGAACTGGCGCATCACTTTGCGCGGCGGGCATGCCTGAAACTGGGCCTGCCGCCGCGACTGCCGGACGCGCGCGAACTGGCACGGCTGGCTGATTACCCGTGGCCGGGCAACGTGCGCGAGCTGGCCACCGTAATCGAGCGCGCCGCGCTGCTGGGCAGCGGCGATCGGCTCGATTGCGCCGCAGCGCTTGGCATGGCTGCGCCGGCCTTGCCCAGTACTGCGGCGGCAGTCGGCTCCAGCGCCGGCGAGTTTCCGACCCTCGACGAAGCCATGGCGGCGCACATTCGCGCCGCCCTGGCGCGCACGCAGGGGCGGGTAGAGGGCCGCCGCGGCGCCGCCCGGCTGCTGGCCATCAACCCGCACACGCTGCGGGCGCGCATGCGCAAGCTCGGCGTGGTTCCCGCGCAGCATCGGCCAGCTGACGACTGAGCAGGCTCTCAGCCGGACTGGCTGGCAACCAGCTCCCGCCGATCGAAGGAAACCCCCTTGATCAGCGCCCACACCGGCTGGCCCACCACCAGACCCAGCGCCGCCACCGCCTCGCGGGTGATGCGGGCGCGCAGGTGTGGGCCGCTGTCATCGGCGCCATCCAGGGCCAGCAGCAGCTCGGCATAGGCGCTGACCGGCTCGGCGTCGATGCGCAGCACGGTGGCCTGCAACTGGTTGCGGATGCTCACGCCTTCGACGCGCTGCAGGGCGATCGCCACGTCGCGGGCGCGCACCCGCAGGCGCACCGGCGCGCCGGGCGCGTCGTCGATGTGCGGCAACCACAACCGCTGGCCGCCCACCTCCACCTCGGTCAGGGCGTAGTCCGGCGCCTGGCCGAGCACGTGCGCGTGCAGCAGCACGCCGGCCTCGAAATGGCCGGACACGGCCTCGGCCTGCGGCTGTTCCAGCACCGCATGCGCTTCGCCGCGGGCCACCACCCGGCCGGCGGTCAGGATCAGTACCTCATCGGCGAGCTGGGCGACTTCCTCCACCGCGTGGGAGACGTAGATCAGCGGAATGCCGAAGCGCCCCGGCAAGTGGTGGATGTAGGGCAGCAGCTCCGCCTTGCGCTTCAGATCCAGCGCGGCCAAGGGTTCGTCCAGCAGCAGCAGGCGCGGATTGGCCAGTAGCGCCCGGGCGATGGCCACACGATGGCGCTCGCCGCCGGACAGGCCGGCCACGCGGCGACCGAGCAGCGGCGCCAGATCGAGCGCGGCGACGACCTCATCGAAACCCGGCGCATCGGCGCCCGGCCGCGCCCGCTGGAGCGCGTAGCGCAGATTGCCGGCCACGCGAAGGTGCGCGAACAGCCGCGCGTCCTGGAACACGTAGCCTATGCCGCGCCGGTGCGGCGGCAGGCGCACGCCGCCGGCGTCGTCCTGCACCACCGTGCCGCCGAGCTGCACGCGCCCGCGCGCCGCCGCATCCAGCCCTGCCAGCGCCCGCAGCAAGGTGCTCTTGCCGCTGCCGGAGGCACCCATCACGGCGGTGATGCCGGCCAGCGGCAGCGTCTCGCAGGCGCGCAGCGCAAACGCGCCGTGGTCCACCGCCAGGTCGAAGGCCAGCACGCTCACGCGGCATGCACCGGAAAGCGGCGGTTCAGCGCATAGACCAGCACCAGCACTGCAAACGAGAACACCAGCAGTCCACCGGCCAGGACATGCGCCTGCGCGTACTGCAGGGTTTCCACCTGTTCGTAGATGGCGATCGAGATCACCCGCGTGCGGCCGGGGATGTTGCCGCCGACCATCAGCACCACGCCGAACTCGCCCAGCGTGTGCGCGAAGCCGAGCACGGTGGCGGTTACATAGCCGCGCAGCGCGAGCGGACTGGCCACGGTGAAGAACGCATCCAGCGGCCCGGCACCCAGCGTGGCCGCGGCTTCCAGCGGACCGCGTCCGACCGCCTCGAAGGCGCCCTGCAATGGCTGCACCACGAACGGCAGCGAGTAGATCATCGAGGCCAGCACCAGGCCGCTGAAGGAAAAGGTCAGCGTCTGCCCGGTCAGGCGCAGCCAGGGTTCGCCCAGCACGCCGGCCGGCGCGAACAGCACCAGCAGGTAGAAGCCGATCACCGTCGGCGGCAGCACCAGCGGCAGCGCGGTAAGCGCCTCGATCAGCGGTTTGGCGCGCGTGCGCGTATGCGCCAGCCACCAGGCCAGCGGCGTGCCGACCAGCAGCAGCAGCGCCACCGTGACGCCGGCCAGGCGCAGCGAGAGCCAGACCGGGCCCAGATCGACCGTCATGCTTCAGGGGGCGGGCAGGTCATAGCCCAGGGATTGAATCACGTCGCGGCTGGCCGGGGTTTTCAGGTAATCGAGGAAGGCCTGCGCCGCCGGATTGGCGCGGGCACGCGTGACCAGGATGGCGTCCTGCTTCAGCGGCGGGTACATCTCCTGCGGCACCGTCCAGTGGCTGCCCGGCTTGGGGCCGGCAATGACGGCGGACAAGGCGACGAAGCCGGCCTCGGCGGCGCCGCTGGCGACCATCGAATAGACCTGCCCGATGTCCTCGCCGCGCACGACCTTGTCCTGCACAGCCGCCCACAAACCCAGTTTTTCGAGCACCTGCTGGGCCGCGGCGCCATAAGGCGCGACGGCCGGATTGGCGATGGCCAGATGGCGAAAGCTGCCGGCGCGCAAGTAGGCCACGCCATCGGCACCGATGGCCTGCGGGTCCGGGCTCCACAGCGCCAGCCGGCCGATGGCGTAGGTGAAGCGCGAGGCCGGCACGCCCAGGCCGCTTTTCGCCAGCACGTCCGGGCGCTCGACATCGGCGGACAGCAGCACGTCGAAGGGCGCGCCCTGCTGAATCTGCGTCACCAGCTTGCCGGACGAGCCCAGCACCACGGTCAGCTGGTGGCCGCTGGCCTGCTCGAAGGCCGGCTCGATGCGCGCCATGGCGGCGGCGAAGTTGGCGGCGACGGCGGCCACCACCTCCTGCGCGCGGGACGCTGGCGCGACCAGCAGCAACGCGGTTGCAAGCGCCAGGACTCGGTTAACAAAACGATTCTTCATGACGATTCTCCTTGCGGCAGGGCGACTGAACAGGCTTCAGAAATCCACGTGCAGGCGTGCGCCCCAGACGGAGGGCTCGTCGCCGTTGGCCGGGTTGCCGGGTCTGTCCAGCGTCAGCACGTCGATGTGGTTCAGCATCAGGCGGATGTTGGAGGTCAGGTACCAGTTGATGGCCAGCGTCAGGTTGCGCTCGCGCCCACCGACCACGCCCCTGTCGCTCAGATCGACTTCGCTCAGGCGCGCCGCCAGTTCCCAGGCGCCGATGCCGCCCAGCCCGACGCTGCCCAGGGGCTGCACGCGGTCGAACACACCTTCGGCCACCTTGTAGGGCCGGCGCTCGCCGGTCAGCAACCAGGCGGTCTGCACGTACCAGCCCGAGAAGTCCGGATCGGTCGCAGCTCCTTTGCGGTCCAGCGACATGCGCATGTATTCGGACTGCAGCGTGACCGGTCCCCACATGCCCGCCAGCTCGGCGCCGCCGGCAAGAAAGCTGTTGGTGTTGGCCAGGACACCGGTATCGACCAGCTGCACGCTGGTGATGTTGGACTCCGGCTTGGTGCGCCAGCGCAGCGCGTTGGTGGAGTCGTTCGGATCGTCGCGGCGCACGGCTGCGCCCAGGTGAATGACAGCGTTCGGTGTCAGCAGCGGCGCGAAGGTGGCGCGCGCCGCGACTTCCCAGCCCTCGTCACCTTCGTTCGACACATCGCCTTCGGGCTTTTCGCCGAACACGCCGCCGGCCAGGCTCCATTGGGTGCCGGCCGTGCGCAGCTCGGCCCCGACCGCACGCCCCGGGGTCAGGATGTCGTTGACGCCGCGTTCGAGAAACAGCGTGGTGTTGTCGCTGGTGAGCTGTTCCATGCCGAACGGCTCCTTGAAATTGCCGACCGTCAGCAGCGCCGGCGCAAAGCCCTTGTAGCGCAGCCAGGCATCGGTAATGCCGCGGGTACGGGTGTTGCTGCTGTTGTTGTCGGCGAACTCGTACTCGAACAGGTAATCGAAATCGCGCGCCAGCGTGCCGCGGACGTACATCCGTGCCCGCCGAAAATCCGTGCCATCGCCCAGCGGCTGTTTGTCGGCGTTGTAGTGGGCGTAATCGACGTCCAGCCGACCGCCGGCCTGGAACGAAAAATCGCCACTCGGCGACTGCAGCTTGAGGCTCTTGCCGTCGGTGACCGGCCGTATCCAGGTGTCGGCCTCGACGCGCTGGCGCGCGGTGCGCTCCGCGTCCAGTTCGGACTGGAGCTTCCCGACCAGGCTTTCGAGTTGGTCCAGGCGCCGTTGCATGGCCGCAAGGTCGGCCGGCGGCGTGTCGGCGGCGTATGCGGTGTCCAGGGCCAAACCGGTACAGATGGCGACCGTAATTGCTCTGCGAAGCATGGAGTTCTCCCTGTGCGTTGTGCTTTAAATCAGGTGGCGGACCACCGCGGCAGCCGCTCAGGCATTGACGCCCAGGATCACGCTGCCGGCCTTGAACACCGCGCAGGCCGGATCGCCTTCGCGCAATCCCAGGCTGTCCAGGCTGTCGTTGGTGATGATGGCGCTGACCGCAGTGCCGCCCGGCAGGTCGATCACCACGTCGGCATTGACGCTGCCGCGGGTGATGCGCGACACCGTGCCGCACAGCCGGTTGCGGGCCGACAGCTTGATGTGCGGATCCGGCGTGGTCAGCAGCACCGAGGGTGCCTTCACCAGCGCCCAGACCTCGCTGCCGGGCGCGAGCTGGAGTTCCGACAGGCTCTCCATGGTGATCATGGCGACCAGACGGTCGTGCTCGTTCAGGGTGATCGTCACCTCGGCGTTTACCGAACCGACGCGGATGCCGGTCACGGTGCCGAAGAACTGGTTGCGGGCGCTGGTTTTCACGGCCAATCTCCTGATGAGTTGATAGGTGTCTGCCTGTTCGAGCTGCGCCTGCAGCCCGATCAGGAAGCGTCGCTGGTGTTCGTGAACCAGCCGGTGGGTGCGCACCAGCCGTTCACCGGCCGGGGTCAATCGGGTGCCGCCGCCGGCACTGCCGCCGCTTTGCGTCACCAGCAGGGCTTCGCCGGCCAGGTTGCGCAGCGCATCGACGGCGTTCCAGGCGGCGCGGTAGCTCATGCCCATGGCCTTGGCCGCTTGACTGATGGAGCCGGTGGCGCCGATCCGCTCCAGCAGCCGGATGCGCCGATCCTCCAGCGGGCCTTGGCCGTCGGGGCCGAGTTCGACCGAGCCTTTGACTTCCCAGCGCGCTTGCGGGGTCATGTGTCCTCCGGATGCGTTTTGCATCGGTATGCATAACGGGTGGCGAAGCAACCTCGACGTGCATTCATCAAAATCCGGGCCAACTCAGGGGAAAATATATAAAAACTATATTTTTCCGTTGGTTGTATTAATCATTCTTGGATTCAACGGGCGTCTTGATGCCTGCCGCTGTACGGTTTGTGGCAGACGCGACATTCCGTTTGTGGCGAAGTCTTGAGGCGAAATGTCCGGCGTTGCCGGATCTGCGCCGGGCGTCGCGTTGAGTACCAACGACTATAACGAATGGCCAAAAAAAGGCCCGGCCGCAACGCGGCCGGGCCAGATTCGTCGTCAGCCCTGGAACAGACCCAGCGGCCCTTCCTCCAGGTTGATCACCACGCTCTTGGTCAGCGTGTAGTGGTTCAGGATGTCGAAACAGAACTCCCGCCCGAAGCCGCTTTGCTTGTAGCCGCCCAGCGGCATGCCGGGCTTGAGGTTGAAGTAGCGGTTCACCCAGACGGTGCCGGTCTGCATGGCACGCGAGATGCGATGCGCGCGGGTCAGGTTGCGCGTCCACAGACCGCCGGCCAGCCCGTAGCTGCTGTCGTTGGCCAGGCGCAACACCTCGTCGTCGTCCTTCCAGGTAATGGCGCAGGTGACCGGGCCGAAGATTTCCTCCTGGGCGACGCGCATGCTGTTGTCGACGTCGACCAGGATGGTCGGCTCGATGAAGTTGCCCTCATCCAGCCCCGGGCCGCTGGCGCGCTTGCCGCCACGGTACACCTTGGCACCTTCCTGCATGCCGATGTCGATGTAGGACAGCACCTTGTCGCGCTGCATCACGGAGGCCTGAGCCCCGATCTGCGTGGCCGGATCGGTGGGGTCGCCCTGCTTGACGGTGTCCAGCGTGCGGGCCAGTTTTTCCAGGAACTCGTCGCGGATGCGCTCGTGCAGCATCAGGCGCGTGCCGGCGATGCAGACCTCGCCCTTGTTGAAGATGGTCGACAGGGCCGCCGCTTCCACCGCGGCGTCGATGTCGGCGTCGTCACACACGATGTGCGCCGACTTGCCGCCCAGTTCCAGGGTCTGCGGAATCACGTTGGTGGCGGCATAGCCCATGATGCGGCGGGCGGTGGCGATGGAACCGGTGAAGGCCACCTTGCGCACCAGCGGATGGGAAACCAGCGCCTCGCCAACGTCGGCACCGTAGCCGGTGACCACGTTCACCACGCCCGGTGGCAGCACGTCGGCCACTTCGCGGAAGAACTCCAGCACCGACAGGCAGACCGTCTCGGCCGGCTTGAGCACGATCGTGTTGCCGGCCGCCAGCGCGGGGGCAATCTTGGTCGCCATCATCACCAGCGGTACGTTCCAGGGGATGATCTGCGCGACCACGCCGTAGGGTTCGCGGTGCACGATGCCGATCGCATCCGGGTAATCCAGCGACTGACCATGCAGGTGGAAGGCCGCGCCGGCGAACAGTTCGAACTGACTGATGGTGGTCGGCAGGTCGAAATGCAGCGCCTCGCGAATCGGCTTGCCGTTGTTGAGCGTCTCGAGCAGGGCGAAATCCTGCATCCGCGCCTTCAGGCGCCGGGCCAGCTCGAGCAGCAGTTCCTGGCGCTGACCCGGCGTGCTGTGGCCCCAGGTGGTGAATGCGCTGGCGGCGGCCTGCACCGCCCGCTCGACATCCACGGCATTGCCGGCCTGAATGCGCGACAGGCGCTGACCGGTGGCCGGATTGAGCAGGTCGATGGTCTTGCCGCTGTCGCCCTCCACCCACTCGCCGCCGATGAAATGCCCGTACTGGGCCTGGTAAAGCCCGGTAGGGTGCGACTGTTCCAAGGGTTTGTTCATCTGGACATCCTGACTCGAACTGAGGAATGGTTTTCAACGGGAGTTGCCGGCGAGCAGCTCTGCAATACTTATCGTTATTTCCTACCAACTATAACGTTCGGACGCGTGCGGTACAACGAACGCAGCACCCGTCAGCGCACTGGGGGCGCGTCTGCGGCAGCTGCGCCTGCCTCACGCAAGCGGGCCGCGCAATCGCTGTCCTGTGCCAGCCCCGGGTCGATGAACGCCAGCATGGCAGCCACCGGTGTCAGCACCGCCCCCAGCGCCAAGGCCGCCGCACCACGCGCCGCGAGGCCTTTGGACTCGATGCCCACTGCCGGCCGCCGCAGCGGACCGCTCAGCGTCACTGGCGTCTGGCCGGACAGCAGGCTTGCATCTTTCGAGTGCGTCTGCAGCTTCAGATCAAGGCGTTCCGTGGCCAGATCGACCCCACCCCCGGCGATGACCAGCGAGTCTTCCGTATCGATCAGCATGCTTTTGATGCGCAGCTGCCCGTCCTGCAATGCCAGTGCCCCGGCGGCGCAGCGAATGTCGACCGGCTTGTCCTTCCCGATCAACACGCCCAGTGCCTCCGCCACGTCCAGGCCGACCAGCTCCACGGCCAGGTGGCTCATGCGCCCCCCGTTCATGGCGAGCCCCATGCGTCCATTGGCATGGGCTGCGAAATCGCGGACCGAGTTGCCGCGTCCGGCCATACTGGCCCGGCCGTCGAGTGTGCCGGCGAGCGCGGGAACACCATCGATCTGGGGCGTCAGCTGGTCCATGAGCACCTTGCTGAGCCGCACGTCAAGATCGGTGGCGGCCGGATCCCGCGTACCGTCCAGGGTCAGCCACAGCTCCAGGTTACCCTGTGGAAAGCTGAAACTCGCCGGCGACAGGCGCAGCACGCCATCCTTCAGCTGCACCTCCACGCGCACGTCCTTGAGCGGCACGGTGCGCGCATCGACGCTCGCGGCGAGGTAGCGCACGTCGGCGTCCATCGCGCGCAGCCGATCGGCGTGCAACGGCGCATCGGGAAGCAAGCGTCCTTCCTGTGCAAGCTGCGTCGCCTGGACCTTCTGCTCGAGCGATGCGGTCTCGCCATTGCCCGTGGCGGGCGGCGCGCCCAGCAAGGAGCCGAGATCGTCGAAATCGAGCCGCTGGGAGCGCAGGTCCGCCGTCATGCGCACCCGCGGCCCGCCGGTGTCGAAACGCATGCTGCCCGCCAGGTCGCTGTCGCCGATCTTCCCGCTGAGGTCATCGAAGCGAACTGCATTGCCCGCATGGCGCAGTTGGCCGCTAACCGAATACGGCGGCGAATTGGGCAGGACCACACCGAGCAATCCGTATAACTCCGCGGTGTCAGGACCGCTCACCGTGAGGCGGGCATCCAGGGTTTGCGCGGCGTCCGTGCCGACGGAGCCCTTGAGCGTGATGCGGGTATCGCCGGCGCGCACATCCAGGGCCACGGGGTAGCGTGTGCCGCGTTCGGCCAGCGCAAACAGCGAGCCACCGCGCGCTGTCAGGCGGAACGGCTGGCCGTTGTATCGCCCTTCGGCAGTTACCCGAAGTTGCTGCCCCAGCGGCGCGTCGAGGCGGTTGGAAGAGCTTACGGCGGCCTGCAGGTTCAGGCCGCGGATCGCATCTTCCAGCTCCACCTGGCCGTCGCGGATCACCAGCTCGCGGATGCGCGGCGGATTGTTACCGTCGCCGCCCTCCTCACTGCCAAGCTGCCAGCTGGTCTTGCCATCAGCACGGCGCAGCAGCGCCACCTGCGGCTGGTCGAGCATCAGGCGAGGCAACACCACGCGCCCGCGCAGAAGCTGCGGCAGCCGCAGGCTCAGGTCGAGCTCCCGCATGCGCAACATCGGACGCTTCGGATCGACCCACGGCGGATTGCCCAGCTCCAGGTCACGGGCAGTCACGCGCAGCGTAAGGCCCAGGTCCACGTCCAGATCGCCATGTATCGCGAACGGCCGCCCGGTGCGGGCCGTGACCACCGTGGCAATCGGCCCTCGCAAGACGTTCCAGCCGAGTATCTGCAGTGCACCCACGGCAAGCGCCACAACCGCGGCGATTGCCAACAACACTCCCCCTGTCCAGCGTAGCGTGCGCGCCATGTCCAGCTCCGATACCCCGGCTGCATGGCATTGGACTCCGTCAGCCGGGGGGCATTGCACCGCGCCTTACAGGCTTGTGCAGCCAGGGATGCAGGCGAATGCTTTGCTGGCGCTGGTCGGTGGCAAGCCGGCGATAGCCCAGACGGCACCCGTGTTTCGTTGCGTTCCGGTCAACCGCGACCCAGGAGGCGCAGCTCATCGGCCTTTTGGCGTCATCGTGATCCGGTTCAACCAGAGTCACAGGGCGCGAGCCTGTCCGCGAGGCGGACCAGGCCATCGTGCAAACCGGCCGAGGCCTGCGCCTCCAGGGCCCTGTAGGCGGCCAGCACCTCCGCGCCCAGCGGCGTCAGTGCCGCACCGCCGCCATGGGCGCCGCCGCGGCTCGTGCTCACCAGTGCGGCGGCAAAATCGCGGTTGAGGCCATCCACCAACTGCCAGGCGCGTTTGTAGCTCATGCCGATACGTCGCCCGGCGGCAGCGATCGAGCCGGTCTCGGCGATGCCCTGCAGCAACGCGGCCTTGCCCGGACCGAACGATATGCCAGCGGCCAGATCGAGCCGCAGACGCAGGCGCGGCACACCGGCATCCGCCACGCCCTCAGCCTCCTTCGACCCGCAGCGTGAAACCGGCTGCGGCCAGGAACTGCGCCTCCTGCGCCAGGTCGGCGCCGGTCAGCGGATGGCGCTCCAGCCAACCGGGCGGGAAGTCGATGGTCAGCGTGTTGCCCGCCGCATGCAGCGTGAACCGGGGCAGGCGCAGCGCCGCGCGGCTGCGATGCAGCGCCACCACCAGCCGCAGCAGGACCGCCTGGCGGGTCAGGGACCGGCGCGTGTCGTCGGCCAGCGTGGCGAATTCCGTGAGCGCGAACTTGCGCCGGTGCACGCGCACCAGCAGTGCCAGCTGGTGCTGTTCCTGGCGCGAGAAACCGGCCAGGTCGGCATGCTCCAGGATATAGGCGCCGTGCTTGTGGTACTGGGCATGGGCCACGTCGAGGCCGATTTCGTGCAGCTGCGCGGCCCAGGTCAGCAGGCGTGCGTGGTGCGGATCGGTCAGCTCCCAGGCCGCGCCGACCATGCCCAGGCAGCGCTGCAGGGTGCGCGCCACGCGCCGGGCGTGCGCGCCGTCCACGTGGTAACGGCGCGCCAGCTGCGCCACGGTGAGATCACGGATGTCGGCATTGTGGATGCGGCCGAGCTGGTCGTAGAGCAGACCCTGGCGCAACGCACCGTCGGAGATTTCAAGCTGCGCGAGGCCCAGCCCCTCGAACAGCGCCGTCACGATGGCCAGCCCGCCCATGAACACCGGCAGCCGATCGGCCCGCACCTGCAGCTGCGACAGCTTCTCCACGCGGCCGAGTTTGAGCACGCGCTTGCGCAGCTGCCGCAGCCCGGACGCGGTGATACCACCATTGGCCAGGCCGGCCACGCGCAGCGCATCGGCCACCGCCACCATGCTGCCGGAGGCGCCGATGGCCCGCTCCCAGCCCAGCGCACGGTAGTCGGAAATGATCGGTTCGAGCTCGACCAGAGCCGCCAGTTCGGCGTCGCGCAGGCGGGCGGCGGTAATGCGCCCGTCACCGAAGAACCGCTGGCTGTGCGACACGCAGCCCAGGTACAGACTCTCCAGCCGCAACGGCTGGTAATGGCGGCCGATGATCATCTCGGTGCTGCCGCCGCCGATGTCGATCACCAGCTGCTGACGCCCGTCGTCCGGAATGCTGTGGGCGACGCCCAGGTAAATCAGCCGCGCCTCCTCGACGCCCGAGACGACCTCGATCGGATGTCCCAGCGCCCGCTGCGCCTCGGCCAGAAAGCGCTCGCTGTTGGCGGCCAGGCGCAGGGCATTGGTGCCCACCGCGCGCACCGCGCCTGCCGGCAGCCGGCGCAGGCGCTCGCCGAAGCGGCGCAGGCAGGCCAGCGCATCGGCGCAGATCGCCGGCGTCAGATTGCCGTCCCCATCCAGGCCCGCGCCCAGGCGTATCGGCTCGCGCAGGCGGTCGATCACCTGCAGTTCGCTGCCCGTGACGCGCGCCACCATCAGGTGGAAGCTGTTCGAGCCCAGATCGACCGCGGCGATGGTGTCGAACGCGGCGACGAGTGCCGGAGCTTGCGCGGGCGGCGTAATGGCCATGGCAGGCGTATTCATCGGTTCTCGGTAGCCTCAGCGGCGCGCCATGCGGGCCAGGTGCTCGGGCCCCAGCAGCCAGCGCAGCTGGGCTGCTCCGGGGCGCAACGGACCACGAAATTCGAGCAGGCAGGCGCCCGCCCGTTCGAAGTTAAAAAACCGTCCTGCCTCGCCGGTCAGCATGTGACACACCCAGTAACTCAGATCGTCCTCGTGGCCGACCAGTGCCACCGCGTCGGCCTGCCCGACCAGCCACGGCGCCAAATCGTCGAGCCCGCCCGGGGCCAGGGTAGCGGTTTCCTGCGTCGGTACTGCGAACACCTCCGCCAGCAAGGCGGCCGTTTCGCGGGCCCGGCGCAGCGGGCTGTGTGCGATCAGGTCGAGATCCGGCACCAGCGCCTGCAGCGCGCCGCGCACCTGACGCAGCAGGCTGACGCCGGCCGCGCTCAGCGGGCGGTCGGCATCCGGCAGACCGGACTCGGCGGGGGCATGGCGTATGACCAGGCAGCGCACAGCGACTCGGGCGTGGTGAGGGCGTGTCTTCGTATTATCGCCGCCAATTCCGTAGATGGCTTTTCCGACCGTGCCGTGGGCGTTTCACACGCGAGAGAGTCCGCCCGGCCTGCCGAGACCACACCCGAAAAACCGCGTTCGCCTCCGGACGGGCGGTTCGTCATGGCGTTCTGGACGGTGGCCACGTCGGAACCCTGGCAATCCGGTCGCGCGCTATCCCACACGCCGACCTGACGGGCCCCAGATAATCGATATCTTGAATGCGAATCGTTCTTGTTGTGATATAGACTCCCTCCCGCCCTGGCACCTTGGCCACGGCGTCAACACACGAGGGAGGGACCATGAAAGGTCGAAATTGCGCGCGTGGCGCGCTCGCTGCCGCACTGCTGGGCGGCGCGGTGACATCCACGGCGCACGGCGCCACGTCGATCGACGCCATCGAACAGACGCTGGCGCAACTGCAGGCGCAGCTGGCTGCGGCGCAGCAGGAAATCGCCACGCTGAAGGCCGAAAACCAGCAGATCAAGCAGCAGGTGGCCGCCACCGGCGAGGCCGTGGCACAGGCCGAACAGGAAGCCGCCGCGCGCGGCCCGTCCTGGGCCGAGAAGACCAGCCTGGGCGCCTACGGCGAGATGCACTGGAACAGCCTGCAGAGCAAGGACGAGATCGACTTTCACCGCTTCGTGCTGTTCCTGGGGCACGAGTTCGACGCCCGCACGCGACTGTTTGCCGAAGTCGAGCTCGAACACTCGATCGCCGGCGAGGGCCAGAAAGGCGAGATCGAGCTCGAACAGGCGTATATCGAGCGCGACCTGACCGACAGCCAGCATGCACAGGTCGGCCTGTTTCTGTTGCCGCTGGGCATCCTGAACGAGCACCACGAGCCGGACACGTTCTACGGCGTGGAACGCAACCCGGTCGAGACCGAAATCATTCCCACCTCCTGGTGGGAGGGCGGAGTCGGCCTGCACGGCGAACTGGCGCCCGGCTGGGGCTATAACGTCGCGGCGCATTCCGGGCTGAAAACGCCGGTTACCGGCAGCAACGCGCTGCGCCTGCGCAGCGGCCGCCAGAAAGTGGCCAATGCAGTGGCGGAAGACCCCGCCATGACCGCCCGCATCCGCTACCAGGGCATTCCCGGTCTGGAGCTGGCGCTGTCGGGGCAGTACCAGGACGACCTGACGCAGGGCGAAGGCGCACGCGCCCGTGCCTTCCTGTGGGAGACGCACGCCGTGCTGCAGCGCGGACCGTTCGGACTGCGGGCGCTGTACGCCGGCTGGGACATCGGCGGCGATCAGGCGCAGGCGCTTGGCCGCGACGAACAGAACGGCTGGTATGTGGAGCCGTCCTGGCGCGTGAACGACCAATGGGGTGTGTTCGCGCGTTACAACCGCTGGGACACTGCCGCCGGCGACGGTGCCGACAGTGCGTTCAAGCAAATCGACGTCGGTGTGAACTACTGGCTGTCGGAGCAGGTGGTGCTCAAGCTCGATTACATGGACAAGAACGGTCCGACCTCGAGCCTGGACGATCACGGCGTGAACGCCGGCGTCGGTTTCTCGTTCTGAGGCTTGCGGCGTGTGGTGCAGCGTGCAGCCGCACCACACGCCGCCGGCTCACTCGGTCAGCAGCGCCTCGCCGCGCCACAGGTCGTCCAGCGTCTCGCGGGCGCGGATCAGGTGCATCCGGTCGCCATCGACCATCACCTCGGCCGGTCGCGGCCGGGTGTTGTAGTTGCTGCTCATCGCAAAGCCGTAGGCGCCGGCGTCGCGCAGCGCCAGCAGATCGCCCTCGGCCAGCGCCAGCGTGCGTGCGTGGGCCAGGAAATCGCCGCTCTCGCACACCGGCCCGACCAGCTCCCACACCCTGGCCTCGCCGCCGGCCTCGCGCAGCGGCAACACCGCGTGATGCGCGTCGTACAAGGCCGGGCGCAGCAGGTCGTTCATGGCCGCATCGACGATGGCGAAGTTGCGCTGCGCGCCGGGTTTCAGATATTCGACCCGTGTCAGCAGCACGCCGGCCGGGCCGACGATGGAGCGGCCCGGTTCGATCGAGATCCCCACCCCGCTGCCGGCAAACGGCGCACTGATGGCGGCGACGTAATCAGCTGTGCTGGGCACGGTCTCGTCGCGATAGGCGATGCCGAGTCCCCCGCCCAGGTCCACCTGGTCGATGGCAATGCCTTCGGCCAGCAGCGCCTCGCGCAGCGCCGCGATGCGCCCGGCGGCCTCGCGCAGCGGAGCCAGGTCCGTCAACTGCGAGCCGATGTGACAGGCAATCCCATGCACGCGCAGGCCGGGCAGGCTGGCGGCGCATCGGTACAGCGCCAGCGCATCGCCGGCCGGGATGCCGAACTTGTTTTCTTTGAGTCCGGTCGAGATGTACGGATGGGTGCCGGCGTCGACGTCCGGATTCACGCGCAGCGCGACCGGTGCCTGCATGCCCAGATCGAGCGCCACCCGGTTCAGGCGTTCCAGCTCAGCTGCCGATTCCACGTTGAAGCAGCCAATGCCGGCCGCGAGCGCCTGGCGCAGTTCCGCGGCGCTCTTGCCGACACCGGAGAACACCACCCGATCGGCCTTGCCCCCGGCGCGCAGCACGCGCGCCAGCTCGCCGCCCGACACCACGTCGAAGCCGGCGCCCAGACGCGCCAGCACGTTCAATACGGCGAGGTTGGAATTGGCCTTGACGGCATAGCAGACCCGGTGCGGCCGGTCGCCGAACGCGGCATCGTAGGCGCGGTAGGCCGCCTCGATGGCGGCCCGCGAGTAGACGTAACAGGGCGTGCCGAAACGCTGCGCCACGGCCTCCAGCGCGACGCGCTCCAGGTGCAGCGCGCCGTCGCGGTACTGCAAGGGGCTCACGGTGCCGGCTGGGCGGGCGGGTTCGATTCGGCGGCCGGCGGCGCGGCGGGCGCCTCCGGCGGCGGCATGTACAGCGGCCCGGTCTGGCCACAGCCGGACAACAGCAGCAGCAGACCCACGGCGGCAAACGCCCGGCCGGGGCGACGGAACATGCGGTACACGGGAGGCTCCTTCAGGCAGGACGCGGCGGAACGATCGGGAGCCGGCGAGATGTTGCCGAAAGGCTTCGGCCGGCAAACTCTTTGCTGCTAAACTACGCGCCCTTCCGGGCAATGGCTATGTAGCTCAGCCGGTTAGAGCACGGCACTCATAATGCCGGGGTCGGTGGTTCGAGTCCACCCATAGCCACCATTCCTGCGCCGCGCAATCGGCGTCCAGGAACGTCTGAATCATTCAGCGTTTCCGCAGGGCATCGCAAGCAGCGTGTCCGCCAGCCAGGTCGTCAGCAATTCGGCCGCCCGTCGACCGGCATCCGCATCGACCCCGACGCGCGCCAGGGCTCCGCAACCGGCCGCGAAACTGCGGCCTTTCATCAGTGCCTTCAGCAGCGCCGCCTCGTCGAGCGGCAGGGTACGAAAATACACCCGCTCCTCGCGCCGCCAGATCAGGCAATCGACGCCTGCCGGCAGGCGCTGTGGCGGCTCCAGGGCCGTACCCTCCTGCAAGGCGCGCCAGGCCTGCGGCACGTTCCAGCGCAGGCGCAGCACCTGCACCCCGGGCGCAATGCGAAACCGCAGCCGCGGGAATTGCGCCGGCGGCACGCCGGCCAGGTCCGCCATCCTCAGGTGAGCCACGTCTGCGGCGTCGAAGGCCGCCAGCAGTGACCATTCAAAGATCGCCGTGGCGCGCAGCCAGGGCCGGCGGCGGTACCGCTCGTGATGCGCAAGGAAATCGGCCAGCGCATGGCCGAAATCGCGCAGCGTGAACGAGCGCGACGGACAAGCGGCGATGTAATCCGCTGCCAGGCGCGCAAAGCCGTCCTCGCCCAGCAAGCCGCACAGCAGCGGGAAATCAGCGGCCAGGGCCTCGGTCAGGCGCAGCCGGTAGGCGCTGTGGTAGACCGCCAGGCGCCGGGCGGCGGGAAACGGACCGCCGCCCACGATCAGCCCGGGCGCCAAGGCCTCGCCGGTCAGCACGTGGCCGGCGAGGGCGCGCTGAAAATCGGCCAGCGCGTTCACGCCGCTTCGCGCCGGGCGGCGATGGCACGCGCCCGGTCCAGCTCGGCGATCAGCTCCGGCAGCGGCGGGATGGCGTCGTCGCGTTCGAGCAGCGTTGCCGCCGCCGCAAATCGCTGCGCCGCCTGCGCGTAAAGGGCCCAGACGGCCTCGCAGACCGGCGCGTCGTGGGTGTCGATCTTGAAGCCGTCCACGTCGCGGTGACCGGCGATGTGCAGCTGCGCCACCCGCGCGGGCGGGATGGCCGCCAGATAGCGCAGCGGATCGAAGCCGTGGTTGCAGGCGGACACATAAACGTTGTTCACGTCGAGCAGCAGCAGGCAGTCGGTTTGCTCGGCCAGGGCGGCCAGGAACTCCCACTCGGTGAGGCTGTTGCCGGCGGCGGCGAGATACGTCGACGGGTTCTCCAGAACCAGCCGGCGCCGCAGCCGATCCTGCACCTGCCGCACGCGGCCGGCGACGTGGGCGAGGCTCTCCTCGGTGTACGGCAGCGGCAGCAGGTCGTGCAGGTTGACGCCGTCGACGCCGGTCCAGCACAGGTGATCCGACACCCAGGCCGGCTCGATGCGGTCGATCAGCGCCGCCAGGCGGTCCAGATAATCGCCAGCCAGCGGATCGATGCCACCGATCGACAGCGACACGCCGTGCAGCACCAGCGGAAAGTCGCGCCGCACGCGTTCCAGCACCGCCAGCGGCTTGCCGCCGGCGACCATGAAGTTCTCGGAAATCGCCTCGAACCAGTCGACGCCGGCCGGCGCCGCGGCCAGCAGGTCGGCAAAGTGTTCCTTGCGCAGGCCGAGGCCGAAGCCCAGCGGCGGTAACGCGGACATGGATCCTGCCCTAAACGCAGGACCGCGGCGCCGCCCCGGCCCGACCGCTCACTCGGACGCGACGGTGCCGCCGGCGGCCTTGCATTCCGCTTCGGTCATCGCCTTCACGCCCTTGCCCTTGCAGGCATTCTGGCCCTTGCAGGCATTGCTGGCGGTGGCGCAGTCGCTCTGACCCTTGCAGGCGTTCACACCCAGGCACTGCACCTTGGCGTCTTCGGCCTGGGCGCTCGCCGGTGCCAGGCCACCGGCGGCAAACAGTGCCGCCGCGGCGCCGGCGATCAGCAGACCCTGGGATTTACGTCCAGCCATGTCGGTTACTCCTTGGGAAGAATGAATGGGGAAACACCGCCCGGCAAAGGCGGCCAGGAAACCGCGGGCATGACCGCGGTCCGGGGCCTCAGATGCGTTGCCGGGGGCAACGTTACACGCTCGATGCAAATGGTAACTACGCCTGCCCCCAGGCGGCGCGCGAGTCTTTACGAGACAACCGCCATGTTAAAACCACGCTGGCAGGACAACCGGGCAGCGGCGCTGCGGGCGCTCGACGCGGCAAGCGCGAAATCGTCGCCGGGGATTTCAGCAACAACGAAGCACTGCCCGCGAACCGGCGCGGTCTTGACCCTGCGCCACCTGGGCGGCCAGCCGCTGGAGGAAAGATGTTGAAGACATCGTTGAAGTGCCGGCCGAGGTGGCGATGAGCGAAGCGTCCGCCGGGCGCTGTCCCTGGGCGCGCCGCGCGCTCGACATCGCCTATCACGACAGCGAATGGGGCGTGCCGCAGCATGACGATCGCCGGCTGTTCGAGTTCCTGATCCTGGAGGGTGCGCAGGCCGGCCTGTCCTGGTCGACCATCCTGAACAAGCGCCCGGCTTATCGGGCGGCGTATTGCGACTTCGACGTGGCACGCGTGGCGGCTTTCGACGACGCCGACCGGGCGCGGCTGCTGGCGGACGCCGGCATCGTGCGCAACCGGCTCAAGATCGATGCCTCGATCGGCAACGCGCGGGCGTTTCTTGCCGTGCAGGCCGAATTCGGCAGCTTCGACCGTTACCTGTGGCAGCAGGTGGACGGCCGGACGATCCACAACGTATGGCATGAAATGTCCGCCGTGCCGGCCCGCACGGTGCTGTCGGATGCCCTCTCCGCAGACCTGAAGCGGCGCGGCTTCCGTTTCGTCGGCAGCACCATCTGCTACGCCTACCTGCAGGCGGTCGGCGTGGTCAACGATCACCTGCAAAGCTGTCCCCGGTGGGCGGCGCTGGTCGGTCGCTGAACGAATCTTCGGCGACTCGCCGCGCCGGCAGCCGACTGCCGCCGCCCCATCGCGACCACGCTTGCGAGCCGGTGATGCGGGCGTTTTAATGCCCCCGCCCGGCGCGGGCCGGGTGTTTCCCGGTCCGCCGGCAACCCAAGCGGCAACTCAGGAGTAGTACCGTGAACGAATGCAACGGAGCTTTCAGGAAAGCCATCGCAGGGCTGCTCGCACTGCACATGGCTGCGTTCGGCCTGATCGCCAGCACCGCCCAGGCCGCCACCGTCAGCACGCAGATGCAGCTGTCGGCCGCTCAGGGCCAGGGGCTGCGTGACCAGGTCCTGCAGGCGCTGGCGCGCGACGACGTGCAGCAGCAACTGATCGCGCGCGGCGTGAATCCGGCCGATGCCCGCCAGCGCGTGGCCGCGCTCAGCGACAGCGAACTGGTGGACCTGCAGCAACACATGGATGCGCAGCCGGCGGGCAGTGGTGCGCTGGCCGTGGTTGGCGTGGTGGCCATCGTGTTGCTGGTGCTCGACCTGGCCGGCGTTCTGCACGTCTTCAACCGCAGATGACGTGCCGCAGCAGCGCCGGCCGGCCACCGCTCGTCTGGCCGGCGCTGCTGATGACCTTGGCGCTGGTCGGCTGCACCCATCTGCAAACGCACCAACCGGCGCTGTCCTCCGCCGCAGAGCTCACTGAAACGCCGTTTTTCCCGCAACGCGAGTTCGAATGCGGGCCTGCCGCACTGGCGACCGTTCTGGGCGCCTCCGGAGTGCCGGTCGCGGCTGACGACTTGAGCCGTGAGGTCTACCTGCCGGGCCGCCGCGGCAGCCTGCAGGCGGAGATGCTGGCCGCCACCCGGCGCCACGGCCGAATCGCCTATCCGGTCCAGGGCCTGGCCGATGTGGTGCCGCAGCTGCAGGCCGGCTTGCCGGTGGTCGTGCTGCAGCGCCTGGGCGTCTGGCCACTGCAGACTTGGCACTACGCCGTCGTGATCGGCTTCGATTCCGCGCGGCGCGAGCTGGTGCTGCGCTCCGGCACCGAACGCCGTCTCGTCACCGGCCTGGACCCGTTCCTGCGCAGCTGGGAGCCGGGCGGCAACTGGGCGTTCGTGGCCCTGCAACCGGGTCGGTTGCCGGCGCAGGCCGATGCCCAGCGTTACCTGGCGGCGGTCGCCGCTGCCGAAGCATCGCTGCCGGTCGGGCAGCGCGTGGCGGCCTACCGCGCAGCCACGGCGGTCTGGCCGGCGCTGGCCACCGCCCACTTCGCGCTCGGCAACAGCCTGTACGCGCAGCGCATGCAGGCCACCGCCGAGGCGAGCTGGCGCATGGCAATCGTCCTGCAGCCGGGACATGCCGGCGCCATCAACAATCTGGCCGAACTGCTGGCCCGCAGCGGGCGCCGTGGTGAGGCGCGGACCCTGCTGGACCGGGCGCTGGCCAGGCGCCTGGAACCTGAGAGCCTGCGCCCGGTGCTGCAGCAGACGCGCCTGGAGCTGGCCGGCTCTCAGTCGGCGGCCGTCGCCCGCTCGAAGAAGGCCCGATAGCGCCCGCGCAAAAGTGCCTTGTTGAACTTGCCGACGGTGGTCTTGGC
The DNA here is from genome assembly GCF_014359565.1 of Immundisolibacter sp. Lineage (NCBI taxonomy): Bacteria > Pseudomonadati > Pseudomonadota > Gammaproteobacteria > Immundisolibacterales > Immundisolibacteraceae > Immundisolibacter > Immundisolibacter sp. Next base: position 375,814 of record NZ_JACIZD010000001.1, on the reverse strand, counting down.
GATGTCGTCCACCGCCAGGCAGTCCGGCAGCATCCAGCGCGGCAGGTGGCCGGCCAGGTGCTCGCGCAGCGCCGCCGGGTCGATCACCTGACCCGGCCGGGCGGTGACCAGCGCCAGTGGCCGTTCGCCAAAGGTCGGGTGCGGCACGCCGATCACGCACACCTCGGCCACCGACGGGTGCTCCGAGAGGGCGTGCTCCAGGGTCAGGGCCGGAATCCACTCGCCGCCGGACTTGATCATGTCCTTGGTGCGCCCGACGAACGCGATGCTGGCATCGGCAAAGCGCACGCCGACGTCGCCGGTGCGCAGCCAGCCGTCGGCGGTGAACAGCGCCCGGGTAGTGGATTCGTCGCGGAAGTACTCGCCGATCACGTGCCAGCCCTTGAGCTGGATCTCGCCGGTCTCGACGCCGTCGGCGGCCACCGGCGCGCCGTCCTCGCGCACCACGCGCACCTGCGCGCCGACGATCGGCAGGCCGCAGTTCTCCTCCAGCATGCGCGTGAAGGCGGCGTCCGGGTCGGCGCCGGCCAGCTCGTCGTAAAACGCCGCCGTGTGGTCGGCCAGCGACTCGGCCATGCCGTGCCCGCCGCAGCGCAGCTTCACGCCCATGGCCAGGAAGCGCTGCGCCATTTCGCGCGGCACGATGTCGCCGCCGAAGCCTACGTAGCGCAGGCTGGACAGGTCGTGATCGCGCTCGGCGGCGGCGGCCAGCACCAGCTTGCCCAGCACCGGGTTGGCCATCAGCCGGGTCACGCGCTCATCGGCCACCAGCCGCGCCACCGCGTGACCGTCCGGGTGCACGCCGGGCAGCACCAGCTTGGCGCCGGCGATCATGCCGTCCATCGGCAGGTTGAAGGCGTGGGCGTGGAACATCGGCGGGATGATCAGCAGCACGTCGTCGCCGCGGTACGGGCCCAGCGACTGCGCGGATTGCCGTGTCAGCGCCCGCAGCACCAGGAAGCGGTTCGAGTATGGACAGCCCTTGGGCCGGCCGGTGGTGCCGCCGGTGAAGCTCACGCACACGGTGGCGTTCTCGTCCACGTCGTCAGGGAAGGCGTAGTCGGCGGGCGCCGTGGCCAGTTCGCTTTCGTAATCGAACAGCGGCGCGAGCCTTGTGGCCGGTGCCGGCCCGTCGCCCAGCAGCAGGAAGGCGCGCACGGTATTGGCGCCGGCCGCCACCAGTTGCTCGGCCAGCGGCAGCAGCTCGGGATCGACCGCCAGCACGCGCACCTGCGCCAGGTTGCAGGTGTAGACCAGGGCCTCCACGTCGAGACGGAAGTTCAGGGCCAGGTAGATCGAGCCCTTGCAGATGGTCGCGTAGTCGATTTCGAGGTGGCGGTGGGTGTTCCAGCCCAGAACGCCGACGGTTTCGCCGCGCCCGGCACCCAGCCGGTCCAGCACCTGTGCGGCGCGCTGCAGGCGCTGGTGGAAATCGGCATAGGTGTAGGCAAAGCGTCCTTCGCCGGCCGTGCGGGCGACGATCTCGCGGCGCGGGAAGCAAATCGCAGCGCGCTCGACGATGTGTTTTACGAGCAAGGGTTCCATGCCTGTTCTCCTTCCTGTTCCTGATCTGTTTTTCGTCAATGCGATGGCACAAAGCGCCGGCAACCGGCGCCGCGCGGGCTGCTAAACTGCGCCCCCCGCAAGTGAACGCCCGTTCGTGGGCGCACTTCTACACCCCAAGACCACGCCAAAACAACGCAGCCGGGGAGCAGGACATGAGCACCATCTGGGTCGACATGCTGGGCGTGCCGTTTCGGCAGACTTTCTATCAGGCCGGCGGCTACCGCACGCGCGCCATCGAGTGCGGCGATGGCCCGCCGCTGATCTTCCTGCACGGCACCGGCGGCCATGCCGAGGCCTACATGCGCAATCTGGCCGCGCACGCCAAGCATTTCCACGTCTACGCCATCGACATGCTCGGCCACGGCTATACCGACCACTACGACGGCGACTACACCATGCAGGTGTGGTCCGACCACCTGCTGGCCTTCATGGACGCCGTCGGTGCCGACAGCGCGTGTCTTTCGGGCGAATCCCTGGGCGCCATGGTGTCGGCCTGGACCGCCATCCGCCAGCCGCAGCGGGTCAAGAAGCTGGTGCTGAACACTGGCATCCTGGCGCCGCCCAACGCCAAGGGCAAACAGGAACTGATCGACGCCCTGGAGCGGTCCAAGAAAGCCGCTGGCAACCTGACCATGGATGCGGTTCGCGCGCGCATGGCCTGGCTGATGGCCGAACCGGACAAGACCCTCACCGACGAGGTGGTGGCCATCCGCTATGCCATCTATGCGCAGCCGGGCATGCAGCAGCACATGGGCAAGATCGCCGTGTCCACACTGGGCCGGGTGGTGGACGACGCCTGGACCGCGCAGTGGATGCGACCCGAGCTGATGAAGGACATCCAATGTCCAACCCTGGTGCTGTGGACGCGCCACAATCCCGGCCAGCCGGTGGAACTGGCCCAGGAGGCCATGCGCCACATTCCGGACGCCCGCCTGGTGGTGCTGGAGCACAGCGCCCACTGGCCGCAGTGGGAAGAGCCGGAGCTGTTCAACCAGCTGCATCTCGATTTTCTGCGGGCTTGAGCGCCCAACGCATTTGCACCGGAGAGGAAACCCATGAGTCTGCACACGCTCGGCTATGTCGGCTTCAACGCCACCGATCTGGACGACTGGCGCCTGTACGCCACCGGCGTGCTGGGCATGCAGGCGGTCGATCAGACCGCCGATGCGCTGCGCCTGCGCATGGACGGCAAGCACCACCGCTTTGCCATCCACAAGTCGGCCACGCCTGGCTTTGCCTACAGCGGCTGGGACGTCGGCACGCGCGCCGAACTCGAGCGCCTGACGGCCGAGCTGACGGCGCTGGGCTATCCGGCGGCTGAAGGCACCGAAGCGGAGCGTGCGTTCCGCAGGGTGGTGGATCTGCGCGTGTTCACCGACCCGGGCGGCAACCGGGTGGAGCTGTTCTATGGCCAGCTCAGCGGCTGCCCGTTCACGCCGGCGCGCCAGTTCGGCGGCTTCAAGACCGGCGAGCTGGGTCTCGGGCACGTGGTGTTCATGACCCGCTCGGTCGAGGCCATGATGGCTTTCTACGCCGTCATCGGGCTCAAGATGTCCGACTACATCTTCATCAAGCCGGTGCAGTCCATGGCCTATTTCATGCATCTGAACGCGCGTCACCACAGCCTTGCGCTGCTGGGTGGCCCGCAGGACGTGTTCCACCACATCATGATCGAGGCGAACTCGCTCGACGACGTCGGCATGGCCAACGAACTGGCCCTGCGCCAGGGCCGCACGGTGACCATGTCGCTGGGCAAGCACACCAACGACGAGGTGGTTTCGTTCTACACGATGACCCCGTCGGGCTTCGAACTGGAATACGGTTGCGGCGGGCGCACCATCGACGATCAGGAAAGCTGGCAGGTGGTCGAGTACGACGACATCAGCTTCTGGGGCCACCTCGGTCCGCTGCGCCCGCCGGTGTGAGGCCCGGCGATCGGTCCGTGCGGGCCGGGCGGCGCTAGAATGCACGCCGTTGCCGCCATGCCTGCGAGGGCTATCACCATGAACCCCGCCGACTCCGATTCCGACTCCCTGTTCGACGACGTTGCCGACCGCGTGGTCGCTCTGGGCAACGAGTTCCTGGACGCCAACCCGGAGGCCGATGCCTGGGAAATCGCGTCCGGCATGCTGTCCGGGATCGTGCATTTCTGGCTGTATACGCATCAGCCCTGCGCCGACCCGTCGTGCCGCTCCTGCGCCGAGATGGCCACCGCCGAAATGCGCCTGCAGCAGCTGCTCGGCGAGGCGCGCGAATCGGCCGAGGACAGCTCGTATTTCCACTCACCCTTCGACCGCAACGTCGGCAATGCCTGAGCGGGCAACCGACCGCCTGAACGCCGGCAAGGCCTGCCTGCCAGGCCTGTTGTTGCTTTCGCTGCTGCTCACCGGCTGCATGAAAGAGCCGGTCGTTCCGCTGCCGCCTGCGGCACCCAAGATCGCCGCGCCAGCGCGCGCGGCATCGCCCGGCCCGCAGCTGATCTTCGATCTGGCGCCTGCGCAACAGGTGCTCGGCACGACCCAGGTGACGCGCGTACGCGGCGACGAGACTCTGCTCGACATCGCCAGGCGCTTTCACCTGGGCTACGACGAGATGGAATGGGCCAATCGCGGCGTGGATGTGTGGTTGCCCGGAGACGGTCGCGAGGTCGTGTTACCGGTGGCACAGATACTGCCGGACGCACCGCGCAGCGGGCTGGTCGCCAATGTCGCGGCCCGGCGGCTGTTTCATTTCCTGCCACCGGATGCCGCCGGCAGGCGGCGGGTGGTGAGCTATCCCATCGGCGTGGGCCGCGAGGAGTATCCGACGCCTCTTGGCACTACGCGCGTGACCCGCAAGCGGGCCTACCCGGACTGGCGCGTGCCAGCCTCCGTGCGCAGGGCGCATGCGCTGCGTGGTGACCCCTTGCCGGCCGTGGTGCCAGGCGGGCCGGACAACCCGATCGGCACGCACGTGCTGGATCTGGGATGGCCGACCTACATCATTCACAGCACCAACAAACCGTCCGGTACCGGACTGCGGGTCACCCACGGCTGCCTGCAGCTGTATCCGGAGGACATCACCCGGCTGTACGACCAGGCGGAGGTCGGCTCCGATCTGACCGTCGTGGATCAACCCATCCTGGCCGGCTGGCAGGGCGACCAGCTGCTGCTGGAGGTGCACCGGCCGCTGGAAGAACATGCCATGACGGCTAGCGCCGGCGAAGCCGTCGCCGCGGTTGCCATCCGCAAGGCGCTGGCTGCCCGGGGCCGCAGCGACGCCGACGTCGACTGGGGCCGCGTGCGTACCTACGTGCAGGCGCAGCCCGGATATCCGCTGCCGGTGCTGCGCGAGGCACCGGACCAAAGCGCCTATCTGGCCACGGCCCCGTTGTATGCCGCGCCGGCCCAGCAGGCGCTCGCGCCGCCAGCACCGACTCCGCCACAGGATGCCTGGTATCTGGACCTGGGCGACTACAGCGGCGAGAACAATGCCCGCAAGCTGGTGGCGCAGCTGCGACACCTGGGTCCGCCGGTACCGGCCTCGCACCGGCCATTCGCCGGCCGCCATCAGGTAACCGCCGGACCATTCGACGATCGCCAGCACGCCGAACGCGTCGCCCGTCGCATCCAGGTGGAGCTTGGCCTGCGCGGCGAAATCAAGGCGCCGACCGACACCGGCGCCTAGGCTTTAGCGCCTCACCGCACCCGTTGGCGGGGCGGGCCGGAAAGCCGGATCGCTCTCATGCCGCACCTTCCGGCGGCGCGCCGACCGGCTTCGAACGCTCGCTTTCCCGGGCCGCTGCCGCCCCGTTGATGATGGCCAGCTGCCGTGACAAGGCCACCAGCTGGCCGGCGCTGTCCCACAGTTCACCGTCCTCATGCAGCAATCCGCCGGTGACGTGGCGGGTGACGAAGCGCGCCCGCAGCAGGCCGGGCGCCGGCACGCGGTGCACGTGCACCGTCAGTTCCACCGTCGGCACCCAGCCGCTGAAGCCCACCCGCCGAAACAGCGGTGGCGGCAGTGCGTCGGCAAACAGGGGCAGCGAGAACACATCCGGATCGGCGCCGTCAGCGAAGCCCAGCCAGGCGCGAAGCTGCGTGTCGGCCGCCGGATCGCCGCTGTGCCAGTGGCTGGCGGTGGCCGGGTCCAAACGCGCGAGTATCCGGTCGTGAATGGCAACTGGATACGGTGTGAGTCCCGCCATCGGCACGCAAGCGGCAACTTCGGATATCTCGGGCGGTGATACTGTGGTCAGGTCGATGCCGGTGCTGAGGGCAAAATCGGTAAAGGCGCCCGTGAAGCGCACCCGTTCCTGGTCGCCCTGCACCAGCCGCGCCGTCGCCACGCTGATCCGGCGCCCACGGCGGATGATCTGGGTTTCTATGCGTACCGGGCCGGCTTCGGTGGGGGCCAGGTAATGGCCGGTCATGCTCGCCGGATGCGGCAGGTCGAGCGCCGCGGCCAGCGCCCGGCACGCAACCGCCATGACATAGCCGCCGTTGGGCACGGCGCCGATGGCCCAGGCGGCGGACAGCTCGCCCTCATACACGCCCTTTCCGGCGTGCACGAAGCGGCTGTCGTGTTCGAACTGACTGCTCCCGGCCGGATTCATCCGCGACTGCTCCCGATGCGATGGCTGGCTTGTCCTTCCGGCCAATGGCCGCGGATCGGCATGCCGGACAATGCCCTCATTGTGCCTGTATCGAAATCGGCTGGCCGGCGCGGGCGGCCTGCGGATAGCGCGCTCCGGGAAACGTCCCCGGTCCACGAGGGAGCTGAGTTTGTCGTCGTACGAGGGCCATCGGCAGCACTGGCGGATCCTATTTGCGGATACGGCCGTGCGCACGGGTGAAAGCCTGTCCGAGCGCCTGGCGTCGACCGCCACGGTTGCCATCGATCTGCATCCGGTCGACGCCCAGCACCTGTCTGCGGCGCTGCAGACCATCAAGGCTGACGCCGTGCTCCTGGCCGCCTGGTCCCTGGATGGGCTGACGCGCGCGCTGCCGGATTGCGACCTGGCCACACTCGCCCCTGAGCTGCCTTTGCTGCTGGTGCTGGACGAGCCGCCCGACGAGGCCAGCGTGCTCGACGACCGATTGCCGACCGGCTGCGTCTGGCTGCGGCGTGATTTCGGCCGCGGCGAGCTGCTGGCCGCGCTCAGGCAGGCGCAGATCAACCTGGCCTTCGCGGCCAATCCGGACGGCGTGCTGCTGCTGGAAGCGGATCAGCGGGTCGCCCTGGCAAACCCAGCCGCCGGTCGACTGCTGGGCAAGACCCAGGCCGATCTGCACGGCCACCAATTGAACCTGAACGGCGATCGCCAGGGACTCCAGGAATGGACCGCGCCCGACGGCCGCACGCTGGAGTGGAAAATCCGCCCGCTACCGCAGGCCGGCGGCGCCGCGGTGGTGAGTCTGCACGATGCGACCGAGCGGCGTGCGGCCGCCCGGGCGCTGGAGTTTCGCGCCGAACACGACACACTGACCGGGCTTCCCAACGCGGTGCGCCTGCACCAGGAGCTCGACTCGGCACTGGCGCGTGCCGATCGCGACAGCGGTCGGGTGGCGGTGCTGTATCTGGATCTGGACGGTTTCAAGCAGATCAACGACACCTTCGGCCACGACGTCGGCGACGCCGTGCTGGTCGCTGTGGCGCAACGCCTGACCGCGGTACGCCGTTCGGGCGAGCTGCTGGCGCGGGTGGGTGGAGATGAACTGGTGATGCTGGCCGAAAGCTTTCCACCCGGATTCGAAAGCCGCATCGCCGAGCGTGTACTCGGCGCGCTCGATGCCCCGCTGCAGGCCGCCGGCCGCACGTTGCAGCTGGGTCTTAGCATCGGCGTTGCGGTGTATCCGGATCATGCCAGTGACGCCGAGGGATTGTTGCGGGTGGCCGATGAAGCCATGTACGCGGCCAAGCGCAGCGGGCGCGGCGCCTACCGCGTGGCTTCGACACACGCCGACGCCGTCTCGCAGCGCCGTCAGGAACTCACGGCCGGCCTCAAGCAGGGCTTGCTGCGCGGCGAGTTCGAACTGCTCTACCAGCCACTGCTGGATCTGCAGCGCGCGCGTTTCGTCGGTGCGGAGGCGCTGCTGCGCTGGCATCGACCGGGCGTTGGCGTGTTGCATCCGGCGCAGTTTCTGGACGTTGCCGAAACCAGCGGGTTGATCCTTGAGATCGGCGACTGGGTTTTGGACCGCCTGTGCGCGCAACTGGCGCAGTGGCGCTGGGTGCTGGGCGAGGATTTCTTTGTCTGCGCCAACCTGTCGGCCGCGCAGCTGCGGCGCGCCGATTTTGCCGGCCGTTTCCGGCGCGTGCTGCACAGCCACGGCCTGACCAGCGCCGCCGTGCGCCTGGAAGTGAGCGAAAGCATCATGGCGCAGGAACTGGGCCGCGCGCTCGGTGACGTGACCGCGGCCACCGACATGTATCTCGCGGTCGACGATGTCAGCCAAGGCATGCTGTCGCTGCGCAACATAAGCAGCCTGCCCATCCGCAGCCTGAAGCTAGACCACAGCCTGGTTGCCGGCCTGCCGCACGACACCCTGAGCACCCAGCTGGTGGAGGCGCTGATCGCCATCGGACGAACCTTTGGCCTGTCAGTGGTTGCCGAAGGCGTCGAGAACGCGGAACAACTCCAGTTTCTGCGCCAGCGCGGCTGTGATTACTGTCAGGGATTCCTGCTCAGCGCGCCGGTGGCCGCCGCCGACCTGCCCGCGCTGGTGAGCACCCCGGAACTGCTGCGCGGGCTGCTGCCGGCACTGCCCTGAAGCCCCGGCAGCGGTCGACCGCGCGCGTCCAGGCGTGCCCGCCAGTAGGGTTCATCGAGCCGACTGCGCATGACCACCTTGCCGCTCGAGGGTGCGTGCACGAACTCGCCGTCGCCGTAATAAATGCCGACATGACTGATGGCGCCATTGATACGGAAAAACAGCAGGTCGCCGATGGCCAGCGCGCCTTCGGCCACGGGCTGCGTGGCCGCCCGCTGCGCATCGGCCGTGCGCGGCAGATCCAGGCCCAGCAGGCGATAGGAATACCTGACTAGGCCGCTGCAGTCGAAACCTTCACGCGGCCGATCGCCGCCGGCGCGATACGGCGTGCCGATCATCGATGCCGCTATTTCGGCCGCCAGCAGGTTGTCCTGGTAGGGAGCTGCGGGCGGGGCAGCCAAGCCGGTTCGCGCCGGTGCGTGGCCGCATCCGGCCAGCCCGAGGGTGGCCAGCCACAACACCAACAACGCGCCCGCCCACGACCGCCCGCCACCGCCGAAGGAAGCCCGCCGCGGCAGGCACGAGCATGCAACAGGCCCTGCCTCAGCCACCACCGATGGCGGGCACGAACTGGACGTCACTGTGTTCCTTGATCGGCTGGAACAGGCCAAGGCTGGTGACGTAGCCGTCGACCGCCACGGCAACGCCCGGTTTCAGGCGGCCATCGTCCTGCACGATGGCCGCCTTCAGTCCGGGATAGGTCTGGTCTAGCCGGGACACGAGCTCGCGCACCGTGCTGCCGGGCGCCTGAACCACCGCCTCGCCACCTGTCAGGTGCTGCAGGGTGGCGGGGATCCAGACGCTCGCCATTCCGGTCTCAGGCCACCTTCACCGAGGCGTGCTTGCCTTCCTTGGCCCACAGGGCTTCCAGGACCGCACCGGGCGCCATCGGCAGGGTGGTCATGCGCACGCCCACGGCGTTGTAGATGGCATTGGCAACCGCTGCCGGCGGCGGCACGATCGGCACCTCGCCGGCACCGCGGATGCCGAACGGATGGCCCGGATTGGGGGTCTCCAGGATGACGGTGTCGATCATCGGTACGTCCAGCGCGGTCGGCATGCGGTAATCGAGCAGGCTGGCGTTGGCCAGGCGGCCGTCCTTGTTGTACCAGTAGCCCTCGCTGAGCGCCCAGCCGAGGCCCTGCACGGCGCCGCCCTGCATCTGCCCGGCCACATAGTCCGGATGCACGGCCTTGCCGACGTCCTGGAAGGCGGTGAAGCGCAGGATCTGCACCTTGCCGGTTTCCGGGTCCACTTCCACGTCGCAGATGTTGGCGGCGATCTGGAAGCCGACGCCATGCGGGTTGGCAGTGAAATCGGCCGAGATCGGCCCGCCGGTCTCGTCCATGCGCGCCGCCACTTCCTTGAAGTGCATGCGCCGGTGCGGGTCGTTGCGGTCGACGAAATCGGCCACGCCGGCGGTCTCCACCGTGCAGTCGACGTCGGCGACATCGACCTCCCAGATCATCGCCACGCGCTTTTTCATTTGCTCGAGCACCAGCTGCGCCGCCTTGATGATGGCGTAGCCGGTGGCGAAGGTCGTGCGGCTGCCGACCGACTGGAAGGTGTAGCCGATGGAGTCGGTATCGGACACGCTGGAGCTGATGTCGCTCAGCGGCACGCCCAGCGCCTCGGCCGCCTGCATGGCCAGGGTCATGCGCGTGCCGGACAGGTCAGCCGAGCCGGTGGCCAGGTTGATGGTGCCGTCGGCGTTGACGTGGATCTCACAGCTGGAGGTCAGACCCGCGCCGAACCAGAAGGCGTAGGAAACGCCGCGACCGCGGTTCGGGCCGCCCAGCGGTGCCGTGTAGTGCGGGTGCTTCTTGACCGCCTGCAGCATCTCGACGGTACCGATCGGCGGCACCGGCATGCCGATGATCAGGCGATCGCCTGCGACGGTGGCGTTCTTGAGGCGAAAGTCGATCGGATCCAGGCCGCATTTCTCGGCCAGCTCGTCGATCACCGTCTCGACCACGAAGTTCGCCTGGGTGGCGCCGGGTGCACGGTACGGCTTGATCTTGGGCTTGTTCAGCATCACGTCGTAGCCGTCGATGACCACGTTCGGGATGTTGTAGCGGGTCAGCGCACACAGGGCGCCGGGCGCGATCGGGCCACCCGGGTAGGCGCCGGCCTCGAACAGCAGGTACAGGTCGGCCGCAACCAGCGTACCGTCCTTCTTGCAGCCGATCTTCACGCGGCAGTAAGTGCCCGAACTCGGGCCGGTGGCCTTGAGCACCTCGGCGCGGGTCATGGCCATCTTCACCGGACGGCCGGTCTTCTTGGCCAGCAGCGCCGCCAGGGGATCCAGATAGACCACGTCCTTGCCACCGAAACCGCCGCCGATCTCCATCGGGATGACGCGGATCTGCGACAGCTGCAGGTTCAGGATGGAAGCCAGAAAATCGCGAATCGCAAACGCGCCCTGGGTCGAGGTCCACACCGTCAGGTGCTGGTCGCTGTCCCAGCGGCAGGTGGTGATGTGCGACTCGATGTAGCCCTGGTGCACGGTGGCGGTGGTGTATTCCCGCTCCACCACGATGTCGGCATCCTTGAAGCCCTGCTCCACGTCACCGGCCGCCAGCTGCAGGCGCCCGGCATTGGGCAGCGCCTTTTGGGTCGGGAACAGGAAGGCGCCGGGCACGTAGTCGTCGTGCAGCACCACCGCGCCGTCCTTGACCGCCTCGCGCACATCCTGGATGAACGGCAGGATCTCGTACTCGACCTCGACCAGCGCCGCGGCTTCCTCGGCCACGTGCGGATTCTCGGCCGCCACGGCGGCCACGGCGTGGCCGTCGTAGAACACGGTGTGCTTGGCGATGCAGTTGTCGGCGATGTCCTGCATGCTAACGCTGCCGCCCTCGCCGGCCGCCACCACGGCCTGGTTCAGCGGCGGAAAATCCGCACCGGTGATGACCGCCTTGACGCCCGGCAGGGCCATCGCCTTGCTGATGTCGATGCGCTTGATGCGAGCGTGCGGATGCGGGCTGCGCACTACCTTGCCGTGCAGCATGTCCGGCAGGTGCACGTCGTCGCCAAACTTGGCCTGGCCGGTGACCTTGTCGATACCGTCGCGGCGTACCGGAGTCGTACCCAGCACACGCCACTGACGGGGTTTGTATTCGGGTTCCATGTTCATTACGCAGCCTCCATTGCCTTACTGGCTTTCAGGACCGCCCTCACCAGCTTGTCATAGCCGGTGCAGCGACACAGGTTGCCGGCCAGCCACAGACGAACCTCGTCCTCGGATGGATTGGGTGTTTTTTGCAGCAGCGCCTTGGACGCCATCAGGAAGCCCGGCGTGCAGATTCCGCACTGCATGCCGGTTTCTTCCAGAAACGCCTGCTGCAAGGGGTGCAGATTGTCGGCGGTGCCAAGGCCCTCGACGGTCTCGATGGTGCGGCCCTGTGCCTCGACGCCCAGCACACAGCAGGAATTCACCAGCACGCCGTCGAGCAGGACGCTGCAGGCGCCGCAGTTGCCGTCGTTGCAGCCTTCCTTGGTGCCGGTCATGTGCACCACGTCGCGCAGGGATTCGAGCAGGCTCTGCCGCGGCTCGACCAGAAATTCCAGCGCTTCGCCATTGAGGGTTGTTTCGACGTGTGTTTTCTTTGCCATGGCTTCAAGCTCCCTTTGCACGCTCGATGGCGCCGCGCAGCGCGCGGGCCGTGAGCACCTTGACCAGATGTTTGCGCTGCTCGATCGTGCCGCGCATGTCGGTAATCGGCCTGGCGACCGCCTGCGCGGAATCCGCGGCAAGCTGGATGCTATCCTCGCTGATCGGCTTGCCGGCCAGCAGGGCGCCGGCTTCGCGGGCGAAGATCGGCGTCGGGCCGACCGATGCCAGCGCGATGCGCGCCGAAACGAAGTTCTGTTTGGCCGCGTCCAGCACCACGCTCACGCCGGCGCCGGCGATGGCGATGTCCATCTCGTTGCGCGGAATGAAGCGCAGATAGTGGGCGCCACTGTTGGCCGTCGGCGCCGGGATGAACACGCTGACCAGCAGTTCGTCGTCGGCCAGGCAGGTCTTGCCGGGGGCCACGCAGAAGTCCTCGACGGGCACTTCACGGGTTCCGTTTGGCCCGAGCACCCGCGCCACCGCGCCCAGCGCGATCAGGGTCGGGATGGAGTCGCCGCTGGGGGCCGCGTTGCACAGGTTGCCGCCGACCGTGGCGCGGCCCTGGATATGCACGCTGCCGATCAGGCTCATGGAATCGACCAGTGCCGGGTAGCGTTTGGCCACCTCGGCGTGCTCGTAGGCGCGCCGGCAGGACACGGCGGCACCCAGCGTCAGGCCGTCGGCGGTCAGCGACAGCTCGTTCAGTTCCGGAATGCGCTTGCCATCCACCACCAGGCCCGGCTTGCGCCGGCCGACGCGCATGTTGACGATCAGGTCCGTGCCGCCGGCCAGCACGCGGGCATTGCCGCGCGCCCCCGCCAGCAGCGTGAGAGCCTCGCCCAGCGACGTGGGCGCCGCGTAATCGAAGCTGTGCATAGGCGTTTTGACTCCTTCTCTGATCTGGGTGGGCAGAATCCCGCCTTGTGCGGCGGGATGGTGGTGGAAAGGCAACGGCCTGCCGCGCGTCGCGCCAGCGTGCAGTAATACCCAAGTTGCGGACTCTAGCAACTAGTCGCCGATGTTGTCACCGGGGCCGGAATGATCGGCGCTGCGTACCAGCAACGCGGCCAAGATGGCGAGCGCCAGCGGCACGATCAGGGCCAGGAAAAACCCCTGTGGGCCGAAGTCCGCCAGCACCAGTCCGCCGGCCGCGCCACCCGCCACCGTACCCAGGCGCCCCATGCCGATCGCCCAGCCGACCCCGCTGGCACGCACTGCGGTCGGATAAATGGACACCGCCAGATAGTTGAGGGCAATCTGCGGACCGCCTACGCACAGGCCACTGAGCCCGACCAGCGCGAACACCAGCGGCCAGTTGCCGCCGGCCCGCGCGAGCATCAGCGACACCAGCACCGCGCCTGCCAGCAGCAGCAGGATGACCCGGCGTACCGGCAGTTTGGGCAACAGCCAGGCCAGCGGCAGCATGAACACCAGCGCCGCGCCATTGAGCGTCACCGTCGCCAGGCCGGCCTGTTCCCGGGGCAGGCCGGCGGCGGTGAGCACCGACGGAATCCACAGCACCAGCCCGAACCAGGCCACCCAGTTGAAAAAATAGGTGCCCCAGATGGCCAGCGTGTTGTGCCGCAGGGCCGGCGAGAACAAGGCCGCGGCACCGACGCGGGTCGGCGCCTCCGGCAGCGTGAACACCGTATCGGCGGTCGGCGCAGCGGCGGGCGCCACCCGCGCCAGCAAAGCTATGAGTGCCGACTGCTGATTGCGTCGCGCCAGGTAGTAAGGCGATTCCGGGAACAGAATCCACAGCAGCGGCAGGCACAGCAGCGGCGCTGCGCCGCCCAGCACGAACACGCCCTGCCAGCCCCAGGCCGGGATGACCTGCCCGGCGATCAGGCCACCCAAGATGGCGCCCACCGGCAAGCCGAGCCCGGCCAGCAGCATCACCAGCCCGCGGTGGCGATGGGGCGAGAACTCCGACGCCAGCGTATACACGTTCGGCGCCGCGCCACCCATGCCGATGCCGGTCAGGAAACGCAGCACCATGAGCTGCTCGACATCGACGGCAAAAGCCGTCAGCAGCGAGAACACACCGAACACGGCCGTTGCCAGCAACACCGCCGCGCGTCGGCCGTAACGGTCGCCCAGCGGCCCGAACAGCACCGCGCCGAGCGCCATGCCGGCCACGCCCGCCGTGACGATGGGTGCCAGCCCACGCGGCCCCACACCCAGCGCCTGTGCGAGCGCCGGCCCGGTGAAGGCGATCGCCTGCGTATCGAAGCCATCGAAGGTGGTGACCAGAAAGCACAACAGCACCACGCGCACCTGATAGGCGCCAAAGCGTGCCTGATCGAACCACTGCGGCAAACCCTGACGCGCGCCGGCGTTCATGCCTCTACCCCTCCCCCCAACGATGTCCTACTGTGCAGCATAGCAGCCGGCTGCGGCCGACCGCCTGGTCCGTTGGTCGACGGCCGACCTTAACTGAACGACCGTTGACATGACTGCCGGCCAGTGCCAGCATCGACCGTGTCCGAACTATAAAAACGGATTTCCAGGCGAGGGCGGGGAGGCTGACGAGAAGTGCCGAGCGGAGCAATCCGTCCGGCGCCCGGATTTTCGAGGAACCCAAGGATCTGAGCCTCCTCGGCCATGGATGGCCGGCATTGCCTGATGCGCACATGGCGCACCTGCACGGTGCTGGTTTGTTGCATGAGGAGGACGGTGATGCATATACGGCGCAATTGCGTTTTTCTGGCGGTTGGCGCGGTCTTGGCGACCGGAGCGGTCGCCAAGGTGTCGCCCGAGGAAGCGGCAAAGCTGGGACTCGAGGGCACCGAACTGACGCCGTTTGGCGCCATCCGGGCCGGCAACGCGGACGGGACGATTCCGGCCTGGGAGGGGGGAATCAAGACGCCGCCAGCCGGCTACAAGGAGGGCGACTGGTACATCGACCCCTACGCCGACGACAAGATTCTGTTCACGATCACGGCGCAGAACTATCAGCAGTACGCCGACAAGCTCACGCCGGGGCAGATCGCGATGTTCAAGAAGTACCCGGACACATACAAGATGAATGTGTATCCGAGTCGCCGCAGCGCGTCGTTTCCACAATGGCACTACGACAATTCGCTGTACAACGCCACCCGAGCCGACTGGTGCAAGCCCTCGCCCGGCCCGAACCGCGAAACGCGCTGCCTGGCGTCCGATACCTGGAAGCCGGGGGTGTTCTTCCCGATCCCCAACGACGCCGCCGAGGTGATGTGGAACCACACCTTCCGCTTCGTCGGTAAGTGGTATACCGCAACGGCCTATGGCTACAACGCCTTCCCGGACGGCAGCTACGCCGAACAGGTCAAGCTCGACCGTTTCCTGATGCCGCTATGGATCGGCCCGGACGCCGGCGGTGACGCCCCGCTGACGCATGAACGCTTCACCCGGCTGGGCGGCGGCGGCCTGTGCGCCTCGCAGGAGGACCTCGCACCGCCGCGCACCGCCGGCACCATCTTCAGCGCCTGCCTGTACCTGCAGGACACCACCTTCGACGCCTACCTGTACGTGCCGGGTCAGCGCCGGGTGCGCAAGGCGCCGGAAATCGGCTTCTACGACAGCCCCGGCACCGGCTCGGACGGCCTGCGCACGGGCGACTCGCGCTGGGTGTTCTGGCTGACCGGCCAGGAGGAGTGGTACGAGTACGGGCCGCTGCAGCGCAAGGAAATGTTCATCCCCTACAACAGCTACAAGCTCGCCCAGCCGGGGCTGACTTTCAAAGACATCGTCATGAAGGGCCACAACAACCCGGACCTGAAGCGCTACGAACTGCACCGCGTGTGGGTGGTGGAGGCCACGCTGAAGCCCGGCTTTCGCCACCTGTCGCCGCACCGTTTCGCCTATATCGACGAGGACAGCTGGGACGGCGCACTCGGCGACATGTTCGACGCCCGCGGCGATCTGTGGCGCGTGACCGAGTCCTATCTGATGAATTTCTACAACGTGCCGCTGCCCTATTTCTGGGGTGACGACCACTCCGACCTCATCTCCGGCCGGCACTCGGCGCTCAACTCCTTCTACAACGTCGGTCCGCAGGGCACGGCCGCGCCGCCGGACTTCACCGCCAAGGGTCGACCGGATCCGGAGCTGTATACCCCGGCCGGTCTTCGCAAGTTCGGCGTGCGGTAGGGCATCCGAGCAAGGACTCCCGGCGCGGCATGGTGCCGCGCCGGGAGTGGTATAGAAAGGCGATGGGCTTTGTGCGGGACGAGGCCTGAGTCAACGGCCGTCGGATCGGGAAACGCCGTAAACCATCGGAAAACTGGGGAGCCTGGCTACGCCGGGCGATCATCGCGCAGCAAAGCTGCGCTACCCGATTTTCCCAATGGCGCTGGAAAATCCAGGATGGATTTGTCAGCTTCCCTCAGCGAGGCCGGCCGCCGTCTTCGATCCGCTGCAGGCGCCCGCCGACGAAGGTCAGCACCCGCAAGGGCTTGCTGGTCCCGAAGTCGTAGACCCACTGCTCGACCAGCGGGCTGTCCGCGCCGACGGCGCCGGACACGACCTGCCGGGACTGGGGCTCACCGCACTGCCTGAGCACATAGGCCGAAAAATCGCCGACATCGATCAGCTTGCTGCCGCAGCGTATGCCGGCCCAGGCTCCCTGCGCCAGCACACATGCCGCCATCAGGATCAGCGCTGGCCGGATTTTCATGGTCTCAACCTCTAAAGATGAAATACGCGGCCCCGATCAGGCACAGCGCCGCCCAAAGGTAATCCAGCCGCAGCGGCTGGTGCATGTAGAACACCGCGAACGGCACGAACACCGACAGCGCGATGATCTCCTGCATCACCTTCAGCTGCGCCAGGCTGAGCGGACCGTAACCCAGGCGGTTGGCCGGCACCTGCAGCAGGTACTCGAACAGGGCGATGCCCCAGCTGATCAGGGCCGCCAGCAGCCATGGTTTGTGCTGCAGATCGCGCAGGTGTGCGTACCAGGCGAAGGTCATGAACACGTTCGACAGGGTCAGCAGCAGGCCGGTGCGCAGCACCGCAAAGCCGGCGTCGCTCACGTCCGGAGCCCGTCCACGACCACCATCTGCACGTCCGCCACGCCCTGGCGAAACGGTATCGCCGCCCGGTAGATGTCCGAATCGTAGAAGGCCTGTGCGGCGGCCAGGTCCGGGAATTCCACGATGATGACGCGCGCCGTCTCGGGCTCGCCTTCCAGGGTCAGCGTCGCGCCGCCGCGGGCCAGGAACCGTCCGCCGAAGGCGGCAATGGCGTCCGGCGTGCGCGCCATGTAGGCGCGGTAGGCGTCGGCGTCGTGCACGTGGGCGCGGTAGATCAGGTAGGCGGGCATCAATATCACCGGGCGGGCGGCCGGCCGGTGACACGCAGCTGCACCGGCAGGTCGCGAATCTTGCGCAGTATCCGCAGGTGGCGGACCAGCGGCCACCAGTCGTAAAGATATATCTGCAGCGGCCGCCACATGGCGACCCAGCCGCTGATCAGCAGGCCCTCGGCCAGGATGTCGCGCAGGGTGCCGGTCAAGGTCCCGACCACCACGCTGCGCGCACCCAGGCAGGCAAACAGAAAACCGACGCCGATCAACAGCGACAGCCGCCCCTGGCGCAGCAGCAGATCGAGCCGCCGCCCGGCGTGCGCCGCCCGGTAGTCGAAATAGCCACGTATGCTGTCCGCCAGCAACGCCGGGCCGGGGTCGTCCGGTGTGGTGGCCGGCACGTGGAACACCAGCTTCAGCGGCGTCCCGAGCGGGAATTCCTCCACCGCGCCGACGATGTACTGCTCGGCCTCATCGTCCAGGTCCTTGTCCAGGAACGGCGCCGGGTCGAGCGAGTTGAACAGCGCCCGCAGCTCGCGCAGGTGCACTTCCACTAGATAGGCATCGCCTTCGCGGCGATAGCGTCGCGCCAGGCGCTGCGCCAGCGTTTGCCCGAACACGGTATCAGGATGCCGCGTCGCGCCGGCCCAGATAGCGGCGCCGGCTGGCCGGCAGCAGCAGCAGGCAGGCGGCGCCCAGCAGCAGCGCGCTCTTGGCATACAGCGACGGCGGCAGGTTGGGCCGTTGGCCGGCCAATCCGGCCATCACGAGCGCGGTGCTGACCGATATCAGAAACACCGTCGCACCGCCGGTCGCCAGCCACCAGGCCCAGGCCTGAGTGCGCCGCAGGCCGTGCAGCAGCCACAGCACGCCAGCCACGGTGATGACGGCCCGCGACAGGTCGGTGCCGACGCCGCTGTGCAGCGCGCTCGAGGCGCCTTCGCCCAGCACGATCAGGCCGTAGGCGGCGAGCAGGAACAGCGGCAGTCGAGGTGGGTACATCGGATCAGTGAGCCAGGTGCGGCGCGGCAGGGTAGCACCGCCCCCCCGGTGGCAGCGAGTTGGCGCGTCACGCCGGGTGCACTGTCTGCGGGCCATCGCGGCGCAGCAATCGGAGCAGGCACGGCGTGAAGCTGAGCGTCACCAGGGTCGAGATCAGCAGCCCGAACAGCGTGGTCATCATGATCGGCCGCAGGCGGGTGCGCCCGGCCCACAGCAGGCCGATGAGCGGTGACTTTGCGCTTTTATGATCTCAAATGCGCCCGATGCGGCCTTGAAGGGATCTGCCGAGCGGCGGCCACACCGGCCGGGCAGGAGTCGACGGCTCAGGCCGCCTGTTCCGGAATGTCGTTGCCGATGCGGGTGATGCCGTTGTTGGCGTCCACATACACGAGGCGCGGTTTGTGAATCAGCACCTCGGCACGATCCAGGCCACAGTAGGCGGCAATGATGACCTTGTCGCCGACGCTCGCCTTGTGGGCGGCGGCGCCGTTGACGGAAATGACGCGGCTGCCGCGCTCGGCGCGGATGGCATAGGTGGTGAACCGCTCGCCGTTGGCAATGTTGTAGATGTCGATCTGCTCGTACTCGCGGATGCCGGCTGCGTCCAGAAGGTCGGCATCGATGGCGCACGAGCCCTCGTAGTCAAGCTCGACCCGGGTCACGGTGACCCGGTGCAGCTTGGCCTTCAGCATGTACTGAATCATTGCCTGTACCTGCGGTGACTGGCGTGTGGACGATCAGCCCGGCGTTCCCTGGCCGCGGGCGACATCGAACGGGTGGTTGTCGATCAGCCTGGCCTTCCCCAGCCAGGCAGCGGTTAATACCACACGTCGGCCGTCGGCCGGCGCGGGGGGCGCCAATTGTGCATTGCGAAAACGAAAATATTCAACACGGAAACCTGCGTCGTTCAGGGCTGCCGTGTGGTAAGCCTCGATGGCGGGCAGCGGCGCGTCGACCGCCGCGCCCTCGCGGGCCGCCGCCTGCAGCGCCTGATAAAGGCGCGGCGCCAGTGCGCGCTCGGCCGGCGTGAGGTATTGGTTGCGCGAACTCATGGCCACACCGTCGGCCTCGCGTACGGTGGGCAGACCGATAATCTCGACCGGCAGCAGCAGCTCGCGCACCACCGCGCGCACCACGGCGAGCTGCTGGTAGTCCTTCTCGCCGAACACGGCGCAATCCGGCTGCACCAGATTCAGCAACTTGGTCACCACGGTGGCCATGCCGCGGAAATGGCCGGGCCGGAACTCGCCCTCCAGCGGCTGGGCGCTGTGCGTCGGCTCGACGTAGGCGGCCAGATCCAGGCCGTGCGGGTACAGAGTCTCGACATCGGGCGTGAACAGCAGGTCCGCGCCGCGACCGGCCAGCGCCTGGGCGTCGGCATCCAGCGTGCGGGGGTAGCGATCAAAATCATCCGGGCGATCGAACTGGGTCGGATTCACGAACACGCTGACCACCACCCGCGCCGCCTGCGCGCGGGCAGCATCGACCAGGCGCAAATGACCCTGGTGGATGTTGCCCATGGTCGGCACCAAGGCGACGCGCTCACCGGCCGCTCGCCAGCCGTGCAGCATGGCGCGCAGGGTTGCCGCGTCGCTGGTCTGCAGCATCAGTCGTAACCGTGCTCGGCGGCCGGGAAACTGCCGTCCTTGACCGCCTGCACGTAGGCCGCAAGCGCCGCGCCCAGGTCGTCGTGACCCTTCAGGAAATTGCGCACGAAGCGCGCCGGGGCCGGATTCATGCCCAGCGCATCCTGCAACACCAGGACCTGGCCGTCGCAGTCGACGCCGGCGCCGATACCGATGGTGGGGATGGCAAGGTCGCGGGTGAGCTGCGCCGCCAGGGCGCGCGGCACGGCCTCGAGCACCAGCAGCGCGGCGCCGGCCTGCTGCAGGGCCAGCGCGTCGTCGCGCAAGCGCTGCGCCGCCGCCTCGCCACGGCCCTGCACCTTGTAGCCGCCCAGTTGGTGCACGGACTGCGGCGTCAGGCCCAGGTGGCCGCATACCGGCACGCCGCGCTCGACCAGAAACTCGACCGTCGGCGCCATCGCGGCACCGCCCTCCAGCTTGACCATGTGTGCCAGGCCTTCCTTCATCAGCCGGCCGGCGCTGCGCAGCGCCTGCACCGGGCTTTCCTGATAACTCAGGAACGGCAGATCGGCCAGCAGCAAGGCCCGCTCCAGGCCGCGCGCCACGCAACGGGTGTGATAGACCATTTCGTCCAGCGTCACCGGCACCGTGGTGGCCTGACCCTGGATGACGTTGCCCAGCGAATCGCCGACCAGCACCACGTCGACGGCGGCGGCTTCCAGCAGGCGGGCGAAGGAGTAGTCGTAAGCGGTCAGCGAGGCGATGCGCTGGCCGGCCTGCTTCATCTTGCGCAGGGTATCGAGGGTGACGGCCATGGCACTGGCTCCTCGCGGCAGCCCGGGCGGGCTGCGGGGCGCGACATTCTAATGAAGAGGGGTCAGCCCGCAAGCGCGGCCGCAGTGGCGACCGCGGCCGGTTGGTCATAGCGACACAGGCCGTGGTCCATGCAGCCGGCGAGCAGCTCACTGACCCGCCCGCGACCGGGAATG
The DNA here is from genome assembly GCF_014359565.1 of Immundisolibacter sp. Lineage (NCBI taxonomy): Bacteria > Pseudomonadati > Pseudomonadota > Gammaproteobacteria > Immundisolibacterales > Immundisolibacteraceae > Immundisolibacter > Immundisolibacter sp. Next base: position 355,016 of record NZ_JACIZD010000001.1, on the reverse strand, counting down.
ACCAGCCGCGGCGCAATCTCGGCCAGCGGCACCAGCACGAAGTCCCGCTCGTGGGCCCCGGGGTGCGGCAGGGTCAGGGCCGGATCGTCGCTCACGAGGTCCGCGTACAGCAGCAGGTCCAGATCCAGCGTGCGCGGCCCGTTGCGCTGATCGGCGCAGCGTTGCCGGCCCTGGCGGCGCTCGATGGCCAGCAATTCGGTCAGCAACTCGGCGGCCGGCAGGCCGGTGTCCACCTGCGCGACCGCGTTGACGTAATCCGGCTGATCGGCCGGCCCCATGGGGCGGCTGAGGTACAGGGCTGAACGCTTCACGAGCGTGGTCAGCGGCAGGCTGGCGATGGCGCCCAGCGCACGCTCGATCTGCCCGGCCGGATCCTCAAGGTTCGCGCCCAGGCCGATGAACGCCGGCCAAGCTTTCATACGTCGGCGGCGGCCGGTGGCGCAGAGGCGCCCTGGGCGCCGCGCCGCCGACCACGCCGACGGCGGCGACGGCGCGGTGGCGCGCCGTCGGGGGACTCGCCGTCGGTTTCGACTTCGATCGGCAGGTCCAGTCCTTCCTGACGGGCGGCCCAGAAATTGACCACAGACTGCAGATCCGGCTCGGACTGAGCACGCAAGGCCAGGAAATCGAAGGCCGCCCGAAACCGTGGGTGGCCGAGCAAGCGGTCGGGCTGGCGACGGCGTTGCAGCCGGCTTTGCAGGGACCAGATTTCGGCCGCCGGCAGGGTAAAGCGCTTGGGCACCGCGAGCAGGTCGTTTTGCGTGCGCAGCACGTCTTCCTGCGCCTTGATCAAGGCATCGTGTTCGGACACGCCGCGCACCAGTTGATGCGCCATCGCTTCCTGCAGCGGCTCCCACAACAAAACCGCGATCAGGAACGCCGGTGTCACCGGCAGGCCGGCAGCGACCCGCTGATCGGTGTTGGTCAGCGCGGCGCGGATCAGCCGGTCACGCTCCGGCGCCAGCGCCGCGGACTCCACCGGGAACAGGTAATCGAGCAGCCGGTAGCGACTCAGCTGTTCGTAGCTGCGAATGCCATGCCCGGACAGCAGCAGCTTGACCGTCTCATCGAACAGGCGCGCCTGCGGCACCGTTTCGAGCAAATAACCGAGTTCGAACAGCGGCGCTTCGGTGGCCGGTTCGATGGTCAGCTCCAGCTTTGCTGCCAGGCGCACGGCGCGCAGCATGCGCACCGGATCCTCGCGGTAGCGGGCCTCGGGATCGCCGATGGTGCGCAGGCGGCGCTTGTCGATGTCCTCCAGCGCCCCGACGTGATCGATGAGCGAGAAGTCCTCGATGCGGTAGTACAGCGCGTTGACGGTGAAGTCCCGGCGAATCACGTCTTCCTCGCGCGTGCCGTAGACGTTGTCGCGCAGGATGCGATCTCCGTCCAGGCGGGCATCGGCTTCGTCCTCGGCCTTGTCGTGCGAGGCGCGGTAGGTGGCCACCTCGACGATCTCCGGCCCGAAGTGCACATGCGCCAGGCGAAAGCGCCGGCCGATCAGCCGGCTGTTGCGGAAGGTGGCGCGCACCTGCTCGGGCAACGCGCTGGTGGCGATGTCGAAGTCCTTGGGCGTGACGCCCAGCAGCAGATCGCGAACGCCACCGCCGACCAGACAGGCCTCGTAACCGGCCTTGTGCAGGCCATACAGGACGTTCAGCGCGCTCTTGCTGATGTGCGCGCGGGAAATGGAATGTTCGCTGCGGGGCAGGATGCGGGGCGGGCCGAGGGAGGGTTCCGGCATAGGTCTCGTGTTGAGGGAGCGTCCCGGGGGCGGGCGCAGTGCCCGCCTGTCGCAACAGGACGTGTGTGGGCTATAGTATCAGCTTGCCTTTGACGCCACCGGCTCCCTTCGTCTAGTGGCCCAGGACGTCGCCCTCTCACGGCGAAAACAGGGGTTCGAGTCCCCTAGGGAGCGCCATCCGACAGCCGAATCAACCGGCCCGGATGTTGCGTAAGCATGAAGATGGGGGCAATCCCCACCGTATCAAGAGGCACCCGCGTGGTCGATCCAGTCCTTGCCGGCACCGAGCCGGCCATCCGCGTGCTGGCCATGCCGGCCGACACCAATCCCGCCGGCGACATCTTCGGCGGCTGGATCATGGCGCAGATGGACCTGGCCGGCGGCATCCTCGCCAGCCGCCGCGCCGGCGGCCGGGTCGTCACCGTGGCTATGAACGCCTTCGAGTTCCATCACCCCGTCTACGTGGGCGACCTGCTCAGCTGCTACGGCCGCGTGGTGCGGGTCGGCCGCACCTCCCTGACGCTGCAGCTGGAGGCCTTCGCCGAGCGCGCCGCAGAGCTAGGACAGGTGGTCAAGGTCACGGAAGCGACCGCCACCTTCGTCGCCGTCGACGAGCAGCGCCGGCCACGGCCGGTGCCACCATTGGACGCCCCGACCGACGCGCCCACCCCAGGGGCCTGAGGCCGATCGCCGCCGCGCGGCGCCCGCAGCAAACGAAACGCGCCTGTGGCGAGGCGCTCGGAACGTTTTCAGGCTTCCTCGCGCACAAAACCCATCAACTGCCGGTAGTGCTCCCACCACAGGGCGTTGGGCGCCTCGTCGTTCTGCTTGGTCTCGGTCAGGTCGGCGCCCTCGCGGTACCCCTTCAGGAAGAAGGTGGTCGACGGGTCAGTGTCCAGCGCCTGCTGAATGCGCAGGAATACGGTGGCGTCCTCCAGGCTCACGAAGCCGCTCGGACCGATCATGTTCGATGACTGGCGCAGGCGGTGGCGCACCATGTCGGCGTCGTCATCGGCGTGGGCGAAGTAGGCGTAATGCACCTCGACCTGGTCCAGCCCGACCGGGTTTGCATAACGAATGTTGAAGATGTCGAGGTGGTTTGCGATCGCCGTCAGCGGCCAGAAGGCCAACAGGCTGGAACCGGCCGCCTGGGCCGGCGCCTTGTTGCGCGGTTCAGCGCCGCCCTGGTAGCCGATCACGCTCGGGTCGCGCAGCAGCCCGCCGTCACTGGGCTGGGCCGCCACCTCGGACAGGATCATCATGTGTCCGGCCGGCAAGCGGCTCTGGCGCCCGCTGCCACCTTGCCAGCGCAGGATGCGAAACGCGGCGTGCAGCAGCGGCGCGTGGAAGGCGTCGTTGTCGATGTAGACCTTCCAGTTGGACTGATAGCGGACCTTCTGATAACCCAGCAGCGTCAGCCGGCCATCGCCGCCCAGGGCATCCCTGACCGGCCCTGCCATGTGGCCCATCCAGTCCATCAACGGCGGCGGACTGGCATGCAGGCTCACGAACAGCAGGCCCATGTGAGTCCCGGTGCGGGGCGCGGCCAGGTTGTAGTCGGCGCGTTTGAAGTCCGGCGGGAACTCGGCCTCACCCGGGCACGATCGCAATTGCCCACGGGTATCGAATACCCAGCGGTGGTAGGGGCATTCGATGTCGCCGCTGTGACCGCGAAAGGCCATCGCCAGGCGCGTGCTGCGGTGCGTGCAGGCGTTGTGGAAGGCGCGCACCACGCCGTCGTCGCCGCGAATGATCAACAGCGGCGTGCGGCCCACGGTAACGGTCTTGTAATCGCCGGGCTTGGGCAACTCGGCGTCGTGCGCCACCGGGTGCCAGACCGGGCCGCGAAAGATGCGCTCGTGTTCCAGGGCGAACACGTCGGCATCCTCGAATGCCCACTTGGGCACCTGGTTGAACGCCGCCGGCCAGCGTGGCAATGAGGCCGGCAGGGTGTCGTTGGGTTTCATCAGGGTTCCTCCTCCTGAAACGCGAGCGCCGAACCGGCGCTTATATCAGCCTGAAAAACCGACGCGCGTTGTCCCCCAGCAGCTTGTTTTTCTCGTCCAGCGTGAGGTCCGGCTGGGCGTAGGCGGCCTCGATTTCCTTGCGCACGGCGCGGAAATCCACCTCGTGCGGGTAGTCGGTGGAAAAGGCAAACGCATCCGGCCCGACACGCTTGATCAGGTAGGGCAGAGTGCCTTCGCCCGGTTCGCAGCCGACCAACACCTGACCGTTGCCGAGGTAGTGCTCGAAGGTGCGGTAGGCGCCCATCATGCCCAGCTCGGCGTTGCGCGCCATGCGGTCGAGCAGCACCGTGGTCCAGCCGCAGCCGCCTTCGGTGAAGGCCACGCGCAGCCCGGGGTATTGCTCGAACAGGCCGTTGTGGATCATCGACACCGCCGCGATCATCAGCCCCATGGGGTGGTGGACGACGTGCGAGGGCAGGATGGAGTTGACCGAGCCCAGGCCGAGGCCCACGTTGGAGCCGCCGTGCACACCCAGCACGCAGCCCAAATCGGCAGCTTCCTTGTAGATCGGCCAGTAGTACTCGTGCCCGAGGTCCAGCGGCAGGCCGGTCGAGGGCAACATGGCGCCGGGCAGCTTCAGCTCCTTGACTGCCCGGCGCAGTTCCTGCACCGCCGCGGACGGCTTTTGCATCGGGATCAGGGCCATCGGCAGCAGCTTGGGGCTGACGCGCCGGTAGCGGTCCGCCACATAGTCGTTGTAGGCCTGGCACACGGCGACCGCGTATTCCTCCTCGCGAATCTGGCCGACCGTCAGCCCCTCGCTGGTGTACATCACCGAGTACTCGACGTTGGCGTTCGCCAGAAACTCCAGCCAGTCCTCGGCCGAGCCCTTGCGGTGCTTGCTCGCCAGTTCCTGATCGCCCATCACGCCGTGCTCGGCCTTGAAGGCCGAGGGCTTTGGCCAGTGCACGCCGTCCAGCGTCGGGAACGGGGTGCGAAAGAAATTCTGCGGGTTCAGACACAGCTCGCGCACCGCCGGGTGCGCGTACTCGGCCATTTCGGCCAGCGATTCCATGATGTGGCCGTCGGCGTCGACGGCCGGGCGCAGGGCGGTGGCGTCCATCGGGGCGGGCTCCTCTCAAAGCGGCGTTTGCCTAACGTTCGTTTGTTTTAGCCGATGAATAGCACCCGGCGGGCGCCTTGGCAAGCCTCAGGGCGAGCCCGCCCCCGCAATCGGAACCTGCACGGTTTCCACTCGGGCGCTGGAGTCACCCTTGGCCAGGCGCTCGACGTCGGTGTCGGCGGTGACCATGAACAGCGTGCGCCCGTCCGTGCCGCCAAGATTGCAGGCCACCGCCCGCCGGCCGGGCGTCGGTACCTGATGGGTGATCCTGCCGCCCTGCTCGACGCGCAGGTAGGCATCGCCGACAAAGGCGCTGGCCCACACCGCGCCGGCGGCGTCCAGGCAGATGCCGTCCGGCGCGTAGTCGCCCAGCGTCGCGAACACCCGCCGGTTGTGCAGCCCGCCGTCCCGGATGTCGAAGGCCGTCAGGCGGTGGGCGAAGGTTTCGGCAACGATCAGCGTGCTGCGATCGGGCGTCACCACCATGCCGTTCGGAAAGTTGAGCTCGCTGGCGACTTCCCGCACGCGCCCCTGGGCATCGACGTGGTGCAGGTTGGTCAGCCCGCCCTCGCCGCCGCCGAACAGGTCGAAGCCGAAGTTGCCGACGAACACCCCGCCATCGGGCGCGCGGACCATGTCGTTGATGTCGCCGGTCACGTGCGGCGCCAGATCCGCGAACGGCTCCACCCGACCGTCCGGCCAGCGGCGCAGCAGCTTGCGGTCCTGCATCGACACCACCAGCAGACTGCCGTCGTCCAGAAAGGCGAGCCCGGACGGGCGCCCGCCGGGCAGCGTGAGTACCGTTTCGGCCTGCGCCGGGCCGGTCGAGCGCAGCACGCGCCCGCCGAACATGTCCGACAGCCACAGGGCGCCGCCGTGCCAGCGCGGGCATTCGCCGAATACGAGCCCTTCCAGGTACACCTCTGACGTGAGCGTCTGCATCGCCTTCTCCTCGGTTTGCTGTGTCTGCCGGTCTTGCTGCCGGTGCTCGCCGGTATCATTGCACCGAATTCGCCCCCGCGGCCCGGCCCGGTCGGGCCTCCCGTCGCCAGTCCGGGCCATCACCGCGTGAACCCATTTGTCCTTGCCGTGCAGCGGCTGCTGTTCTGGTCGTTGGTGGGCGTCATCCGCGCCATGCCGAATCCGGCGGCGCTGCGCCGCTGGTGCCTGCTGATGGCGGCGGCGATGCGTCCGTTTGGCGGCGGCTGGCGTCGCCTGGTGCGCCGCAACCTGCGCCTGGTGTATGGCGACACGCTGTCGGTCGCCCAGCGGCGGGCCATCGTGCGGGGCGTGTTCGAGCACTCGGCGCGCGGTTTTGGCGAGCTGTTCTGGGAGCCGCAACGGCATGGCCTGTCGATCGCCGACTGGTGCCAGGTCGAGGGACTGCAGCACCTGGATGCTGCCCTGGCGGCCGGCAAGGGCGTGCTGCTGGCCACCGCGCATCTGGGCGGCTGGACGCTGCTGCCGCGCTACCTGAACGAACGCGGCCATGCCACCGGCTCCCTGCTGCGCCTGCCCAGCAACCCGGTGGCGCACGCGGCCGAGGCCGAGGCCGTCACCCGCATGGGGCTGACCTTCTACAACACGCCGCTGAGCCGTGAACATGCCCACGCCTGCCTGCGGTTGCTGCGTGACAACGGCATTCTGTTTATCGTTGCCGACCGGCGCTCGGCCGATGTGAAGGTGGATTTTCTCGGGCATCCTGCGTGGTGCGCGACCGGTACGGCCTCGCTACACCTGCGCACCGGCGCGGCCATCGTGCCGGCCTGTGCGCTGCGCGTGGGGGATGGCTTCCGATTGGTGTTCGAGCCGGCGCTCACGGTTGCCGCAACAGGTGATCGCAAGGCCGACGAGGTCTCGATCACGGCCGAGCTGCACCGGATTTTCGGCGGCTGGGTGCGCCAGCACCCCGAACAATGGATGTGGAACCACAACCGCTGGCGGCCGCGCCGCAGCGAGATGAAGGAGGGACGGCATGAACATCGCCCATGAACTGATCGACGCAGCCGGCCGCTGGCCCGACGGCACGGCGCTCCTGTTCAACGACCAAGCCCTCAGTTTCGGGGAGCTGGCGCAGCGCGCCGGTCGCTGGCAGGACGGCCTGCAGCGCCTGGGCGTCAAGGCCGGCGACCGGGTGGCCATGCTGCTGCCAAACGGGCCGGAGTTCTCGGACGGCTACTACGCCACGGTGGCCCTGGGCGCGGTATTCGTGCCGCTGGACCCGGTGCTCAAGGCCGACGAACTGGCCGAAATCCTGGCCGACCTGCAGCCGCGGCTGCTGGTGGTGGCCAATGGCAGCGAAGCCGCAGCCCGCGAGGCGCTGGCTGCGAAGGCGGGCGCGATCGATCTGTACACGGTGGCCGATGTCGAACAGACCGGCCGCCCGGCGCCGCTCGCCCCGCAGGCGCTCAATGGCGTCACCACAACGGCGGTGGTGCTTTACACCTCCGGCACCGTCGGCGGCCCGAAAGGGGTGATGCTCAGCCATGATGCGCTGACGTATTCGATGCAGGCCATGATCGATGTTCTGGGCATCGGACCCGGTGATGTCTACGGCCTGGCGGTGCCGATGTCGCACATCTCCGGCCCCATGATGCTGGGCACCGCGATGCGCAGCGGCATGGCGCTGCTGGTGTTCGACCGCTTCGTGCCATCCCGTTTCCTTGACGAGGCCGAACGCCACGGCATGACCCTGGCGCACATGGTGCCGCCAATGGCGCACGCGCTGTTGCACACGCGCAGCGAGCATCGGCTGCCAAAGTTCAAGTACCTGCTCACCTTCGGCATGACCGCCTCGCCGGAAATGCTGCACCAGTTCCACGCCCGCTGGCCGCACATCGGCCTGGCCTCGGGCTATGGGCTGACCGAAACCGGGCCGCTGGTGGTACTGGGTCCGGCGCGCTTCCCGCCCGAGAAATTCGGCGCCGTCGGCCAGCGCCTGCCTTACTCGGGCGTGCGCATCGTCGACGACGAGGGCCACGACGTGCCGGCCGGCGACAGCGGCGAGGTGTGGCTATCCGGCCCCAGCCTGATGCAGGGCTACTTCAGGCGGCCGGCGCTGACCGCCGAGATGATGCCGGACGGCTGGTTTCGTACCGGCGACATCGGCATGTTCGACGCCGACGGCTACCTGTGGATTCAGGGCCGCCTCAAGGACGTCATCAACGTGGCGGGCCTGAAGGTGTACGCGCCGGAGGTCGAGGACGCCATCTACAAACATCCGCAGGTGGCCGAGGTGGCGGTCATCGGCATCACCGGCGGCCTCAAGGGCGAGGCGGTCACGGCGGTGGTGGTGCCCAAACCGGGGGCCACGCTGACCGCGGGCGACATCGTGGACCACTGCCGCGGCCTGCTGGCCGACTACAAGGTGCCGCGCCAGGTGACCATCCGCCAGGAATCCCTGCCCCGCTCGCGCACCGGCAAGATCAACAAGGAAGCGCTGCGCGGCGGCTGAGGCGCCACCGAAGCGGCCCGGCAGACGGTCCTCGTGTAGGAGCGGGCCATGCCCGCGACGCGGACGTATACCCCGGGCGAAGCGGTGTGATTGATCGGAAGTGTTGCGGTCGCGGCCATGGGCCGCTCCTACCCCGGCATCCTTGATCGAGGCGTCGAACCCAGGCTATGCCATCAACCTGCGCCAGTGCCGGCCGGCAGGCGCATCAGCACATGCGCGATGCCGGCCTCGGGAAACTCGTCGCCCTCGGCGATGAAGCCGGCCGCTTCGTAAAAGCCGCGCGCGCGGGTCTGCGCGTGCAGGTACAGATCGCCCATGCCCAGGCGCCGCGCGAGCCGCACCGCGGCCAGCAGCAGATCGCGTCCCACGCCCTGCCCGCGCGCGCTGTGCAGCACCGCCAGCCGGCCGATGTGGGCATCGGGCAACACCCTTGCGCAGCCCACCGGCAGGCCGGCGGCATCGCGCGCCAGCAGATGCCAGGCGCCGTCGTCGCGGCCGTCCACCTCCAGCGCCTCCGGTACGCCCTGTTCGTCGACGAACACGGCGCGGCGGATCGCCAGCAGTTCGGCGGCGTGCTCCGGCCAGCGGACCTGGGTGATGGTGTAGTGCGGCATCGGGGTAGCGGAGTGGGCGTTTAAACTGGCCGCCATTCAAGCACACGGCAGCACCCACTCCCATGGCCATCAAACTGAGCGTCACCGACCAATCCCCCGTCCACGATGGCGGCCGCCCATCGCGCGGCCCGCACGACAGCCTGCGCCTGGCACAGGCCTGCGAGCGCTTCGGCTATCACCGCTACTGGCTGGCCGAACACCACAACACGCCCGGCTACGCCGGCCCCTGCCCGGAAATCCTGATCGGCCACATCGCCGCCCACACGCGGCGCATCCGGGTCGGCAGCGGCGGCATCATGCTGCCGCACTATCCACCGTACAAAGTGGCCGAGACCTTCCGCATGCTGGAAGTGCTCTACCCGGGCCGCATCGATCTGGGCGTGGGCCGCGCGCCGGGCGGCGATGGCCAGGCCACGGCGGCCCTGGCCTACCCGCGCCAGCCGATCAACTCGGACCTTTACCCGCGTCAGGTGTTCGACCTGATGGGTTACCTGAACAACGACCTGCCGCCACAGCACCCGTTCCACGGCATCCGCCTGGTGCCGGAAGACGGCGGCGTGCCGCAGTTCTGGATGCTCGGCTCCAGCGGCGGCAGCGCCGAGGTGGCCGGCCAGCTTGGCAGCGGCTTCGTGCTGGCGCTGTTCATCGGCACCCACGCCCGCTCGCCGGCCATCGTCGAGGCCTACCGGCGCGCCTTTCAGCCGTCCAAGAGCCTGCAAGAGCCGCGCGTGATGATCGCCGTGGCCGCCGTGTGCGCGCCCACGCGGGACGAGGCCATGCGCATCGCCAGCACGCGCAGCATGTGGATTTACCAGGCCCTGTCACGCGGGCGAATCATCGACCTGCCGAGCCCGGACGAGGTCGATCGCCTGCTGTCGGCCATGGGCCCCGGCGAGCGAGCGCAGTACCAGGCCGTGCTCGATCACTCCGTCATCGGCACGCCGGACGAGTGCCGCCAGCAGATCGAGGCGCAGGCCGCCGAGTACGGCACCGACGAAGTCAGCGTGGTCACCGTCACCTACCACTACGCCGACCGCGAGCGGTCGTATGAACTTCTGGCCGGAGCGTTTGGCTTGGCCGACTGAAGGCGCCTCGGAACCAACGCTCGCGGCGCCCGGCTTATGGCGGCGGCGGCCGGCGGACGGCGATACGGCTAACTAGGCACTCCGGCCCGCCCCCGGATAGTGGTCGTACACATGCGCGTAGGCGCGCGCCATCTTCTCGGCACGCACATCCTTGGTGTACTGCGCCGGCAGGCGACGCATCTCGACCTTCATGGTCTGCATCACCGCCGCTTTCGCCTGCTGCTTCTCGCGCCAGTCCAGCACCAGTTTTTCCCGCTTCAGGGTCGCCAGCAGCTCGCGGCAGACCTTCTTGACCTCGGCCTCCTCGGCCTTGGTCAGCACCGGCTCTGGCTTGGTCAGGATGTCGAAAAGCGCCAGCTCTTCCTCCGTCAGGCCCTCGGCGATGCCGCGCTGTTCCTCGGCGGTCAGCGCCGCGACAAAGTCCTTGAGCCCGTCGAAGAATTCTTCGACGTTGCGGCTGCCGGCGTTGTACTCGTCGATCAGCTGCTGGAACTTGTCGGCCAGATCGATGCGCGAGCCGTTCACCGCCAGCATCTGCGCCAGCCGGCCCTCGATCAGCCGCTTGAGCTTCTCGGCCTCGGTGCGCTTGTGGCCCTGGGCAAACCGGGCTTGCAGCGCCGCGAAGTCGATTTCCGACAGGTTGACCAGCGCCTCGGGCCGGCTGGCCGGGCCGATGTGATAGCCCTCGGTGGCGATGGAATCGTTCAGCAACGCTTCGACATCGCTCATCACCGCCGAGATGTCGGGCGGCTCGCCCAGCGCCTGGATCTTCGCCGCCAGATAAGCCACCAGCACCGCCAGCGGCGCCAGCGCGTTGGCCGCGGCGTCGGGCAGGATGGCCTTGAACAGCCGCGCCACGCGGCTGGCCAGTTGCAGGTAGTGCTTTTTCTCGGCCTCGCTGGCCAGGAAGGCCTCCACCGCATCGTCGATCAGGCCGATGCGCGCGAAGCCCTGCGCCTTGGCGATCGCCTCCAGCCGCACGCCGCGCGCGCCGGCAAACAGCACCGTTTCGTCCAGCGCCGCCTGCAGCGCCGCCACCAGCTCGGCCTTGTCCAGAATCGGCCCGCCTTCATGGCCACCCTCGGAGCCGGCACCGGCCGCCGGCCGGGCATAGGTGGCGAGCGCGTTCTGCAGGGCGCGGAAGATGCCCACGTAGTCCACGATCAGGCCGCTCTCCTTGCCCGGCGCCACACGGTTGGCGCGCGCAATGGTCTGCATCAGTGTGTGCGCCCGCATCGGCTTGTCGAGGTACATGGTCGAGCAGGTCGGCACGTCGAAGCCGGTGATCCACATGGCGCAGACGAACACCAGCCGCAGCGGGTCGGCCTCGTCCTTGAATTTCTCGTCGAGCGCTTCCTTCAGTAGCCGCTGGCGGTGCGGCACGATGTCGAGCCCTTTGGCCTTGAGGTCCTCCACCTCGTTCTGGCCCTGGCTCACCACAACGGCCATGTCGGTGGTTTCCATCAGGCGGATGCGGGCGATCAGCGCCTCGCGGGCGTCGCCCTGGGCAGACTCCAGCGCCTGTTTCAGCCGCGCAATCTGCGCCCGCCAGTGCGCCTGCACCTTGTCGTACATGCGCACCGCGGTGGCCTTGTCGATGCACACCATCATCGCCTTGCCGCGATAGCCGCGGCCAGTGAAGTGCGCCACCACATCCTTGGCGATGGCCTCCAGCCGATCCTCGCGGGTGATGATGTGGTACTCGCGGCCGAACTCGCGCTCCAGCTTTTTCTCCTGCGCCTCGTCCAGCTCGGCGGCTTCGAGCAGCGCCTCCAGGTCGCGGTTCAGCTCCTGGTTGGTGAGCTGCACCTCGGGGATGCGGTTCTCGTAGTACAGCGGCACCGTGGCGCCGTCCTCGATGGAGCGGGCGAAGTCGTAGACGCTGACGTAGTCGCCGAACACCTCGCGCGTGCGCTCCTCCTCGCCCTTGATCAGCGGCGTGCCGGTAAAGCCGATGAAGCCGGCATTGGGCAGGGCATTGCGCATATTCAGCGCAAAGATGTCGTACTGGCTGCGGTGCGCCTCGTCGGTGATGACGATCACGTCGGCGCGCTCCGACAGCAGCGGGTAGGGCTGCCCCGGCTCGTTCCGGAACTTCTGGATCAGCGTGAAGATGTAGCGCTCGTTGCCGCGCAGCAACTCTTTGAGGTGTTCGCCACTGGTGGCGCGCACTTCCTCGCGGGCCGTCGCGCCGGTGGCCTTGAAGGTCTTGGCGATCTGGTCGTCCAGCTCCTCGCGGTCGGTGACGATCACGAAGGTGGCGCTGCCCAGCACCTTGCGCAGCACCTTCTGCGTGAAGAACACCATCGACAGGCTCTTGCCCGAGCCCTGCGTGTGCCAGAACACGCCCAGGCGCTTGCGCTCCTGCTTCTCGGTCTCGCGCAACTCCACCAGCCGCGCGATGGACTTGTTCACGCCCAGAAATTGGTGGTTCTTGGCCACCTTCTTGATCAGCCCGCCCTTGCCCTCCTCGAAGACCGTGAAGTTCTCGATGTAATCCAGCAGCCGCGCCGGTTCCAGCAGCCCGCGCAGTGCGCGCTCCAACGAGACCTTGCCAGCCTCGGCCTCGTCATCCACGCGCTTCCAGTCGAAGAAGTGCTCCCAGGCGCTGGTCAGCGTGCCCACGCGGGTGTCCGAGCCGTTGCTGAGCAGGATGAATGCATTGGGGTGGAACAACTGCGGCACCGACTGGCCGCGATAATCGCGCAGGTTGTCGTCGAAGGCACTTTTCAGCGGCACGGCCGGCTTCTTCAGCTCGATGAACACCAGCGGCAGGCCGTTGACGAAGCCCAGCAGATCGCAGCGGCGCCGGTACATGTCGCCGGCCACCCACATCTGCGAGGCCAGGAAGAACTGATTGTTGGCCGGCGTGGCCCAGTCGATGACGCGCAGGGTCTCGGTGCTGTGCCCGCCGTGCTCGTCGGGCACCTTCACCCGCACGCCGTCCTTCAGCAGCCGGTAGAAATCGCGGTTCGCATTGACGGCGATCTGCTTGGAGCGGTCCTGCGCGAGCTGCTCGACAGCTTGCGTGTAGGCGTCGGCCGGCAGATCGGGGTTCAGCGCCACCAGCGCCGCGCGCAGGCGCCGCGTCAGGATGACCTGGGTTTCGCTCTCGCGCCCCTCGCTGCCCTGCGCGCCGAAGGTCTCGGCGTACAGGTTCTTGAAACTCCAGCCCAGCGAGGTCAGCAGCTCGATCGCCGGCATCTCGACGAGCGCCAGCTCGCCATAGCTTGCGGAGACGTCGCGCGCGACATGCTTCGCGCCTTGGCTGGAATCAGTGCTCAATCGCCTCGCCTATCCAAAATAAATTACTGTTGATTCAATAATTTGGTTTGATTTCGCAGCCTCGGATTGGATAAATCCTTGGCTAAGCCCCGGCTTCGGCCGCCAGCCTATCCAATCCAGCCGGCAACAGCCGCCACACGGCCCCCGGCCCGCGCTTGCCATCCGCCGTGATCAGCGCCTTGCGCGACATCTCGGCCAGCAGCGGTCGTCACGCCAAAGTTGAGGCTCACGAGTTGAGAACAACGATATTTGTGGCTCACAAAACAATTTTCATGATCCACAAATCACCGAATGACTCGCGCATGAGCCTCAAAACACATCGTGTCCCTCGGCGACGTTCAATAATTCCCGGAACGCGAAAAAGCCCGGCCGGCGTCCACGCCCCTCGCGCAGGGTCAGCAGCAGGCCGGCCTCCCGCAGCAGGCCCAGAATCCGCGTCGCCGTCGGCCTCGGGATGCCCGCACCGGCCGTGAAGTCCGGCCCCTTGAAGATCGGCGTCTGGAACAGGAAGTCCACGGCGCGGATCGCGTGCTGGGAGTGCGTGGCGTCCACCACCTGCAGCTTCACCCGCTCGTACAGCGCCAGCACCGACCGCGCCTTGCCTTCGTTCTCCACCGCCTGCGTGCGCAGCGCCTCCAGGAAGAACAGGCACCACGCCGTCCACTCGCCGCCAGCGGACACGGCGCGCAGGCGGCCGTAATACTCCTCGCGCCGCTGCTCAAAGTACGCGCTCACATAGAAATGCGGCCCGCTCAGCAGACGTCGGCTATAGAGGAACAACGGGATCAACATGCGCCCCAGCCGGCCGTTGCCATCCTCGAAAGGATGCAGGGCCTCGAACTCCACATGCGCCAGCGCCAGTTGCACCAGCGGGTCCGGTACATCGGCACGCAGCAGGTATCGCTCCCAGTCATCCATGCCCTGAGCGAGCTGCACCTGCGGAATGGGAACGAAACTCGCGTCCTCGATCACGCACTTATGCTCGCCAATCCAGTTCTGCTGGCGTCGGTACTGGCCCGGTGCCTTGTCGCGGCCGCGCACCCCCTCCATGAGCACCGCGTGGGCCTGCCGAAGCAGGTGCTGGGACAGCGGGCGGTGCTCCAGCTCGCCGGTGGTGATGCGCATCGCCCGGCGGTAGTTGAGCACTTCCTCCGCATCCGCACGGCGCGGTGCCGTCATACCCTCCGGTTCGCCGCCGGCCTCCACCTCCAGCACCTCGCCCATCGTCGCCTGCGTGCCCTCGATGCGCGAGGACAGCACCGCTTCCTGCGTGGTCAGCGGCGACAGCAGCACGCCGGCATTGGGGATGGCCGACAGCAGGCCGTCGTAACGCGCCAGCGCCGCATTCGCAGGGCCGATCAGTGGAATCAACCGCTCCCAGTCCAGTTTCTCCGGCGGGAACTGCCCCAGGTGGTAGTGAACGGGTCCGCTCACGGCGCCTCCCTTGCGATTTCAATGTTCTCGACGCTCAGTTCACCGGATATGAGCTTAGGCAGAAGGATGTCGCGGGTAGTGCGCAGATTGCGGTTGCGCTCCTGGAGATTGCGAAGCATCCCTTGCATCGGTCCCACGACTTCATCGAATCGGCGCTGAGTCTCCATCGCGGGCAGCAGGAACGGCATCTCGGCGACCTTCTCCTTGCTGATGTTCTGTTGCGCCGCGCCCTGCGCCTTGTTGTTGAACTCCACTCGCAGCGCCAACAACGTGTAGTAAAGCATCCAGAACGTGACCTTGGTGGGGTCTGGAAGCATCCCGAGTGCAGCTTGATTGCATGCACACCTGCCGGTCGTAATGCCCAGCCTGCCGACCGTGGGTGAGCCGTAGATTGCCATCAGGATCGTTCCAGCCTCGAAGACGCGGCTCTTCTTCTCCGCGACTGCCAATTCCGTGATTCTCTCCTCAGACTCGAAGAGGTAGCCGTCCCATAGTTCCTTAGTCTTGTACCAAGCCACCGTGCCGCCGTCCCAGTAGTCGGGGTTGCTGCGAGAGGGCGTATTGCCCGAGTTCATGCGGGAGCAGACCCGTTCAAGGCGGCAAGGTGCCCACCCCTCCGGCACCAACCCCAACTCGGACTCGACCATCCGCACGCCCTCGTGGCCGGGGAAGCGGAAGCGGACGAACCACTCCTCGTAGATGCGACGTGCCATCTCCTCCAGGATCGCGGCGCGCCGCGTGTTGTTCTCGATCAGTTCGTCGTAGGCAGCGAGGATGGAAGAAATGCGCCGTTGGATTGGCAACGGCGGAAGCGAGACCTGGAACTGTTCGATAGTTTGCTTCGTCAATGCTTCACGGGTTGCACCACCCTGCGCAAGGGTGAGGAGGTGATGCTTGTAGCCTGGGCTGTTGATGGAGTAGTAGACAAACCTGTTGTCCGCCTTGTCCGGGTCGCACCGAATGATCGCGACGTGCTGGTTCACCCTTGCAGGCAGGACATCTTCAGGCACCATGCAGCAGCGCGCGACGCTGGCGCCAGTGATGTTCAAGAGGATGTCGCCGCGCTGCACCTTCACGTTCGCCAGTTGGTCAGCCTGAGCATCGTTGATGTGCGCGAGGTTGTTTCGGTCGAACTCGAAGTCGTAGACGTTCAGGCTGCGTATGAGAGAGATCCCATCCCCCCTATATGAGTCCTTGCCGCCGCGGGGCGTCGCACCGCTACCGATCTTTGAGGTAATACGCGATAGCGGGGTATCAATCCAGGGCCCCCGGCTCATCGTGCCTCCAAGAGACCGGCTACTCCCTCGGATATTCGCACCTGCAACTCAGTCGCGCTGGCGTTGAGCAACTCTAGCTCCTCGTTCAACTCTTCTAGTCGTTCGGCGAAGTCAAATTCGTCTGCGGCGCGCGCGCCAACCCCGACATACCGGCCTGGGTTCAGGCTCCAACCCTGCGCTTCAATCTCAGCCAGCGTCGCAGCCTTACAGAGCCCAGCCACGTCAGCGTATGTCTTCCCGGCAAAGTGCTCGCCCAGCATCGCCTTGCTGCCTTCGTCGAACTCTGGCGCCTCTCCCCGGTACAGCCGCACCACATTGGCGAGGAACTCCAGTTGCTCGGGCGCGAACTCCCGGATCGCCCGCGTCACCTGCTTGAAGAACGGCCGCGCATCCACGAACAGCACCTTGTCCTTGAGCGGCCCGCGCGCCTTGGCCCGGTCGAAAAACCACAGCGTGCAAGGCAGCGTGACGGTGTAGAAGAAGTTGGAGCCAATGCTGACGATCACGTCCACGGCGCCGCTCTGAATCAGCTTCTTCCTGATCTCCAGCTCGCTGCCGCGCGCGTCACCGGCCGAGTTGGCCATCACGAAGCCGGCGCGGCCGTTCTCGTTGAGGCTGGATGCGAAGAGCTGAATCCACAGGTAGTTGGCGTTGTCCGTGCTCGGCAGGCCGAGCGCAAAGCGCGGGTCGTCCTTCAGCCGGTCCTTGTCCACGCCGGAGACGTTGAACGGCGGATTGGCCATCACGAAGTCGAAGCGGCCGAGCGCCTTGTGCGGGTCTTCGTAGTAGGTGTTGGCCTCGCGCACGTCGCCCGACAGGCCGTGCACCGCCAGGTTCATCTTGGCCAGCTTGACGGTGTCGCTGGCCTTCTCGGTGCCGAACACGGTCAGCTCGCGCGTGGCGTTCTTCTGGTGGCGCTGCACGAAGGCGGCGCTCTGCACGAACATGCCGCCGGAGCCGCAGGCGGGGTCGAAGATGCGGCCGTGGAAGGGCTGCAGGATCTCGACGATCAGCCGCACGATGCTGGTGGGGGTGTAGAACACGCCGCCCTTCTGGCCCTCCTTGAGCGCGAAGTTGCCCAGGAAGTACTCGTACACCTTGCCGAAGGCGTCACCCTCCAGGTCCAGCGGCGCCAGCAGGCGCAGCAGCTCCACCAGCGTGGCGTTGGGCAGCAGGTTGTAGCCGCGCGGCAGCACGCCTTGCAGCTCGGGGTTGTGCGCTTCCACCAGCTCCATGGCGGTGGCGATGGCGCGGCCCAGGTTGGCGCCCTCGGTGAGCGTGAGCAGGTGCGAGAAGCGCGCCTGCAGCGGCAGGTAGAGCACGCCCTCGGCCTGGTAGTCCATGGCCTCGCGCTCGTCGGGCGGAATGCCTTTGGTGTCCAGCAGCTGCTCGGCTTCGCCAAAGCGCTTGTCGGCGTAGCGCAGGAAGATCAGGCCCAGCACGGGGGTGGAAAACTCGGCGGGCTTGAGGCCCGTGTTGGCCCAAAGCTGGTCGGCGGCGGCCCAGAGGCGGTTTTCGATGGCGACGAGGTCGGCGGACATGGGCTGTTGTTATTCCGGGTGGGACAGCGCGCAAGTATTGTCGATACGGCCTTATTTCCCAATGCAGAAGCTGGCGAAGATGCGGCCGAGTAAATCGTCGCTGCTGACCTGGCCGGTGATTTCGCCCAGCGCCTGCTGGGCCAGGCGCAGTTCCTCGGCGGCCAGTTCGGGGCCGGCGCGGCCGGCCAGCAATTCGGCGCTGCGGGCGGTCGATTCGGCCGCCTGGCGCAGGGCCTCGACATGCCGGCGGCGGGCGCTGAACTGGCCCTCGGTGCCGGCAAAGCCGGCCGCTTCGCGGATACGCGCGCGCAGCAGGTCCAGGCCCGCGCCGCTGCGCACGGACAGGTACACGTCGGTCCAGCCGCCCGCAGGCTCGGTGCGGGGCGGTTCGCCAGTCAGGTCGATCTTGTTGATGACGCGCGTCAGGGCGCTGGCCTGCGCCAGCAGCTCCGGCGGTGGCTGCTGCGGCGCGCTGGCCTCGGTGACGAACAGCAGCTGATCGGCTCGGGCGATCTCGGCCCGCGCGCGGCGCATGCCTTCCTGCTCTATCGGGTCGTGGCTGTCGCGCAGGCCGGCGGTGTCGACCAGGTGCAGCGGCAGGCCGTCGATGGCCAGGTACTCGCGCAGCACGTCGCGCGTGGTGCCGGGGATGGCGGTGACGATGGCGGCCTCGCGCTCGGCCAGGGCGTTCAGCAGGCTGGACTTGCCGACGTTGGGCGCGCCGGCCAGCACCACGCTGATACCCTCGCGCAGCAGGCGGCCCTCATCGGCGCGGCCGACCAGGGCGCGCAGCTCATCGGCCAGACGCGCGGCATCGGTGGCCAGGCGGCCATCGGCCAGCAGGTCGAGTTCCTCGTCCGGAAAGTCGAGCCCGGCCTCGATCTGTACGCGAAGCTCGATCAGCCGCTCGGACAGCGCGCCGATCTGCCGCGAGAACGCGCCGTCCAGGCTGCGCAGGGCGGCGCGCACGGCGGCCGTGCTGGCAGCGTCGATCAGATCGGCAACGGCCTCGGCCTGCGCCAGATCGAGCTTGTCGTTCAGGAACGCGCGCTGGCTGAACTCGCCCGGCGCGGCCTGACGCGCGCCCAGCGCCAGCACGCGCGCCAGCAGCATGTCCATGACCACCGGCCCGCCGTGGCCGTGCAACTCGACCACGTCCTGCCCGGTGAACGAGTGCGGCGCGGGAAAGTACAGGCACAGGCCCAGATCGATGGGCTGGCCGTCGGCGTCGCGGAAGGTGGCGAGCTGGGCGTGGCGCGGCGGCGGCAGGCGGCCGGTCAATGCGCTGCAGATTGCCGTCGCCGCCGGGCCGGACACTCGCACCATGCCGACACCGCCGCGGCCCGGCGGGGTGGCGATGGCGGCGATGGTGTCCGTGGGGGCGCTCAGGCCGCGGCCTTGCGCTCCAACTGGCGGTTGATGAACCACTGCTGGGAAATCGACAGCACGTTGTTGACGAACCAGTACAGCACCAGCCCGGCCGGGAACAGGGCGAAGAACACCGTGAACACCAGCGGCATGGCCAGCATGATGCGCCGCTGCATCGGCTCCATGCCGGCCATCGGCGTCATGCGCTGCTGCAGGAACATCGAGATGCCCATCAGCACCGGCAGCACGTAGTACGGATCGGCGCCCGACAGGTCACGAATCCACAGCACGAAGGGCGCGTGGCGCAGCTCCACGCTCTCCAGCAGCACCCAGTACAGCGAGATGAACACCGGAATCTGCACCACGATCGGCAGGCAGCCACCGAGCGGGTTGATCTTCTCGGTGCGGTACAGCTCCATCATTTTTTCGTTCAGCTGCTGGCGGTCGTCCTTGTAGCGCTCGCGCAGGGCCATGATCTTGGGCTGCACCTTGCGCATGTGTGCCATGGACCGGTAGCTGGCCGCCGACAGCCGGTAGAACGCCAGCTTGATCAGCAGCGTGACCAGGATGATGGCCACGCCCCAGTTGCCGACAAAATTGTGGATGGTGCGCATCAGCCAGAACACTGGCTGCGCCAGCACGGTCAGCTTGCCGTAATCGACCGTCAGGGCCAGGCCGGGGGCGACGTCGTCCAGGCTGTCCTGCGCCTTTGGGCCGGCGTAGAGGCGGGTTTCCCAGCTGGCGGTCTGGCCCGGCGCGACGCTGAGCGGGCCGGCGATGCAGCCGACCAGGAAGCGCTCGTCCGCCAGCGCCTTGGTGTAGCAGTTCTGGGCCTGGCCCTGGGTGAGCAGGAATGCGGCCAGGAAGTAATGCTCGGAAAGGCCCACCCAGCCGTCGCTGAGCGTGGTCGCCAGCGGCGTCTTGAGCATGTCGGCGTAGCCGATCTTGCGGTACTTGTCGGCGGCGCTGTAGTACACGGCACCCTGGAACGAGGCCGGCATGAACATGCTGCCCTTGGCATCGGCACCTTTCCTGCGCATCAGCTGCGCGTACGGCTGGGCCTGCCAGGGCTGGCTGCCGGTGTTGCGCACCTCGTAGCGCAGGCCGATGTCATAGCGGCCGCGGGCGAACCGATAGACCTTGCGCACCTCGATGCCCGCGCCGGCATCGACCCAGGACAGCGGCACTTCCAGCGTGTCGGCGCCGGGCGCGAGCTGATAGCTGTTGGCCGCGGCGGTAAACGCCGCCTGATGATCGGGTGCGCGCCCGGCATCGGCCGACAGCAGGCCGGTCTGGGACTCGAACAGCCGCGGCGGGGCGGCATCCAGAATGCTGTAGGGTGGGGCATCCGGCCCGGCGTGGGCACGGTAGGCGGTCAGGTCCAGGCGCGTGATGTCGCCGCCCGCGGTATCGATCTGCACGTTCATCACGTCGGTGCTGACCGCGACCGGCGTACCGGACGGGCGCGCCGCCGGTGGTGCGACCGGCCCGGCCGCGGCCGCCGGAGCGCTTGGAACCGGCGCTGTCTGGCTGACCGCCGGTGTCGGCAGCGTGCCCTGTCCAATCGGCGGCGGCTGCACCGGCTGCGGGCGCTGCGCCTGCCAGGCCTGGTAGATGAAAAAGGTGATGACCAGCAGCAGGGTCACCAGCACGAGCCGCACGGTTTCCATGGTAATTCCGGTTGATTCAGCGACAGGCGGGGCGGCGCGGCCAGTGCTCGGGCACCGCATCGAGCCCACCCGGATGCCAGGGATGGCAGCGCAGCACGCGCCTCATCGCCAGCCAGCCGCCCCGCCGGGCGCCGAAGCGGCGCACCGCCACCACGGCGTAGGTCGAGCAACTGGGATGAAACCGGCAGCGGCGCCCCAGGAACGGGCTCAGCAGAATTCTATAGGCGTGCAGCAGGCCCAACAGCAGACGCCTCACGGGACCATCTCCAGCGCGAGGGCCGCGTCGACATCGGCATGAGTGACGGCTGCACTGTGGACGCGAAGGATGACGTCGACTGCCGGCAGTTCATGCTGGCGCTGGCGGAACGATTCGCGCGCCCAGCGCCGGATGGCGTTGCGGCGCACCGCATGACGCACACTGCGTTTCGGAATCACCAGGCCCAGCCTGGCCAGACCGGCGTCGTTGCGTAGTGTGATCACTTCCAGCCCCCCCCGGCGCCGGCGCCGGCCACGCCGGAATACATCCTGGAACTGACGGGGCGCCAGCAGACGCTGCTGGCGGGTAAACCGATAGCCCGTGGGGGGCGGGTCAGCCAGAATCAGACGCAGCTGATGCGGTGACGGCCCTTGGCGCGACGGGCGTTCAGCACCTTGCGTCCACCAACGGTGCGCATGCGGGCGCGAAAACCGTGCGTGCGGGCGCGATGCAGGTTGCTGGGTTGATACGTACGCTTCATGACCGCGTCATCCAAAAAGGGCTGGCAAAAAGGGGCGGAAGCATAACGGTCTAGCCTTCACCCGGTCAACCGGTGAACAGAGCACGCGCGGCGCATCGGCGGCGCTGACAGGGGTAAACTGGGCGACCGCACCGGCGCACAGAACCCGGATCGGTTTTCCGTCGAGGGCTCCCTTGAAGAACACCTGGCAGGGCTGTCTCGCCCAGCTCGAGAGCGAGCTGTCGCCGCAGCTTTTCAATACCTGGATTCGGCCACTGCAGGCAAGCCTGGTCAACGGCACGCTGCGCCTGCTGGCTCCCAATCAGTTCGTGCTGGAACAGGTGAGCGCCCAGTTCCAGGAGCGCATTCGGGAACTGGTGGCCGAGCGCGGCCTGAATCTGACGCTGGAGATTGGCAGCAGCGTCGCGCAGCCAGAGTCGGTCAAGACGTCACCCGACGGCGCCGCGACGCCGCACAAGCGCAAGCGACAGGCGGCCCCGGCCGTGGACCCGGCGCTGCGGTTCGATGCCTTCATCGAAGGCAAATCCAACCGCCTGGCCCGCGCCTCGTCCCTGCTGGTCAGCGAGAACATGGGGGGTCTGTACAACCCGCTGCTGCTGTACGGCGGTGTGGGTCTAGGCAAGACGCACCTGCTGCACGCGATCGGTAACGCCGTGCTCGCGCAGCGCCCGCAGTCCCGGGTCGTCTACGTATCCGCCGAACGGTTCGTGTCGGACATGGTTTCGGCGCTGCAACAGAACAGGATCGACGCGTTCAAGACCTACTACCGAAACCTGGACCTGCTGCTGGTGGATGACATCCAGTTCCTGGCCGGCAAGGAGCGCTCGCAGGAAGAGTTCTTCCACGTGTTCAATTCGATGCTGGAGAGCAAGAACCAGCTGGTGATGAGCTGTGACCGTTATCCGCGCGATATCAAGGGCCTGGAAGACCGCCTCAAGTCCCGCTTCGGGTGGGGGCTGTCGGTTGCGGTCGAGCCGCCCGACATGGAAACCCGCGTCGCCATCTTGCTCAGCAAGGCCGATCTGGCCAAAAAGACCGTGCCCCAGGACGTGGCGTTTTTCATCGCCAAGCGGGTGCATTCCAATGTGCGAGAGCTCGAAGGCGCACTGCTGACGGTCATCGCCTATGCCACGCTCACACATGCGCCGATCAGCCTGGAACTGACTCGCGAGGCCTTGAAGGACATCATCAAGGCGCAGGATCGACAGGTGACCCTAGAGTCCATCCTCAAGGCGGTAGCCGAGTACTACCGGCTGCGCGGCAGCGACCTGACGGCTCGCAGCCGCAAGCGCAACTTCGTTCGCCCGCGCCAGGTCGGCATGGCGCTGGCGAAGGAGCTGACCTCCTGCAGCCTGCCGGAAATCGGCGCGGCGTTCGGGGGGCGAGATCACACCACGGTGCTGTACGCCTGCGAGCGGGTCACGGAACTGCGCCGCGACGACGAGTCGATCGCCGCGGACTACATCAATCTTCGACACATCCTGACCAGCTGAAAACCTGTGGATAAGCCTTGGACAGCGGGTCGGGAAAGCGTGGTCAACGGCGGCCGTCAGGGACTGTTAACCGTGTCTGTTGCTTTTTTTACATCGCCAAAACTAAATTCAACTCATTGATGTAAATTGATTATTTTTAGTTACCCAGTTTTCCACAGCGCTAATACTAATAAGCTTTAAATATTCAATACATGGAACTTAATCGAGGTCGACCATGAAGATCAGCGTGGAACGCAACCAGCTTCTGACACCCCTGCAGGTTGCGCATGCGGTGGTCGAGCGCCGCCAGACGCTGCCGATCCTGGCCAACGTGCTGCTGACCGCTACCGAGCACGGGTTTCGTCTGTCCGCGACCGATCTCGAGGTCGAACTGTCGGTTCCCGGCACGCTCGACAAATGCGTGGCTCCCGGAGCAACGACGCTGCCGGCGCGCAAGCTGCTCGACCTGTGCCGTGCCCTGCCCGACGGTACGCTGCTGACGATCGACGCCAGCGGCGATCGGGCCACGGTTCGCGCCGGTCGGTCCCGATTCAGTCTCAGTATCCTGCCGGCGGCGGAGTTTCCGGGTATTGATGTCACGGCGGATGAGCTGGTGCTCGAATTGCCGCAGCGGGATCTGCGACGTGCCATCGAGGCAACACACTTCGCCATGGCGCAACAGGACGTGCGCTATTACCTGAACGGCATGCTGTTCGAAATCAATGCCGGCAAGGTGCGGCTGGTGGCGACCGACGGTCATCGCATGGCGATAACGGAGTTGCCGCTCGAACTGGCACCCGAACTGAATCGGCGCATCATCGTGCCGCGCAAGACAGTCATCGAGGCCCTGCGGCTTTTGAGTGATGACGAGAGCCCTGCGCGGCTGTGTGTCGGTGTGGATCACCTGACCTTGTCGGCTGCGGACATCGTGTTCAAATCCAAGGTGATCGACGGCAGTTTTCCTGACTACGAGCGGGTGGTGCCCCGCAATCAGGACAAGGTGCTCGATATCGACCGTCTGGCCTTGCGCGATGCCCTGAACCGCGTGGCCATTTTTGCGAACGAAAAGTACCGCTCCGTGCGCCTGCAGCTGGAACCGAATCTGTTGCGACTTTCGGCAAACAATGCGGAAAACGAAGACGCCGAGGACGAACTTGAAGTCGATTACGCCGGTGCCAGCCTTGAAATCGGTTTCAACGTCAGCTACCTGATCGATGTGCTGACGGCCCTGCGCAGCGAGTCGGTGCGGCTGCACCTGTCGGATCCGGGCAGCAGCTGCCTGCTGACGGAGCCGGCCGGCGGGTTCAATCGCTACGTCATCATGCCGATGCGGCTGTAGAGGAAATCGATGCGGTTGTCGCGACTCATCGTTCGCGATGTGCGCAACCTGGAAGCGATCGACTGGTGTCCGGCGCCGGGGCTCAACGTGCTGGTGGGGCCAAACGGTGGCGGCAAGACATCCTTGCTCGAGGCGATCCATCTGGCTGCAGTCGGGAGGTCGTTTCGAACACGGGATACAACGCAGGTCGTTCGGCGCGGGACCTCTGGCTTGAATGTCAGCGCGTGGTTCGATGACGCCGACGGACGCGAATTGCATGTCCGTCTGGATCGGGACGCGGCCGGTACGCGGATGCGGTTGGATGGGCGGCCGCTCAAGGCGGCATCGGAGCTGGCCCGGTTGCTGCCGGTTCTGGCGCTGTCCCAGGATGGGGTGCGGCGGTTCAGGATTGGATCCGGCGAGCGGCGCTCGGTGTTGGATTGGGGCTTGTTTCACGTGGAACCGGGATTTCACGTGACCTGGGCGCGGTATCACGCGGCCCTGGCGCAACGCAACGCAGCGCTTCGCGCCAGACAGCCGGCATCGCCGTGGTTGGATGTGATGGGCGAGGCCGGAGAGTCGATCAGTTCCTGCCGGGCAGCGTATGTCCGCAGGCTGCAGGCCTGTGTCGATGTGGTTTGCCAACGACTTCAGCTCGACTTTGGTGTGACGCTGGATCTGCAACGTGGCTGGCGTGATGGCGTGACCCTGGCCGAGTACTGGTTCGAATCCGAAGACAGGGACCGCGGTCTTGGCTACACTTCCGGTGGGCCGCATCGGGCAAATCTGCTTGTGCGCACCGAACAGAAGCTGGGCCTGGAGCACCTTTCGTCCGGGCAGATCAAGTTGCTTTATTTGATTTTGCGGCTGGCGCAGCTTGAGGATTTGCTGAAGCTGAAGCCCGAGTCGCAACCCCTCATTTTCTTTGACGATCTTGCCGCCGAGTTGGACGGCCGTCACCTGAGCGCCGTGCTGGCGGCTTTGGCGAGTCATCAGCTGCAGCGTTTCGTTACCTCTCCGGTCTTGCACGCCGAACTTACCGCCGATGTCGGCGCCGTGTTTCACGTGGAACGGGGCGCGCTGGTGCAGGCATCTTTCCGAGACTCCCATGACTGACGAACACATTTACGACTCTTCCAGCATCAAAGTACTGAAAGGCCTCGATGCGGTCCGCAAGCGTCCCGGCATGTATATCGGTGACACCGATGACGGCAGCGGGCTGCACCACATGGTGTTCGAGGTGGTGGACAACGCAATCGACGAAGCCCTGGCCGGGCACTGCAGTCACGTGAAGGTCGTCATACACAGTGACGGGGGCGTCAGCGTCGAGGACGATGGTCGCGGAATCCCCGTGGATATCCATGCCGAGGAAGGCTGCTCCGCGGCGGAAGTGATCATGACCACGCTCCACGCCGGCGGGAAATTCGACGACAACTCCTACAAGATTTCCGGCGGTTTGCACGGCGTCGGAGTCTCGGTGGTGAATGCACTATCCGAGTACCTGAAGCTGACCATCCGTCGGGACGGCAAACTGCACGAGCAGATCTACCGCGACGGCGTGCCACAGGCTCCGCTTGCGATCGTGGGCGACGCAGACTCGACCGGTACCAAGGTCTATTTCCGCCCCAGCCCGGTGGTATTCACCGACGTCGAGTTCCACTACGACATCCTGGCGAAACGCCTACGGGAACTGTCGTTTCTGAACTCCGGCGTACGCATCGAACTGAATGACGAACGCGACGACCGGCAGGAGGTTTTCGAGTATGTCGGCGGCATCAGCTCGTTTGTCGAGCATCTGAATCGCAACAAGACACCGCTGCACCCGACGGTGTTCCATTTCCTGGACCAGCGCGGCGATGTGGGGGTCGAGGTTGCCATCCAGTGGAACGACTCCTACCAGGAGACGATGTTCTGCTTCACGAACAACATTCCGCAACGGGATGGCGGCACGCATCTGGCCGGCTTTCGAACCGGTCTCACGCGTACGCTGAATCAATACATCGAAAAGGAAGGTCTGGCCAAGAAGGCCAAGGTCGAGACGGCCGGCGAGGACATCCGCGAGGGCATGACCTGCGTTCTGTCGGTCAAGGTGCCGGACCCGAAATTCTCGTCGCAGACCAAGGAAAAGCTGGTTTCATCCGAGGTCAAGGGCATCGTCGAGGCGGCCATCGCCGACAGGTTCAGCGATTTCCTGCTCGAGCATCCCGCCGAGGCGCGCGCCATCGTGTCCAAGATCATCGATGCTGCGCGGGCGCGCGAGGCGGCCCGGCGGGCCCGCGAGATGACCCGCCGCAAAGGCGTGCTGGATATCGCAGGGCTGCCCGGCAAGCTGGCCGACTGCCAGGAAAAGGACCCGAGCCTGTGCGAGCTCTACCTGGTCGAGGGTGATTCTGCCGGAGGCTCCGCAAAACAGGCCCGCGACCGGCGTTCGCAGGCCATTTTGCCGCTGAAGGGCAAGATCCTGAACGTCGAGAAGGCCCGGTTCGACAAGATGCTTGCGTCAGCCGAAGTCGGCACCTTGATCACGGCGCTCGGCTGCGGCATCGGCCGCGAGGAATACAACCCCGACAAGCTGCGTTACCACCGCATCATCATCATGACCGACGCCGACGTGGATGGCGCACATATCTGCACCTTGCTGCTGACGTTCTTCTATCGGCAGATGCCCGAGTTGATAGAGCGTGGTCATTTGTACATAGCCCAGCCTCCGCTGTATCGGGTCAGGAAGGGCAAACAGGAGCGTTACCTCAAGGACGACCGCACGCTGAACCTGTACCTGTTGGAACTGGCGCTGCAGAACGTGGCCCTTCATCCGTCACAGGATGCGCCAGCCCTGCCGGTGGAGGATTTCGAAGCCCTGGCCAAGGACTACACCGCCGCGCTGGCCTTGATCGAGCGTGCCAGCCGGCGCTTTGACCGGCGAATCCTGGATGCGCTTCTGGGGTTGCCGCGCGTGACCGAGGAACGCCTGCAGGACGCATCCGCGATGACGGCTCTGGCGGCGGGCCTGGAGGCTGCGCTCGCGGGCGGCTCCACGCGCTTTACCGCGCGCTGGCAGATCGCATCCGACGGTGCGCAAGGCGCGCTGCAGGTTGAGCGTCACGAGCACGGCGTGCGAACGACGTTTTCCCTGGGACAGGCGTTCTGGCACTCGCCCGAATATCGCGGCATCGGTGTGATGGCAGAGCGCCTGGCTGGCCTGATCGGGCCTGGCGCCACGCTGCGGATTGGCGACACCAGCCGCCCGGTGGCGCGTTTTGGGGACGCCCTTGAAGCGCTGCTTGCCGAAGGTCAGCGCGGGGTCAGTGTGCAGCGCTACAAGGGGCTCGGCGAGATGAATCCCGAGCAGCTATGGGAGACCACCATGGATTTCGCCACCCGGCGCCTGCTTCGGGTGCGGGTGGAGGACGTGGTGGCGGCCGATCAGATGTTCACCACCCTGATGGGCGATGAAGTGTCGCAGCGGCGCGAGTTCATCGAAACCAACGCGCTTGCCGTGGCCAATCTGGACGTGTGAGGTCCAGGCACTGCGCGCTGGCCATCGGTGCGGTGGCCAGTGCGCAATGCCCGCCGATCACTGCCTGGGCAGCCTTCAGGCGGCGCTTTCGGCCAGCTCCGGCGCCGGTTCCCGATAGCCGCAGGCCTTGTCGGGGCACAGTTTCTCGACGCCGCGCCGCTTGGTGGTCTTGATGGTCATGATGGCGTGTCCGCACTTCGGGCACGGCTGGGCCAGAGGCGGATCCCAGACGGCGTATTTGCAGTCCGGGTAACGACTGCAGGAATAAAACAGCTTGCCGTAGCGGGACTTGCGCTCCATGAGCGTGCCCTGTTTGCAGTCCGGGCAGCCGATGCCGGTGTCCTTGGGCTTGTTCAGGGGCTCCACGTGCTTGCAGGTGGGGTAGTTCACGCAGCCTATGAAGCGCCCGTAGCGACCGCGCTTGTAGGCCAGATCGCCGCCACACTCCGGACACTTGCGGTCCAGAAGCTCCAGTGGCGGCTCCGGCTCGCCGGTGGCCGGCTTGATGTCGCGCGTGTACTTGCACTCCGGATAGGCGGTGCAGCCGATGAAGTTGCCCCGCTTGCCAAGCCGTATCGCCAGCGGCTTGCCACATTCGGGGCAGGCCTCGTCCAGCTGCTGCTGCGTGACGTCCCGCCGCGCGACCGAGGTTTCGGTCTGCACCACTCGCTCGTGGAACGGCTGCCAGAAGCGCTCCAGCACCGGTACCCACTCCGCCTCGCCGCGCGACACAGCGTCCAGTTCGTCCTCCAGGCGGGCCGTGAAGTCGTAATCGACGTACTGGGTGAAGAACTCGGTCAGAAAGCGGCTGACCACGCGACCGACGTCGGTGGGCATGAAGCGCTTGCCGTCGAGCTGCACGTATTCGCGCTGCTGGAGCGTAGTGATGATACTGGCGTAGGTCGACGGCCGGCCGATGCCGAATTCTTCCAGCGCCTTGATCAGGCTGGCTTCGTTGAAGCGCGGCGGCGGCTCGGTGAAGTGCTGGTTCGCCTCGAGCGCGCGCAGTTCGACCAGCTCGTCCAACTCCAGCGCCGGCAGATTCGCATCGGCCTGCTCACCATCCTCGCGGTTGTCGTAAACGGCCAGGAAACCCGGCTCGCGCACCGTGGAGCCGGTCGCCCGCAGCAGCGTCGGCTTATGGCCGGGTGGGCACAGGTCGACCGCCACGGTGTCGATCACCGCCGGGTTCATCTGACAGGCAATGGTGCGGTTCCAGACCAGCGTGTAGAGCTTCAGCTGGTCCGCGCTCAGGTACGCGCGCACCGACTCGGGCGTGCGCGCCGCGGAGCTGGGCCGGATCGCCTCGTGGGCCTCCTGTGCGTTCTTGCTCTTGGTCTTGAACACATTGGGCGACTTGGGCAGCGTGTCGCTGCCAAATCGCTGGGCGATGAGCTCCCGGATCTCGGCTACCGCTTCCTGCGCCAGGCTGGTGGAGTCGGTACGCATGTAAGTGATCAGGCCGACCGGGCCGCTGCCGATGTCGATGCCCTCGTACAGCTGCTGCGCGATGCGCATCGTGCGCTGGGCGGTGAAGCCGAAGCGCTTGGAGGCTTCCTGCTGCAGGGTGGAGGTGATGAACGGCGGGCCGGGGTTGCGCTTGCGCGAGCGGCGGGTGATGGCGGCTACCTGCAGCCGGCCCTGGGCCTGCTGCTCGATGGTGCTGCGGATCAGCCCGGCGCGCTCGGCGTCGACCACGCTGAACTGTTCGATCTTCTCGCCTTCGAACTGCGCCAGTTTGGCGGCAAAGGCGGCCTTGCCCTTGGCGACGGTGGCATCCAGGGTCCAGTACTCGCGCGGCACGAAGGCCTCGATTTCCTCCTCGCGCTCGACGATCAGGCGCAGCGCCGGGCTTTGCACCCGCCCGGCGGACAGACCGCGGCGGATCTTCTTCCACAGCAGCGGTGAGATGTTGAAGCCCACCAGATAGTCGAGCGCCCGGCGAGCCTGCTGGGCGTTGACCAGGTCCATGGAAATTTCGCCCGGGTGCTCAACCGCATCCTGGATCGCCCGCTGCGTGATTTCGTGAAAAACCACCCGATGCACCGGCTTGTCGGCGAGCACCTTGCGCTCGCGCAGCAGTTCCGCCAGATGCCAGGCGATGGCTTCGCCTTCCCGGTCCGGGTCGGTGGCCAGCAGCAGCTGGTCGGCACTTCGCATCGCCTTGGCGATGGCATCGACGTGCCGGTTATTGCGCTCGATGCCCTCGTAGCGCATGGCGAAGTTGTGTTCGGTTTGCACCGCCCCTTCCTTGGCCACCAGGTCCCTGACATGGCCGTAGGAGGCAAACACCTCGTAGCCGGGGCCGAGGTACTTCTTGATGGTCTTGGCCTTGGCCGGGGATTCGACGACGACGACGGTTTTTGCTGGGTTCATGGTTCGCGCAGCGCCCGCCGTGGCGGTGCGGTTGTTGTCATTCGGACTGGGGCAGCCGCCAGGCGGGCGGCTGATGGGCTATTGCAGGCGCCGCAGCGCATCCGGTTGGGCCAGCTCTTCCATGTAGGCATACAGGTGAGCCGTGTCCGGCCGGTTGTAGATCACCATGAGCGTGATCCACTTGATGTCGTCGAGGTCGATTTCGTCCAGATCGAGCGCCATGGCGCGGTCGATGATGCGGTCCAGCGATGGCCTGTCGACCATCGGATTCTGCCCCAGCAGGATCAGAAAGCCGCGCGCTTCCAGCGTCAGGCGGTATTGCTCCTGGGCCGAGAACTGGCGCTGCGCATGGTCGCTCCAGGGTATGCAGTCGGTCTGGGTGGCCGTGTCATCATCCTGCGCCAGGCTTTCGAGCCAGTCGAAGGCATGGTCGATCTCCCCTTCACCAAAACCCATGCTGGCCAGCTGGCCGGCCAGTTCATCGCGGTCATCGTCGTCCATCGCGCCGTCCTCGCTGTAGTTGTCCAGCAGGAACATCAACACGTCGAGAACGGATTCCTTCATTGATACCCTCAGCGTGCCGGGTGCGGACCGCAGCGGCCAAACAGGCCACCGGGCAGGGCCGTCACCAGGCCATCCAGTTGCAGCGTCAAGAGCATGGTGGAAACTTCCGCCACCGTCAATCCGGTGCGAGCCACCAGCAGGTCCAGACTGACCGGGCTGTCGCCCATATTGGCCAGCACCGGATTGGTGGCCGCAGCCGGCCGGTCGGTGGCCGGCGGTGCTGCGGACAACGGACTCAGACCCCGCTCGAAGGGCGGCAGTTCCTCCAGAATGTCCGATACGTTCTCGACCAGCTTGGCGCCATCGCGAATCAGCGCGTGGCAACCGCGTGCCAGCGGGTTGTGGATGCCACCCGGGATGGCGAATACCTCGCGCCCTTGTTCGGCCGCCAGGCGGGCGGTGATCAGGGAGCCGCTTTGCGCGCCCGCCTCCACCACCAGCACACCCAGCGACAGGCCGCTGATGATCCGGTTGCGGCGCGGAAAGTTGAAGCTGCGCGGCGGCATGCCCACCGGCTGTTCGCTGACCAGGACGCCACGCTGGCGGATTTCCTGGGCGAGATTCAGGTGCTGGCGCGGATAGACGCGGTCCGGTCCGGTACCCAGTACGGCGATCGTCTGGCCGGGCCCGGACAGTGCGCCGCGATGGGCCGCGCCGTCCACGCCTTCGGCCAGGCCGCTCGTTACCAACAGACCGCATTGCGTAAGCGCCGAGGCCATGGCAAACGCGGTCTCCCGGCCGGCCGGCGAGGCATTGCGGCTGCCGACGATGGCGATCTGGGGCGCCAGCAGCAAGCGGGCATCGCCTTCCACCAGCAGCGCCAGCGGCGGGTCCGCGATATGCGCCAGTTGTGGGGGATAGCCGGGTTGGTCCAGAAACAGTGCCTGCCGGTCCTGGCCATTCTGCAGCCAGTCGAGGTCGGTGCGCGGTGGCATTTCGCCCGCGGCAAGGATCTTGTCCACCAGCGTCGTCCTGCCGCCCAGACAGTCCAGCAACGCCGCGCGATGCGCGCCCAGTGCCGACGACGGCGAACCGAACGCCGCCAGCAGGCGACGCCAGGCTGCAATCCCCAGCCCGGGTACGCGGGCCAGGGCAAGGCCGGCGGCGGTTGGTGTCAGGGGGGCGTGACCTCGTCCAGCACGTGCATGGGCCGGGTGGCTGTCATCACCAGGGCATAGCTGACCCGCTCGAAAAGCCGGAACACCATCACCGTGCCGGCCGGATCACCGGGCGGCTGCACGCGCTGGCGGGTCACCGGGTCGTCGATCGGCGGCGGTACCTGGCGCACCTGCAGCACGTGGCCCAGTTCCACCCCATCGCGCTGTCCGCGGCTCAGAACCACCACGCTGTACTGGCCGATCTGCGAAACACCATCCACGACGCTGATGATATGGCCGCGCAGGGGCGTGGTCGGCACATGCGGCATGTAGGACGCCTTCATCGGGCTGTCGTCGGTCGGTATCAGTACGTCGCCTGCGAGCACCTCGCGGCGCGCCTGTGCCACGGACAGGGTGGCCGGATCGCCGGCACGCTGTACGTTGCCGCGACCGATGAACAGCCCGTTGTAACCCAGTGCTTCGCCGCTTTCCGGATCGCGGTAGGCCTCGCCGATGCGAAAGATGTCCAGCGACTCGCCCGGCTGTGCGGCGGTACCGCGGCCGTAGACCCGATCGCCCGCGCCCACCGCGATGTGCTCGTCCGCGGCCGAGGCAACGTATGCAAAATCAGCCGCCCGGTTGCTGTGCAGCACCACGGCTTCTTCCAGGAAGGCCTGAATGTGCTCCAGCGGAATGGCCGGCACGGCGGTATCGATGGGCGTCGCACGCACCTGCGGCGATATCCCACCCGAGCCGTGGCCCTGACCGTCGCGCATCAGGCGCGGGCCGTCCGCCGTCATCACCAGGCGCAGCCGATCGCCGGGATAGATGAGGTGGGGATTGGCGATCTGCGGGTTTGCCCCCCACAATTGCGGCCAGTACCAGGGTTTGGTCAGGAAGCGCCCGGAGATGTCCCACAGCGTGTCGCCGCGGACCACCACGTAAACGTCAGGGTGGTCGGGCCGCAACTGAAGATCGTCGGCGCGCGCCAGCAGCGGCAAGACAGCCAGAACAGCTAACAGGGAACGGCAAAGTCTGGTCATGGGCAAGTTCCGGCCAGTATGATGGGTGGCGCGCCTGACCCAAGAATCGGTCGCGGCCTGTCAACCGAATATCGGTTCCCACGCGATCGCCTTGAGGCAAACCCTTAAGGCAGGCGCAGTGTAGCCCAGATAAATCTTGTTCCCACGGTCATGGCGCTGCTGGACATACTTACCTATCCCGATCCGAGATTGCGCCAGCGGGCGCGCCCGGTGGATGCCGTCGATGCGCAGGTCAGGCAGCTGGCCGAGGACATGGCGCAGACCATGTATGCCGCCAAGGGCATCGGCCTTGCTGCCACCCAGGTCGGCGTGGCAAAGCGTGTCGTGGTGATGGATCTGAGCGCCGAGCACGACCAGCTGCGGGTGCTGATCAACCCGCGCGTGGTCGCCCGCGACGGCAGCCAGGAGTGCGAGGAAGGCTGCCTGTCGGTGCCTGACGTGTATGACACCGTCGAGCGCGCCCTGCGGGTGACGGTCAGCTATCTCGACCTCGACGGCGAGGCGCGGCAAATGGACGCCGACGGCCTGCTGGCGGTGTGCGTGCAACACGAGATCGACCACCTGGACGGCAAGCTGTTCGTGGACTACCTGTCGCGCCTGAAGCAGGATCGCTTGCGCAAGAAGGCCGACAAGCGTCAGCGCGACGAAGCACGTCCTTGAACATCGTCTTTGCCGGCACGGCGCCGTTTGCCGTGCCGAGCCTGCAGGCACTGCTGGCTGCCCGGCACACGGTGCGCGCCGTGTACACGCAGCCGGACCGCCCGGCGGGCCGGGGGCGCAAGCTGCACCCATCGGCGGTCAAACAGGCGGCGCTGGCATCGGGACTCGCGGTGCGTCAGCCGGCCAGCCTGCGCACGGCCGAGGCCGTCGCCGAACTGTCGGCCTTCGCGCCGGATCTGCTGGTGGTGGTGGCCTATGGCCTGATTCTGCCGCCGGCCATCCTGGGCGCGGCGCGCCTGGGCGCGCTCAACGTGCACGGCTCGCTGCTGCCGCGCTGGCGCGGTGCGGCGCCGGTGGAGCGGGCGCTGCTGGCCGGCGATGCCCAGACCGGCGTGTGCATCATGCAGATGGATGTCGGTCTGGACACCGGGCCGGTGTTTCTGCAGCGCGCGACGCCCATTCTGCCGGACGACACCGGCGGCAGCCTGCGCGAGCGCCTGGCCCAGCTCGGCGCGGAGGCTCTGATTGAGGTGGTGGCAGGTCTCGAGGCCGGTGTCGCGGTCGCCACACCCCAGCCGGCCGAGGGCGCCTGTTACGCCGCCAAGATCGACAAGCGCGAGGCGCAGCTGGACTGGACGCAACCGGCGCAAGTGCTGGAACGCACCGTGCGCGCCTTTGCCCCGGTGCCGCTGGCGTGGACCGTGTGGCGAGGCCAGCGGCTGCGTGTCGGCGGGGCACAGCTGGGCCTTGGCAGCGGACCGCCGGGACAGGTGCTCAGCGCCGGGCCGTCGGGCATTGAGGTGGCCTGTGGCGCGGGCAGCCTGTTGCTCACCCATGTGCAGCCGGAAGGCGGACGCATGTTGCCGGCGCGGGAATTCCTGGCCGGGCGAAAGCTGGTGGCCGGTGAGCAATTGGAAGCGCCCACCCCAGGTTGAGGGGGGCGCCGGCCTGATCCGAAATCAGGCGTTGGCCAGCAGCTTTTCCAGGTAGTGAATGCTGACCCCGCCGCGGCGGAAATCGCCCTCGTCGACCAGGCGCAAATGTAGCGGCGTGTTGGTCTTGATGCCGTCCACGATCAGTTCCAGCAGCGCCGTGCGCACGCGCGCCAGGGCAATGTCGCGGTCGGCGCCGTGGGCGATCAGCTTGCCGACCATCGAATCGTAATTCGGCGGCACGGCGTAACCGTCGTACAGGTGCGAGTCGAAGCGAATACCCGGCCCGCCCGGTGCGTGGAACTGCGTCACCCGCCCCGGCGAGGGCACGAAGCTGACCGGGTCTTCGGCATTGATGCGGCACTCGATGGCATGCCCGCGCCAGGTGATGTCTTCCTGCCGGTAGCCCAGGCCCAGGCCGGCCGCGATGCGCAGCTGCTCGCGCACCAGGTCGACGCCGGTGATCGCCTCGGTCACCGGGTGTTCCACCTGGATGCGGGTGTTCATTTCGATGAAGTAGAACTCGCCGTTCTCGTACAGGAACTCGAAGGTCCCCGCGCCGCGGTAGCGCATCTGCCGGCACACGCTGGCGCACAGCTCGCCCATGCGCAGGCGCTGCTCCTGGGTGATGCCCGGCGCGGGCGCTTCCTCGATCACCTTCTGGTGGCGGCGCTGGACGGAGCAGTCGCGCTCGCCAAGGTGAATGGCCGCGCCCTCGCCGTCGCCGAGCACCTGGAACTCGATGTGCCGCGGCTGGGTCAGGTACTTTTCCATGTACACGACGGGGTTGCCGAAGGCCGCACCGGCCTCGCGGCCGGTGGTGGCGATGGCGCCGTTCAGGGCAGCCTCCGTATGCACCACGCGCATGCCGCGCCCGCCGCCGCCGCCGGCCGCCTTGATCAGCACCGGGTAGCCGATGTCGGCGGCGATGCGCAGGTTTTCGGCCTCGTCATCGCCCAGCGGCCCGCCCGAGCCGGGCACCGTCGGCACGCCCAGTTCCTTCATCAGGGCAATGGCGGCGAGCTTGTCGCCCATCTGGCGGATGGTGTCCGGCCGCGGGCCGATGAACACGAAACCGCTCTGCTCGACGCTTTCGGCGAACTGCGCGTTCTCGGACAGGAACCCGTAGCCGGGGTGGATGGCCTCGGCGTCCGTGACTTCGGCGGCGGCGATGATGGCCGGGATGTTCAGGTAGCTCTTGCTCGGCTCCGGCGGTCCGATGCACACGGATTCGTCCGCCAGGCGCACGTGGATCAGTTCGCGGTCGGCGGTGGAGTGCACCGCCACCGTGCCGATGCCCAGCTCCCGGCAGGCGCGCAGCACGCGCAGCGCAATCTCGCCGCGGTTGGCGATCACCACTTTGGAGAACATGGCGCGCGCCCGTCAGGCGATGACGACGAGCGGCTGGCCGAATTCCACCGGCTGGCCGTCCTCGACCAGGATGGCGGCCACCACGCCGGCCTTGTCGGCCTCGATCTGGTTCATCAGTTTCATGGCCTCGATGATGCAGATCACGTCCCCGGCCGCCACCTGCTTGCCGACCTCGACGAACGGCGGACTGTCCGGGGACGGTGCCCGGTAGAAGGTGCCGACCATCGGGGCGGTCTGTGTGTACCCGGCCGGCTGGGCCGGCGCCGCGGCAACAGCTGCTGGCACCACGGCGGGCGCGGCCGCTGGCGCGGCCACGGGCGTCATCATCACGCCGGCGGGCGCCTTGCTCAGGCGGATCGACTCCTCGCCCTCGCGCACCTCGAGCTCGTTGATGCCGGATTGTTCCACCAGCTCCATGAGCTTCTTGATCTTGCGGATGTCCATCGGGATCCTTGGGTTGTCAGTTTGGGTTGCCAAGCCGGCGCAGCGCTGCGGTCAGCGCCAGCTCGTAGCCGAGCGCGCCAAGACCGCTGATGGTGCCCAGCGCCAGGTCGGAAAAATACGAGTGCCGGCGAAACGGCTCGCGCGCCGCCACGTTCGACAGGTGAACTTCGATGAACGGCAGCGCCACCGCCGCCAGCGCGTCGCGCAGGGCGACGCTGGTGTGCGTGTAGCCGCCGGGGTTGATGACGATGATCGCCACACCCTCGCCGGGCGCCGCCTGCACCCAGTCGATCAGCTGGTGTTCGGCGTTGCTCTGCCGGCAAAGCAGCTCGTGGCCGGCTGCGGTGACCTGCGCCGTCGCCCGGGCGTCGATGTCGGACAGTGTGTCGTGGCCATAAATGGCCGGTTCGCGGCATCCGAGCAGGTTCAGGTTCGGGCCGTGCAATAACAGGATCTTGGCCATGCGGGCTGCCGGTGGGCGTGGGCCGCGGATTCTTGGCCATCGGCCGCGAATTGTCCACATCGGCGGCGAACAGGTGCGAAACCGGGCGCAAGCTTTGCGGCGATCGATGGTGGCTCCTTGTCTTGCGCGGTGCCTGGAGCCGGCGCCCTCGATGCCTTCAGGTGTGGGCGCGCCCGTCGCTCGCGCCAGGGCGGCGTTGCCCGCTCAGCCCACGTCCATCAACAGCAAGGTATTGGAACGCCCGGAGCCGGGCTGATCGCCCTTGGTGATCAGCACGCGCATGCCGGTACTGAGCAGGCCGCGGGCTTTCAACAGTTCCAGCGCGTCCTGTGCCACCCGCTCGTAGGGACGCGCGCCACGGTCGAAATTGACTGCCGTCACGCCACGCATCAGGGCCAGTCGGCGGCGCGTGCGGGCGTGTTCGGTCATCGCAAAAATCGGGATGCCATGCAGCAGGCGCGACAGCAGCAGTGCGGTATGGCCGGAATCGGTGAGCGCCACGGCGGCGCTGATGCGGCCATTGCGTGCCACGTACATGGCAGCCATGGCGATGGCCTCGTCGGTACGCGCGAAGTGGCTCTCGAACTGCGCCGCTGAGCGCTCGGTGACCGGGTAGCGCTCGGCGCCCAGGCAAATCCGTGCCACGGTTTCGATCACCCGCACCGGGTAGGCGCCGACCGAGGTCTCGGCCGACAGCATCACGGCGTCGGTGCCATCCATCACGGCGTTGGCCACGTCCAGCACCTCGGCGCGGGTCGGCACCGGGTTTTCGATCATCGACTCCATCATCTGCGTGGCGGTGATGCAGGGCCGGTTCAGCTCGCGCGCCACGGCGATGATGCGTTTCTGCACGCCGGGCAGCTCGGCGTCGCCGATCTCCACCCCCAGGTCGCCGCGCGCCACCATCACCGCGTCGGCCGCCTCGACGATGCTTTCGAGCGCCGCCACCGCCTCGCTGCGCTCGATCTTGGCCACGATGCGGCCGTGGCCGCCGGCGCCGCGCAGCAACTCGCGCGTCAGCTCGATGTCCAGTGCCCGGCGCACGAAAGAGACGGCCAGATAATCGACTTCAAGCGCCGCGGCGATGGGGATGTCCTCGCGGTCCTTGGCGGTCAGCGCGCCGGCCGACAGGCCACCGCCCTGCTTGTTGATGCCCTTGTGGTTGGAGAGCACGCCGCCGGCCTCGACCTCGCAGTGCACGGCCTCGCCCTGCACAGCAAGCACGCGCAGCTGGATCAGGCCGTCGTTGAGCAGCAGGCGGTCGCCGGGCGCGACGTCCTGTGCCAGCTCGGCATAGTCGGTGCCCACGGCGTTGATGTCGCCGTCCTGCTCGCCGAGCGAGGCGTCGATGCAGAAGTGCGCGCCGGCAACCAGGTTTATCGGCCCGTCCCGGAAGCCGCGCACGCGCACCTTCGGACCGGCCAGGTCGGCCAGCACGGCCACGTCGCAGCCGACTTCCTGGGCCGCCGCGCGCAGGGCGGCGATGCGTCGCTCATGGTCGGCGCGCTGGCCGTGCGAGAAATTGATGCGCGCCACGTTCAGGCCGGCGCGCAGCATCTGCGCGAGCACGCCCGGCGGGTCGGTGGCCGGACCGAGGGTGGCGACGATGCGGGTCTGGCGCTGGACAGTCATGGGGACTCCGCGGGGCATTCGAGGGCGGCGAGATCGGCCGGCGCATTGATGTTGCAGAAGGCCTGTGGGTCCGATGCAGCAAAATCCACGCCGATCCAGCCGATTGCGTGCAGCAGTTCGCGCACGCTGCGCCGGCCGGAATCAAGTGCGGTTTCCACCTGCGCCAGCGCGGTGCGCGGCAGCAGCAGGCAGGCGTAGTGGTGGCGCTGGCCGTCCCAGGGCACCCTGGCACGCGGGTCGTCGGCTGGCGCGGCCTGCAGCAGGCGCTGGCCCAGATCGACCGGCAGAAACGGCATGTCGCAGGGCACCGCCAGCAGCCAGGGCGTGGCACAGGCCATAAGTCCGGCCCGCAGGCCGGCCAGCGGGCCGGCGTCGCGGTACGGATCGTCGGTAAGTGGCGCGAAGCCGAGTGCGCGGTAGCGGTCCAGATTGCGGTTGGCGCTCAGCAGCAGCGTGCCGACCTGGCCCACGAGGCGCTGCGCCACGTGCTGCACCAGCGGTTCGCCGTCGAGTTCGAGCAGGCCCTTGTCGATGCCGCCCAGGCGCCTGCCGCCTCCGCCGGCCAGGATCAGGCCGGTGACGGCAGTCGTCGACAGCTTT
This sequence comes from Immundisolibacter sp., assembly GCF_014359565.1. NCBI lineage: Bacteria > Pseudomonadati > Pseudomonadota > Gammaproteobacteria > Immundisolibacterales > Immundisolibacteraceae > Immundisolibacter > Immundisolibacter sp. Next base: position 316,228 of record NZ_JACIZD010000001.1, on the reverse strand, counting down.
GACTCGGGGCTGGCTGCAAGGTGACCGGGCATGAGCCGACGCGCTATCCTTTCGCGCTGTCTTCGCGCGCTGCGGGGAGGCGGCAGGCGCACCGTTGCGCCGTCACGGCCCTCCACGACCATGGCCCATCATACCCTCGACGCCCGCTACCTCCTGTGCCCGTTGCCGGTGCTGCGCACGCAGGCGAAGATTCGCGAACTGGCCCCGGGTGACGTGCTGGAAGTGCGGTGCACCGACCACGGCGTGCTGGCGGATATTCCCGCCTGGTGCCGCATCAACGGCCACCGCCACATCGACAGTTTCGAGCGCGACGGCGTGGTGACCATCATCCTGGAGGTGGGCGGCGATGCCGGCGACCAGCGCCCAGCCTGAAGGCGGCAGCCGTTACCAGGCCGGGCGGCGGGTGACGCTGATCGCGGCCGGCATCAACCTGTTCCTGGCCGTGATCAAGTTTGCCGGTGGCATCTTCGCCCACTCGCAGGCGCTGATCGCCGACGCCATCGATTCGACTTCGGACCTGTTCAGCGACATGGCGGTGCTGTACGGCGCGCGCCAGGGCTCGCGCGCCCCGGACAGCAAGCACCCGTACGGCCATGGCCGCATCGAGACGCTGGTGTCGGTGTTTCTGGGTGCGGTGCTGCTGGCAACCGCCGCCGGCATCAGCCTGCGTGCCGCCCAGCGCCTGCTAAGCGGCGAGCCGCTGTTGGCGCCCGAGCCGGTGGCACTGCTGGTGGCCGTGATCGCCATCGGTCTGAAGGAATGGATCTATCGCTACACCCTGCGCGTCGGGCGGGAAACGCGCTCGCGCATGCTGGAGGCCAATGCCTGGCACCAGCGCACGGACTCGATCTCCTCGCTGGTGGTGCTGCTGGGCGTGGGCGGCAGCCTGCTGGGCGTGCCGTATCTGGACCCGGTGGCCGCCATCGGCGTGTCGGTGCTGATCGCCCGCGTTGGCTGGGAGTTGCTCTGGCAATCCGTGGCGGAGCTGTCCGACACCGCCCTGTCGCGCGAGCGGGTGGCGGTGATTCGCAAGGCCATCCGCGGCATCGAGGGCGTGCAGGATCTGCACCTGCTGCGCACCCGCCAGGCCGGGCCGGACGCGCTGGTGGACGTGCACGTGCAGGTCAATCCGCACATCAGCGTGTCGGAAGGGCATCGCATTGCCGAGCACATCCGCGAGCGGCTGATCGCGGACCTGGATGAGGTCAGCGACGTGCTGGTGCACATCGACACCGAGGATGACCAGTCCTTCGAGCGCGGCCGCACGCTGCCGCTGCGGGCTGACGTGGAGGCGCAGATTCGCAGCACCATCGCCGGCCTGGCTGGCGCGGATCGGCTGCAAGGGGTGGTGCTGCACTACGATGCGGACCGAATCGGCGTCGAGCTGCACCTGCCGCTGGCGCTGGCGCCGGACGCGGCCGCGGCAAGTGCCCTGGCCGAGCAGCTGCGCGGTCGGCTGCGGCACCTGCCGCACATCGCCGACGTTGCCGTGCATTTCGTTACCTGAGCCTGCGCATGTCCGGCAACAGCTTCGGTCGTCTGTTTACCGTCACCACCTTCGGCGAGAGCCACGGCCCCGCGCTGGGCGCCGTCATCGACGGCTGCCCGCCCGGCCTGCCGCTGACCGAGGCCGACATCCAGCCGGACCTGGACCGGCGCCGGCCGGGCACGTCCCGCTTCACCACCCAGCGCCAGGAAGCCGATCAGGTGGAGATCCTGTCCGGCGTGTTCGAGGGCCTGACCACCGGCATGCCGATCGGCCTGTTGATCCGCAACACCGACCAGCGCTCGCGCGATTACGAGGCGATCAAGGACAAGTTCCGGCCCGGCCACGCCGACTACACGTATCAGCAGAAGTTCGGCCTGCGCGATTACCGCGGCGGCGGCCGCTCGTCGGCCCGCGAGACGGCGGCGCGGGTGGCGGCCGGCGCCGTGGCACGCAAGTTTCTGGCCGGCCGAGGCATTCTGATTCGTGGCTATCTGGCGCAGATGGGCGACATCGCGCTGGCCCTGAACGACTGGGCGGCGGTGCACGAGAACCCGTTTTTCTGTGCCGATCCGGCGCGCGTGCCGCAGCTGGAAGCGCTCATCACGCAGCTGCGCCGCGACGGCGATTCGGTCGGCGCGCGCGTGAACGTGATCGCCACCGGCGTGCCGCCGGGCCTGGGCGAGCCGGTGTTCGACCGCCTGGATGCCGACATCGCGCACGCCATGATGGGCATCAACGCGGTCAAGGGCGTCGAGATCGGCGCCGGCTTCGAGGTGGTCACGCAAAAGGGCAGCGAGCACCGCGACGAAATCAGCTCGGCCGGATTTTTGAGCAACCGCGCCGGCGGCATCCTGGGCGGCATCTCCAGCGGCCAGGACATCCGCGTCAGCCTGGCGCTGAAGCCCACCTCCAGCATCCGCCTGCCGGGCCGCACGGTGGACCTGCACGGCGCGGACACCGACATCGTGACCACCGGCCGCCACGATCCGTGTGTGGGCATCCGCGCGGTGCCGATCGCCGAGGCCATGCTGGCACTGGTGCTGATGGACCACCTGCTGCGCCAGCAGGCGCAAAACACGGGCGTGCTGTCGGGCACCCCGATCATCCCCGGCGCGGTTGACGACTGAGGCGCGGCCGGCGCTGCCCTACTGGCGGCTGTCGGCCTTTTACCTGTGCTACTTCGCCATCCTGGGCGCGATGGTGCCGTACTGGACCGTGTTCCTGCGCGGGCGCGGCATGAGCGCGCTGGAGATCGGCCAGTTAATGGCGGTCGGCACGCTGACGCGCATCCTCGCCCCCTGGGCCAGCGCCTGGGTGGGCGATCGCATGCCGCGGCGCATCGTCGTCGTGCGCCTGGCGGCGGCGCTGATGACGCTCATCTTCTGCGGCATGTTCGTGGCGCGGGGCTTCTGGCAGGTGGCGCTGGTCACCGCGGCGTTCGGCTTTTTCTGGAACGCCGCGCTGCCGCAGTTCGAGATCGTCACCCTGCGGCACCTCGGCAGCACCGGCAATCTGTACGGCCGCATCCGGCTGTGGGGCTCGGTCGGCTTCATCGGCGTGGTGCTGGGCGGCGGCTGGCTGTTGGAGCGGTCGGGGCTCGACACGCTGCTGCTGGTACTGCTGGCGACCATGGCCGGGACGCTCATCAGCAGCCTGCTGGTGCCGGACCGGCCCGGCCCGCCGGCCGTGCAGGAGCAGGCCTCGCTGCGCGGCGCCTTGCGCAGCCCGGCGGCAGTGGGCTTTCTGGCGGCGGCGTTTCTGATGCAGGCCAGCCACGGGCCTTACTACGGGTTTTTCTCGATCCTTCTGGAGGACCAGGGCTACACGCGCAGTATGGTCGGGGGCCTGTGGGCGCTGGGCGTAGTGGCCGAGGTCGGGGTGTTTCTGGCGCTGGCCCGGCTGCTGCCGCGTATCGGCGCTTCGCGCGTGTTCATGGCCAGCCTGCTGCTGGCGGCCTTGCGCTGGCTGCTGATCGGTCACGGCGCGGGGAGTCTGGCCTGGCTGCTGCCGGCGCAGTTGCTGCACGCGGCCACCTTCGGCGCCTTTCATGTGGCGGCGCTGGCGCAGGTGCAGCGCTTCTTTCCGGCCGCACTGCAGGGGCGCGGACAGGCGCTCTACAGCGGCCTGTGCATGGGCGGCGGTGGGGCGCTGGGCGGCGTGGTGAGCGGCTTTTTGTGGGATTCCGCCGGCGCAGTGCGCGTGTATGAACTGGCGGCGCTGACCGCGCTGCTCGCGGCCGGGCTGTGGGCCTGGCTCAACCGGCCTGTTTCAGGCGTCGCAAACCCGGCAGCGGGATGATTTGGCCGGGGCCGTCGCCCGCTTCGCCGCGCCGGATCTGTGACAGCCCGAAGGCGGCCCGCACGGCGCTATCGAATGCATCCAGAAACCGCACCGTCGACAGGTCGGTAGTCGGCTGATCGAGGATCTTCTCGCGCACCGGCTGCAGGGCGGCCAGTGTCGGCCCGGCCTGGATGGCGGCCCGGATGTGGTAGCAGCGGTTGCTTTTGTATACTGCCCGCATCAGCTCGTTCACCAGTCGGTCGTGCAGCCCCGTGGCCAGCAGCAGATCGGCCGGCTCCTTGGCCGCTCGGTTCACCAGCAGGTGGCATGTGCCCAGCTGGTTTTCGAGCCAGATGGCGAGTTCGCGAAAGGTCATGGCACGGCCCGGCCTGATCGTCCTGAGTCAGATGCGTGCGGGACCCGCCCCGAACGGCGGCGCTATTCTGGGAGTGGTCCCAGCGCTTGTCGAGCGGCCGGCGGTCCACCGCGCGCGGACTTTAAACCAGCCCGCCGCGGGCACACGAGCTTCACTGCGCAACACACGGTAAATGCCATGGCCGGCAAGACCTTATACGACAAGCTGTGGGATTCCCACGTGGTGCACACCGAGCCGGACGGCTCGGTGCTGCTGTATATCGACCGTCACCTGATCCATGAGGTGACCTCGCCGCAGGCCTTCGAGGGCCTGGCGCTGTCCGGCCGCAAGCCGTGGCGGTTGGCGGCCAATCTGGCGGTGGCCGATCACAACGTGCCGACCACCGACCGCAGTGCCGGCATTGCCGATCCGGTGTCGCGCGAGCAGGTGGAGACGCTGGACCGCAACTGCGACACCTTCGGCATCACCGAATTTCGCATGAACGACCCACGCCAGGGCGTGGTGCACATCATCGGCCCGGAACAGGGCGCGACCCTGCCGGGCATGACCGTGGTGTGCGGCGACTCGCACACCGCCACGCACGGGGCGTTTGCCGCGCTGGCCTACGGCATCGGCACCTCCGAGGTTGAGCACACGCTGGCCACGCAGACCCTGCCGCAGCGCAAGTCCAAGAACATGCTGGTGCGGGTTGATGGTCGACTCGGGCCGGGTGTGTACGCCAAGGATCTGATCCTGGCCATCATCGGCGCCATCGGCACCGCCGGCGGCACCGGCTACGCCATCGAGTTCGCCGGCGAGGCGGTGCGCGCGCTGTCCATGGAAGGGCGCATGACGCTGTGCAACATGGCCATCGAGGCCGGTGCCCGAGTCGGCCTGGTGGCGGTGGACGACATCACCATCGACTACGTCCGTGGCCGGCCGTTTGCGCCGCAGGGCGCGGCCTTCGAGCAAGCCGCCGTTGCCTGGCGGGAACTGGTGTCCGATCCGGATGCGCGCTTCGATCGCGTGGTTGAAATCGACGCCGCCAGCCTGGTGCCGCAGGTGACCTGGGGCACCTCGCCAGAGATGGTGCTGCCGGTGGATGGCCGCGTGCCGGATCCGGCCTCCGAAACCGACCCCGCGCGCGCCGAGAGCATGCGCCTGGCGCTTGGCTACATGGCCCTTCAGCCCGGCACGGCGCTGACCGACGTGCGCATCGACAAGGTGTTCATCGGCTCCTGCACCAACGGCCGTATCGAGGACTTTCGTGCCGCCGCGGCGGTGCTCAAGGGCCGCAAGGTGGCGGACAACGTGCGCCTGGCGCTCGCCGTGCCGGGCTCCGGCCTGGTCAAGCGCCAGGCCGAGGCCGAGGGACTGGACGAGATCTTCCGCGCCGCCGGTTTCCAGTGGCGCGAGGCCGGTTGTTCCATGTGCCTGGCCATGAACGCCGACCGTTTGGAGCCGGGCGAGCGCTGCGCCTCGACGTCCAACCGCAATTTCGAAGGCCGCCAGGGCCAGGGTGGGCGCACCCACCTGGTCAGCCCGGCGATGGCCGCCGCCGCCGCCGTCGCCGGTCGTTTCGTCGATGTGCGCCAACTTGAGGGTTAGCCGATGCGTGCTCTGAAACTGTTGCTTGCCGCGGGTGTGCTGCTGATGCTGGGCGCCTGCAACACCGTCGAGGGAGTCGGCAAGGACATCCAGAAGGGTGGCGAGGCCATCGAGAAGTCTGCCAAGTAAGCGCCCGACCATGGAAAAATTCACGTCTATCAATGGCCTGGCGGTGCCGATTGACCGGGCCAACGTCGACACCGACGCCATCATCCCGAAGCAGTTCTTAAAGTCGGTCAAGCGCAGCGGCTTCGGGCCGAACCTGTTCGACGAGTGGCGCTATCTGGATCACGGCGAGCCGGGGCAGGACTGCTCGGGGCGGCCTCTGAACCCGGATTTCGTGCTCAACCAGCCGCGCTACGCCGGCGCGCAGATACTGCTGGCGCGGCGCAACTTCGGCTGCGGGTCCAGCCGCGAGCATGCCGTGTGGGCGCTGGTCGACTACGGCATCCGCGCCGTGATCGCGCCGAGCTTCGCCGAGATCTTCTACAACAACAGCTTCAAGAACGGCCTGCTGCCGGTGACGCTGCCCGAGGACGTCGTCGAGCGGCTGTTCCAGGCGGTGGCCGCCAACGAGGGCTACCGGCTGACGGTCGATCTGGAGGCGCAGCAGGTGCGCACGCCCGATGGCGAGGTGTTTGCCTTTTCCGTCGACGCCGACCGTCGCCATCGCCTGCTGAACGGCCTCGACGACATCGCGCTCACGCTGGCGCATGCCGACGCCATCCGCGCCTACGAGGCGCGCCGCGCCGCTGAGGCGCCGTGGCTGTTTCCCGATCGCGCCGGAGCAGGCCGATGAGTTACCGCATCCTGTTGTTGCCGGGCGACGGCATCGGCCCCGAAATCGTCGCGGAAGCGGAAAAGTTGCTGCGGGCGGTGGCTGAGAAATTCGGCCTCGATTTCAGTTTCACCCGCGGCCTGCTGGGCGGCTGCGCCATCGATGCCACCGGCACGCCGCTGCCGGACGAAACGCTGGCCTTGGCGCGTGACGCCGACGCGGTGCTGCTGGGCGCCGTGGGCGGCCAGAAGTGGGACCGCGGCCCGGCACACCTGCGCCCGGAGCGCGGCCTGCTTGGCATCCGCAAGGCACTTGGCCTGTACGCCAACCTGCGCCCGGCGCTGCTGTTCCCGGAACTGGCCGGTGCCTCGACCCTGAAGCCGGAGGTGGTGGCGGGCCTGGACATCGTCATCATCCGCGAGCTGACCGGCGGCATCTACTTCGGCGAGCCACGCGGCGTCGAGAGGCTGCCCGACGGCAGCCGCGAGGGCCGCAATACCATGGTCTACAGCGAGGCCGAGATCGAGCGCATCGGGCGCACCGGCTTCGACATCGCGCGTCGGCGCGGCCGGCGCCTGTGCTCGGTGGACAAGGCAAACGTGCTGGAGACCAGTCAGCTGTGGCGCGAGGTGATGGTCCGCCTGGGCGGCGAGTACCCGGACGTGGAGCTCAGCCACATGTATGTGGACAACGCCGCCATGCAGCTGGTGCGGGCACCGAAGCAGTTCGACGTGGTGGTCACCGAGAACCTGTTCGGCGACATCCTGTCCGACTGTGCGGCCATGCTGACCGGCTCCATCGGCATGCTGCCGTCGGCCTCGCTGAACCAGACCGGTTTTGGCATGTACGAGCCGGTGCACGGTTCGGCGCCGGACATCGCCGGCCAGCAGAAGGCCAATCCGCTGGCGACCCTGCTGTCGGTGGCGATGCTGCTGCGCTACAGCCTGGGTGAGGCGGCTGCCGCCGACGGCGTGGAGCAGGCGGTCGCCAGCGTGCTGCGCCAGGGCCTGCGCACGGCCGACATCGCGGTGGCGGGCGAGCCGGTGCTGTCCACCGCCGCCATGGGCGATGCGGTGGTGGCGGCGCTGTGCGCCGGCGGTTGATTTGTTGAATCTGGAACTGCCGAGCGAAATCCCGGGCAGATTTGTCGGCGTGCCCGAACGGAGTTGATATGAGTCGTCTGTACAACGTGGCGGTCGTCGGTGCCACCGGCGCCGTCGGCGAGACCATGTTGGAAGTGTTGGCCGAGCGAAATTTCCCGATCGGCGAGCTGTACGCGCTGGCCAGCGAGCGGTCGGTCGGCAAGATGGTGACCTGCGGCGCTCGGCGCCTGCGCGTGCAGGACCTGGCCACGTTCGATTTCTCGAAGGCCCAGATTGGTCTTTTCTCGGCCGGCGGGTCGGTGTCGGCGGAGCATGCGCCGCGCGCCGCCGAGGCCGGCTGCGTGGTGATCGACAACACCTCGCACTTTCGCAATGACGACGACATCCCGCTGGTGGTGCCGGAGGTCAACCCCGGCGACATCGCCGATTACCGCAACCGCGGCATCATCGCCAACCCGAATTGCTCCACCATCCAGATGGTGGTGGCCCTGAAGCCCCTGCACGATGCCGCGCGCATCCGGCGCATCAACGTGGCGACCTACCAGTCGGTGTCCGGCACCGGCAAGAAGGCAATCGAGGAGCTGGCCGGCCAGAGCGCGGCGCTGCTCAATGGCCAGTCGATCGAGCCGAAGGTGTATCCGAAGCAGATTGCCTTCAATGCCCTGCCGCAGATCGACAGTTTCCAGGACAACGGCTACACCCGCGAAGAGATGAAGATGGTCTGGGAGACGCGCAAGATCCTGGGCGATGCCGACATCGAGGTGAACCCGACCTGCGTGCGCATCCCGGTGTTCTACGGGCACTCCGAGGTCGTGCACGTGGAGTTCGAGCGGCCGCTCGGCGCCGACGAGGCGCGGGCGCTGCTCGCCCGGGCGCCGGGCGTGCAGGTGATCGACGAGCGCGTGCCGGGGGGCTATCCGACCGCTGCCGAGGCGGCCGGTCAGGACTGGGTTTTCGTCGGCCGTATCAGGGAGGACATCTCGCACCCCTGCGGCCTGAACCTGTGGGTGGTGTCCGACAATATCCGCAAGGGCGCGGCCACCAACAGCGTGCAGATCGCCGAGCGGCTGATCGCCGATTACCTGGGCGACTGAGCCGGCGGTTGGTGGCGCCCGCCGTGCTGCGCTAACCTCTGGTCAAATCCGCACTGCGGCAGCGAAAAAGGGAGAGCTTCGGTGGCCAAGCGCAAGCGTTTTGGGCGAGTGATGGCGCCGGCATTGTTGTTGCCGCTGGGGCTTGCGCCGCTGGGCGCGCAGGCGCTGGGGCTGGGCGCTCTGCGCGTGGATTCGGCGCTCGGGCAGCCGCTCGATGCGCGCATCGAGCTGGTTGGCGCCACCCCGGCGGAGGCGGAGTTGGCGACGATCAGCCTGGCATCGGCCGAGGTGCATCAGCGCCTGGGCATCGACAGCGCCCTGGGCGGAGTGATGCTGCGGTTCGCCGTTAAGGTCGGCAGCAACGGCCGGTCCTACGTCGCGGTGAGCTCGCACGAGCCGGTACGCGAACCCTATATCGATTTCGTGGTCCAGGCCGTCAGCCCAACCGGCCAGGTGGCGCGCCATTACACCGTCCTGCTCGATCCGGCTGGCACGACCGTAGCGCGCACACCGGCTGCTTCCTCTGCCTGGTCGCCCCTGGTCACGCCCATGCCGGAGCAGGCCGCGCCGCGGCCGCGGGCGAATCCGTTTGCCAACGTCGGCCTGCCCAAGGCGGGTGCCGTGTACGGCCCGGTGCCGCCGGGCACGACGCTGTGGGCCATCGCCCGCCGCGTGCGTCCCGGCGATACGGATCTCGACGCGGTGATGTCGAGCATCGTGCGCGCCAACCCGCAGGCCTTCATCGATGGTGACCCAGCGCGGCTGAAGGCCGGCAGCCGCCTGAGCATCCCGGACGCCCAGGCATTGAGCGAGGCACCGGTAGCCGATGCGCAGCCGCAGACACCACCGGAGCCGCAGACGCCACCGGTCGCTGCGGCGACGGCGCCCCAGGCGCCGGTCGAGCAGCCGGCGCCGTCGTCGGCGCTGCCGACACCGAGTGAAGCCGCGCCGACGCCTGATGCCGAGGTGCGTGTATTGCGCAGCGAGGATGCCCAATCGGCCGCCGCGGCGTCAACGGCGCCCGCCGAGGCGCCCGGCAATCGCGTGCAGTTGCTGGAAGAAGCGCTGGATGCCGCGCAGCAGCAGAATGAATCCCTGCAACAACGCATGAGCGCCATGGAGGCGCAGATCCGGACCCTGACCGAGCTGGTGAAAGCGGAACCGAATGCGGAACCGGCAGGTCGGCCGGTCGAACAGGCGGCCGCCGGTGGAGCGGCGGACGCCGCTGCGCCGGCTTCGCCGCTAACGCCCGCTTCGCCCGCGGTTCCAGCATCGGTTGCTCCCGCTGAGGCTGCGGCCGATGCAGGTGGCGGCTCCAGCGCTTATCTGGCGGCGGCGGTTGCAGCATTGGGATTGGGTGGCTTGCTGCTTTGGGTGCGGCGGCGCAAGGCGGCGAGCCAGCTCAGGCCGCTGCTCGACGACGACGCGACCAGTGCCAGCGGGGCGGTGGCGCCAACGGCGGGCTCTGCCGGGATCGCGGCAGAGGCGGCGACCCGGGTTGAATGGGTCGATCCGGTGGTGGCGCAGCCCGCGCCGGTAGAAATGCCGGCGGCGCCGTTGGCATCGAGTGATGACGGTTTCGGCGACCCGGTCGACACCCAGATCGACCTGCTGACGGCCTATGTCGGCATGGCGGACGGCCCGTCGGCGCGGCAGATTCACGACGAAATCCAGCGCACGGGTACGCCGGCCCAGAAGGCGCAGGCCGCCGCTCTGCTGGCCCGCCTCGACGCCTGAGGGCAGGCGCCAGCCACCGTTTTGCGGATCGCTCTTAACGTCGAATACGACGGCAGCGCCTACTGCGGCTGGCAGGTGCAGGCGCACAGCCCGTCGGTGCAGGAAGCGCTGGAAAAGGCCCTGTCCAGCGTTGCCGACGAGCCGATCCGGGTGGTGGCCGCCGGGCGCACCGACACCGGCGTGCACGCGCTCGGGCAGGTGGTGCATTTCGACACCTGCCGCGATCGCCCGCAGCGGGCCTGGCTGCGCGGCGTCAACACCCGCCTGCCGGGCGATGTGCGCATCCTGGGCGGGCATCCGGTGGCGGATGAGTTTCACGCCCGCTTCAGCGCCATTTCGCGCCATTACCGTTATCTGATCCTGAACCGCCCGCAGGCGCCGGCGGTCGGTCATGAGCGTGTCGCCTGGGAGCCACGGCCGCTGGACGTGCCGGCCATGCAGATCGCCGCAGGGCAGCTGCTGGGCGAGCACGATTTCAGCGCCTTTCGGGCTGCCAGCTGTCAGTCGCATTCGCCCTGGCGCACGCTGCACCGCCTTGATATAGCCCGTCACGGCCCGTGGCTGGTGATCGACGTGGTCGCCAATGCCTTCCTGCACCACATGGTGCGCAACCTGGTCGGCACGCTGCTGGACATCGGCACCGGCAAGCGCCCGCCGGCCTGGGCGGCGCAGCTGCTGGCCGGGCGCGACCGCACGCTGGCCGGGCGCACGGCGCCGCCGGCCGGCCTGTACCTGGCGGCGGTACATTACCCGCCCCACTTCGGCCTAGAACCGCCGCTGCCGCTGCTTCCGGTCTGATCCATGCCCACGCGCGTTAAAATCTGCGGCATTACCCGCCCGCAGGATGGCCTGACTGCCGCTGCCGCCGGCGCACATGCCATCGGTCTCGTTTTCCACCCCGCCAGCCCGCGCTGCGTGAGCATCGCCCAGGCACGCGCCATCGTCGCGGCGCTGCCGCCGCTGGTGAGCGTGGTCGGGCTGTTCGTGGACGCGGCCGAAAGCGCGATTCGGCAGGTGCTGGCGCAGCTGCCGCTGGACCTGATTCAGTTCCACGGCGCCGAGCCGGCGCCGGAGTGCCGGCGCTACGGCCGGCGCTACCTGAAGGCGCTGCATGTCAGGCCGGGTGCCGATCTGGCCACCGCCGCGGCGCCCTATGACGACGCGGCCGGCTTGCTGCTGGACGCCTTCGTGCCAGGCGTGCCGGGGGGCAGCGGGCAGACCTTCGACTGGGCAGTGGTGCCGGCCGAGCTGCCGCGGCCGCTGCTGCTGGCCGGCGGCCTGGATGCCGGCAATGTGGCGATGGCCATCCGCCGCCTGCGACCTTGGGCGGTGGATGTCAGCAGTGGTGTCGAGAGTGCGCCCGGCATCAAGGATGCGCAAAAGATAGGAATGTTCATGCAAGCGGTTCGAGAAGGAGACAGCCCGCATGGCTGAGGAAACGCGCCACGCCACCTTGCCGGACGCGCACGGCTATTTCGGCCGCTACGGTGGACGTTTCGTGTCCGAGACGCTGATGCGGCCGCTGCGGCAACTCGAAGACGCCTACCGTGCGGCGCAGGCGGATCCGGCGTTCCGGGCCGAGCTGGAACAGGATCTGCGCGACTACGTCGGCCGGCCGTCGGCGCTGTACCTGGCGCAGCGCTGGACGCGCGAGGCCGGCGGCGCGCGCATCTACCTCAAGCGCGAGGACCTGAACCACACCGGCGCGCACAAGATCAACAACACGGTCGGCCAGATCCTGCTGGCCCGACGCATGGGCAAGACGCGAGTGATCGCCGAAACCGGCGCCGGTCAGCACGGCGTGGCCACCGCCACCGTGGCGGCCCGCCTGGGCGTCGAGTGCGTGGTCTACATGGGCGCCGAGGACATCCGCCGCCAGACCGCCAACGTCTATCGCATGCGCCTGCTGGGCGCGCAGGTGCGGGCGGTCGAAAGCGGCTCGCGCACGCTCAAGGATGCGCTCAACGAGGCCCTGCGCGACTGGGTGGCCAACGTCGAGAACACGTTCTACATCATCGGCACCGTGGCCGGGCCGCACCCCTACCCGCAGATGGTGCGCGACTTCCAGGCCATCATCGGCCGCGAGACGCGGGCGCAGATGCTCGAGCGCGAGGGCCGGCTGCCGGACGCGGTGGTGGCCTGCGTGGGCGGCGGCTCGAACGCCATCGGCATCTTCCATCCCTTCATCGACGACCCCGAGGTCGCCCTGTACGGCGTCGAGGCGGCCGGCTATGGCCTGGCCAGCGGCCACCATGCCGCCTCGATCAGCGCCGGCAGCCCGGGCGTGCTGCACGGCAACCGCACCTACCTGATCCAGGACGAGGACGGCCAGATCGGCAGCACGCATTCCATCTCGGCCGGCCTGGATTACCCCGGCGTCGGTCCCGAGCACGCCTGGCTGCACGACACCGGCCGCGCGCGCTACGTGACGGTCGGCGACGACGAGGCGCTGGCGGCCTTCCATCACCTGACGCGCACCGAGGGCATCATCCCGGCGCTGGAGTCCTCTCACGCGCTGGCCTTTGCCGGCAAGCTGGCCGCCGGCATGCGCACCGACCAGAGCATCGTGGTGAATCTTTCAGGGCGCGGCGACAAGGACATCCACACCGTGGCGACGATCGAGGGCCTGCAGGTATGAGCCGCCTGGCCGAGCGCTTTGCCGCCCTGCGCCAGGCGCGGCGGGCCGGGCTGGTGATCTTCGTCACCGCCGGCGATCCGCATCCCGATCTGACCGTCGAGCTGCTGCACGCCCTGGTGGCGGCCGGCGCCGACGTGCTGGAGCTCGGCGTGCCGTTCTCGGACCCGATGGCCGACGGGCCGGTGATCCAGCGCGCTTCGGAGCGGGCGCTGGCCCACGGCATGGACCTGCGGCGGGTGCTGGAGATGGTGCAGGCCTTCCGGCAGACCGACCGGACCACGCCGCTGGTGCTGATGGGCTACCTGAACCCCATCGAGCAGATGGGCGTGGCGCACTTTGCCGCCGCCGCGGCCACCGCCGGCGTGGATGGCGTGCTGACCGTGGACCTGCCGTTTGACGAAGAGCCCGAGCACGCGGCGGCGCTCAAGGCCGCGGGCCTGGACAGCATCTTCCTGCTGGCGCCGACCAGCGGACCCGAGCGGGCGCGGGCCGTGGCGGCACAGGCGAGCGGATTTCTGTACTACGTGTCGGTGCGCGGCGTGACCGGCGCCGGGCAGGTGGACCTGGCCGACGTGCAGGCGCATGTCGAGGCGCTCAAGGCGCACACCACGCTGCCGATCGGCGTCGGCTTTGGGGTGCGCACGCCGGCTGCCGCGGCACGGATCGCCGGTTTTGCCGATGCGGTGGTGGTCGGCAGCGCCGTGATCGAACAACTCGAAGCCGCGGCCGCGGCCGGCATCACCGGGCCGGCGGCGCTGGACGGCGCCGTGGAGCAGGTGCGCGCGCTGCGCGCCGGCATCGAAGCTGCCGGAGGAAAGCGATGAACTGGCTGACCCGACTGGTCCCTGCCCGTATCCGCACCAGCGGCGCCTCCAAGCGGGTGCCCGAAGGGCTGTGGGTGAAGTGCCCGGAGTGCAAGGCGGTGCTGTACCGCACCGAGCTCGAACACAACCTCGAGGTCTGCCCACGCTGCGGCCACCACCTGCGCATCGGCGCCCGGCAGCGGCTGGACGCCTTCCTGGACGCCGAGCCGCGCCAGGAAATCGGCGCCGAGCTGGAAGCGGTCGACGTGCACAAGTTCAAGGACACCAAGCGCTACCGCGACCGCCTGCTGGCCACGCAAAAGGAAACCGGCGAGCGCGACGCGCTGGTGGTCTACCAGGGCGCGCTGCTGGGCCGGCCGCTGGTGGCGGCGGCCTTCGAGTTCCGCTTCATGGGCGGCTCCATGGGCTCGGTGGTCGGCGAGCGCTTCGCGCGCGGCGCCCAGGTGTGCCTGGATCAGAAGCTGCCGCTGGTGTGCTTTTCCTCCTCCGGCGGCGCGCGCATGCAGGAGGGCCTGTTTTCGCTGCTGCAGATGGCCAAGACCTCGGCCATGCTGGCCTGCATGGGCGAGGCCGGCCTGCCGTACATCTCGGTGCTGACCGACCCGACCACCGGCGGCGTGTCGGCCAGTCTGGCCATGCTGGGCGACGTGATCATCGCCGAGCCGAACGCGCTGATCGGCTTCGCCGGGCCGCGGGTGATCGAGCAGACCGTGCGCGAGGTGCTGCCGCCGGGCTTCCAGCGCAGCGAGTTCCTGCTCAGCCATGGCGCCGTCGATCAGATCATCGACCGCCGGCAACTGCGCGAGCACATCGCGCGCCTGCTCGGGATGCTGTGCGGGCCAGCCGCCGCCGCGTGAGCGCGCGCTTCAGCCGCCTGGAGGACTGGCTGGCCTGGCAGGAGACGGCGCACCCGAAGAAGATCGATCTGAGCCTGGATCGCGTGCGCGAGGTCTTGCAGCGCCTCGCGCCGCCGCTGGCCGGCGTACCGGTCATCACCGTGGCCGGCACCAACGGCAAGGGGTCGACGGTGGCATTTCTCGAGGCCATCTATCGCGCCGCCGGCTACCGCACCGGCGCCTACACCTCGCCGCATCTGCTGCGCTATCACGAGCGCATCCGCATCGCCGGGCAGCTGCCGGACGACGCCGCCCTGTGCGCCGCCTTCGAGCGCATCGACGCCGCCCGCGGCGCGGTGTCGCTGACCTACTTCGAGTGGGGCACGCTGGCAGCGCTGGTGCTGTTCGCCGACGCCGGCTGCCAGGTGCTGATCCTGGAAGTCGGCCTCGGCGGGCGGCTGGATGCCGTCAATGCAGTCGACCCGGACCTGGCGATCATCACCTCGGTCGATCTGGATCACCAGCAGTTCCTGGGCGACACGCGCGAGGCCATCGGCGCCGAGAAGGCCGCCATCGCCCGCCCTGGTCGGCCGCTGATCGTGGCCGATCCGGACCCGCCGGCGAGCGTGCCGGCGCATGCCGCTGCCGTGGGCGCGACCGTGATGCGTTACGGCACGGACTACGTGGCAACGCCTGTCGACGAGCGGGATTGGCACTGGCAGGCCAGCGGCGACGCGTGCATTTTTCCCATGCCGGCGCTGGCCGGCGCCGTGCAGCTGCGCAACGCCGCCAGCGCCGTGTTGGCCGTGCGGTGCCTGCAGGCCCGCCTGTCGGTGAACGACGCAGCCATCGCGCAGGGCGTGCGGACCGCTCAGGTTGCCGGGCGCTTCGAGCGCCGTGGCCACGCGCCCGAATGGGTGCTCGATGTCGCCCACAACCCGGAAGCGGCCCGCAATCTGGCCGCCAACCTGCGCGCGTATCCGGTTGCAGGCCGCACGCTGGCGGTGCTGGCCATGTTGGGGGACAAGGACGCCGCGGGAGTGGTGGCGCCGCTTGCGGACTCGATCGATGGCTGGCATCTGGCCGGCTTGGCCGGGCCGCGCGGCAGCAGCGCCGAGCAACTCGCCGCGCGGCTGTGCGCCGCCGGCGTGTCGCAAGCGATTGCCTGCCATGGCGATGTCGCGGCCGCCTGCCGGGCGGCGCAAGGCGCGGCAGCGACCGGCGGCATCGGCCGCGTGCTGGTGTTCGGCTCCTTCGTCACCGTCGAACAGGCGTTGCGCAGCGGGCTGCTGCCGGCGGCCGGTGACGGCGCGGGGCTATAATTCGCGGCTGCTGCCGACTATCCCGGAGTGTCGATGGATCAGGCCAGGCTCAAGTACCGGATCGTGGGTGGCATCGTGCTGGTGGCCTTGGCGGCCATCCTGGTGCCGGTGTTGAGCGACATGCGTCAGCCGTTGCCGCAGGGACCACAGGCAATCGACATCCCGGCCGAACCAACCGATGGCCTGGCCAGCCGGCTGCCGGTCGATGCCCCGCCGCTGGACGGCACTGTCCCGGAACCGGAAGACATTCCCCCGCCTGCACCGCCGCCACCGCTCGGCGACGACACCGACGTTGTGCCGCCGGACGCGGGCGCTGGGCTTGCGCCTCCCGCCTCGCCGGGGCAGGCCAGGCCGCCCGTTCCGGTAGCGCGTCCGGCGCCCGCCAGCCCGCCGCGTGCACCTGCGCCAGCAGTCAAGCCGGCACCTGCACCGGTCGTTGCCAGCAAGCCGCCGGTGGCCAAGCCCGCACCGCCGCCGGCACCCAAACCCGCGGTGGTCGCCAAGCCGGCGCCCGCTTCGGCCCCCGCGCCGATCCCGGTGGCCAAGCCTGCTGCCCCGGCGCCGGCGCCGGCGGCGCCGATTCAGGCGGCCAAGTCCGTGGCCCCGGCAGCGGTCGCCACCGCGACGGCGCCCAGCGTCCAGCAGGCCTGGGTGGTGCAGCTGGGTGTGTTCGGTAATCTGAAGACCGCCATCGACCTGCGTGAACAGTTGCGCAAGGCCGGTCACAGCGCATTCACCGAAGAAATCACGACGCCGCAGGGCAAGGCGCTGCGGGTGCGGGTCGGTCCGGAGCTGGATCGCGCCAAGGCGCAGGCCGTGCGTGACCGCCTGGCCAAGGAAACCGGTCACGACGGCATCGTCGTGGCCTATCCGTGATCGCCTCGACCGCCGCGCCGTGAACCTGGTCGACGTACTGTTCGTGCTGATGGTAGTGCTGTCGCTGCTGGTGGGTGTATGGCGCGGCCTGCTGCGGGAGCTGCTGTCGCTGGTGTCCTGGCTGGCGGCGGCCTGGATCGCATGGCGTTTCCACGGTCTGCTGATGGGGCCGCTGGCGGGCCTCATTGCCAGCGCCGGGGCGCGTCAGGCAGCGGCGCTGCTGCTCACCTTCATCGCCGCGGTGGTTGTGCTGGCGCTGTTGTCTCACCTTCTGGTCGGCCTGCTCAAGGGCAGTCCGCTGCGCGGCACCGACCGGGCGCTGGGCGCCGTGTTCGGGGTGCTGCGCGGGGTGGTGCTGGTGGCAGCCACGGTGCTGCTGGTGGAGGCCACGCCGCTGCAGAAATCGCTGTGGTGGCAGGGTTCGAGCCTGGTGCCGCAGGCACGTTCGTCGGCGCAGTGGCTGCGGGCGACGGTTGAATGGGGGCTTGGGCAATTCCAGCCGCCCCGGGCCGGATAGCGAGGTAACGCGACATGTGCGGAATCATCGGCATCGTTGCCCAGACGGCGGTCAACCAGGCCATCTACGACGGCCTGACGGTGCTGCAGCACCGTGGTCAGGACGCCACCGGCATGGTTACCGCCGACAACGGGCGCCTGTACATGCGCAAGGAGAACGGCATGGTGCGCGACGTGTTCGCCCAGCAGCACATGGAGCGCCTGCGCGGCAACATGGGCATCGGCCACGTGCGCTACCCGACCGCCGGCAGTTCGGCCGCGGCCGAGGCGCAGCCGTTCTACGTCAATTCCCCGTACGGCATCACCCTGGCCCACAACGGCAACCTGACCAACGCCGACCTGCTGCGCCAGGCGCTGACCGAGGACGAGCTGCGGCACCTGAACACCGACTCGGACTCCGAGGTTCTGCTGAACGTGTTTGCCGGCGAGCTGCAGCGCATCGGCCGCGTGCGCGCCGCGAACGAGGACGTGTTCGCCGCCGTGCGCGCGGTGCACAGGCGCTGCCGCGGCGCCTATGCGGTGGTGGCCATGATCACCGACTTCGGCGTGGTCGGCTTTCGCGATCCCTACGGCATTCGCCCGCTGGTGATCGGCGTGCGCGAGAGCCTGCTCGGCACCGAGTACGTGCTGGCCTCGGAAAGCGTGGCGGTGTCGAGTCTGGGTTTTCGCCTGCTGCGCGACGTGGCGCCCGGGGAGGCGGTGATCATCGACCGTGACGGCCGTTTGCATGCCCGCCAGTGCGCCGAGGCGCCGCAGCTGACGCCGTGCCTGTTCGAGCTGGTCTACTTCGCCCGGCCGGATTCGATCCTGGACGACATCTCGGTCCACAAGTGCCGCATGCGCATGGGCGAAAAACTGGCCCACAAGCTGCACCGGGTATGGCCCGACCACGACATCGACGTGGTGATCCCGATTCCGGACACCAGCCGCACCGCCGCCATGCAGATGGCCACCGAACTGGGCATCAAGTACCGCGAGGGCTTCATCAAGAACCGCTACATCGCGCGCACCTTCATCATGCCCGGCCAGGGTGAGCGCAAGCGCTCGGTGCGCCAGAAGCTGAACCCGATCGAGCTCGAATTCGACGGCAAGAACGTGCTGCTGGTGGACGACTCGATCGTGCGCGGCACCACCTCGCAGCAGATCGTGCAGCTGGCCCGCGAGGCCGGCGCGCGCAAGGTTTACTTCGCCTCCGCCGCGCCGCCGGTGCGTTACCCCAACGTCTACGGCATCGACATCCCGAACCCGCAGGAGCTGATCGCCCACGGCCGCAGCGAGCAGGAAGTGTGCGAGTTGATCGGCGCCGACTGGCTGATCTACCAGGACCTGGAGGATCTGAAGGACGCAGCGCGCGAGGGCAACCCCGGAATCACCGAATTCGACGCCTCCTGCTTCGATGGCCGCTACGTGACCGGCGACGTGGATCAGCCGTACCTGGACCACATCGGCCAGACTCGCAGCGACGGCGCCAAGCAGCTGCGTGCCGTGGCGGCCCGCGATGAACTGCAGATCGTGGTCTAGATCACTGCTTGGCGCCGCGCTGCTGCTGGCCGCGGCAGCGTCGGCGCATGCGTTCGATCGAGCCGAACTCGACAGCGCCGTCGCCGCGCGCCTGGATGCCGCGGTGGCCGACCTGCAGGCCTGGGTGCGCATCCCCAGCATCACCGCCGCCGGCGACCCGCATCGCGCCGACAAGACCGCGCTGCTGAATGCCGTGGTGGCCCGTGCGCAGGCCCTGGGTCTGGCGGCCCGGCTGTTGTCGGGTCAGCAGGTGGCCGTGGTGGAGCTGGGTCAGGGTCCAGACGCGCTCGGCATCCTGGTGCATGCGGACGTGGTGCCGGCCGGAGACGCCGCGCGCTGGGCGCACCCGCCCTTTGGCGGGGAACTGGTCGACGGCGCCGTGTGGGGCCGCGGCAGCCTGGACGACAAGGGGCCGCTGGCGGCGAGCCTGTACGCCATGGCGGCGCTCAAGGATTCCGGCCTGCCGCTCACCCGGCCGGTGCGCCTGATCGTCGGCAGCAGCGAAGAGAACATGGACTGGCGTGATCTGGACGCCGTGCGTGCCGCCGGCCTGGTGCCGGCCGAGGGCTGGACCGCGGATGCCGGATTCCCGGTCATTTACGCCGAGAAGAGCTATCTGGATGTGGCTGTTCGGTTCGACGGTGCGGCCGACCCGGTGCTGCGGCAGTTCTCGGGCGGCACGGCGCCCAATGCGGTGCCGGAAGCGGCCACCGCGTCCCTTGCCGGCGAGCCGCCCAAACTCGCCGCTGCCCTCAAGGCCGCCATCGGCGCCTACCAGGGCGGCGCCACGCCGGCCAGCTTTGCGCTGCGCGAGACCGCCACCGGGGTCGAGATCACCACCCGCGGCAAGGCGGCCCACGGCGCCAAGCCCGAAGCCGGCATCAATGCCGTCACCCACCTTGCCCGCCTGCTGCACGGTGCGCGCCAGGCGCTGGGTATCGACACGGCATCGGCGCAGGGCCGGGCGGTTGCCTTCATTGCCGAGCAGCTCGGTCTTGAAACCGATGGCGGTACGCTTGGCCTGCGTCACAGCGTGGCGAACCTTGGTGCCTCCACGGTCAATCTGGGCCTGCTGTCGGGCAGTGACGAGGGTCTGCGCGCGCAGCTGAACATCCGCGTGCCAACGGGTCTCGATCTGGCTACCCAGCGCGCGCGCCTGACGCAAGCGCTGGCGCCCTACCAGGCCCGGCTCGAGGTGATCGAAGGCAAGGAGGCGCTGTGGGTCGATCCGCAAACGCCGCTGGTGCAGACCCTGCTTGGCATCTACCGGCAGTTCACCGGCGATCAGACGGCGCCGATGGCCATCGGCGGCACCACCTACGCCAAGGCCTTTCCTGGATTCGTGGCCTTCGGCATGGGCTTTCCTGGCGGGCCGATGCTGGCCCACGCCGAGAACGAACGACTCGAAGTGGACCACCTGCGCCGCGGCATGGCCATTTACCTGGCGGCCCTGGCGCAGCTGGCGGCCGGCGTGACCCTGCAGCCGCCGCCCTCACCCTGACGGAGACCGGCCATGAGCGAATCCCGAATGCTGCGCCTGGGCGCCTTCATGCGCCCGATCAGCATCCACACCGCCGCCTGGCGCTACCCGGGCGGCACGCCGGATGCCAACTTCAACTGGCCGCTGATCAAGCGCCTCACGCAAAAGCTCGAACACGGCAAGTTCGACGCCTTTTTCATGGCCGACCACCTGGCCGTGCCCAACATGCCGATGGAGGCGCTCAAGCGCAGCGCCACCGTCACCTCGTTCGCGCCCATGACACTGCTGCCGGCGCTGGCGGCGGTGACCGAGCGCATCGGCCTGATCGCCACCATGTCCACCACCTACAACGCGCCCTACCACGTGGCGCGTTTGTTCGCCTCGCTGGATCACTTGAGCGGCGGGCGCGCGGGCTGGAACATCGTTACCTCCACCAACCCTTTCGAGGCGCTCAACTTCGGCCTCAAGGAGCACCTGGAACACGACCAGCGCTATCGGCGCGCGCGCGAGTTCTACGACGTGGTCACCGGCCTGTGGGACAGCTGGGCCGACGACGCCTTCATCCGCGATGTCGACAGCGGCGTCTACTTCGACCCCGACAAGCTGCACGTGCTGGACTTCCACGGCGAGTTCTTCGAGTGCCGCGGGCCGCTGAACGTGGCCCGGCCGGTGCAGGGCTGGCCGGTCATCGTGCAGGCCGGCCAGTCCGATGCCGGCCGGCAACTGGCGGGCGAAACCGCCGAGATGGTGTTCTCGGGCGTCAGCGACCTGGCGCAGGCCCAGCGCGTGTATGCCGACATCAAGGGCCGCGCGCAGGCGGCCGGCCGCAATCCGGACCATCTGGTCATCATGCCGGGCGCGTTCGCGGTGGTCGGTGACACGGCCGCCGAGGCGCGCGCCAAGAAGGCCAAACTCGACAGCCTGGTCCATCCGGCCAGCGGCATCGGCACCCTGTCCGTGCAGCTGGGCTTCGACGTGTCGAAGCTCGACCTGGACGGCCCGCTGCCGGAGGAGTTGCCGCCCACCAACGCCAGCCACACCTCGCGCCAGAAGCTGGTCGACATGGCCCGCAACGACAAGCTGACCGTGCGCCAGCTGGCGCAGTACGTGGGCGGCGCCTTCGGTACGCTGGAGATGATCGGCACCCCGGCCATGATCGCCGACCAGATGCAGGAATGGCTGGAAAGCCGCGCCTGTGATGGCTTCAATGTGATGTTCCCCTACCTGCCCGGGGGCCTGGACGACTTCGTCGACCGGGTGGTGCCGGAGTTGCAGCGGCGCGGCCTGTTCCGGCGCGACTACGAAGGCGCAACGCTGCGTGAGCACCTGGGCCTGCCGCGGCCGGCCAACCGCTTTTTCTGAGCCCGCCGGGCGGCTGCCGCCCGTGAAGCGCCCGGCACGGGCAGGATGAAGCTGGTCACCTTGTCGCGCGCATGACCTCCCATGGCGCGACGGTGCCCGGCACCACGGTGAACAGCGGGTGTGGCTGCGGATCGCGGTCGAGCTGCGCAAGCCAATCGGGGGCGCGCAGGCTCAGTTTGGCGGTCAGGTGCTGCCACTCGTAGTCGAGCTGGCCAACGCTGACCGTCAGCATCGGCGCACCCGCCGGACCCCGTATCTTGCCGGCATCGAACCGGTAGCCGCGGCGGACAGCTTCGGCCTGTACCGGCCACAGGTACGCCGCGATGCTTTGGCACGGATCGGCGCACTCCTGGAAGCGCCGCAGCTGCGGATGATGGCGATAGCCGCGCGTTTCGCCGCGCAGCACGGCCTGCGCCAGAAGCGCCTCGCGCCACAGCGCCACCAGTCCGGTGGCATCCAGGCAACGCGGATGTACCGACCACAGGCGCATGCTCAGTCGGCCTTCGCGGACCGGCCCTGCAGCCGCTGCGCCAGCTGATCCAGATCGCTGAAGATGGCCACCCCGGCGGGTGGGCGCTTCAGGCGCGCGGCCGAGCGGCCGCCGCACCACAGTTCGGTGTTCGGCGGCAGTCGCTGGCGCAGCTGCGATACGCCGCGGCGCACCGCGCCCGGGTCGACGTACTCCGAGAATGACAGCGCCACGACCTGCGCCCCGAAAGCGCGTGCGCCGGCCACGATCTGGCTCTGCGGAGTCTGCGCGCCCAGCCAGATGCAGGCCACCCCTTCGAGGCGCAGCAGCGCCAGCGTCAGCAACAGACCGAGCGTGTGCGGTTCGCCCGGCAGCGTGGTCAGCAGCACGCGCGGGCCGCTGTTGGCTGCTGGCAGCTGCATCATGGCTTCGCGCAGAAGGGTGTCCAGTTGCGTCGAGAAGTGGTGCTCCTCGAACACCTCGACCTCGCCCCGTGCCCAGCCGTTGCCGACCGCGGCGAGCATGGCCGGCGCGGCGCGGGTGACGAACTGGCGCAGCCCGTCCCGCAGCAGGCGGGCGCGCAGTTCCTGCCGCAGGGCATCGTCGTCGTGACGCTTGAGGAGCTCGATCACCGCCGGCTCCGGCTCGCCGGACGGCGGCTGCCGTTCGACCGCCTGCGCCAGTTCCTCGGCGCTGAGCGTCAGCACCTGGCCGGGGCGCAGACCCTGATCGAGCAGGCGACGCACGTGCCGCAACCGCGCCACCTGCTGCGCCGGATACAGGCGTTGCCCGCGCCCATTGCGCACCGGCTGCGGGAAGCCATAGCGCCGCTCCCAGACGCGCAGCGTGTCTTTGGCGATGCCTGTCTCCTGGGCGAGAGCGGCGATCGACAAGTGCGAAATGTCCATTTGTCCAAGTCAAACAGTTGACAAAGCAAGAATCGGCCCCTACTTTTGACCAAAAAACGTATTTTGTCCATGACAAATCAATAAATGCCGGCCGCCGGCCCGATGCGATCCAAGGCTTCCATGACTTCAACCGATACCGCGCCAGCGCCACGCTGCGCCGCCGAGCCGATGCAGTACGACGTGGTGATCGCCGGTGCCGGGCTGCACGGCGGATTGATCGCGCTGGCCTTGCTGGACGCCGAGCCGACCCTGCGTCTGGCACTGGTCGAGCGCGCCGATCGGCCGGCCGGCAATCACACCTGGTGCTTTCACCGCGCCGACGTGCCGCCGGACATCGGCTCCTGGTTTGTGCGCCTGCCGTTGATCGGCTGGCCCGGCTATCGGGTGGCATTTCCGGGCTTCGAGCGCACACTGGACCTGCCTTACTGCTGCCTCACGTCCGCGGCGCTCGCCACGGCACTGCAGGACGCCTTCGCCGCGCAGGCGACGGCGTGCCTGCTTACAGGCTGCGCGGTGACGGCGTTGGACGGGCACAGCGTGACGTTGGCCGACGGTCGCCGGCTGCGCGCGCCGCTGGTGATCGACGCCCGGGCTGGCGCGGGCCGTGGCGAGGGCGGTGGGTATCAGAAATTCCTGGGCCTGGAGGTTGAACTCGATGCCGACAGCGGTCTGGACCGGCCGGTGCTGATGGATGCCCGCGTGGCGCAGGGGCAGCAGTTCCGTTTCATGTATGTGTTGCCGCTGGCGCCGCGGCGGCTGCTGATCGAGGACACCGCCTTTGCCCGCACACCCGAGCTGGACCCCGCGCAGCGACGCGCCGCGATCCACGCCTACGCGGCGGCCAGCGGCTGGCGCATCCGCGCGGTGGTGCGCGAGGAAAGCGGCCTGCTGCCGATGCCCTGGCGGGGCATGCCTCCGGCACCGCGGATGCCGCTCACGGTTGGCTATGCCGGTGGCTGGTTTCATCCGGCCACCGGCTATTCCGCTTCCAGCGCGCTGCGTCTGGCGGCGCTGCTGGCACGTCACCGGCGCCAGCCGCTGGCCGCACTGCAGGCCGAATGGCGGCGTCACCGGCGGCGCTTTCGTCTGGGGCTGGTGCTGAACTGGCTGGCGTTTCGCGGCTTCCGGCCGGATCTGATGTGGCATCCGTTCGCGCGCTTCTACCGCCTGCCGTTGCCGGTGATCGGCCGCTTCTGCAGCCTGCAGAGCACGGCGCTGGATGTGGCGCGTCTGCTGGTCGGGCGCCCGCCGCGCGGTTTTGGCAGTGCCTGGCGGGCCGGGCAGCACACTTCGGAGGCCGGATCATGAAAGCCCTGGCAGTCTCGGCGTCCGCGCCTTCGGCAGGCTCGGAACGGCCCCTTGCCGTCGGGCCGCGGCAGCGTCGTACCGCGGGCGCCGCCGATGCGCTCGCCGATCTCGATCTGGGCGCGTTCTTCGAGCACCGGGTAAGTGAGCTGCCGGGCGCAGAAGGGGTGTCTGGCATGGTCTGGCAGGAGACCTTGTACCGGCCGTTGGCGCAGTTCCTGTCCCGGCCGGGCAAGCTGCTGCGGGCGCGCCTTCTGCGTCATGGCTGGCGCCTGGTCGACGGGTGCGGCGACCCGCCGCCGGCGCTGTGCCTGCTGCCGGAGATCCTGCACAGCGCCTCGCTGATCGTGGACGACATCCAGGACGGCGCCGAGTGCCGTCGCGACGGTCCGGCGCTGCACCGCCTGATCGGCCCCGAGCGGGCGCTGAATGCCGCCAATTGGCTGTATTTCTGGCCCTACGCGCTGCTGGAGGAAATGCGCCTGCCGGCGTCGCGGCGCCGCCGCGCTGCGCAGCTGATCACCGCGGCGCTGCTGGATTGCCACCGTGGCCAGGCGCTCGACCTTGGCGTTCAGGTATGGACGCTGCCGCAGCATTCGGTGGCTTCGCTGGTGGCGGAACAAAGCCGCCTCAAGACCGGCTGCCTCACCGCGCTGTGCACTGGGCTTGGCGCGCTCACCGCCGGCGGCAGCGCGCGGCGCGTGGCGCTGCTCATGCGGTTTGGCGAGCAGGTGGGTGTGGCGCTGCAGATGCTGGACGACCTCACCGCCGTGCTGCCGTCCCGGCACGACAAGGCCGGCGAGGATCTGCGCTTCGGCCGCCCGACCTGGGTGTGGGCGCTGGCCGCCCAGAGTTGCAACGAGGGGGAGTACCTGATGTTGACGCAACAGGCCCGCGCCGCCGCCGCGGGCGCCGACTGGCGACCGCTGTGCGCGCTGCTGGCCGAGGTGGTCGGCGAGGCCGGCCGGGCCGCCGCGCACGAAGCCTTGGCCAAGGCCGGCGATCTGCTGGCCGCCGCCTCGCTGCCGGAGGCGGCGGTGCGCGAGGTGCTGAGCGAGCTGGCCGGTCTGGAGCGCGCATATGGCTGAGCGGCACGCGGCGGTCATCGGCAGCGGCTTCGGCGGACTGGCGGCAGCCATCCGTCTGCAGGCGCGCGGCATCCACACCACCTTGTTCGAGGCCCGCGACCTGCCCGGCGGTCGCGCCTATGCGTTTCGCGAAAACGGCCACGTGTTCGACATGGGCCCGACCCTGGTCACCGCGCCGCAGTGCCTGGAAGAACTGTTCGCGCTGGCCGGCGCGCGCCTGCACGAGCGGGTCGAGCTGCTGCCGCTCGATCCGTTCTATCGCCTGCAGTGGGAGGACGGCACGCACTTCGAGGCCTTTGCCGACGCTGAGCAGCTGGCGCAGGAGATCGAGCGCATCGCCCCCGGCGACGGGCCCGGCTACGCGCGTTTTGCCCGCTACAGCGAGGCGGTGTACCGCGAGGGTTACGAGAATCTCGCCGGCGCGCCATTCGTCACTCTGACCAGCATGCTGCGGTCGCTGCCCAAGCTGGTCGGCCTGCGTGCCGAACGCTCCGTGTACGGGGCGGTGCGCCGCTACGTGGGCTCGGACAAGCTGCGCCAGGCGCTGTCGTTTCACCCGCTGTTCGTCGGCGGCGACCCGTTCGTCACCTCGGCCATCTACGCCCTCATCAATCATCTGGAACGCACGCACGGCGTGTGGTTCGTGCGCGGCGGTACGCACGCGCTGGTGCGCGCCATGGTGGCGCTGTTCGAGGAACTGGGCGGGCAGATGCGCCTGTCCTGCCCGGTGCACAGCGCGCGCCTCGACGGCCGCCACCACTGCCTGACGCACGCCGGCGGCGAGCAGCGTTTCGATCTGGTGGTCTCGAATGCCGACGTGATGCACACCTACAGCCGGCTGTACGGGCAGCTGCCGCGCGGCCAGCGCATGGCCCGGCGCCTGGCCCGCTCGCGCTGGTCGATGGGCCTGTTCGTGGTCTATTTCGGCACCGACCGCCTGTACCGCGACCAGGTGCGCCACCACACCATCCTGTTCGGGCCGCGCTACCGCGACCTGGTGCGCGAGATCTTCAACGGGCATCACCTGCCGGACGATTTCAGCCTGTACCTGCACGCGCCGACGGTGACCGATCCGCAGCTGGCGCCGCCCGGCGGCGACACCTTCTACGCCCTCTCGCCGGTGCCGCACCTGGGCAATGCCGACATCGACTGGGACCGCACCGGCGCCGAGTACGCCGAGCGCATCCTGGCCTATCTGGAGGCGCATGCCATGCCGGGCCTGCGTGCCCACGTCACGGTCAAGCGCTGGATGACGCCGCGCGATTTCGAGCGCGAGCTGGGCGCCTACCAAGGCAACGGCTTCTCGCTGGCGCCGGTGCTGTGGCAAAGCGCGTATCTGCGTCCGCACAACCGCGACCGGCACATTCCAGGCCTGTATCTGGTCGGCGCCGGCACGCATCCGGGCGCCGGCATGCCGGGCGTGATCAACTCGGCCAAGGCCGCCATGACGCTGGTGGACGAGGATTTCCCGCGATGAACGCGCCGCTGGCCGCCTTCATCCAGCACCACTCCAAGAGCTTCGCGCTGGCGTCGCGGCTGTTGCCGCCGGCGGTGCGGGCCGACGTGCTGGTGCTGTACGCCTGGTGCCGGCGCGCCGACGACACGGTGGACCTGGCGGCCGATCCGGCGGTCGGCCTGGCGCGTCTGCAAGCCGAGCTGGATGCCGTCTACGCAGGCCGCCCGGCTGGCGACCCGCTGCTGGACGCCTTCGCGCAGGTGGTGCGCCGCCGCGCCCTGCCGCGCCACTACCCGCAGGAACTGCTGGCCGGCATGGCCATGGACCTCGAGCCGGCGCTGTATGCCGATCATGCCGCCCTGGCCCTGTACTGCTATCGGGTGGCCGGCGTGGTGGGTCTGATGATGTGTCACGTGATGGGCGTGGCCGACGATGCGGCGCTGGAACAGGCGGCGCAGCTGGGCATGGCCATGCAGCTGACCAACATCTGCCGCGACGTGGCCGAGGACTGGCAGCGCGGGCGTTTGTACCTGCCGTACCGCGCGCTGGGTTTTGCCGATGAAGCGGCCGTGCGTACCGCGCTGGCCGGGCCGATCGACGCCGACCTTGCTGGCCGCCTGCCGGCGCAGGTGCGCGACCTGCTGGCGCGAGCGGACGCCTACTACCGCTGCGGCATGGGCGGCATCGGTGCGCTCGACTGGCGCTGCGGGCTGGCCGTGCGGGCGGCGGCGGGCATCTACCGCGGCATCGGCACGGCGCTGGCGCGTCAGGGCTACCAGCCGCTGGCCGGGCGCGCCTACCTGCCGGGCTGGCGCAAGGCCGGGCAGGTGCTGCTGGCGCTGGCCGGCCAATGCGGCGCGGCGACCAGTGCGCGCGCTGTTACCCGCGTGCCGGCGCGGCAGGTGCGATTCGGGCCCGAGCTGTGTCTGTAGCGCGCGGCATCGGGCTGGTGGTGTGCTTGGGTCTGACAGGGCAGGGCAAGGCCATGGACGTAGAGGTCATCGCGCGCGGTCTGCGCAACCACCAGGGCAGCGTGCTGTTCGCGCTGTTCATCGAGCCGCGCGGTTTTCCAGACCGCGGCGAACTGGCCGCCATGCGGGTGGAAGTACCGATCGACGCCGATCAGGTGCAGGCCCGCTTCAGCGACGTGCCGGACGGTCAGGCGCTGGCAGTGGCGGTGCTGCACGACGAGGATGGCGACAAGCGCATGGCCACCGGCCTGTTCGGCATGCCAAAGGAAGGCTTTGGCGTGTCCAACAACCCGCGCATCCTGTTCGGCCCGCCGCGCTTCGAGGATGCGCGCCTGGTGCCGCAGCCGGGGCAGCCCGTCATCATCGACATGAAGTACTTCTGAGCATGGAAAAGCCCGCCGTTCCGAACGCCTTCGACGCCGTGGCGCCGCGCTACGACCTGATGTGCCGGCTCAATCCCGGCTACATGGGCATGCTCGGCGACGCGGCGCGGGCGCTGGCACCGCTGCCGCAGCCGCGGCTGCTGGACCTGTGCTGTGGCAGCGGGCTGTCGACGCTGGCGCTGCGCCGGGCGCATCCGGGTGTGCCGATCGTGGCGCTCGACGGCTCGCCGGGCATGCTCGAGCAGGCGCGGCGCAAGCCGCTGGCGCCGATCGAGTTCGTGCGCGGCGACGCGCAGGCGCCGCAAGACAGCCTGGACGGTCCCTTCGGCGGCATCCTGATCAGCTACGGCCTGCGCAATGTGGCCGATCCGGACGCCACGCTGGCGCAGCTGCGCGGCCTGCTGGTGCCCGGCGGCCTGCTGGCGGTGCACGACTACAGCCTGGCCGGGCCGGGCGCCGAGCGGCTGTGGACCTTCATGTGCCGGGCGCTGGTGCGGCCGTTTTGCGCCGCCGTGTCGGGCGCGCCGCAGCTGTTCGAGTACCTGGAACGCAGCGTGCGCGAGTTCGACCGCCGCGACGCCCTGGCGGCGCGCATCCGCGGCGCTGGCTTCGAGCTGCTGCGCGTCATTCCCGGGCGCCTGTGGCAGCGGCAGATCGTGCACACCTTCGTTGCTCGGCGGCCGGCGTGAAGGTCTTCGAGCAGCCGCAGTTTGGCCGCGCCCGGCTCGATGCGCCGCTGCGCGTGGCGGTGCTCGGCGGCGGGCTGGCCGGCGTGGCGGCGGCCTGCGTGCTGGCCGAGCGCGGCGCGCAGGTGACGCTGCTCGAGCGCGCGGCCGGCCTCGGCGGCCGGCTGGCGGCCTGGCCGGTGCAGGTGGCCGGCGAGAGCTTCGAAATGGACCGCGGGTTTCACGCCTTCTTTCGCCACTACTACAACCTGCGCGCGCTGCTGCGGCGGGTGGACCCGGCGCTGGATGGCCTGCTGCCGCTCGCCGACTACCCGATCCTGACCCCGGCCGGGCCGCTGAGCTTTGCCAAGCTGCCGGCCAATCCGCTGCTCACGCTGTGGCCGCTGATGCGCCAGGTGGGCCTTGGCCTGCGCGATCTGCGGCAGGTGCGCGTCGGCTACGCGCTGGCCATGCTCGCCTGGCACCCGCAGCGCACGCCGGCGCGCTGGGACGGCATCAGCGCCGAGCAGTGGCTGCAGGGGCTGAACTTCCCGCCGGCGGCGCGCATGCGCCTGCTGGACGTGTTCGCGCACAGCTTCTTCAACCCGACCGGTGAGTTCTCGGCCGCCGACTTGCTGATGCTGTTTCACTACTACTTCTTTGGCAACCGCGAGGGGCTGGTGTTCGACGTGGCGCGGCGGCCGTTTGGGCAGTGGCTGTGGCAGCCGTTCGAGCGGCACCTGCAGGCGCTGGGCGTGCAGCTGCGCCTGGGCTGCGCGGCGCAGGCCGCCGAGCGCCAGGCCACCGGCTGGCAGGTGCGGGCCGGCGAGGCCACGCTGAGCGCGGATGCCGTGGTGCTGGCGCTGGACGTGCCGGGTCTGCAGGCGCTGCTGGCGGCCAGTCCCGCGCTCGCCGCGGCGGTGCGCGCGCCGGTGCGCGCGCAGCAGGCGACGCGGCCGTTTGCCGTGTGGCGGCTGTGGCTGGACCGGCCGCTGGCGGCCGGGCGCGCCGCCTTCGCCGGCACCGCCGGCTACGACCTTCTGGACAACGTATCCGTGTACAGCGCCTTTCACGAGCCGAGCCGAGACTGGGCCGCCCGCCGCGGCGGCGCGGTGCTGGAGCTGCACGCCTATGGCCTGGAGTGCGAGGACCCGGCCGAGCTGCGCCGGCGCCTGCTGGCCGCGCTGCACGCCGTGTATCCGGAGACCGCGCCGGCGCAGCTGCTCGGCGAGCAGTTCCTGCTGCGCGCCGACTGCCCGGCCTTTCCGCCCGGCAGCGCCGCCGTCCGGCCGGGCGTCGGCACCGCCGATGCCTCGCTGTGGCTGGCCGGCGATCACCTGCGCCTGCCGTTTGCCTGCGCGCTGATGGAGCGGGCGGTGGCCGCCGGCACGCTGGCGGCCAACGGCCTGCTGGCCACGCGCCAGGTGGACCCGGCGCCGCTGTGGAGCGGGCCGCAGCGCGGGCTGCTGGCGGCGCTGCCGGGGGTGGCCTGATGCTGCGCCGCACCGAAGACCGCCACGGCCGGCGCCTGTGGCTGTTCGGGCAGGATCTGGGCCCGCCGCCGCCGGCTGCGCAGCCGGACTGGCAGGCCGCCGAGCCGCGCTGGATCGCCGAAGCGCTGCGGCGCGCGCTGGCGCGCCCGGCCGGTGGTTGGCACGTGGTGGCGGCATCCGCGGCGCTGCGCGACAAGCCGCTGGCGGCACAGGTGCTCGGCCAGTCGCTGGTGCTGTGGTGCGGCGCGCAGGGTCTGCATGCGACGGCCGATCACTGCCCGCACCTGGGCGCACGCTGGTCGGACGGGCACCTGGCCGGCGGGCGCCTGATCTGCCCCTGGCACGGCCTGGCCTTCGACCCGGCGGCGCCGTGCAATCCGCTGCTGCCGGTCCACGACGACGGCGTGCTGGTGTGGGTGCAGCTGCCCGGCGAGGCGCCGCTGCCGGCGCCGGTGCTGCCGCCGCGCCCGGCCCAGGCGCTGGTGTCGGTGATGACGCTGCCGGCCCGCTGCACGCCGCGCGAGGTGCTGGAAAACCGCCTCGATCCCTGGCACGGCGCGCACTTCCACCGCCATTCCTTCGCCCGCCTGGCGGTGCTCGAGCGCGCCGAGGACAGCATCACCGTGCGCGTGGCCTTTCGCGTCGCCGGCCCCCTGGCGGTCGAGGTGGACGCGCGCTTTCATTGCCCGCAGGCGCGCTGCATCGCCATGACCATCGTCGCCGGCGAGGGCACCGGCTCGGTGGTGGAAACGCACGGCACGGCGCTGGGCCCGGACCGCTGCCAGATCACCGAGGCGGTGTTCGCCACCTCGGCGCGGCCGGGTTTTGCCGTGGCGCGCCGGCTGGGCGCCCTGATCGCGCCGTACATGCGCTTTGCGGCCCGGCGCCTGTGGGTGGAGGATGCCGCCTACTGCGAGCGCCGCTATGCGCTGCGCCAGCAGGCCGCCGCCGAACCCGCTCCCTCATGTCCCTCGCAGGGCTTCGCCGATGAACCAGAACCTGCTCGATAGCATCCACACGCCGGCCGACCTGCGCCAGCTGCCGGCCGCCGCGCTGCCGGCGGTGGCCGTCGCCCTGCGCGAGGAAATCGTGGCCCAGGTGGCGCGCAGCGGCGGGCATCTGGCCTCCAGCCTCGGCGCCGTGGAACTGCTGGTGGCGCTGCATTACGTGTTCGACACGCCGCGCGATCGGCTGGTGCTGGATGTCGGCCACCAGGGCTATGCCCACAAGCTGCTGACCGGGCGGCGTGAGGGCTTTGCCCGCATCGGCCAAGAGGGCGGCCCGGCCAAGTTCCTGCGCCGCGGCGAGTCGCCGTTCGACACCTTCGGCGCCGGCCACGCCGGCACCTCGATTTCCGCCGCGCTGGGCATGGCCCGCGGCCTGCAGGCGGCGGGCGAGAACGCCTGCGCCATCGCGCTGATCGGCGACGGCGGCCTGACCGCCGGCATGGCCCTGGAGGCCCTGAACCACGCCGGGCACCTGAGGCAACCGAACCTGCTGGTGGTGCTCAACGACAACGCAATGTCCATCGAGCCGAACGTGGGCGCGCTGGGCGCCTTCCTGTCGCGCAAGCTGTCGGCGCCGTCGGCGCGGCGCCTGCGACGCCTGGCCAAGGACGTGCTGGCGCCGCTGCCGCAGCCGCTGCAGGAGCTGGCGCGGCGCGCCGAGCAGTCCGCCAAGGCCCTGCTGACGCCGGGCGCGCTGTTCGATGCCTTTGGCTTTCGCTACATCGGACCGGTGTCCGGGCACGACCTGCCGGCGCTGTTGGAGACCTTGACCAACGCGCGCGGCATGCTCGGCAACGGCGAAGGACCGGTGCTGGTGCACGCGCTGACGCGCAAGGGCGCCGGCTACGCGCCGGCCGAGCAGGACCCGCTCAAGTACCACGGCGTGACGCCCTTCGACGTCGTCACCGGCCACATGCCCAAGCCGGCCGCGCCGGCGCCGTCCTATACCGCCGTCTTTGCCGACACCGTGCTGGAGCTCGCGCAGGCGGACGAGCGCATCGTGGCGATCACCGCGGCGATGGCCGGCGGCACCGGCCTTAGCCGCTTTGCCGAGGTCCTGCCGCAGCGTTTCTTCGACGTCGGCATCGCCGAACAGCACGCCGTGACCTTCGCCGCCGGCCTGGCCACCACCGGCCGCAAGCCGCTGGTGGCCATCTACTCGACCTTCCTGCAGCGCGGCTACGACCAGGTGGCGCACGACGTGTGCCTGCAGAACCTGGACGTCACCCTGGCGGTGGACCGGGCCGGGCTGGTCGGCGCCGACGGCGCCACCCACCAGGGGCTGTACGACATCGCCTACCTGCGCTGCCTGCCCAACATCACGCTGATGGCGCCCAAGGACGAGAACGAGCTGCGGCACATGCTGCGCACCGCCATCGAACATCCCGGGCCGGCGGCGCTGCGCTACCCGCGCGGCAACGGCCTTGGCGTGCCGCTGGATGCCGACATCCGGGCGCTGCCGATTGGCCGCGGCGAGCTGCTGCGGGATGGCGAGGATCTGGCCATCGTGGCGCTGGGCAGCCGCGTGGCGCCGGCGCTGGAGGCCGCGCAGCGGCTGGCCGAGGCGGGCATCAGTGCCGCGGTGTTCAACGCGCGCTTCGTCAAGCCGCTGGACCTGCCGGCCATCGCGCAGCTGGCGCGCCGCTGCGGGGCGCTGCTGACGGTGGAAGAACATGCCCTCGCCGGCGGCTTCGGCAGCGCCGTGCTGGAAGCCCTGGCCGGCGAGGGGATCAGCGTGCCGGCGCGGCTGCTGGCGGTGCCGGACCGGCTGGTCGAGCACGGCGACCCGGCGGCGCAGTTGGCCGAGTTCGGTCTGGATGCCGCCGGCATTGCCGCCGCTGGACGTGCCCTGGTGAGCAGCCTGCCCGGATGCATTGCAACGCCCAACCTGCGCACGGCGGGACGCTGAGCGGGCGATTCTCGCGCGCGGCACTGCGAAGCTTCGCGGCGAGGGCGCCGCTCCCACGGCGCCGCCCTGTCGTGGCAAGCCCGCCCGCGGGCCTATCGAGCCAGTGCCATCCAGCACTCGCCAATGCCCGCCTCGAGTCAGTGTCAGCGTGCCGGTTCCAGGCTGAAGCCCGCATAACCCGCAGCGGCCACCTGCCGCAGCGTGGCGAAATACCGCGGCGCGTCCAGGTGCACCGGAAACTGGCGGTGTTTGCCCGGTATGTTGGCGCCGGTGTACCAGGAGTCGGTGCGCGGAAACAGGGTCTGGTCGGCGATTTCGGCCACCGTCCTGCCCCACTCCAGGTCGACGCCGGGGGCGGCTTCGATGCCGCCCAGGCCGCGTTCTTGCAGGTCGGCGATGCAGTCGCTGATCCACTCTGCCTGTCGTTCGGCGCCCAGCGGCATGTTGTACAGCACCGACGGCGACTCCGGGCCGTGGATCATGAACAGGTTCGGAAAGCCGCGCACGGCCAGTCCAAGATAGGTGCTGAACCGCCCGGCCCAGGCCTCGGCCAGCGGCAGGCCGCCGCGCCCGCGCGGGTTCAGGCGTGTCAGCGCGCCGGTGATGGCGTCAAAGCCGGTGGCCAGGACCAGCATGTCGAGCGCATGCTCGCCGCGCGCGGTGCGCACGCCCTGCGGCGTGATCTCGATGATCGGGTTCTCGCGCAGGTCGACCAGGGTGACGTTGGAGCGGTTGTAGGTTTCGTAGTAACCCTCGTCCAGGATCAGGCGCTTGGTGCCGATGGGGTAATCGGGCAGCAGGCGGCGGGCGATCTCCGGGTCGCGCACCGCGCGACGGATCTTTTCGCGCACGAACTCGCACAGCGTGGCGTTGGCTTCGGCGTTGCTCATCAGGTCGCCGTAGGTGCCAAACGCGATGCCGAGCCCGCCGCGTTGCCAGTGTTCCTCGTACAGCGCCTCGCGCTGCTGTGGGGAATCCTCCAGCGCCGAGCGGGTCGGCGACGGGAACGGCGTTCCGGCCAGCGTTTCCAGCATCATGGCGCGCAGCTGCGGCCACTTTTCGCGCGTGTCTCGCCTGAACGCCGCGTCGAGCGGGCGGTTGCGCGCCGGGATGGCGTACTGCGGCGTGCGCTGGAACACGCTCAGATGCGCTGCCGTGCGGGCGATGACCGGGATGGCCTGCACGCCGGACGAGCCGGTGCCGATGACGCCGACCCGCTTGCCGGCGAAGTCGACCGGCCGCTGTGGCCACAGACCGGTGTGGTAGCACTCGCCAGCGAAACGGTCCAGGCCGGGAATGTCGGGACGGTTGGCGGCCGACAGGGCGCCGGTGGCGCAGATCAGGAACCGCGCGCTGACGCGCTCGCCGGTGGCGATGTCCAGCTGCCAGCGCTGCGCGGCCTCGTCATAGCGGGCGGCGGTGACGCGGGCGCGCAGTTCGATGTCCCGCCGCAGGTCGAAGCGGTCCGCGACATGGTTCAGATAGGCCAGCACCGAGGGCTGGTCGGGCTGGGTTTCCGGCCAGTCCCAGTCGCGCACCAGTTCGCGCGAGAAGGTGTAGCAGTAGTAGGGCCCGCCGGGAAAATCCACCCGCGCGCCCGGGTAGCGGTTCCAGGCCCAGGTGCCGCCGACGCTGTCGGCGTCGTCGTAGGCCCGCACCTTCAGTCCCAACCCGCGCAGCAAATGCAGGGCATACATGCCGCCGAAGCCGGCGCCGATGACGACGGCGTCGAGTTGGCGGTGTTCGGTCGCGGGCATGGCTCTCCTCCTTGTCGGTTGCGGCGCCCACCATCGTGATGGAAGCTCCTGCCGCCGGCGTTGAACGCCGGCTCAGGTGGCGTCCGGACGCTTCAGGATCAGCAAGCCGGACACCGCCTTCACGCACAGCGCGCCGTCGGCGTCCAGGATTTCACCCTCCACATAGCCGGTGCGGGCGCCGACGCGGATCACCCGGCCGATGGCGGTGATGTCGCCGCCGGTGATCGGGCGCAGGTAGTTCAACGTCAGGCTGGTGGTGGTCCACACGGTTTTCAGATCCGGGAAGGTCGCCATCATGGCGTAGCCGACCGCCTCGTCCACGTACACGGCCAGCACGCCGCCCTGCACCGAGCCGCGCGGGTTGCACCAGCGCTGATCGAACGGGAACACCAGGCGCGCGAAATTGGGCGCGGATTCGGCGATGGTGCCGCCGAACTGCGCCATGGTCGGCGGGCGGTCGAGGTCGATGACGGTCAGGTCCGGCTTGGCGGTGGGCGTCGTCATGGCTTATCGGCCGGCCACTTGCGAGCGCAGCATGCGGCGGTTGACCTTGCCGGTGTTGCCGCGCGGCAGTTCGCTGACCAGCCGGTATTCGCGCGGGCGTTTGTAGTGCGCAAGGTCGCTGGCCTCGACATGCGCCTTGAGCTGCTCGGGCGTGACCGGCTCCTTGGCCACCACGAAGGCGACGATGCGCTGGCCCCATTGTTCGTCCGGAATGCCGATCACCACGCACTCGCTGACCGCCGGGTGGCTGAGAACGGCCTCCTCGACCTGACTCGGCAGCACGTTGATGCCGCCGGAGATGATCATGTCGTCGAGGCGCCCGCGCAGGTACAGATAGTTGTCAGTGTCCAGCGTGCCCATGTCCCCGGAGCGCCACCAGCCATCCTCGAAGATCTTGCGCGCCAGGGCCGGCTGATCCCACACCTGATCGGCCACCGAAAGACCCCGGATGATGACCTCGCCTTCCTCGCCGGGAGGCACTTCATCGGTCAGGGCACCGCCGGGCCGGATGATGCGCACATCGGCATTCAGGAACGGCTTGCCGACACTCTCCTGCTTGCTCGGGTCGCGGTAATCCTCGTTGTACATCATGGTGCCGCCGGCGCAGGAACCGGTTTCGGTGGTGCCGTAGATGTTGATGATGTTGGAGCAGATTTTTTCGCGCACCAGGCCCATGGTGCGGGTGTCCATCGGCTCGCCGGCGTAGCCGGCCTTCTTCAGGCTGGACAGGTCGTAGTTGTCGAGATCCTCGCGAAACAGCATGCGCCACATGGTGGGCACCAGAAAGGCGAAGGTGGCCCGCTCGTCCTGAAGTTTCTGCAGGAACCGCTTGGCGTCCCACTGGGCCATGAACACGATCTTGCTGGCCGCGTTCAGGAACGGGATGGTGCAGTTGTACCAGCCGATGAAGGCGGTGGTGGACACGTTGACGATGCAGGCATACGGGTCGGCATCGAACACCAGGGCACCGCCGCGCGCGCTTTCGATCTGCGTGCGGTGGGTGTGCATGATGCCCTTGGGCACGCCGGTGGTGCCGGACGACAGGGCGATCATGGACGTGTCGTGGCTGAAGATCGGCATCGGCTCGAAGTCGAGCGCGTACTCGGCCAGGTCGCGCGGGATGATCGGATCGTCGCCGCCCTCGCGCTTGTCGGGCGGGGTGAGTTCGGAGATGGCACGAACAGCAAAACTTACCAACGGCGCCGCGCGGCGCAGTTCACCGGCCAGCTCCTCCAGGGCACCGTCGTAGATCAGTACCCGCGGGGAAAGGCGTTCGAGCACCGCCGCCAGGATCTTGGGCGATTCGCGCAGGTGCAATGCGGACGGGATGGCGCCCAGCTCGAAGGCGCCGAACAGCGCCACCACGTGCTGCACCGACGGATACATCAGCAGCGCCACGCGATCGCCCTTGCGCACGCCGCGGGTGTGCAGCAGCTTGGCCATGCGCTGCACCTGGTCTTTCAGCTGCGCATAGGTGTAGCGGTACAGGTCATCCACCACGGCTTCGTTGTTCGGAAACCACTTGGCCGCGCGGTGCAGCATTTCGCGCAGGTTGGTGTCGCGTGTCATCTTGTCCCCTCTGGAAGCTGCGGTGGGTCGTCCTGACGAAAACGTCGGCGGTTCGTCCGTGAACCGCCGTATGTCCCGCCGTTGCGGCGGGGTGCCGGGCTCAGTACGAGCGCGGCATGCCCAGATCGTGCTGGGCAATGTAGTTGAGCGTCATCTCGTCGGTGACCGGCGCGATGCGGTTCAGGCGCAGGTTGCGGTAGTGCCGCTCGATGCCCGATTCGCTGATGTAGCCGGCGCCACCCAGGGTCTGGATGGCCCGATCGGCCGCATACAGCGAGGCATGCGCCGCCGCGTACTTGGCCGACGTGGCCTGCACGCCGCATTCCCTGCCCTGGTCGTACAGCCAGGCGGCTTCATACACCTTCAGGCGCGCACATTCGAGCTGAATGCGCGCCTCGGCCAGCGGGAACTGCAGGCCCTGGTGGGTGGCCAGCGGTTTGCCCCAGATGGAACGCTCGCTGGCGTACTGCACCGCCTTGCGGATCAGGTAGTTGCCGGTGCCGATGCAGCTGGCGGCAATCGCCAGCCGCTCCGGGTTCAGCACCGCGTAGAGCGCCTTCCAGCCCTTGCCTTCCTCGCCGACCAGGTTCTTTTCCGGAACCTTGAAGTCGTCGAAGAACACTGCGTTGGTGTCCATGAAGTGGCTGCCCATCTTCTTGAGCGGCCGTGCTTCGAGGCCCTCCCCCGGCAGGTCGCCGACCAGCAGGGACACGCCCTCGGTGCGGCGCGCCGGGTCGTAGGGCGAGGTGCGGCACATGATGCCGATATGGCTGGCTACCTTGATGTTGGAGATGTACATCTTCTGGCCCTTGACCAGATAGTGCCCGTCTTCCTTGCGCGCCTCGGTGCGGATGGTGGTGATGTTGGAGCCGGAGTTCGGCTCCGTGAAACCACCGGCCCACAGCTCGCCCTTGACGATGCCCGGCAGGTACTGCGCCTTCTGCTCGGGCGTGCCGGCGGAGTTGATCAGGCAGCCGCCGAACACCGGCCCGCCGACGAACATGCCGCCGCAGTCGCCGCCGTTGCTGGACAGTGCCTCGGCGGCCAGGCACATCTCGACCATGCCCAGGCCACTGCCGCCGTACTCCTCGGGAATGGTGATGCCCAGGATGCCCTGCTCGACCAGGGTGCTCCAGAACTCGCGCGGGAAGCCGTACTCCTCGTCGATCTTCTGCCAGTAGCTGTCCTCGAAGCCCTGCGCGATCTTCTCGCACAGGTCGACCAGCATTTGTTGATCCTGACTGAGCGAGAAGTCCATGACTCAGACGTCCTTGGTCAGCTTGTAGGACTGCGTGCCGGGCTTGAACTCGCGCCGCTTGAACGAGGCCAGCGCGGTGCGGATCCAGTCGTCGTTGGTCTCGCGCGAAAGTTCCCACAGCTTGGCCATCTCGTAGTCGACGGCGGCCTCGAAGTCCATCCACTTGACCTTCTCGTAGACCTCCTTGGTCTTGCGCAGCACGGTGCGGCCCAGTCGGGTCAGCATCTTCACCACGCGGTCGGTTTCGGCGTCCAGCTGCGCCAGCGGCACCGACTTGGTGGCGTAGCCGATTTCCTCGGCCTGCTTGCCGGTGAAGGTCTCGCCGGTCAGGCCGTAGTACAGCGCCTTCTTGCGCGACGGGATGTTGTGCGCGTAGGCCCACGAGGTGCCGCCGCCCGGGAAGATGCCGAAGTTGACCTCGGACAAGCCCCAGGTGGATTCGTCGGCCACGATGGCGATGTCGCAGATGCCGGCCAGTTCCATGCCGCCACCGAAGCACCAGCCGTTGACCTTGGCAATCGTGACCGCCGGGAACTTCTTCAGATGCTGGAACCAGGTGAACACGTCGTCGTTGATGGCGGCCATGCGCTGCGGATCGTCGAAGGGTTCGAAGAAGCACTGCTCCAGGTCCATGCCGGCGCAGAAAGCGTCCTTGATTCCGGTGATCACCAGCACCTTGACGCGGGCCTTTTCGACCTCCACCAGGGCATTGCGCACGTTGTTGTGCAGCGTCGGGCTCATGCAGTTCTTCTTTTCGGGGCGGTTGAACTGGATGGTCGCGACGTCGCCGTCGATGGTCAGGTTGATGCACTCGTAACTGGACATGACAGGCCCCCTTAAGGCGCTATGGATGGAGTACCCGCACACGGCGGGACGGCAATTTAACCATAACGATCGTTTGGCAGGGGGTGCGCGCCGGGCGCCGGTGGCAGCTGACCGGGCTGCTGAACTACCATGCACGGCATACACATCTTCAAAGCCCGGGCGCCGGTGCCCGGGCGCAACGCACGGAGCACGTACAGGCCATGTCTGAACCGCTGAAACTACAGGATCTGATGGAACTGGACGGCGTGGTGGGGGCACTGCGCTGGCAGGAATCGCGCTTCATCAACGCCATCGCCTACCCGGCGCGGCTGGTCGAGTACCTGGGCTTCGACAGCGAGGAGCGGGCCCGCCAGCTCATGCTGACAACCGAAGCCATGGGCCTGTCCATCAAGGGCGTGCTCGAAATCGACTACTACCGGGACCGCAAGACCAACCCGCACAGCCTGATGCCGGCCGACGGCTACATGATCCACGGCCAGAAATTCAACCTGGTCTGCACCCTGAACCGGGTCGCCGCGCTGGTGGACAACAAGATCGACTACAACCTCAAGGGCCTGTTCCTGAAACTGGCGCTGGTTCGCAACGACTGACGAGCATCGGCCGACCTTCGCGAGCACGCCGTCGCTCGGCGGCCAGCATCTCCATCGCCACCCATAACTAAGGAGAAACACCATGTCCAACAAACCCGTGGTCGCCACCATGATCGGTGACCCGTGCGGCATCGGGCCGGAAGTGGTGGTCAAGTCACTGGCGCTGGGCGGCATGTACGAGCAGTGCCGGCCGGTGGTGTTTGGCTGTACCGAGTCCGTGCAGCAGGCGGTAGACATGCTCGGCCTGAAGCTGAAGGTCCGCCGTGTCAGCGATGTCGAGGGTGCGGGACTGGATCCGGCCGTGATCGACGTCTACGACACCGGTCAGCTGGACCCGAAATTCATCACCCCGGCCAAGGCCAATGCCGAGTGCGGGCGCGCCAGCGCGGCCTGGCTGAAGGAAATGGAAAGCCTGGCCCTGGCCGGCAAGGTGCAGGCCACCATCATGGGTCCGATCAACACCGATGCCCTGAAGATGGCCGGCAAGTTCGACGAGGTGGTCGGCGTCGAGGTCGGCAAGACCTACCTGTTCCTGATCACCGGCCCGCTGCGGGTGGTGCACCTGACCGACCACATCCCGCTGCGTCAGGTGTGCGACATCATCTCGCCGGACCTTGTCTACAAGGCGCTGCGCACCATCCACGACGATTTCACCCGCTGGGGCATCCCCAACCCGCGCATCGTCGTGGCGGGCCTGAACGCCCACGCCTACGGCGAAGAGGACAAGACCCAGATCGCGCCCGGCGTGGAGCGGGCCAAGGCCGAGGGCATCAACGTGACCGGCCCGGCCTCGCCGGACAGCGTGTTTCGCTGGTGCATCGACGGCGAGTACGACGTGGTGCTGGCCATGTTCCACGACCAGGGCCACATCGCGGTCAAGACCTGGGGCTTCGTCGGCAACTGCGCCATGATCCTGGGCATGCCGTACATCCACATGTCGGTGGCGCACGGCACGGCTTTCGACATCGTCGGCAAGGGCATCGCCAGCCACGAGATGATGCTGACCGCCATGCGTCAGGCCGCCAGCCTGGCGGCCGGCAAGGGCTTTCACAAGGACGCCGCCGCGGCGTGAGTGTGGCCGCCCGCCAGGCAGCGCCGCTGGCGGCGGTCCTGCTGGACCTGGACGGCACGCTGGCCGACACCGCGGCGGACCTCGCGCAGGCGCTGAACCGCCTGCGCGATGAGCAGGGCATGGCGCCGCTGGCCGTGTCCGAGCTGCGGCCCTACGTATCGCAGGGCGCGCGTGGCATGCTCGCCTGCGCGCTCGACATCGGACCGCCGGACGCGGATTACGCCCGCGTGCGGGAGCGCTTTTTTGCCATCTATGCCGAGTCCTGCGCCCGCCGGGCAACGCTGTTCGATGGCTTTGCGGACGTGCTAGGCGAGCTGCGCGGGCGAGGTCTGCGCATCGGCATCGTCACCAACAAGCTGGAGCGCTTCGCGCTGCCGCTGCTGCGGGCGCTGGACGTGTGGCCGGACGCCGATTGCCTGATCACGCCCGACCTGCTGCGCCAGCCAAAGCCCGATCCCGAAGGCGTGCTGCTGGCCTGCCAGCGCCTGGGCGTGGCGCCGGCGGCCAGCGTGTTCGTGGGTGACGATCGGCGCGACGTGGTCGCCGGCAAGGCCGCCGGCACGCGCACCGTGGTGGCCGCTTACGGCTACATCGCGCCCGGTGAAGACGTAACCGAATGGGGCGCCGACGCCTGCATCGATTCGCCGGCCGGCCTGCTCGCCCTGTGCCGCAACTGGGGTGCCTGAATGGCCGTCGCGACGCCCGAGCTGACCGACATCGTCCTGCATCAGGCGACGCGCACGCTCGAAGTGCGCTTTGCCGACGGCAGCGTGTTCCGGCTGCCGGCCGAGTTCCTGCGCGTGCACTCGCCGTCGGCCGAGGTGCAGGGCCACGGACCGGGGCCGGGCGTGCTGGTCGGCGGCAAGCAGGAGGTCGCCATCACCCGGCTCGAGCCGGTCGGCCATTACGCGCTGCAGATCACCTTCTCGGATGGCCACGACAGCGGCCTGTTCGGCTTCGATTACCTGTACCGCCTGGGCCGTGAGCAGGACACGCTGTGGCAGCGGTATCTGGATCGCTTGGCCGAGGCGGGCCAGTCACGCCAGCCGTGAGCGCCGTTTACGCCAGCGTCGATGACCTGCGCCGCCAGGCGCAGCGCTACCTGCCGCGCATGGTGTTCGACTTCGTCGATGGCGGCGCCGAGCGCGAGATCACCCTGCGGGCCAATACCGCCGACTTCGAGCCGCTGCGTTTCGCGCCGCGCGTGTTGACCGACGTCAGTCAGGTCGATCTGTCCACCACGCTGCTGGGCGAGCAGCTTGCCCTGCCGCTGCTGATCGCGCCCATGGGCCTGTGCGGTCTGGTGCGCCCGGAAGGCGAACTGGCGCTGGCGCGCGCCGCCAAGGCGGCCGGCATCCCGTTTGTGCTGTCGACTGCCTCCAGTCATCCGCTGGAGGCGGTGATGGACGCCGCGCCGGGCAATATGTGGTTCCAGCTTTACATCTTTCGCGACCGCGAATTCGCCCGCAGCCTGCTGCAGCGTGCCCGCGCCGCCGGCTACCGGGCGCTGGTGGTGACGGTCGACCTGAGCCGCGGCGGCAAGCGCGAGAAGGACATCCACAATGGTTTTACCGTGCCGCCGCGCTTCACGCGCCGCACCGCGCTCGACCTGCTGCGCCACCCCGCCTGGCTGTGGCGCATGGCGCCGCACCGTGGCCTGACGCTGGGCAACCTGGTCGGCTGGGGCGGGCAGGACAGCAACGTGGTGGCGCTCGGCACCTTCATGAACACGCAGATCGATCCCAGCATTTCGTGGGCCGATCTGGATTGGCTGCGCGCCGAGTGGGATCTGCCGCTGCTGGTCAAGGGCATCCTGCATCCGGACGATGCCCGCCAGGCGGTTGCCGCCGGGGCTGACGGCATCATCGTGTCCAACCACGGCGGGCGCCAGCTGGACGGCGCGCCATCCACCATCAGCGCGCTGGCCGGCGTGGTCGATGCCGTGGGTACCAGCGCGGACGTCATCCTCGACAGCGGCGTGCGGCG
Organism: Immundisolibacter sp.; assembly: GCF_014359565.1. Lineage (NCBI taxonomy): Bacteria > Pseudomonadati > Pseudomonadota > Gammaproteobacteria > Immundisolibacterales > Immundisolibacteraceae > Immundisolibacter > Immundisolibacter sp. The sequence goes on along the minus strand of NZ_JACIZD010000001.1, from coordinate 273,194 downwards.
CGGTGCCGACATCCTGAAAGCCCTGGCGCTGGGCGCACGTGCCTGCATGATCGGCAAGGCGGCGCTGTACGGCCTGGGTGCCGGCGGACAGGGCGGCGTCGAGCGCGTGCTGGCCATCCTGCGCCAGGAACTGGACGTCGCCATGGCCCTGACCGGCAATCACCGCGCCTGCGCAGTGCGGCCCGATACGCTCGAACCCTGACGGCGCGTCGTTTTTGTCTGCCGTGGACCGATCGGCATGTTAGATTCCGTCCCGGCGCCCGCTAAATGATCGCCCGGTCAGGCGCGCCTGATGGCGCCGCCGCGCCCGGCATGGAGGAGACATGAACGCACCCGCAGGCCGGCCACAGTGTGGCCACACGCAAGCCTTTGGTCTGGACACCGGTCCGGTGAGCACCGACACGGTGGTCACGCCGGAATTTTTCGCCCGCGAGCGGGAGGCGATTTTTCGCCACCAGTGGTTCAACCTTTTGAAGCGCGCCGAGGAGATTCCCAATCCGGGCGATTTCTTTGTGCGCGACATCGAGGTGCTGGGTACCTCGGTCATCGTCGCCCGCGGCCCGGACGGACAGCTGCGCGCCTTCCACAACGTCTGCACCCACCGCGGCAATCGGCTGGTGCGCGCCGCCGACGGCTGCGCGCGCGGCTGGCAGTGCGACTTCCACGGCTGGACCTTCGCCACCGACGGCAGCCTGCAGTTCGTGCCCGACGAGGGCCAGTTCTTCGATTTCGACAAGTCAAAGATGGGCCTGCCTTCGGTGCACCTGGACACCTGGGCCGGCTTCCTGTTCGTCAATTTCGATGAAACGCCGCGCCAGACGCTGGAACAGGCGATGGGTGACTTCAACCAGGACCTGAAGCCGTTTCCCTTCGACCAGATGATCTGCGCCGGACGCTGGCGCTACCACGTCAAGGCCAACTGGAAGGTGACCATGAACGCCTTTCAGGAGGGCTATCACGTGGCCTTCGTGCACAAGCGTTCGGCGCCGGATGCCTTCACCGGCACCGACAACCCATACTGCAACATCAGCTACATGAAGCTGCAGCCGAACGGCAACCAGCACCTGTCGGTACCCGGCAACCCGGCGCACGACCTGTCGCCGACCGAGCAGCTCGCCTTCAAGTTCGGTTCCACGTTCACGCAGGGCACGGGCGGGCGCGGCGCCTATCCGGGCACCCAGCAGGACAAGAGCGCCGACTGGGGTTTCGAGCTCAACATCCTGTTCCCGTTCTCGCGCATCAACGTCGGCGCCGGCTGGTACTACCTGGACGCCTTCTGGCCGGTGTCGCAGAACGAAACCGTGTACGAACTGGCCTATTACTTTCCGAAACCCAAGTCGGCGGCCGAGATGATCAGCCAGGAGTTCAGCAAGATCGTGCTGCGCGACCTGTCCCGGGAAGACCTGTACACCAACGAAGTCACGCAGCGGGCGCTCAATTCCGGCGCCATCAAGAGCATCACCCTGTCCGACCAGGAAGCGGCCGTGCGGCACCTGTACCGCACCGTCGAGCGGCTGGTCGGGCGCTGAGGAGAAACATTCGTGAAGTTCGGCATCTACAACGAAATCCAGGCCTCGCCCGGCGCCAATTACAAGCAGCGCTACGACGAGGCCCTGCGCAGCGTGGAACTGGGCGATGCGCTCGGTTACGACGTGTTCATGACACTCGAACACCACTTCTTCCCCACCTTCTCCATTTCGGTCAACCCGCTGGCGTTCTTTGCCGCGGCGGCGCAGCGCACGCGCAATATCCGTTTCCGCGCCATGTGCCACACCCTGCCGGTGCACAACCCACTGGTGCTGGCCGGTGAAATCGCGCAGTGCGACCACCTGACCGATGGCCGGCTGGAAGTGGGCGTCGGGCGCGGCCACGGCTGGCTGTTTGACCCGGCCAGCGTGCCGATGGCCGACAGCATCGGCCTGTACGAGGAATCGCTCGAAATCCTGCAGCGCGCCTGGAGCAACGAACGCTTCTCTTTTGAGGGCAAGCACTACAAGGTGCGCGACGTGCAGGTGGTGCCAAAGCCGCTGCAACCGAGCCTGAAAATCTTCCAGACCGGCACCAGCGCGCGGGTATTCGGCGACGCCGCCCGCAAGGGTTGGGGCGTGTTCGTCGGTGCCGCTTCGCCGCCGATGTTTGCCGAGGCGGTCCACACTTACGCCAATACCTGCAAGGAAGTCGGCAACGCCCCTCACGTGGGACTGGTGGTGCCGGCTTTTCTGGCCGCCGACGAGGCCACCGCCCACCGCGAGGCAGAACGGGCGATGATGCAAAGCTATCGCAATCTGGCAGTGCCGCAGGCCAGCATCAACAGCGAGGAGACCAAGGCCCGCCTGCGCGAGGGCGGTTTCCACTTCTACGCCGGCGGTTTCCTGAACCAGCTCAACGACTACACCTACGATTACGTCATCAAGAACGACATCGCCTTTGTTGGCACGCCGACGCAGTTCGTGGACTGGCTGGCGCGTTTTCGCCGTCAGTATTACGACTTTCAGGAACTGGCCGTGATGGGCGACTTCGGGGGGCTCGAAGAGTGGCAGATCGCCCGCACGCTGACGCTGTTCGCGCGCGAGGTCATGCCGGCATTGCGTTGACCGGCTGGCGAATCACCAAGGAGAAATCGCATGGCAAACGAGTGGCCGACCGAGTTCAAAGATCTGGAGCGCTTTCGTACCTGGGCGCTGCCGACCGAGGACGCGCGGATGCGCAAGCGTCTGGCGTCCAGCATGATCGAACTGACGGACTATTATCGGACCCTGCTGCCGCGCATGGAGGCATTGGCCGAGCAGTTGTCGCGGTTCTCGATCGACGACCTGCCGGCCGAGCAAAAACCGTTGCTGTATCTGGGCCTGATGTTCATGGAAGCGGCGGTGAGTGTGGAACTGTTCAAAGGGCCGGACGTGCCGGAGAGCCTGGGTGCGGAGCACATGGACGTGCTGTCGGAAACAATGGAGCGGCGCCTGCTGGCGAGCTGATCGTTACCAGAACACACCGTTACGGGAGGGGGACAAGTGTCAGGCATACCGATGAAGGGGCTTCTTCTGGCGGCATTGGCCATGGCCAGCCTGACCGGCTGTGGCAAGGATCAGGACCAGCCCGAAAAGGCGACCAGCAGCACGCCTGCAACGCCGCCGGCTGCGGCGTCGGCACCTGCCGCTGCGCCGGCACCCGCACCGGTCGAAGCCCCGGCAGCCGAGCCTGCCGCCGCCCTGCCACCCGAAAGCGCGGCTGCAACGTTTGCGGCCGCCGGCCTGCCGGATACCTTGATCAAGGACGGCTGCTATTCCTGCCACGACGTGAACGGCGCCCGCATTGGCCCGCCGCTGCGCGCGGTGGCGGGGCTGTACCGCACCGACCCGCAGGCCGTGGACAAGCTGACGCAGAAAGTCCTGCACGGCGGCGGTGGCGTGTGGGGGCCGACGCCGATGATCGCGCATCCGCAGCTGAGCGCCGAACAGGTACGGCCGATGATCGAGGCCATTCTCAAGCTCAACTGAATCTGATTCCGCGGGCCGGGTGCCAACCGGTGCCCGGCCCGCGGCCGTTTTTCGTCAAGGAGGTTTCATGACTGCTGTGCGCGCGGCTCACTACGACGCCGCCACCGTCGAGGCGTTTTTCAATCCCAAGGTCGTTGCCGTCATCGGCGCCTCACCGGACACGCTGTGGTCGCGCCAGTTGCTCGATGGCCTGCGTGGCCATGGTTTCCAGGGACGGGTGTACGTGGTCAACCCGTCGCGCAGTTCGGTGCTGGGTTTCCAGTCCTTCAAATCACTGGCCGACCTGCCGGAAAAACCCGATATCGCCGCCGTGCTGCTGGGCGCCAAACACGTGCCGGGCATGCTGGAACAGGTCGCCGCCACCGGCTGCAAGGCCGCCTATGTGCTGGCGGCCGGCTTCGAGAAGCCCGAGCAGATGGCGGCGCTGCGGGCGCAGGCCGAGAAACTGGGCCTGATCATCATCGGCCCCAACTGCAACGGCTACATCAACGCCGGCGCCGGCCTGCACCTGTGGACCGGCCCCATCAACCGCCCCTACCGGCACGGCACGGTGGCGCTGCTGGGCCAGTCCAGCGGCGTGCTGGGCGCGCTGTGCTGCCTGACCTGGGACCGCGGTCTTGGCATCAGCTTCCAGATCTCGACCGGCAATCAGGTCAATTTCGCGCTCACCGACGCGCTCAATTTCCTGGCCACCAACTCCGACACGCGGGTGGTGGTGACCTACGTCGAGCAGTTCGGCGACTACCCGCACTTCGTTGAAGCAGTACAGAAGTGCCGGGCCAACAACACGCCGGTGATCGTGGTGGCGATCGGCCGGTCCGAAGCCGGCCGCGGCGCGGCGCTGGGCCACACCGGCGCCATCACCACCACCGGCGCGATCACGCGCGCCGCCATCGAGGCGGCCGGCGCCATTCCGGTCGACACGCTGGACGAGGCGCTCGACCGCGCCTCGGTGTTCGCCGTCACGCCGCCGCGCAGCTGGCGGCCGGTGCGCACGGCAGGTCTGATCAGCATCTCCGGCGGCTGGTCGGCGCTGATGGGTGATTATTTCGCCGACGAGGGCATCGAAACGCCGCCGCTGCCCGAGAGCGTCACCCGGCTGCTGCCCGGCTGGGTCGAGAACGTCACCTTCAACAACCCCTTCGACATCACGGCGCAGATCTACGGTTTTGCCGAGGTCTACTACCAGATGGCCGACGAGATGATCAAACACGAGGGCTTCGACGCGGTGTCGATCATGTTCGGCAACTGGGACGGCGGCGAGCGCTTCTACGCGCCGGTCGCCACCTGGCAGGGCCGACTCCAAAAGCCCATCCTGGCCAGCTGCATCGAGACCAGTGCGCTCAAGGACACCTACCGCGACTGGCTGGACAGTGATCCGATGCCCAACGTGCAGGGCGGGCAGGCACTGGCGCGCGGCCTGGCGGCCATGCGTGACTACTTCGACAAGCCCGGTTACCTGCCGCAGGGCTGGTGCAACGACGAACCCAAGCGCTGGAAGGGTCCGGCGGTGGCGACCTTCCCGGACATGGTCAAGCCGCTGGCGGCGTACGGCCTGAATTGCGCCGGACACGTGACCCTGCTCGACCACACCGGCAAGGCCGGCGAGGGCAAGCCGTCGTTCCCGGCAGTGCTCAAGCTCGAATCGCCCGGCCTGCCGCACAAGACCGAACATGGCGCGGTCAAGGTCGGCATCGCCGACGCCGCCGCCTGCTCGGCCGCGGTCGAGGTGCTGGCCGCCATCGCCGAGCAGCAGAAACTGGCCACCTGGTCGATCATCGCCCAGCCCATGCTGGACCTGTCGGACAGCCTGGAACTGCTGGCCGGCGTGGTGCACGACCACGTGGCCGGCCCGGTGCTGACGCTGGGTGCCGGTGGCGTGCTGGCCGAGCTGTTCGACAAGCACGCCCACGCGCTGTGCCCGATCACGCCCGAGCAGGCCGAAGTCATGATCGACCGCATCGGCGTGCGCAAGATCCTGAACGGCTACCGCGGCAAGCCGGCGCTGGATACGGCCTCGCTGGTCAGCACCCTGGTCGGCCTGTCGCAGTTCGCCTACGAGCACCGCGACAGCCTCAAGGAGCTGGACCTGAACCCCGTCATCGTGCCGCCGGCCGGCACGCCGACCACCCTCATCGACGCGCTTGCGCGTTTCGACTGACCGGAAATCTGCCATGAAAGACAGCCTCAAACCCGGCCTGGAGCACACGTTCCAGTTCACCGTCACCGACGCCAAGACGGTGCCCAACATCTACCCCGAGGCGGCGGACTTCCAGGCCATGCCGCGGGTGTTCGCCACCGGCTACCTGGTGGCGCTGCTGGAGTGGGCCTGCATCGACGCCATCAAGCCGCACCTGGACTGGCCGGCCGAGCAGAGCGTCGGCACGCACATCAACGTGTCGCACCTGGCAGCCACCCCGCCGGGCCTGACGGTGACCGTGCAGGTGCGCCTGGACGAAGTGGACGGCAAGCGCCTGAAGTTCACCGTCAGCGCCCACGACGGCATTGACAAGATCGCCGAGGGCACGCACGAGCGCTTCGTGGTCGACGCCGAGAAGTTCAACGCCCGCTTGCAGAAAAAAATCCCGGCCTGACCGGGCACGGCGCCAAGACCGGCGCCCGACAACGCGACACGGAGGGGAGATGGCCTTGCTGGAAGCCTTCAGCCGCGCCGGCAACGCCGCCTCGGGCGTGGCCGAGCGCTACATCCCGGACGCCTGGGTGGTGTGCATGGTGCTGACCGCCATCGCCCTCGCGCTGGCGGTGTTCGGTGCCGATGCCGAGCCGCTGCGGGCGGTCACCGCCTGGGGCAACGGCATGTGGGGACTGCTGCAGATCACCATGCAGTTCTCGATCTCGGTGTTCGCGGCCTACGCCTGCGTGATGTCGCGGCCCGGCTTCTGGCTGTTCGACCGCCTGGCGCGCATCCCCAATCCGGACAAACCGGTGCAGGCGGTGCTGCTGCTGGCGGTCACCACCACCGTGACCGGGCTGCTGAACTGGGCGCTGTGCTTCGTGGTCAGCGCGCTGCTGATCCCGTTCGTGGCGCGGCGCAATCCGAAAACCGACATCCGCGTGCTGTGCGCGGCGGCCTTCATGGGCGTCGGCACGGTGACCAACGCCGCGCTGTCCGGCTCGGCGGCGCTGATCATGGCCACGCCCGACAACCCGATGATGAAGCCCGCCGCCGGCAGCCCGATCGTCGATCGCCTGTACCCGGTCACCGAGACCGTGTTTGCCCACTTCAACCTGATGCTGCTGGCGCTGCTGTCGGTAATCAGTATCGCCGCGATCTGCGCCCTGCATCCGCGCGGCAAGACGCCGGTAGTAACGCTGGACGCCGAGCGCCTGGACGCCATCCTGCCGCAGCCGCCCAGCATCGAGGCCGAGCGCGCCACGCCCGCCAGCTGGCTGGAGAACCGGCGCATCTGGTGTTACCTGGCCGGCGGCATGATCCTGTTCACGCTCGGCTACAACATGGCCACGCAGGGCTTCGCCCGGGCCTGGAACATCAACGCCTACAACGCCGTGTTCTTAGGTCTCGCCCTGCTGCTGCACGGCAACCCGCTGTCGTTCGTGCAGGCGGTGCGCCGCGGGCTCGATTCGGCCTACGGCGTGGTGCTGCAGTTTCCGTTCTACGGCGGCATCTTCGGCCTGATGACCGGCACCGAGCTGGGACACTGGCTGAGCAGCCTGTTCGTGCGCTTCTCCAGCCAGGAAATGTTCCCGCTGGTGATCTACGTCTACTCGGGGATCATGGACTTTTTCGTGCCCTCGGCCGGCTCGAAGTGGATCATCGAGGCGCCCTACGTCATCCCGGCGGCGCGCGAACTGGGCGTTTCCGTGACCACCACGCTGCTTGCCTACATGCACGGCGGCTCGCTGACCAACCTGATCCACCCGTACATGGCCATCCCCATCGTCGCCATCACCGGTATCCGCTTCGGCCGCTTTGCCGGGTACTCGTTCATGGTCGGCGTGCCGATCGGCATCATGATGATGATTGCCATGCTGTTCATCCCGCCGAATCTTTGAGTCGACACCTGAATCCAAAGGAAACACCGAAGCATTCAGCGCCTGCACCGGAGCCATGGAATTTCCCACCGCGGTTCTGCGGTGTGGGAGGCCCGCCCTCGGGCCGAATGCTCGATCGAAGATTCGCGGCGGGGGCGCCGCTCCCACATCGAAGGAGGCCACCATGTCGCTGCCGGTAACCGCCATCGCCCGGGTCGGCGTGCTGACACGCGACTGCCGCGCCGCCGCTGCCCAGTACGCACGCTTTTTCGGCATCAACGACTGGCGCGTCGCCGACTGCGCCGGGCGCACCGAGGACGGGTACGAGTATGCCCACCGGCAGGCGGTGGGTTACGCCAACGGCGTTGGCTTCGAGCTGATCGAGCCGCAGTCCGGGGTATGGGCGCAGGCGCTCGACCGCTGCGGCGAGGGGCCAAGCCATGTGGTGATCCCGGCCCCCGACTGGGCAGCGCTGACGCAGGCGCAGGCGGCCGCCGGTCTGGCTAGCTTGGCCGAGCACGCGGAGCATGGCGGCCGGCGCCGGCTGCTCGACAGCCGCACGGCGCTGGGCGGCCTGGGCCTGGTGTTCGCCGACGCCGACGCGCTGATCCCGCACGGCGAGCCGCTGCACCTGCCGGGCGAGGCCATCCTGCCGGTGCAAAAGCTCTATCAGGTGTCGGTGATGGTGCGCGACCTGGAGGCAGCGAAGGCGCGCTTTCGCGCGTTGCTGGGCATCGAGGCCTGGGTCGACATCGGCATCGACAGCGCGCAGATGCCCGGCTGCGAGTATTACGGCAGGCCGGTCGAACATACCGCCCGCCTGGCCATCGGTCGGCGCGAGGGCGCCTGCTTCGAATTGGTCGAGCCGCTCAGCGGCCCCACCGTCTACCGCGACGCGCTCGACCGGCGCGGCGAGTGCGTGCACCACATCATGGTCAGCCTGGCGTCGCCGCAGGACTTCCAGCGCGCGGCGGCCGAGTTGGCGCCGCGCGGCATCGTGGTCGGCCAGTCCGCCAGCATCCCGGGCCTGATGGCCTTTGCCTACTTCGACGGCGGCCAGCCGCTGGCTGGCCTGTTCGTGGAAGTGATCCAGCCATTGGCCGACAACTGGCTGGAGCTGATGTTCCCGAGTCCGGAAATTGCCCGCATCGTGGTCGGGGACTGAAGAACGTCTGTGTTCAGCGCCTGAGGCGCACGCGGCGAAGCCTGGCACTTGGAACGCTCCCGGTCGCCGTGCCGGTGGGCGTTTGCAACGATAATCCCCGCCTTCCTGACGCACAGCCGGCCTGCACCTGTCGCAGTGCCGCGAGAAAGCCCGCCCGTGAATGCCACGTTTCCGCCAGCGCCCGACGCGGCCCGGCCAACGCCTCTGATCTGGGCGCTGCAGGCCGAGAAGGCCGGCGACAACGCGCAGGTGGACACGCTGCTGGAGGCAGTCGGCCTGCCGGTCACGGTCAAGCGCCTGCGCATGCGCCGGCGCTGGCATCGGGGCAAGCCCAGGATCCGCGCCGGGTTGGGACACCTCGACCGGGCGGCGAGCGATGCACTGGAGCCGCCCTGGCCGGACATGGTGGTGCTCAGCGGGCGGCGTTTGATGAACGTGGCTCTTTGGCTGCGGGAACAGTCACGGGGCCGCACGCGGCTGGTACTGGTCGGGCGTCCGCATGGCCATTACGAGGCTTTCGATCTGATCATCGCCGCGCCGCAGTTTCGTCTGCCCGCGCGCGCGAACGTGATCAATCTTGAGTTGCCCTTGATCGTGCCGCCGCCGGCCGCCATCGGCGAGGCAGTTGAGCGCTGGCGCGACGAATTCGCGGCACTCGCCCGGCCGATTACCGCCGTGCTGGTCGGCGGCCCCACACAGCCGTTTCGCTTCGGTCCCGACCAGGCGCGAGCGCTGATCGCCCTCACGCTCGCTGCGACCGGTGGCGCCGGCACCCTGTACGTGAGCACCAGCCGGCGTACCCCGACTGGGGTGGCCGACGCGCTGGCGGCGAAGCTGCCGGCGGGCGCGAGGCTGTTCCGTTGGAGCGCCGAGGCGTCTGACAACCCCTACCTGGCGCTGCTGGCCCTGGCCGACCGCTTCGTGGTGACCGGTGACAGCGCCTCGATGCTGGTCGAGGTGGCGCGTCTGGGGCGGCCGCTGGCGATTTTCGAGTTGCCAGCCTGGCGAGGGCCACGGCAGCTGCTGGCGCGGGTGCTGCTGCGTGCCCGGGCGCTGTGGCCGGCCCGGCTCGGCCGCCCACAGCGCGATCTGACGGCGCTACACCGTGTCCTGTACCGGCTCGATTTGGCGCGGCCACTGGACCGGGGTTTTTCGCCGCCATCCGATGGCGCTGGCGTGTCGGCGCAGCTGGCCGAAATCCGGAGCCGTGTGCTGGTCCTGCTGGAGGGTTCTGCACCGTGACGCGCCCGCAGCGCCCTGCCCACCGGCAGAAACCCCGGTCGAAGCGCAGCGTCGTTGCGCGATGATCGCCCGGCACAGCCGGGCTCCCACAGTTTTCCGATGGCTCACACGATCGAGCGCGTCCGTGTTGGACTGCCGGTCATGTTCGAGCCGCTCACCTTGCGGAGGCATCGTGTCGATTGCCAGAGTCGATGATCTGCTGCGCGCCGTCTTGCTGCGAGCGGGTCGTGTGTTGCCGCCGCCGCGGCGCAAGCGCTTTGCGCGCCAGGTTCGCGGCTGGCACGAGGCGCGCTGCATCGGGCGCGCCAATGCGGTGGTGCTGTCGCACGCCAAGAGTGGACGCACCTGGCTTGCCACCATGCTGGCCGCCTACGAGCGTGCGGCGGGTGCGCCGGTCGGGGTGTTCTTCAGTCACGACAATTACATCCGTGACTGGAGCGCGCGCGGCGCGCAGCCCTGGCATGCCGGCAAACGACTGGTACTGCTGGTGCGCGAGCCCGGGGACGTGCTGGTGTCCTTCTACCACCACTGGCAGCACCGCATGAAGCCGGGCAAGCACTGGGTCAACGACTATCCATACGGACCGCTGGATCTGTGGGAATTCACCCAGCATCCGCGCACCGGGCTCGACAATCTGATCGCCTTCATGAATCGCCTGGCAGCGGAAACCGCCGGTCGCGACGACGTGCTGCGCGTGCGTTACGAAGACCTGCGCCGCACCCCGCAGGAGGCCCTGGAACAGCTGATCCGCTTCGTGGCCGGCAGTGTCGATCCGGCCGCGGTGCGCGCGGCGGTCGAGTACGGTTCCTTCCAGAACATGCAGCGCCTGGAGCGGCAAAACGCCGACGATCCGCGGGCGTCCAGTCGGCTCAAGCCGCGCGACGTGAACAACCCGCAGTCGTTCAAGGTGCGCAGCGGGCGCGTGGGCGGCTACCGGGAGGTCTACACGCCCGAGCAGGTGGCCCGCATCGACGCCCAGGTGCGGGCCGAACTGGATCCCAGCTTCGGCTACCCGCTGGGCTGATTCACCCGCTCGCTCAGAACCAGCGCGGCGCGCAGGATGTATTTCTGCGGAAAATCGGCGCAGGCCACCTGCGGGCGCAGCCCGTGGTCGGCCAGCTCGCCGATGCTGCCGCGAAAGTAGTTGCGCCGATCGACATTGAGGCGTTGCCAGAAGCCGCGGTTCACGTCTCGAAACGGCTCGATCATCAGCGCGTGCGAGCGCACCACGCGAGCGATTTCGGCCAGCGCCCGGGCACGGATCTGCTCCATTTGCTCCAGCGCCAGCACGGTGATGGCCATGTCGAAGGCACCGTTCTCGAACGGCAGCTCGGTCGCCGATCCCTGCACGAAGCGCACCCGGCGAAAGCCCTGCAGGTCGGCCAGCGGCTGCGGCGCGAAGGCCTGCAGATGTTCCGGCAGCAGCGCATGGGTCTGCTGAAAGGATTGTGCCGCGGCGTGTCCCTCGGCCGTCAGTTCGATGCCGGTGAAGGCAATGTCCGGAAAGCGGCAGGCCAGCAGCAGCAGGTTGATGCCGTTGCCGCAGCCGACCTCGAGCACCGTCTTCGGGCGCACCCGCTCGATGGCCTTGATCAACAGCAGCTGGCGCCAGCGCGTGGCGCCCAGGGTGTTCGCCAGCAGGCGCTGACCACGCCATAGCCACGGCGTGGCGTCGCTGGAAGCCTGCCGCAGGTCGTAGCGGTCGAAAGCCCAGCGTGACCAGACATCGCCATACTCGGCTTGCACCACCTCGACGCTGCGGCCCTGTGGCAAGGAGCCCTGGTGGCCCGGGGCGCGCCACAGCCGGCGCAGGACCTTGTAGCGCTGCCGCCAGACCTGTGTCTGCCAGCGCCGATCGAAACGCGATACCTGCGCCGACACGAACGGTTCCAGCAGCTCATCGATCTGCCCGGGTGTGACGCCCAGCGCGTCCGTCAGCGACGACAGCGGAACCGGAACACTCGACATGCGTGGTGACCTCGTCTGATGCAGGGGCCCACAGCGGGCATGACGCCGACGCGGCAGTTAGCTGGTGATCGGGCCGTTGCTGGGCGGCGCGTTCAGGCGTGCCTGGCGGGGATTTCGTGATTGGCGTCGGGTGCCGCGGGAGCGGCGGGCGATCGCACGCGGCTCGGGCGAAGTTTAACAGTCGCGCCGCCAGCCCCAGCGCTGTGCGGCGCCACCCAGCGGCTTGGCGTGAGCCGGCGCCAAGCAGCGCGGCGCTTGACGGCGGGCAATTGGCGGCGCACCCCGACGCGGGTACCCTTCGAACCGACAAGGCGCGCCAGTTGAGGGCGCGTCAGGCGGCCAGCGGAGGCGAGCGTGGACGGCACGGTCTTTATCCACACCAACGAGAAGCAGATCATCGGCGCCATCGTTGCCGCCCACGCCATGCGCCGCAATTCGCGCCAGCCGGACGCCTTCGAGGTGCGCATCATCAAGGCCGAGGAGCAGCCGTTCCTGGCAGCGCACGAGGGGCGCGCCTTCCTGCGCGACGGCGCCACGCGCGTGTGGCGCAACGATGACCTGCAGTCGTTCACGCCGCTGCGTTTCCTGCCGCCGGCACTGATGGGCTACCAGGGCCGGGCGGTGGTGGTGGACCCGGACGTGTTCGCGGTGGGCGACGTGCACGCGCTGCTGACGCGCGACATGCACGGCAGCGCCATCATGTGCCGGGCGCGGGAGGGTGCCAAGCAGTACGCCTCCAGCGTGATGCTGCTCGACTGCGCCAGGCTCACGCACTGGCGCTGCGAGGAGCAGTTCGAGGAGCTGTTCCAGATGCGGCGCGATTACATGGATTGGATCTCGCTGCGCTGCGAGGATCCGGCGACCATCGGGCTGCTGGAGCCCGAGTGGAACGACTTCGACCGGCTCACCCCGGCCACGCAGATGCTGCACACAACCAAGCGCCGCACGCAGCCTTGGAAGACCGGCCTGCCGGTGGATTTCACGCCCTCGGCGCGGCATCTGGATCGCTCATTGGGCGGGCGGCTGCGCAGCATGGTGCGCAGCATCAAGGGCAAGCCGGCACCGCGGGCGACCTACGAACCGCACCCGCAGCCGGCCGTGGAGGCGTTTTTCTTCCAGCTGCTCGGCGAGTGTCTCGATCAGGGGCTGGTGACCGAGGCCATGCTGCGCGAGCAGATGGCGCGCGACCATGTGCGCCACGACGCCTTCGAGGTGCTGGCGCGGGTGCGTCGACAAGCCGCCGCCTGAGATTCGCCGCCCAGCGCCGGCCAGCCGCCGACTCAGTCGAGGCGTTGTTCGGCAGTCAGCAATTCGCGCGCCCGCACGGCGGCGTCGGCGAGCGCTCGCTCCCGCTGCGCCGGCCCGAGTTGCGCCGGCGCGGGCTCGGCCGGCAGGGTGAGCAGTCCCAGGCTGCGCTGCACGGCGGCGACATCGCGCTCGCGATCGACGATGCCGGCCGCCAGCAGGCGGTCATAGGCGCGGCCCAGGCGGTTTTGCTGCCGAGCCGTGCCGCGGCTGCCGGCGCCGCGCTCGATAAGGCCCAGGCGCTGTTCGAGCCAGTGCAGCAGGCGCTTGGCGGCGGTGCTTTGGCGGGGCGGTTCGAACACCGCGAGCGGTTTGCCGGTGCCCGCCGCCTCGGCCAGCATCGAGGCGCTGTCGCCGGTGACGATGAACTGGTCGGCCAGTGCCAGCAAGGCGCGGTACGGGTTGTCCGCCTGCCCCGGCACATAGCGGTGGCAGAAGGCGCGCTCGCCGAGCGCCGCGACCAGCGCCTCGGCCGCCGCCGGCATGGTGCGCGGGCCGGTTGTGGCGAGCACGCTGCCGCCGCGCTGGGCGGCGAGCGCCCGTGCTGCCGCGGCCAGCCGCCGGGCGGCGTCGGCATCGATCCGGTACGGCGCGCGGTCGCCGCCCACCAACAGGCCGATCCATGGCCGCGGCAGTGCCGCCCAGCGCGCGCGCCAGGCCTCCAGCGTGGCGTCGTCGGCGGTGGCGGGCAGCGCCAGCGGTGCCGGCAGGTGCAGCACGTTGCTGCGCACCGGCAGACCGTACTGCGGCGTGGTGATCACCAGATCGAAGGTCGACAGCGGTGCCCGCGGCCGGCCCAGCAGCACGCTGCGCGTGCGCCCGCCGCTTTGTTTGACGATCCAGCGCGCCACGTTGGCGCTGCGCCGGCCGGCGGCGATGACCAGGTCCGGCCACGGCGGTTCGAGCGCCGGCTCGCTGCCGAGTAGGCCCAGCCGGTTCGCGCCCTTGAGCCAGCCGGGCAGACGTGACCGCGGCGAGAAGCGCAGGCGGTGCGGCCGACTCGGCCAGCCGAGGGCGGCGGCCAAGGCGTCGATCTGCGCGTTGTCGCCGGCGTGCTTGCCGTGCAGCCGCCACACGGTCGGTGCCATGCCGGCGGGCGCCTTGGCCTGCCAGCCGTGCGTTCGCTGGCCGGCGGCATCCAGCACGTCGAGCCGCCAGGCGCGGCCAGGGTGGCGGCGCACGGCGGCGCGCAAGCGTGCCCGCCACCAGGCCTCGGTATCCGCCGGCTCTTCGGCAGCGGCCGGCGCCACGGCCAGGTAGACGGCGCGCTGAGCGGCGGCGAACAGGGCGTCGATCAGCCACGGCAGATCGTCCGCCGGGCACTGATCCAGGCGAGCCGCGGCGACCAGGTCGGCCTTGGCGTCGGCGAGCGCATCGATCGTCAGCTCCGCCACCTCGGGCGCGCCCAGCGCGCTGGTATCGAGCGGTCCCACCGCCGCCACGCTGCCCGGGCGACCGGCCAGCGCAGCGACATCGGCTGGCAACTGCCAGCGCGGCGCCGCTGCCAGACGGGCCACCGCGCCGGCAAAGGCCGGGCTCGGGTTTGCGGCGGAAAAAATCTCGTAGCCGGCGGCATCGGCCTCGCGCTCCAGGTCGCGCCACAGCTCGCCCAGCGGGTGCGGGTGGTAGGAATACTGGTCCGGCGCGGGGTGCCACGGCTGCAGGTTCAGCGCCGTGTAATGCAGGCAGGCGGTGAAGCCCGGCTGGTACTCCATGTCGCGCGCGTGCCACTGCGCCGGCAGCGGCGCCCACAGGCCGGGCTTCTCGGCCGCCAGTTCCAGCAGCGTCTTCTTGCCCAGGCGCTGCGCGCGCTCGAGCGTCCACACCTCGGCCATGCGCGCGCAGTCGAGCAGCATCACGGCGGTATCGGCCGGGGTCAGGGCCAGATAGCCGGCCTCGCCCATCGGCAGGTCGAACAGCGGCGCCGGGTCGGCCAGGTAAATCTCGTCAACGTCGTTGTAGATCGCGCGCCCGTGGCGACCGGCCAGATCCGGAATGGCGAAGCGGAAGTTGGTGAAGCCGGTGCGCCACGGGCCCTGCGCGAAGCCCGGCAGGCGCGTCATGCGGTACACCTCGTACCGGCGCGCCGGATCGCGGACCTTTTTCAGGGAGTGGAAAAACACCCGCTCGGCCCGGTGCTGGGCCGGTTCGGTGCCAAGAAAGATGCGCACCGGCGGCAACGGACTGGCGGCGGCCCCGGCCACCGCCTCGAAAACCACCGGGGTGAGCAGGGGCGCTTGTGCCGGCGGGGTCGACCGCGAGGCGGCTTGGCTCATGCCAGAGCAGCCTGCCCCGCGACAGCGTGACCGGCGCCCGGCAGGGCGCGGAAGGCGGCGAGAATTTGGTCGATCTGCGCGTCGGTGTGGGCGGCGCTGATGCTGCAGCGCAGCAGGCTGATGCCGCCCGGCGTGGCTGGCGGCACCATGAGGTTCACGTACACACCGGCATCCAGCAACTGCTGCCAGTCGGCCAGGGCCTGGTCGCGGCTGTCCCGCAGCACCGCCAGCACCGGGCTCGGCTCGGCCGCCGGCGGCAGACCCATCGCGGTCAGGCCCGCGTGCAGGCGCGACACGTTGTGCCACAGCCGCTGGCGCAGCTGCGGGCGGCTGCGCAGCGCAGCCAGCGCGGTGCGGGTGGAGGCGATGGTGGCCGGCGAGGGCGAGGCGGTGAAGATGTACGGCCGGCTGGTGTAGCGCACCAGGCCAAGCTCGGCGTGCGGGCTGACGCAGAAACCGCCGACCCCGCCCAGGCTCTTGCTGAAGGTACCGACCACGAAATCGACGCTGTCCATCACGCCGGCGGCTTCGCACAGGCCCCGGCCGTTGGCACCCAACACGCCCAGCGAGTGCGCCTCGTCCACCATCAGCAGGGCGCCGTGGCGGTGTGTGGCCGCGGCAATATCGGCCAGTGGCGCCTGGTCACCCAGCATGCTGTAAATACCCTCGACGATGACCAAGGCATTTTGGGCGCGCTCGCCCAGGCGGGCCAGACGGCGGTCAAGATCGGCGGCATTGTTGTGCCGGAAGCGGATGACTTCCGCCCCGGACAGCTTGCAGCCGTCGTAGATGCTGGCGTGGCAGTCGCCGTCGATGACCAGCACGTCGCCCGGCGCGGCCAGCGCGCCGATCATGCCCAGGTTGGCCAGGTAGCCGGTCGAGAACACGATCGCCTGGGGCCAGCCGTAGAACTGTGCCAGTTCGTGTTCCAGCGCCAAGTGGCCGGCGTAGCTGCCGTTGGCCATGCGCGAACCGGTGGTGCCGGTGCCCTCGCTGCGCAGCGCGGCGGCACCGGCCTCGATGCACTCGGGGTCGAAGGTCAGCCCAAGGTAGTTGTTGGTGCCGCCCAGGATCACCCGACGGCCGGCGACCATGCCCTCGGTGGGCGACACGATGCGCTCCACGGTGACGCCGAACGGCACCAGGCCGCCGGAGCTGATCACGTCGCGGCGAACCGCGGCAGCGCTCGCGAGTTTGTCGAACAGAGCCATGTCGGGCCGCCGGATCAGGCGAGCAGGGCTTGCACGGCGGCGGCAAGCTCGCCGACGGTGCGCACGTCGGCCATCACGTTGACCGGGATCGAGATGTCGAATGCGTCTTCCATTTCCATCAGTAATTCCATGACCTGCAGGGAATCGAGTCCCAGGTCGCCGACCAGATCGGTGTCGCCGCTGACCGCCTTGCCGCCGGTAAGAGCGTTCAGGCGATCCTGCAGGGTTTCGAGGATGCGCTGTGCGCTGACTGCCATGTGGTTCCTCCCGCTCGCCTGCTGCCCTGCGCGCAACTGGCGCGGCTGGCGGCGGGAGTATAGCGGCCCGGCTCAGCCAAGCGTGTCCCGCAGCCCCTGATCGAGTGTGATTTCCGGCCGCCAGCCGCAGCCGAGCAGGCTGGCGTTGCCGCCGGCGAGCCAGTCCGGCCAGCGCAGCTCGCGTGCCTTGCCGCGACTGAGCATCGGCGCGCGGCCAGCGAGCCGGGCCGCCAGTTCGTTGCAGGCGCCCAGCGCCGACAGCAGCGGACCGGGTACGCGCACGGCTCGCACCGGCGCGCCGCGCAGCCGGGCGACGGCGTCCAGCAGATCCTGCCAGCCGTAGCCTGGCCGGTGGCCGTCGTCCGGCTCGTGGGTCTGGCCCCAGCCGGCATCGCCCGCCAACAGGCAGCCGACGGCGCGGGCCAGATCGTGGACGTGCAGCAGCGAGAATCGAGCCCCCGGTGGGCCCGGCAGCAGCGCCAGGCCGCGCATCATCCGGTCCAGCAGCGGACGCAGTTCCCGGTCGCCCGGGCCGTAGATCGCCGGCGGGCGCAGCACGACCCGCCGCTGGGGCGGCAGTTGGTCGATCACCCGCTGCTCGCCGGCCAGCTTGCTGGCGGCGTAGTGCGACAGGCCGGGATGACGCGCCGCCAGCGACGAGATGTGCACCACCCGCTGGGCCGCGTCGGTGGCGTCCAGCAGCGCCTGTACGCCGTCGACATTGACGCGGTCGAAGTCGGCGCGCGTCAGTCCGCGCACCGCCCCGGCGCAGTGCACCAGTGCCGGGGCGCCGTCCAGCAACTGCCGCAGGGCATTCGCGTCGCCCAGTGATCCGGTGACGACCTGCGCACCGTCGATCCGGGGCAGGCGGTCTTGCGAGCCCGGCCGCACCAGCAGCCGCAAACGCCAACCCTGGCTGGCCAGATGGTGGGCCAGGGCAGCGCCGACGAAACCGCTGGCGCCGGTGATGGCGACCGTTCCGCTGCCGGCGTCAGTCAACGCTCTTGGCGAGGCGATCGGGCGTCAGCGCCTGGTTGCCGTTGCGCTCCAGGAAGTCGCGGCGGGCGCCGGAACGCGACAGCTTGCCCGACGAGGTGCGCGGCAGGGTGTGCGGGGCCACCAGTTCGATGAAACAGGGAATGCCAAGCTCGGCCTTGATCAGGCCCTGCAGGCGGGTGACCAGGTCGATGCGACGCAGCGGGTCGTGCTCGCGGCATTGCACGACCAGCACCGCAAGGTCGTCGCCGTTGGCGTCGGGCACGGCGAACGCCGAGGCATCTTCCGGGCGCAGCTCCGGCTGCTGTTCGGCCAGGAATTCGAGATCCTGCGGCCAGATGTTGCGCCCGTTGATGATGAACAGGTCCTTCTCGCGACCGGTGATGAACAGGCGGCCGTCGGCCAGATAACCCACATCGCCGGTATTGAGCCAGCCGTCAGGTGACAGCACGCGGGCGGTTTCGGCGGCATCGCCGAAGTAGCCGGACATGACGCTGGGTCCGCGCACGAAAATGGTGCCGCAGCGCCGCTGCGGAAGTCGGCGTCCGGTCTCGTCGCGAATTTCCAGGCAATGTCCCGGCAATACCGTGCCGCAATTGACGAAGCGGTTGACGCTGGCGGTCTGCGCGTCGGCGATTTGCGCCACCCGCTGATGGCCAAGCACTTCGGCATCCACGGTGTCGGTGTCGATGCCCAGGCCCAGCGGCGCGAAACTGACCGCCAGCGAGCACTCGGCCATGCCGTAGCACGGCAGGAAGGCCTCGGCGCGAAAGCCGCTGTCGTGCAGCACCGCTGCGAACTTTTCCAGCGTCTCGGCGCGGATGGTCTCGGCGCCGACACCGGCGATGCGCCAGGCCGACAGGTCGTACTGGGCGACATCGGTCGGCCGCAGGCGGCGCCCGACCAGCGCGTAGCCAAACGGCGGGCTGAAGGCGATGGTGGCGCGATTGCGCGACATCAGCGCCAGCCACTGGCGCGGCCGCATGGCGAAATCGCGCGTGCCCAGGTAGTCCACGGAACGCTGCGCGGCCAGCGGCGAGAACACCAGTCCGACCAGTCCCATGTCGTGATAGAAGGGCAGCCAGGACATGAAGCGGTCAGCGTCGCTGATGGCCAGGCCGTGGCGCACGATGCCCTGCAGGTTCTGCATCACGGTGCGGTGGGTGATCATCACCCCGCGCGGGAAGCGGGTGCTGCCGGAGGTGTACTGCAAATAGGCCAGCTCGTCGGGCTGCGACGGCTGCGGCGGGCGGTCCGCCAGCGCCAGCGCACGGAACTCATCGGGCGTGCCACAGAACGCGAGCGGCATACCGACGGCGGCGGCGTGCAGCATGGGGCCGAAGTCCGGCGGCGCGATCGCCACACTGGCCTGGCAACCGTCCAGCATGGTGCGCAACTGGCGCACAAAGGCCTCACGCCCGCCCAGGTGCACCGCCGCGGGCAGGGGGACCGGCACCAGGCCGGCGTACTGGCAGGCGAAAAACAGCCGCACGAAGTCCGGGTCGGTTTCCGCCACCAGCGCCACGCGTGCCTGCCGGGGCAGGCCCAGAGCCGCGAAGCGCTGCGCAAGATCCAGCGCATCCCGACGCAGCTGGGCGTAGCTGAGCGCCAGCGCCAGATCGCCGCGCGCATTGTAGAAATTGCTGCCGGTGGTGCCCGCTGCCGCGTAATCGAGCGCGTCGGTCAGCGTATCGAAGTCGGCAAAACGCACCGGCAGGGTATTGTGCGTCGGCGTCGGCTGGGTCATGGACGCGCGGTGGCCGAAGTCCGGGTTGGCCCGGGCCGCACCGCTCATTGCCACGCCTCTTTCAGGCGCGCGATGAGGGTGGCCTGCGTCGCGGCGTCGATGGCATGATCGAAACCCAGATCCGGGGCGTTGGGCCAGGCCAGATCGGAAAACGCATGCCCGGCGAAGTGCCGGACCTGCGCATAGCGCGGCAGGACATGGAAATGCACGTCGGGGTCCACCATCATGAGCATCAGGTAATTGATCTTGTCATAAGCAAATGCGGCGCCAAGCATGGCCTCGACGCGGCGGGTGGTTCGGGCAAGATCGGCGTAGCCCGCCGCACTCACATCACCGAACGCGCGTACCGGTTCATCACACACCAGCACCAGCGCGCCCAGCGTCGGCTGGCGTGGGCGCAGCAGCACGGTCCAGGCACCGCAGGTGGCGATGCGCGTGGCCGGGTCGCCGAATTTTCGCGCCGTGGCGTTCATGCCGGGCTGTCAGGAGGCGGTATATGTACCGCTGATCGAAAGGCAGACAAGGCTTGGGCTGGTACGGCGAGCAAGTTGAACCCTGTGTGGCTTTCGCTTCGATGACCGCATGCATGGGCCGGGGAGCCGGATACATGATTTCGTCACAATCGTAAAATTGCCGCGGAATATAACGTATCCAACATGTGTTCGAAAAATCGGCGGCCGGTTGGGCCGCGCTTTCCTTGTCCGCCAGGTGGTCGATGATCCGTTTTCGTCTGTTTGCCTCGCGCCGGCTGTGCGCATGAACGGCCTGGCGTCGCTGACCGTCACGCCCTTGATGGGGCGGTCGGCCAGGCGTGCTTTCTGGGCGCTGCCACAGCGCCTGTACCGGAACGATCCGCACTGGGTGCCGCCGCTGCTGCTGGAGCGGCATGAACTGCTCTCGGCCCGCAATCCGCTGTTCGAGCACGCCCGCTGGCAGGCCTGGCTGGCCAAGCGCGGCGACCAGGTGGTCGGGCGCATCAGCGCGCAGGTGGACCGGCTGCACGAGCAGACGCACGGCGAGCGGGTCGGGTATTTCGGGCTGCTGGAGGCCGAAGACGACCCGCAGGTATTCGCGGCCCTGTTGGGCGCTGCGGAAGACTGGCTGCGTGGCCAGGGGATGACCGAGATTCGCGGACCTTTCAACCTGTCCGTCAACGAGGAATGCGGGCTGCTGGTGGACGGCTTCGACACCCCGCCGATGGTGATGATGGGCCATGCCCTGCCGTACTACGGGCCGCGCGTCCAGGAGCAGGGCTATGCCAAGGCCAAGGATCTGCTGGCCTACATAGTCGGTACGGATTTTCGATTCCCGCCGGCGGCCCAGCGCCTGCTCGAGCGAGAGCGTGACCAGGTCACGCTGCGGTCGCTGGACCTCAAGCACCTGGACCGCGACATCGCCATCCTGCGCGACATCTTCAACGATGCCTGGGCCGGCAACTGGGGCTTCGTGCCGTTCACTGAGGCCGAGTTCAAGGCCCTGGGGCAACTGGTGCGGTGGCTGGTCGACCCCGGCTTCGTGCAGATCGCCGAGGTGGCCGGCGAGCCGGTGGCGATGATCGCCGTGCTGCCCAACCTAAACGAGGCGATCGCGGACCTGCATGGCCGCCTGCTGCCGTTTGGCTGGGCCAGGCTGCTGTGGCGGCTCAAGGTGCGCCACCCGAAGGCCGTGCGGGTGGCGCTGATGGGCGTGCGCCAACGCCTGCAGCGCACCCGGCTGGGCACCGCCTTGGCCATGCTGGTGATCGATGCCGCCCGCCAGACCGGTCTGCGGCGCGGTGTCAAGCAGGCTGAGATGTCGTGGATTCTGGAGGACAACCGCGGCATGCGCAGCATCATCGAGTCGCTGGGCAGCCGCTGCTACAAGCGCTACCGCATCTACGGCAAGGCGCTTTGAGCGCCCGCTTTCATGCCGTGGTGCTGGCCGGCGACCGCGGCGCCGACGATCCGGTGGCACGCCACGTCGGCGCCGCCGGCAAGGCGCTGGTGCCTCTGGCCGGCCAGCCGATGCTGCTGCGCGTGCTGGACGCGCTGGCGGGCAGCACGGCGGTGGACGGGGTGACGCTGGTCGGCCCGAGCCGGGAGCAGATCGCCGCCTGCCCGCCGCTGGCGCGGCGGATTGCCGACGGCGAGCTGAGCTGGTTGGCGCCGGCGCCCTCGCCCAGCCAGAGTGCACTGGCGGGTCTGGCCAGCGTGCCGGCGGACACGCCGGTGCTGCTCACGACGGCCGACCACGCCTTGCTGCAGGCCGGCTGGGTCGATGCCTTCTGCGCCGCGGCGCAGGCGACCGGCAAGGATGCCGTCGTCGGCCTGGCGCGCCATGCGGCGGTGCAGGCGGCATTTCCGCAGTCGCGCCGCACGGCGCTGCGGTTTCGGGATGGCGCCTACTGCGGCTGCAATCTGTTTGCGTTTCTGACCCCGGCCGGTCGGCGCGCGCCCGAGTTCTGGCGCCACATCGAGCAGCAGCGCAAGAAGCCGCACCGGCTGGCCGCGGCGCTCGGTCCGGGTACGCTGCTGGCGTACCTGTGCGGTTGGCTGACCCTGGAGGCGGGCCTAGAACGCCTGTCGCGGCGGGTAGGGGCGCGGCTCGGGGCCGTGTTGCTGGACGATCCGCGGGCGGCGGTGGATGTCGATTCGGTGGCCGATTTCGAGCTGGTCGAGCGACTGTTGGCCGGCGCCGGCTAAGGAAACGCCGAAGCATTCGGCTGACATTCGGCCCGGGGGCGGGCTTCCCACACCGCGGAAGCGCTGTGTGAGCGGCGCCCCCGCCGCGGACAGGTCGGGGGCCGGGAGCGGGGACGGATCAGCCTTCGGCCACTACCGCCCGCGCGGCGTCCAGATCCCGCGGGAAATCCACCTCGGCCCAGCGCAGGCCTTCGATCGAGCAGGTCATGACCAGGCCCTCGTCGGCCAGCCGGTCGATCACCGACAGATACCACCAGCGCAGGCCGTCGGGCTCGCGCAGCGCGCGTTCGACGGCCGCCTGAAAATGTCGTGCCCCGTCGGCGTCGAAGCGCAGCATGCCGATCGATTCGGCATCCACCGCATCCACCGGCAGCTGCTTGCCGATGCGCAGCAGGCGCTCGCCATCGACGATGACCTTCATGTCGTCGTCGTCGTAGCTGGCCTTGCGGTCGATGGCCAGGCGGATCGGCGCCGCCGGCGCCGCCAGCAGGCGCTGCACGACCGCCGGCTCGAACACCGTGTCGCCGTTGAGCAGCAGCAGCTCGCCGTCGAAGGCGGCGCGGGCGATCCAGCAACTGCCAAGGTTGTCCGCCACCTGGAAGAACGGGTTGAACTGGACCTGCACCGGGCGCCCGGCGTAGTGGCTGGCGATTACCGCCTCGACCGCCTCGCTGGCGTAACCGGTGACCACGGTGATCGGCCCGACGCCGGCCGCCAGCAGGGCGTCCAGTTGCCACTGCAGCAGCGTCTTGCCGTGCAGGTCGACCAGGCACTTGGGGCGATCGGCGGTGAGGGGCAGCAAGCGCCGGCCTTGACCGGCGCTCAGGATGACGGCCTGCATGGGTTGGATCGGAACTCCGCGAAACGAGATGGCCGCCAGGCGACGACCGGGAAAGGGGCAGGACGCCCAGCAGGGCGGTCGGCATGCCGGGACAGGCAGGCCTGCGCCGGCCGCAAAGCCTAGCACAGCGGCGTTCGCGGTCCGGCTGGCGTAGCGGCGGGTCAGGGCGACTGGCTGCCCGCCGGTGGTGGCGGTCTGGCGAATGAGCTGATGCGGCCTGCTAGACTGCCGGCCCCCGATACATCCAGTCCCGGCCACGCCCTTACCGTTTGCCATGATCCTCAGACGCTACCTGCTGCGCGAGCTGGCGAGCCCGTTTGCGGTGGTGTGCGGCAGCCTGCTGCTGGTTTTTACCGGTTACAGCTCGGCGCGCTTTCTGGGCGAGGCGGCCAGCGGCGCACTGCCCGGCAGCCTGGCGGCGGTGTTGATCGGGCTGAAGCTGTTCATCAGCCTGGACGCCATCGTGCCGATGGCGCTGATGCTGTCGGTGGCGCTCGGCCTGGGGCGCCTGCAGCGCGATCAGGAGACCACCGCCCTGGCAGCCTGCGGCATCGGCGAACGCTGGTTGTTCCAGGCCGTGCTGTGGCTGGCGCTGCCGGTGGCGGCGGTAGTGGCAGTCGCATCGCTGGTGGTGCGCCCGCAGCTGTATCAGAACGTCTACCGGCTGGAGGCCAGCGCCGAGCGCCGCTTCGACCTGACGCGCCTGCCGCCGGGCCGGTTCTATGCCGACTTCACCGGCGGTCTGGTGATGTTCAGCGAAGCGGCCGACGGTGACGAGCGGCTGCAGGTGTTCACCCACGCCGACAGCGGCGGCCAGGCCGATGGGGTGGTGTTCGCCCAGCGGGCACGCCAGCTCACCGACTCCGACGGGCGGCAGGTCGTGGAATTCCTCGACGGCCGCTACTACCAGCTCGATCCGGGCACGGGCGACAGCCTGGGCAGCGACATGATCATCAGCTACCGCACGCTGGCGCTGCGCCTGGACGAGGAGCAGGCCATCGTGCGCAAGCGCCGCAAGGCCACCGCGAACGGCGAGCTGGCGGCGTCCGCGGATCCGAAGGACACGGCCGAGCTGCAGTGGCGCATCGCCGCGCCGTTCTCCACCGTCCTGCTGGGCCTGCTGGGCGTGCCGATCAGCCGCATGCCGCCGCGGCGCAGCCGCTCCAGCAAGCTGACGGTCGGCCTGCTCGGCTGCATCGTGTACTACAACCTGCTGGCGGTGGTGATGGATGCGGTGGAGAACGGCGAGCTGGCGCCCTGGCCCGGGGTGTTGCTCGTTCCCCTGCTCGGCTGCGTGGTGCTGGCCGTGCTGATCGTGCTGCCACAGTGGCGGCGTCGCCGCCACCGATGATTCTCGCCCGTTACATCGCCCGCGCCATGGCGCAGGGCTACCTGCTGGTGGCGCTGGTGTTCGTGGCGCTGTTCAGTTTCATCGAGCTGATCCAGCAGCTCGACGACGTCGAGGGCGCCTACACGTTGGTCGACGCATTCCTGTACGTGCTGATGATGTTGCCGCGCCGGCTGCTGGATGCCACGCCGGTGATCGCCCTGCTGGGCACGCTGGTGCCGCTGGGCCTGCTCGCGGACGGCAACGAGATCCTGGCCATGCGCGCCGCCGGCCTGCCGCTGCGGCGGCTGATCGGCATGGTGCTGGCGCCCGGCCTGACGCTGTTGATGCTGATGCTGCTGATGGCCCAATTCGTGGCGCCGGCACTGGAGATGCGCGCCGAGCGCATGCGCGCCGCGGCGCTGGCCGAGGATGTGTCGGTGGATTTTCGCGGCGGCTTCTGGTCGCGCGACGGGCGCAGTTTCCTGAACGTCGGGCGCATGCTGCGCGGGCGCACCCCGTCCGATGTGACGGTGTATGACTTTGATGACGCCGGGCGTCTGCGGCGCTATCTGCATGCCGAGCGCGCGAGTCTGGAGCAGGACCGCGTGTGGCGGCTCCAGGACGTGGTGGTCAAGCAGTTCGAGCCGCCGCCGGCGCGCGCGCAGCAGCTGGCGCAGCTGGACTGGGACTCGTTCCTGGATGCCCAGCAGCTGGGCGTGCTGGTGGTGCCGCCGCAAGCCCTGTCGCCGATCGACCTGTATTTCTACGTGCGCGATCTGCGGGCCCGTAACGAGCAGGTGCCGCAGGAAGAGCTGCGCCTGTGGCAGCAGCTGGCACAACCGCTGGTGACGCTGGCCATGATGCTGGTGGCCATCCCGCTGGTGCTGGGCAGCAACCGCTCGAGCACGCTCAGTCGCCGCGTGCTGGCCGGCACGGTGGCCGGCATCGGGCTGTATTTCGTCACCCAGACGCTCGGTTACCTGGGTCTGCTGCTGCACCTGCCGGCGCCGCTGACGGCGCTGGCCCTGCCGACGCTGATCCTGCTGTTTGCCGGGCGCCTGTTGCGTCGCTTGCGATAGGGAAGCGCTGCGGCATTCGCGTGTAGGAGCCCGGCTGTGCCGGGCGATCATCGCGCTTGCACGACAAGGCGCCGGTTGCGGCGGCCCTGTCACGGCGCAGGCGGCCGTCTCAGCCGTGGCTGGTCAGGTCGTGGTGTTCCTGCCAGTCGAAGTCCCGCGTCTGCGGCCTGAAGACGCGCCGGCTCAGGCGCAGCTGCCAGGCGTGCGCGGCTGGCCGGATGCGCAGCAGGTTGTAGCCGGCCATGCGGTCGGGGCGTTGGTCGAGTGCCGAAGCCGACGGCGCGCCGACCACCGCCACCGGGCCGGTCGGACCGGGCAGGTGTGACAGCGTCGCCCGGTGGGCGTGGCCGTGCAGGATCACCCCGGCGCCGCGGCGCGCGATGACCTGCGCGAACTGGCGATGATCGGTCAGGCGCTTGCGCCAGCCGACCACGCCGGCCGCCGGTGGATGGTGGACGACGATGACCCGAAACAGCCCTTCGTCGGCGCCCGCTTGCAGCGCCGCGTCCAGGGCGGCGATCTGCGCCCCGCCGAGCGTGCCGGTGGCCAGGCCAGGCCAGCTCGGCACGGCGCTCGACAGGCCGATCAGCAGCAGCCAGTCGCGACGCTGCAGCCACGGTTCGCCGTCGGCTGGGCCCGGCAGGTAGGGGCGCCAGCATTCGCGGCCGGCCTGCCAGGTGTTGGCCACGTAGGCCTCGTGGTTGCCCGGCACCAGCAGCAGGCGCGCCGGCGGCGCAAAGCCGGCCAGCCAGTCGGCGGCCTGCTCGAACTCGCGCCGCAGCCCGATCTGCACCAGATCGCCGCTGATGGCGATCTGGCGCGGTGCCTGGGCGTGCAGGTCTGCCGCCAGGGCGGCCAGCAGCGCCGGCTGATGGACGTGGCTGCGGCGGCGACGCCAGGAGGCGCGACCCAGGCGCTGCTTGATCGCCAGCGGCGCGTCCGCGTCTGCCAGCGGATCGGTCAGGTGCAGGTCCGACAAATGCGCCAGCGCCCATTCGCTCGGCGGGGCGTTGGCGGGGTTCGGCTCGTTCGGTTTGATGCTGGACACGAAAGCAGGGTGGCCTGAAGGCGGGCGCGGCGCGCGGATGGCGGCGCAGGCTTGATATACGATTGCACGCTTTTTTGCCAGCCGATGAGTGGGTCTGAAAAGTGAAACCGGTCGCGTATCTTGCCGGCGAAGCGCCGGTTCGTCTGTGGGGCCTTGGCGGGCGCGAACGCCTGCGGCGCGTGCTGGGCAAGCTCGGCATCGAGGTGCTGGATGACGGGGCCGCGCCGCCGCAGCAGCGCAGCGTGCTGTGCCTGCGCGCTGATTATCTGTTCGACGAGCGGGTAATCGCGGCGCTGGTCGATGCGCCCGGCGTGGCGCTGCGCGCGAGCGATGACGGCCCGCTGGTGGCGCTGCACGCACCGGTGGGCGGTGCGACGCGTGCGCAGGCCGTGCTGACCGGACAGCAGCCGCCCGACGGCTATGTGGTCGAGCTCCCCACTACGTTGACCACCGCCTATCAGAAGAAGCTGCGCAAGGTTTCGACGCCCTACGTGCTGCACGTTACGCCCGCCGAGCAGACCGACCTGGAGCGGCGCCTGTTCGGCACCGCCTACAAGGGCGTCACCGATTTCATCACCAAGTGGTGGTGGCCGGCGCCGGCGCGGGCGGCGACCGGTTTTTGTGCCCGGCGCGGCATCACGCCCAATCAGGTGACGCTGACCGGCCTGGCGCTGACCGTTGCCGCCGGCCTTGCCTTCTGGGGCGGCTGGTGGCTGCCGGGCCTGGTGTGCGCCTGGCTGATGACCTTTCTGGACACGGTCGACGGCAAGCTGGCGCGGGTGACGGTCAAGTCCACCCGTTTTGGCGACATCCTGGACCACGGTATCGACCTGATCCATCCGCCGTTCTGGTACGCCGCCTGGGCGCTGGGCCTGCCCGAGGGCAGCGTGCCGACGCAGACGCTGATCTGGGTGATCGTGGCAGCTTACATCGGCGGGCGCCTGGCCGAGGGCGGCTTCCAGGGCTTCTGCGCCAGGTTCTCGCTGTTCGTGTGGCGGCCGTTTGACTCCTACAACCGCCTGATCACCGCCCGGCGCAATCCGAACCTGCTGATGCTGACGCTGTGCGCCCTGGTCGGCCAGCCGGCGCTGGGCCTGTGGCTGGTGGCCGGCTGGACGGTGCTGTCGACACTGCTGCTGTGGGTGCGGGTCGCTCAGGGGATCGTTGCACGGCAACGCGGCCCGCTGGTGTCGTGGCTGGAGCAGGTCGGGCGTGAAATCCCCACCGGCAGCCGCGCCGTGCGCTGGTTTGCCAGCTGAGGTGTCCGTGTTCGGCCGGGGCTTGCGTCGACGATCTTCGGTCCGAGGGCGGGCCTTCTACACCTGCGGTGGGAGCGGCGCCCTCGCCGCGAATCTTCCGGACCGGATGACTGCGCCCGCGCGCAGGTCGCCCGGCGCTATCTGAAGCCACCCCGTCGCCACAGCCGCCAGGCCACGCCCCAGATGCCCAGCAGCGGGTGGCGGCGCAGCAAGGGCGTTGGCTCGATGCGCACGCCGGAGTGGCGCTCGACCTTCCACAGCAGGTAGTCGGCGCCGCCGGCGAAGGTGAACGCGGCCTTGACCAGGCGCGCCACGTTCAGCGTCTTGCCGAGCAGGCGGCGGACTGTCCAGCCCAGGCGCCCGAGGCAGCGCCGGCCGGGCGCCAGCGTTATGCGGTAGTGCCCGTCCTGCCGCTGCACGCCGTCCAGGCAGGCGGCGGCCAGCGGCGTGAGTCGTTCACGCCAGGGCGCCAGATCGCGCACCAGTCCCTCGACCGCCCCTGGCCGCTCCGGGCGCAGCTCCGCGCCGTAGCAGGCGGCGAGCGCCGTCTGCCACCAGGCGGCTTCGTCGACTTCATTCGGCAGCAGCGGCAGCGCACTGCCGAGCAGGGTCAGCACGGCCTGCGCGAGTGCCCGCATCACCTGCTGGCGGGCTGCTGCGTCACGTGCGTACAGCAGGCCGCTGGCCTGGCCGAAGCGGCCCCAGAAATAGCTTTGCCGGGCGGTCATGTAGCGGCCGAACACGGCCAGCTCCAGCAGCGCGTACTTGCAGCGCACGGTGCGGCCATCGACCGGCAGTTCCAGGTAATAGACGTTGGGCGGCAGCAGCCGGCAGGCCAGCGCGGACAGGCTGCTGCCGAGCGCCGTGCGGCAGTCGTCGACCAGCAGGTACAGGTCCAGCAGGCCCTCGCGGTCGTCCGCGCGGCGAAAGTTCGAGCCGTAGAACAGCACCGCCGCCACGCTGGCGCCGTGGCGCGCGCGCAGCGCCTGCGCCAGGGCCTGGGCACCCGGCGGGGCAGGCGCGTCGATCAGGCGGTCGATGGCCTCACGCAGGGCCTCGCCGGCAGGGCCGCTCATGGCTGCAGGAACTCGAACTCGGGGCCGGCGCTGATCGCCAGCTCACTGCCGGCGGGTGGAAAGTAATCCTCGCCGTCGAGCGCGTAGCCGCCGGTCGGCGTCAGATGCAAGGTGCTGACTGCATGGCTTTGGTAGCCGGCGGCGGCATTCGCAAAGGCCGGCGGGCGCCCGCGCAGCAGTCCCGGCAGCGCCCGCGCCAGGCGCCGCGCTGGCCGGCTGATCAACGTGGTCCTGATCGGGCCGCTGCCGGCGCCCCACCACGGCCTCAGCCCGAGGGCGAGGCGCTGATGCGTGCTTGCCAGCAGCAGCAGCGCCTCGCAGCGGCGGACCGGTTCGGCGTCCGGCTGATAGCTGAGCGCCAAGGCTTCGAAAGGTTCGCGGCCGGCCAGCAGGCGCAGCAGTCGCCCGCCGATCCAGGTGGCCGTGCCCAGCGCGCCGCGCATGCCCGGCAGGGCGCTGGTTTCGCGAAACGCGCGGCAATCCCGTACCGCCTGCGGCAGGCCGCCGGCAGTGAAGAAAAATCCGCAGCGGGTGGTGCCGTCGGCCTCCCGCACGCACAGCACGCGCCGGCGCGTGAGGGCGAGCCGGCCCGTCAGCAGACGGCGCAGCAGCCGCTCCGGACGACCGTGGCTGCCCAGGTCGTAGGCGCTCATGTTGGTGGTGCCGCTGGCCAGCACCAGCAGCCTCGGTGGCGAGGCGAACGGCGAGCGCAGCGACAGGGCGGTCAGCGCCGCCTGCACGGTGCCGTCGCCGCCGCTGAGCACCACGCAGCTCGTGCCGGCGGCGGCCAGTTGCGCGAGCGCGGCCTCGATCTGCTGCGGCGTTCGGGCCTGCCGGTGGGGAATCGCCGGCTGGCCGGCGAGCACCGCCTCGATCGCCGCCAGGCCGCCGCGGGCGTTATGCCGGCTGGCCGGATTGCTGATGACGCCGACGCTTGCCTGTTCAGCCACCGGGCGCGCCGTGCTGGCGCCAGGTCTGCATCAGCGCGCCGTTGCCGGCGCTTTGCCGGGCGCCGTGCCACAGCTGCGAAACGGCGGCGAAAAAGTTGGGATAGTCGGTCTTCCGGTAGGCTGCATCGGGCGGCAACTGCGCCATCAGCCGCCGGTGCGCCTCGCCCATCGAGTGATACGGCATGGCCGGGAACAGGTGATGCAGTGCGTGGTAGCGCAGGCCGATCGGAAACAGCAGCGCCGTCAGCCAGGTCTGACCGGTGATGTTGATCGAGTCCTCGAGCTGGCCCTGCAGGCTCATGCGCGCGCCGGTGTTGACGTACTTGTGAGCGGCCAGATTGCGCACCCAGTTAAGGCCGATGGCGAAGGTCATCAGCAAATAGACCTTGCCCAGCAGCGCCCAAGGCAGCACGCCGGTCACGAACAGGCCGGTCAGGAATGCCAGCCAGGCAAAGCAGGCCCACTCCTGCAGCGCCCACAGCGCGAGCGGCTCGTCGGGCGGAACCTGGCGCTGATAGTAGGGATTGGAGCCGTAGGACGAGGCGCGGCGCATCACCCAGCGTCGCAGGCCCGGATGCAGGTAGGACAGCGGCGTCACCACCAGGAAGCGCAGCACCGCCAGCAGCGGCAGGATCGGCACCTGGAGCAGGTACTTGATGGTCTCGCCGGTGGGCGCGCTGCCCAGCGGCAGGTACTCGCCGTCCTGCGGCGTGCCGAAGCGGTTGACGTTGTGGTGATCCAGGTGGTTCCGGTACATCAGCGACGGCATCAGCAGCGGGATGCCGTAGAACAGATTCCAGGCCAGCCGGAAGCCGGGCATGACCTGGCCGTTCATGTGCACGATCTCGTGCATGAAGGTGCCGGCCCGGAACAGCAGCACGCCGGCACCGACGAAGGCCAGCGCCTGGGCCCACGCCGGCCCGCTGCCGGTCAGGTACGCCAGCGCCAGCGCGTAGCCCAGGCCGGCGCTGAGGATGAAATCGACCCAGTACAGCGCCGGTCGGTAGGCGAACAGGTCCGCCACCAGGCGGCGCATTTGCTCGAGCTCGAAGCGGTCGGGGGTGGTGTTGGGCGAGGGTGCATTCATCCCGGGTGGTCCATTGGCGTGGGCGCGGATGGGGAGATTCTGTCGTTCTGTGCACGCACTGGCGACTGATCGGGGTCGGTGAGGCCCCTTGTGGAAGCGGCGTCCTTGTGGGAGCGGCGCCCCGCCGCGAATCTTCAGCCACGGCCGGCTCGGCGAAGACCGGCGCGCCTGCATGGCGTTCCCGCGGCAGGTGCCCGGCCAATGAGGGCATGAGTTCATCGGCGGTTTGCGCAGGCACGGCCGCAGGGCCGGAACTGGCGGGCAGTTTAGCAGGGCAGATCGGGGCGCCTTGAGCCAGGATCAAGATGAAGTCCGGCCGCGGGGCCGTTTTCTACAGCCGCCGCAGCGCCTCGCGGTAGGCGTCCATGTCCGGTGCGCGGCCGTCGCGCTGCGCCTGCCACAGGGTCTGCGCCAGGCAGTCGATCAGCCGGTGCTCGGCGGCGTGGGCGTCGCCCAGGCGCCGGGCCAGACGCTGGTGCGCCTGCGCCGCTTCCGGTGGCAGGCCGGTGGCGAGCTGTTCATGGATGGCGATGTGCAGGCCCATGTGCAGAAACGGGTTGGTGCGCCCGTCGCTGCCGTCGAAGTCCTGCGCGAGCGCGTCCGGCGTCAGCACGAAGGCCTGATATTCCGGGTGCAGCGCCACCACATCGGCGATGCGCTGCTGCTGCGCGTCCAGCGGCAGGCCGTCCCGATGGCGCTGCCAGGCTTCGGTGTAGGCCCGGCGCAGGCTGTCGCGGTCCTGGCCGAACATCAGGCGGCCTGCGCGGTGCCGGCCGCCGCCACCGCCGCGGCCTTGTCCGGCCACTCGCACAGGTCGGCGATCAGGCACTGCCCGCAGCGCGGCCGGCGCGCGGTGCAGGTGTAGCGACCGTGCAGGATCAGCCAGTGGTGGGCGTTGCGGCGGAACTGCGGCGGCGTGACCTTCAGCAGGCGGTCCTCGACCTGGCGAACGGTCTTGCCCGGCGCCAGACCGGTGCGGTTGGCGACGCGAAAGATGTGTGTGTCGACGGCGATGGTCGGCTCGCCAAAGGCCGTGTTCAGCACCACGTTGGCGGTCTTGCGGCCAACGCCGGGCAGCGCCTCGAGCGCCGCCCGGTCGCGCGGCACCTGGCCGCCGTGCTGCTCGACCAGGATCCGGCAGGTCTTGATGATGTTCTGCGCCTTGCTGTTGAAAAGGCCGATGCGCCGCACGTGCGCCGTGACGCCCTCCACCCCCAGCGCGAGCATGGCCTGCGGCGTGTTGGCGGCGGCAAACAGCGTCGCCGTGGCCTGGTTGACGCTCCTGTCGGTGGCCTGCGCCGACAGGATCACCGCGATCAGCAGCTCGAAGGGCGAGCGGTAGTGCAGCTCGGTGGTCGGCGCCGGCAGGGCCGCTTGCAGGCGTTCATAGATCTGCCTGCGTTTTTGGGCGTTCATGCGCCGCGGGCAGCCAGCAATGCGCGCGCCCGCGCCAGGGCAGTCTGGACCTCAGGCGAGGGACCGCTTGGCGCCGGCGGCGCAGCGGCGGCCTTGGCGGCGAGGCGCCGCCGGCGCGCGTCGTGACGGCGCCGGTTGGTGGCCGCCAGCGCGGCCCGTTGTTGGCTGCTTTCGGCCGGCTGCGGCAACAGATGAATGCAGTCGACCGGACACGGCGCCACGCACAGGCCGCAGCCGTTGCACTCCTGCCCGATCACGCCGTGCAGACGCTTGCTGGCGCCGACGATGGCGTCCACGGGGCAGGCCTGGATGCACTTGGTGCAGCCGATGCAGGCTGCCGGATCGATCCACGCCCGCTGCGGCGGCGGTGCCGGCCCGCAGGCCGGGTCCAGCGCCTGCGCCGGACGGCCGAGCAGCGTCGCCAGCGCGGCGATGGTTGGCTCGCCACCCGGCGGGCAGCGGTTCAGGTCGCACTCGCCGGCCGCCAGCGCCTGCGCATACGGCCGGCAGGCCTCGTAACCGCAGCGCCCGCACTGGGTCTGCGGCAGCAGGGCGTCGATGGTGTCGGCAAGCGAGCTCATGGCGCGGCATTTTAGCGCCCGCTGCTAGACTGCCGGCCCGCGTTCGCTGCCCGCCGCATCACGTGATGACCGACCGTTTTCGCCCCGCCACCCGCATCGCGGACATCGCGCCGTTTCACGTCATGGAAGTGATGGGCCACGCCCAGGCCGCCGCCGCGGCCGGGCGCGACATCGTGCACATGGAAGTCGGCGAGCCGGACTTCGCGACTGTCGAGCCGATCGTCGAGGCCGGCATCCGCGCGCTGCGGGACGGCCACACTCATTACACGCTGGCGCTGGGCCTGCCGGCGCTGCGCGAGGCGATTGCCGATTTTTACCGCACGCGCCACGGCGTGGCGGTCGAGCCGCGGCAGGTGGTGGTCACGGTCGGCGCCTCGGGCGCGCTGCAACTGGCGCTGTGGGCGCTGATCGGCCCCGGCGACGAGGTGCTGCTGACCGACCCCGGCTACCCCTGCAACCGGCACTTCGCGCGCTTGGCCGGTGGCGTGCCGGTGGAGCTGCCGGTCGGCCCGGACACCGGCTGGCAGCCGACCGCGGCGCAGATCGAGGCCGCGCTCACCCCGCGCACGCGGGCCGTTCTGCTGGCCTCGCCGGCCAACCCGACCGGCGCCGTCATCGACCGTGAAGAACTCGCCCGCATTGCGGCGCTGCTGCGCCAGCGCCGCGTGGCGCTGATCGCCGACGAGATCTACCACGGCCTGATCTACGACGCCGACACCACCACGGCGCTGGCCTGCGACGCCGACGCCATCGTCGTGAACAGCTTCTCGAAGTACTTCGGCATGACCGGCTGGCGCCTGGGCTGGGCGGTGGTGCCGGAGGCGCTGGTGCGGCCGGTCGAAAAACTGGCGCAGAACCTGTTCATCGCGCCGCCGACGCCGGCCCAGCACGCGGCGCTGGCCGCCTTCGAGCCGGCCACGCTGGCGCTGCTCGACCAGCGGCGGGACGAGTTCCGGGCCCGCCGCGACCTGCTGCTGCCGGCGCTGCGCGGCTTCGGTTTCGACATTCCGGTGACGCCTCAGGGCGCGTTCTACATCTATGCCGGCTGCGGGCGCTTTGCGGATGACAGCTCCGCCTTGTGCCTGCGCCTGCTGGACCAGGGCGGCGTGGCCGCCACGCCGGGCCTGGACTTCGGTCCGCACACGGCGCGCACGCACCTGCGCTTTGCCTACACCACCTCCCGCGAGCGCCTCGGCGAGGCCATCGACCGGCTCGGCCGCCTGTTGGCATGAAGGCGCCGCGCGACGACATGCTTCTGCCCGGCCGGTGCGGCGGGTCGCCAGGTGCCAGCCGGTGCCCCGACGGGCGCTGATATAGAATCGTCGCCCCTCGCGTTTCCCGTCCCCGCCGCATGAGCCCCCCCAAGATCGGTTTTGTCAGCCTGGGCTGCCCCAAGGCGCTGGTGGACTCCGAACGCATCCTGACCGAGCTGCGCGGCGGCGGCTATGCGCTGTCGGACAGCTACGCCGGCGCGGATCTGGTGGTGGTCAACACCTGCGGTTTCATCGACGAGGCCCGGCAGGAGTCGCTCGACGCCATCGGCGAGGCGCTGGCCGAAAACGGCAAGGTCATCGTCACCGGCTGCCTGGGCGCCGACGCCAGCGCCATCCTCGAGCGCCATCCGCAGGTGCTGGCGGTCACCGGTCCGCACGCCTACGCCGAGGTGGTCGCCGCAGTACAAAAGCACCTGCCGCCGCCGCCTGCGCGCGAACACGATCCCTATGTCGACCTGCTGCCGCCGCAGGGCCTGCGCCTGACGCCGCCGCACTACGCGTATCTGAAGATTTCCGAGGGCTGCAACCACCGCTGCAGTTTCTGCATCATCCCGTCCCTGCGCGGCGACCTGGTCAGCCGGCCGATTGGCGAGGTGCTCACCGAGGCCGAGGCGCTGGTCGACGCCGGCGTGCGCGAGCTGCTGGTGATCTCGCAGGACACCAGCGCCTACGGCGTGGACATCAAATACCGCACCGGCTTTCACGGCGGTCGGCCGCTGCGCACCGACCTGCTGACGCTGTCCCGCGCGCTGGGCGAGCTGGGCGTGTGGGTGCGCCTGCATTACGTGTACCCCTACCCGCATGTCGACGCGCTGATCCCGCTGATGGCCGACGGCCTGCTGCTGCCGTACCTGGACGTGCCGCTGCAGCATGCCAGCCCGCACATCCTGAAGGCCATGCGCCGCCCGGCACACGTGGAAAACACGCTCGAACGTATCGGCGCCTGGCGCGATATCTGCCCGGACCTGGCCATCCGCAGCACCTTCATCGTCGGCTTTCCGGGCGAGACCGAGGCCGATTTCGCGGCCCTGCTGGAGTTCCTGGACCAGGCGCAACTGGACCGCGTCGGCTGCTTTGCCTACTCGCCGGTGACCGGTGCCGCGGCCAATGCCCTGCCCGGCGCCGTGCCGGAAGAAATCAAGCGCGAGCGCCTGGCGCGCTTCATGGAAAAACAGGCGGCGATCAGCGCCCGGCGCCTGCAGGACAAGATCGGTCGCACCATCGAGGTGCTGGTGGACGAGGTCGGCGACGAGGGTGTGATCGCCCGCAGTTACGCCGATGCGCCGGAAATCGACGGCGTGGTCCATCTGACCGACGCCGAGGGCGTGGCGGTCGGCGACGTGCTGCTGGTCGAGGTCGAAGACGCCGACGAGCACGACCTGTACGCCGTGCCCCAATTGGGCTGAATTCCGGCCGGTTCCGGGCGCACGCCTATACTTTTGCGTCGCAACCACGCTGCCTGCGGGGGTATTCATGCGCTTGTTCGGAAAATCGCTGGAACTGCCAACCGCGGCCCAGGCCCTGCCCGGCCGGGCCACGCCCATGCCGGTGACGAACCGGCATTTCGTCAACGGCCAGCCGATCAAGGGCCCGTTCGCGGCCGGCCTGCAGCAGGCGCTGTTCGGCCTGGGCTGTTTCTGGGGCGCCGAGCGGCGCTTCTGGCAGATCGACGGCGTGGTCAGCACGGCGGTCGGCTACGCCGGCGGCCACACGCCGAACCCTACCTACGAGGAAGTCTGCAGCGGCGCCACCGGCCATGCCGAGGTGGTGCTGGTGGTGTTCGACCCGGCCCGGGTGAGCTACGAGGCCTTGCTGCGCGAGTTCTGGGAAAGCCACGACCCGACGCAGGGCATGCGCCAGGGCAATGACATCGGTACCCAATACCGCTCGGCCATCTACACCTTCGATGCCGCCCAGCTGGCGGCGGCGCAAGCCTCCCGCGACGCCTACGCGAAGGCGCTGGCGGGCGCAGGCTACGGCCCGCCGACCACCGAAATCGCCCCTGCCGGGCCGTTCTATTACGCCGAGGACTACCACCAGCAGTACCTGGCCAAGAACCCGGGCGGTTACTGCGGCCTGGGTGGCACGGGCGTGCGCTGCGGATGATGATCGCCTGGCACCCGGCAACGCCTTCGGCAGGGCTGACAGCGTGAGCCCGCCGGTGGTTTCCGGGCAGCCGCGGCTGCGCCGCCTGGGCCTGCTCGGCCTGGGCGCGCTGGGCGTGGTCTATGGCGATATCGGCACCAGCCCGATCTACGCCCTGCGCGAGTGCCTGGCGCATGGCGTGGAGCCCACGCACGACAACGTGCTGGGCGTGCTGTCGTTGATCTTCTGGACCCTGACCATCCTGATCTCGATCGAATACCAGATGGTCGTCCTGCGCGCCGACAACCGCGGCGAGGGCGGCATCCTGGCGCTGCTGGCGCTGCTGCGGCCGCAGCGACAGCGTGGCGGCGCCCGGCTGGGGCCGCTGTTGCAGAAAATGGCCGTGCTAGGGGCGGCGCTGGTGCTGTGCGATGGCGTGCTGACGCCGGCCATTTCGGTGCTCAGCGCCATCGAGGGCCTGGAAGTCGCGGCGCCGCAGCTGGCACCGCTGGTGCTGCCGATCACGGTCGGCATCCTGCTGGCGCTGTTTCGCATCCAGCGCGGCGGCACGGCGCGCATCGGGGTGTGGTTCGGGCCGATCACGGCCGTGTGGTTCGTGGTCATGGCGGTGCTCGGCACGGTGCAGATCGTGCGCCACCCGGGCGTGCTGGCGGCGATCAACCCGGCCTACGGCGCGGCTTTCCTGTACCACGAGGGCTGGGCTGCGGTGCGCATCCTGGGCTCGGTGTTCCTGGTGGTGACCGGCGCCGAGGCGCTGTACGCGGACCTTGGTCATTTCGGCCGCCGGCCGATCCAGTACGCCTGGTTCGCGCTGGTGTTCCCGGCGCTGCTGCTGTGCTACTTCGGGCAGGGCGCGCTGATCCTGAGCTCGCCCGAGCCGGTCAAGCAGCCCTTCTTCGAGCTGGCGCCGGACTGGGCGCTGTACCCGCTGATCGCGCTGGCGACGGTGGCGACGGTGATCGCCTCGCAGGCGGTGATCTCGGGCGCCTTCTCGCTGACGCGCCAGGCGATCCAGATGGGCGTCATCCCGCGCGTACAGGTCGTTCAGACCTCGGCCGAGACCGGCGGGCAGATCTATGTGCCGGCGCTGAACACCCTGCTGATGCTGATTACGCTGGCGGTGGTGCTGGCGGCCGGTTCCTCGGCGGCGCTGGCCAATGCCTACGGCGTTGCCATCAGCACCACCATGATCATCACCACCGGCATGCTGTTCCTGGCCATGCGCTGGCGCTGGCGTCTGCCGCTGTTGTTTGCGGCGCTGTGGACCGGTCTGTTCCTGATCGTGGACGTGTCGTTCTTCAGCGCCAACATGCTGCGCGTGCCGGCCGGCGGCTGGATGGTGCTGGCGGCCGCCGCCGTGCTGTACGGCATGATGAGCACCTGGACCTGGGGCCGCAGCAACCTGATCGGCATGCTGCGCACCGAGACCCTGCCGCTGCCGACGCTGTTCTCGTACCTGGCGCGCGAGCGGGTGGCCCGCGTGCCGGGCACGGCGGTGTTCATGACCGCGCCCAAGCTGGGCGTGCCGCCGGCTCTGCAGCACCACCTGCGCCATGCCCATGCGCTGCACGAGCGGGTGATCCTGCTGACGGTGGAGAACCGTGACACGCCGCGGGTGCCGCCCGACGAGCGCCTCGCCGTGGAACCGCTGGAGCAGGGTTTCTACAGGCTGTTCGTGCGCTACGGCTTTGCCGAGAGCCCGGATTTGCCCCGCGCGATGGAGGCGGCCTCGGCCCACGGCCTGCCGGTGGACCCGACCG
This sequence comes from Immundisolibacter sp., assembly GCF_014359565.1. NCBI lineage: Bacteria > Pseudomonadati > Pseudomonadota > Gammaproteobacteria > Immundisolibacterales > Immundisolibacteraceae > Immundisolibacter > Immundisolibacter sp. Next base: position 235,028 of record NZ_JACIZD010000001.1, on the reverse strand, counting down.
AAGTGACGTATTTCATCGGCCGCGAGACGCTGATCGTGCCGCCCGACATGCCCTGGTTCGACCGCCTGCGCGAGCGGCTGTATGTGTTCATGTTCCGCAACGCCTTGCGCGCCACCGATTTCTACCGCATCCCGCCGCGCCAGGCGGTGGAAATCGGCCTGTGGGTGGAAGCCGCGGTGCCGGTGCGGGCGCGCGACGCGGACCGCGCCTGATCCGGCAGGCGATCGTGGGAGGCCAGCCTTCGGGCCGAACGAGCGGCCGGATGTTCGCGGCGAGGGAGCCGCTCCCACGCCCGCCTCGGCCGCGAGGCTGACGCACGGCCTGTGCTTCAATACCGGGCCGCTATGCGATCTGAAGTCACGCCATGACCGAGCCCTTGCCCATACTGTCGACGGTGCCGCACCTGACCACCGCCCTGACCGGGCCGCTGCTGCGCCTGGAGACGCAACTGCTGCAGGCACAGGTGTCCATCGAAGGCTGGTTTCGCGAGCAGTTTCGCGCCACGCCGGCGCCGATCTACTGCTCGGTGGACCTGCGCAACGCCGGCTTCAAGCTGGCGCCGGTGGACACCAACCTGTTCCCCGCCGGCTTCAACAATCTTGGCGAGCGCTTCCTGCCGCTGTGCGTGCAGGCCATGCAGACCGCCATCGAGCGCGTCTGCCCGCGCTCCTGTGGTGTGCTGCTGGTGCCGGAAAGCCACACCCGGAACCTGTTCTATCTGGAAAACGTCGTCGTGCTGCGGCGCATCCTGGAGAGCGCCGGCTACGAGGTGCGCATCGGTTCGCTGCTGCCGGACCTCGCCGAACCGCAGACCGTGAGCCTGCCGTCGGGCGCCCGCCTGCGCCTGGAGCCGATCGAGCGCCGTGACGACCGGGTCGGCGTGGCCGGCTTCAATCCCTGTTTCGTGCTGCTGAACAACGATCTTTCCGGCGGCCGGCCGGCCATCCTGGAAGGCATCAGCCAGCCGGTGGTGCCGCCGATGGCGCTGGGCTGGACGCAGCGGCGCAAGTCCGAGCATTTCCGTCACTACCACGACGTGGCGCGCGAGTTCGGCGCCCGCATCGACCTGGATCCGTGGTTCATCGACCCGTACTTTCGCCAGTGCGGCGAGGTCGACTTCATGGCCGGCACCGGTGAGGACTGCCTGGCCGGCAACCTGGACGTGCTGCTGACCTCGATCCGCAAGAAATACGACGAGTACGGCATCGACCGCGAACCGTTCGTCATCATCAAGGCCGACGCCGGCAGCTACGGCATGGGCGTGATGACCGCCCGCAGCGTGGACGACGTGCGCGACCTGAACCGCAAGGAGCGCAAGCGCATGGCGGCCAGCAAGGAGGGCCAGGCGGTGCGCCAGGTCATCATGCAGGAGGGTGTTTATACCTTCGAGACCGTGGGCGATCCGCCGGCCGTGGCCGAGCCGGTGGTGTACATGATCGACCAGCACGTGGTCGGCGGCTTCTACCGGGTGCACACCGGGCGCGGCGCGGACGAGAACCTGAACGCACCCGGCATGCACTTCGAGCCGCTGGCCTTCGTCGAACCCTGCAACACGCCGGACTGCGGCCAGGCGCCGGACGCCGCGCCCAACCGCTTCTATGCCTACGGCGTGGTGGCGCGCCTGGCGCTGGTGGCGGCGGCGCGGGAGATGGCCGCCCATGGCTGAGTTCAAGTACCGGGTCGGGGTCATCATGGACCCCATCGACCACATCAAGCCCAAGAAGGACACCACCCTGGCGCTGATGCTGGAGGCCCAGCGGCGTGGCTGCGAAATCCACTACATGGAGCAGTCGGACCTGCTGATGCGCGACGGGCAGGTGCTGGCCAACCGCAAGCTGGTCGAGGTGTTCGACGATCCGAAGCACTGGTTCGCCTTTCGCGGCGAGGTGTACGGCCCGCTGGCGGAGCTGGACGTGATCCTGATGCGCAAGGACCCGCCGGTGGACCAGGAATACCTGTACACCACGTATCTGCTCGAACGCGCCGAGCATGCCGGCGTGCTGGTGGTCAACCGCCCGCAGGCGCTGCGCGAGGTCAACGAAAAGCTCTACACGGCCTGGTTCGGCCAGTGCACGCCGCCGACGCTGGTCACCAGCTCGGAGCGGCACATCCGGGCCTTCCTGGACGAGCACGGCGACGTGATCCTCAAGCCACTCGACATGATGGGCGGCGCGTCCGTGTTTCGCCTGCGCGAGGGCGACCCGAACCTGGGCGTCGTCATCGAGACCCTGACCCGCTACCAGGCCCGGCCGATCATGGCCCAGCGCTACATCCCGGACATCGTGCACGGCGACAAGCGCATCCTGATGGTGGACGGCGAGCCGGTATCGCACGCCCTGGCGCGCATCCCGGCGGCCGGCGAGACGCGCGGCAACCTGGCGGCCGGGGGTCGCGGCGAGGGCCGCGAGCTGACCGAGCGCGACCGCTGGATCGCCGCCCAGGTCGGGCCGACGCTGCGCGAGAAGGGCCTGCTGTTCGTGGGCCTGGACGTGATCGGCGAGTATCTGACCGAGATCAACGTCACCAGCCCCACCTGCGCGCGGGAGCTGGATGCCATCTACGGCCTGAACATCGCCGGTCAGGTGTTCGACGCCATCGAGAGCCGCCTGGCCGGGCGCTGACCGCCGCCGTTGCATGAGCTACGCGCCCGTCCTGCCGCCGGCGCCAGCGACGCCGGCCAGCAGCCGGCTGGCGCTGACCGTGTTGTACGCGCTGGCGGTGCATCTTGCGCTGGCGATCGGACTGCACATCACGCCGCCCCGGCCGCCGGCCCCGGCCGCCGCGCCGCGGCTGGAAATCACCCTGGTGCAGCGCCCGCCGGCCGCCAAGCCCCCCAGGTCCGCCGACTACCTGGCCGAGGCCAGTCAGGACGGCGGCGGCAACCAGTCCAAGCCGCGCCTGCCGACCAGCGTTGCCCCCGGCCGGCCGGCACCGGCAGCGGTTGCGCCATCGCCGAAACCGAAGCCGGCCGTGGCAGCGCCGGCGCCGGTCCAGCGCCAGCTGCTGACGAGCACCACACCGAAGCCCGCGCGGGTGCCGACCGCGCCGCAGCCGGGACCGGTGGCGCAGCCACCGAGCGCCGATGAACTCCTCAGCGGCGCCCGTCGCTACGCGCAGCTGGAGGCCCGGTTGGACAGCCAGCAGCGCGCCTACGCCAAGATTCCGCGCGAGAAGTTCATCACCGCCCGCACGCGTGAATACAAATACGCCGCCTACATGGAGGCCTGGCGGCGCAAGGTGGAGGCGGTCGGCAAGCTCAACTACCCGGCCGAGGCGCGCCGCGAGGGCCTGTCCGGCAGCCTCGTCCTGGCCGTGCGCATCAGTCCCGACGGCAGTCTGGTCGACGCCACCCTGCGCCGCAGTTCCGGGCACCCGGTCCTCGATCGGGCGGCGCAGGACATCGTGCGCTGGGCGGCGCCGTATGCGCCCTTTCCGCCGGACATCCGCGCCGAGGCGGACATACTGGTCATCACCCGCACCTGGCAATTTCTGGATGGGCGTGCCCTGGCGGGCGAGTGATCGCGGGTGCAACCGGACCCGGTGGTGGTGTGGGGCGCTGCATGGCGCTGTGGACAGGCGATGGGGTGTACATGACAAAGCATCGCGCAGCGAAGCGGCGCGACAGGCACCACCGATTCTGCCTTTTCAATCAGGCCTAGCCGGCCCCACTGCTAGAATGCGGCCATGGCCGAAACCCTCGATCTGAGCCACCACCTGCTGATCGCCATGCCGGCGCTGGCGGACGACAATTTTCGTCAGACGGTGAGCTATGTCTGTGAACACGGCGAGCACGGCGCGCTGGGCCTCATCGTGAACCGGCCGCTGGAGATCACGCTCGGCGACCTGCTGGAGCAGGTTGGCCTGAAACCGGCCACCGATGCCATCGCCGGCCAGCCGGTGTACGGCGGCGGCCCGGTGCAGCAAAACGCCTGCCTGATCCTGCACCGCCCGCTCGGGCGCTGGGACTCCACCCTGCCGGTGACCGACCAGATCGGCCTGACCGGCTCCATGGACCTGCTGGCGAGCATCGCCCGCGGCGTCGGCCCGGACGATTTCCTGGTCTGCCTGGGCTACGCCGGCTGGGGCGCCGGGCAGCTCGAACAGGAACTGGCCGACAATGCCTGGCTGACGGCTCCCGCAAGCGCCGGAATTCTGTTCGACTTGCCCGCCGACCAGCGCTGGCGGGCCGCGGCGGCCTCGATCGGCGTCGACATCGCCTTGCTGCCCAACCGCGCCGGACACGCGTGAGCGGCCTGGTGCTCGGCTTCGACTACGGCCACAAGCGCATCGGCGTGGCCACCGGCCAGGCGCTGACCGGCACGGCCACGCCGCTGGCCACGCTGCCCAATCCGCAGGCCGCCGGCTGGGCCGATGTCGATGCCCTGCTCGCCCAGTGGCGACCGACGCAACTGGTGGTCGGTCTGCCGCTGGCGGCCGACGGCACGGACACGCCGGTCAGCCTGGCCGCGCGACAGTTCGCGGCCGCGCTTGGCGAACGCACTGGCACCCCGGTGGCGCTGGTCGACGAGCGCCTTTCCTCGCACGAGGCCGAGGCGCGCCTGCTGGCCGACGGCCGGCGGCACGAGGCGGTGCGCCGCGAACGCGACGCCATGGCCGCCGCCATCATCGTGGAGACCTGGCTTGCCGAGCAGCATTAGCGACGCGCAACTGGCCGCGAGCCTGGAGCAGCTGGCCGACGCCTGCGCGGCGCTGGCGCTGCCCGATCCGCTGCTGGTCGGCATCGAGACCGGCGGCGTGTGGTTGGCGCGCTGGCTGCATGAGCGCCTTGGCGTGAGCGCCCCGCTGGCCAGCCTGGACGCCGGCTTTTACCGCGACGACCTGCGCCTGGGTGGCCTCAAGGGCCAGGTCCGCCCGTCTAACCTGCCGCCCAGCGTCGACGGCCGGCACATCCTGCTGGTCGACGATGTGCTGCACACCGGGCGCACCGTGCAGGCGGCGCTGCGCGAGCTGTTCGACTTCGGCCGCCCGGCCTGCGTGCGCCTGGCGGTGCTGGTCGACCGCGGCGGGCGCGAGCTGCCGGTCTGCGCCGATGCGGTCGGCCTGCGACTGGACGTGCCCCCCGGCCAGCGGCTGCGCCTGAGCGGGCCCGACCCGCTGCACCTCGACCTGGAGGCGGCGTGAGCGAGTTGTCCGGCCTGGCGCAGCGACTGGGCGCCATCCAGTACGACGCGCAGGGCCGCCTGCGCCATCTGCTGACGCTGGAGGGCCTGCGCCGCGAGACGCTGGAGGAGCTGTTCACGCTGGCCGACTCGCTGGTCGAGGTTGGCGCGCGCAGCGTCAAGAACGTGCCGCTGCTGCGCGGCAAGACCGTGGTGCTGCTGTTCTTCGAGGCCTCGACCCGTACCCGCACCACCTTCGAGATCGCCGCCAAGCGGCTGTCGGCCGACGTGGTGACGCTGGACGTGCCGGCCTCGTCCACCTCCAAGGGCGAGAGCCTGCTCGACACCATCGCCAACCTGCAGGCCATGCAGACCGACGCCTTCGTGGTGCGCCACGCCGACAGCGGCGCGGCGCACCTGATCGCCCGTAACGTGGCGCCGCAGGTGGCGGTGGTCAATGCCGGCGACGGCTGCCATGCGCACCCGACGCAGGCGCTGCTGGACCTGTACACGATCCGCCAACGCCGCGGCAGCCTGGCCGGCCTGAAGGTGGCCATCGTCGGCGACGTGCTGCACTCGCGCGTGGCCCGCTCGCAGCTGGCCGGTTTGCACCTGCTGGGCGTCAGCGACATCCGCCTGGTCGGCCCGGCCACGCTGGTGCCGCAGCGCCTGGCGCAACTGGGGGCGCGGGTCTGTCACGACCCGCGCGAGGGCCTGGCCGACGTCGACGTGGTGATGATGCTGCGCCTGCAGCGCGAGCGCATGGCCGGCGGCTTCGTGCCGTCCGATCGCGAGTATTTCGAGCTGTACGGACTCACCGAAACGGCGCTCACGGTGGCCAAACCCGACGCACTGGTGATGCACCCCGGCCCGATCAACCGCGGCGTCGAGATCGCCTCCGCGGTGGCCGACGGCGGGCGCTCGCTGATCCTGCCGCAGGTCACCAACGGCATCGCCATCCGCATGGCGGTGCTGGCGCAGACCGCCGGCCGGGGAGCGGACACCGATGCCTGAGACCACGCGCCTGACCTTGCGCGGCGGGCGGGTCATCAACCCGGCCAGCGGCACCGACGCGCAGCTGGACGTGCACATCGAGGGCGGGCGCATCATCGGCCTTGGCGCGGCGCCGGACAGCGCGCGCGGGCAGATCATCGACGTCGCCGGACATTGGGTGCTGCCCGGGCTGGTGGACCTGTCCGGCCAGGTCGGCAGCCCGGATGCGCTGTCACGCGGCGAGCTGCTGGCCGCGGCGGCCGGCGGCATCACCCAGCTTGCCGTTGCGCCGCGCGTGGATGCGGGCCTGGACAGCCCGGCCGTCATCGGCCGCCTGCGCGACGGCGCGCGGGCGCTCGGCCTGCTGCGCCTGGCGCCGATCGGCGCGCTGACGGCGGGCCTTTGCGGCGAGCAACTGGCCGAGCTTGGCCTGCTGCGGCGCGCCGGCTGCCGGCTGGTCGGCCAGGGTGGCCAGCCCATCGGCGCGCGCGTGCTGCGCCGGGCTTTCGAATATGCGCGCGGGCACGATCTGACGGTGGTGGTCGATGCCGAGGACGCGCAGCTTGCCGCCGGCGGCTGCATGCACGAGGGCGCGGTCAGCGCGCAGCTTGGCCTGACCGGCATTCCGGTTGCCGCCGAGGTGGCGGCGCTGTCGCTGGCCCTGGCGCTGGCCACCACTTGCGACACGCGCATCCACCTGCACGGCCTGTCGAGCGCGGCCGGCGTGGCGTTGTTGCGCGCCGCCAAGGGCGCCGGCCTGCCGGTGACGGCCGACACGCCGATCTGGAACCTGCACTACACGGACCTGGACATCGGCGCCTACGACCCGGCCTTTCACCTGCGCCCGCCGCTGCGTGAGGCCGGCGACCGGGCGGCGCTGCGCGAGGCGCTGGCCGACGGCACGCTGGATGCCGTCTGCTCCGACCACCGGCCGTACGATGGCGAGGCCAAGCGCCAGCCGTTCGCCCGTTGCGCCGCCGGCGTGGCCGGCTTCGAGGCCTTGCTGCCGCTGATCCTGGACCTGGTGCAGGGCGGCGGGCTGCCCCTGCCGCGGGCCCTGGCGGCCGTCACAAGCGGCCCGGCGGCGGTGCTGGGCGACGGCGGGCGCCTGGCGGTTGGGGCCCTGGCCGACCTGTGCGTGGTGGACCCGGGTCGCGCCTGGACGGTGGATGCCAGCACCTGGCACAGCGGCGCGCAGTGCACGCCGGTGTGGGGACGGACGCTGCGCGGCCGGGTGCTGCTGACGCTGCTGGGCGGGCAGGCCGTCTATCGCTTGCAGGAGCCCGCCGATGGCCGGTGAGGCCGGCGCGCCGGGCAGCATCCTGCTGCAGGACGCCATCGTCGACGCCAACGAGGCGCTGCCGGGCGGCCATTACCTGCTGCGCCTGACGGCGCCGGGCATCGCCGCGCGCGCCCGGCCGGGGCAGTTCGTGCACCTGCGCTGCGGGCCGGACCTGCCGATGCGCCGGCCGCTGTCGATTCTGCGTGCCACGGTGCACAGCGGGCAGATCGAGCTGCTGTACAAGGCGGTCGGCGTCGGCACCCGGCAGCTGGCGACGCGCCAGCGCGGCGAGGCGATCAGCGTGCTGGGGCCGATCGGCAGGCCGTTTCGCCCCGATCCGACGCGGCCGCGGGTGCTCGCCATCGGCGGTGGCGTCGGCATGCCGCCGATGCTGTTCCTGGCGCAGACCTTGCGCTCACCCAATCCGGTGCCCTGGCAGCCGCTGCTGCTGCTGGGCTCCGAAGTGGCGTTTCCGTTCCAGCCGCGCCCGTCGGCCATGCTGGTGGACGGCATGCCGCGGGGCATCATCGCCGCCCTGCCGCTGGCCGAGGACTGGGGCATTCCCAGCCGCCTGGCATCCGGGCAGGGCTTTCCCGGTTGCTACGAGGGCCACGTCACGGAACTGGCCGACGCCTATCTGGCGACCCTTGGCGCGGATGTGCTGGCGCAAACCCAGATCGCCGCCTGCGGCCCGACGCCCATGCTGCGCGCCGCCGCGGCGGTGGCCGCCCGCTATGGGTTGCCGGCGCAGCTGTGCCTGGAAGAGCATATGGCCTGCGGCGTGGGCGGCTGCGCAGGTTGCGTGGTCGAACTGGCGACGCCCGATGGACCGGCCATGGCGCGGGTCTGTGTGGACGGACCGGTGTTCGATGCCGCAGCGGTCTATCCGGACCTTTACACCGCCGGCGCCTGAGCCGCTCGCCGCGGCCCGCCCGGCGAATCAACCTTTACATCACAGGAGCAGCCCCATGCCCGGCAAAGATGTCACCCTCAAAACCAGCGACGGCCAGTTTTCGGCTTACCTGGCCACCGCCTCCGGCAAGCCGGCCGGCAGCGTGGTCGTCATCCAGGAGATTTTTGGGGTCAACAGTCACATCCGTTCGGTGTGCGACCGCCTTGCAGCGGCCGGCTTCAACGCCCTGGCGCCGGATCTGTTCCACCGCAGTGAGCCGGGCGTGCAGCTGGGCTACGAGCAGGCCGACTTCGGTCGCGGCTTCGAGCTGATGCAGGCGCTCGACCACACCAAGGCGCTGGCCGACATCGATGCCTGCATCGCCGATTGTCGCGCCCACGGCGGCAAGGTGGCGGTGCTGGGCTTCTGCATGGGCGGCCTGCTGGCCTACCGCAGCGCGGCCAACCTGCAGCCGGACGCGGCGGTGGCCTACTACGGCGGCGGCATCGCCAACTTCCTGGACGAGGCCGGCAACATCCGCTGCCCGATCCAGTTTCACTTCGGCGAGAAAGACCATTTCATACCCATGACGGACGTCGACAAGCTGCGCGCCGCCATCGCCGGACTGAAGGAAACGGAAGTGCACGTGTACCCGGCCGATCACGGCTTCAACTGCGACCAGCGCGCCAGCTACGACGCGGCGGCGGCCAGTCTGGCCTGGCAGCGCAGCCTGGATTTCCTGCGCCGGCACCTGGGCTGAATTGTTACGGCCTGTCGCCGAACTGAAACAATGCTATCGCCCAATACGCGCCTCGATAGACCAGGCGGGCATCCATGCCTATACGCATCCTCATCGTCGAAGACGAGCCGGCCATCTGCGAGATGCTCACCTTCGCGCTGGCCGACAGCGGCTACCGCTGCGATGTGGCCGGCGACGTGCGCCGCGCCCGTGCCCTAGTCGCGGACAGCAATCCCGACCTGGTGGTGCTGGACTGGATGCTGCCCGGCCAGAGCGGCATCGAGTTCGCGCGCGAGCTCAAGCGCGACGCCGCTACCCGAGACATCCCGGTCATCATGCTGACTGCCCGCACGCAGGAAGCCGACGTGGTCACCGGCCTGGATGCCGGGGCCGACGACTACATCACCAAACCCTTCTCGCCGCGCGAACTGGCCGCGCGCATCAAGGCCGTGCTGCGCCGCGCCGCACCGCATGCGGCCGGCGAGGAGCTGGCCGTGGACGGACTGCGGCTGGACCCGGTGGGTCACCGCGTGCTGCACGGTGACGGTGAACTGAAAGTCGGCCCGACCGAGTTTCGCCTGCTGCAGTTCCTGATGGGCCACCCGGACCGGGTATACAGTCGCGGCCAGCTCATCGACCAGGTGTGGGGTCGCAATGTGTATATCGAGGAACGCACCGTGGACGTGCACGTACGGCGCCTGCGCGAGGCACTGTTGCCGGCCGGCAAGGACCGGCTGATCCAGACCGTGCGCGGAGCCGGCTACCGGCTGTCCGCCAAAGACTGAGCCGGTGATTCGCGGCGCGGTGGCCGAGACCGCCCTCGGCGGCGGGCTGCTGGCCGGTGGTGCGCTGCTGGGCTGGATGGCGGGCGATGCCGGCACCGGTGCCGGCCTGGGTCTTTTGATCTACATCGCCTGGCACATTCGCAACATCCTGCGCCTGATGGCCCGTCTGGGCAGCGATGCGGACACGCCCGAGTCGGTGGGCCTGTGGGGCGAGCTGTTCGAGCGCCTGCACCGGTCACGGCGCGAAGCGACGGCCGCCCAGCGCCGTCTTGCGCAGATCGTGCAGCGCTTCGAGGAGTCCAGCGCCGCCCTGCCCGATGCGGCCGTGTTGCTGGGCGAGGATGGCCGCATCGACTGGTGCAACGAGGCCGCGCAGCGCCTGCTGGGCCTGCGCACGCCGCGCGACCTTGGCCAGCGCATCACCAATGTCGTGCGCCACCCGGCCTTTGCACGGTATTTCAGCGGCGAGGGCGAGCGCGCGGCCGGCATGGAGTTCCCGGCGCCGCAGGGCGACGACCTCATGCTGCACGCCCAGATCGTCAGCTTCGGCCAGGGCCGCCGGCTGCTGGTGGTGCGCGACGTCACGCAGGTGCGGCGACTGGAACAAGTCCGGCGGGACTTCGTCGCCAACGCCTCGCACGAGCTGCGCACCCCCCTGACGGTGGTTTATGGCTTCCTGGAGACGCTGGCGCGGGACGGTGCGGCAGTGCCCGAACGCTGGCGCCGCCCGTTCGACCTGATGACCCAGCAGACGCTGCGCATGCAGCGCATCATCGACGACATGCTGATGCTGGCGCAGCTGGAAGGTGACGGCGGCCACAGCGCGGACAGCGACGTCAACGTTCCGAACCTGCTGCAGCTGATCCGCAGCGAGGCGATCGCGCTCAGCGGCAGCCGACGGCACCGGATAGACATCGACGCCGACCCGGGCCTGTGGCTGCGCGGCAACGAATCCGAGCTGCGCAGCGCCTTCTCCAACCTGGTCGGCAACGCCGTGCAGCACACGCCCGACGGTAGCACGATCACCATTCGCTGGCGGCTGCAGGACGACCGACCGGTGCTGGAGGTGCAGGACAACGGCGAGGGCATCGCCGCCGAGCACCTGCCGCGTTTGTCGGAGCGCTTCTACCGGGTCGACGCCAGCCGCTCACGGGCCAAGGGCGGCACCGGCCTGGGTCTGGCCATCGTCAAGCATGCCCTGGCACGGCACGAGGCCGAACTGCGCATCCGCAGCCAGGTGGGTCAGGGCAGCACCTTCAGCTGCGTGTTTGCGCCTGCGCTGAGCCGGCGCGTGGCCACCGGCCCCGCTGTAACGAACGCACCCCATCTGTAACTTGTTTGTCATAGATCACTGTGACACTTGCGCGGCTTCTCGAGCCGGCAGCGTGCCGGTCGTCTCGGCCGGACCCCTGACGGGCCGGCTTCCGCAGGGTGGCGAGTGCGCCGCCCGCCTCGCACAGGGAGATTTCGAACATGCGTCACACGCGTCTTGCCACTGCCCGCACCGCACGCCTGTGCGGCGGCCTGTTGCTCGCCGCCGTCGTCCCGGCCCATGCGGCGGTCGATGCCAAGCTGCTCGACATGCTGCTGGCCAACGGCTCGATCACCGCAGCCCAGCACGCCGAACTGTCCGCCGATCTGGCGCGCGAGACGAAAGCCGCCGAGCGCACCGCCAGCAAGCAGGTCAAGTCGGAAGAGATGACCGCGCTGCAGCAGAAGCTCGCCTGGGCCATGAACACCCAGCTCAAGGGCGACGTGCGCGTGCGCTACGAGAACATCCACATCGAGGACGAGCCCGACAACGGCCGTGACAGGGACCGCCAGCGCATCCGCGCCCGCCTCGGCGCCTTCACGCAGGTCAATCCCGAGGTCGAGGCCGGCATCCAGATCGCCTCCGGCGGCGGCAAGGACGCCCGCTCCACCAACCAGGATATGAACGATTACTTCAACAAGAAGGATCTGTGGCTGGATCTGGCCTACATCGACTATCACCCGCTGCAGGTGCCGGGCCTGAAGGTGTTGGGCGGCAAGATGAAGCAGCCGTGGGTGAGCATGGGCGACGTCATCTGGGACGGCGACATCAACCCCGAGGGTGGCGCCGTCACCTACAAGCGCCTGTTCGGCGGCACGGAGGTGTTTGGCAGCGCCGGCTACTACGTGCTGCAGGACAACATCGACGGCGAGGGCGTGCAGTTCGAGCACGACCTGCGCCTGTACGCCGGCCAGGTCGGCACGCGCCTTTTCCCGGGTGACAGCTTCAAGGTCACCCTTGGCGGCAGCGTCTATGCCTACGACAACGATGAAGACAGCACCGCGCTGCGCGTGAACGGCAACACCACCGACGAGTTCCGCCTGTACGAGGCCTTCGGGCAGTTGGACGTGATCGGCCTGCCGCTGCCGCTGTCGGTGTATGGCCAGTACGTGAAGAACGGCGCGGCCCGCGGCATCGACGAAGATCAGGACCAGGCCTGGCTGGTCGGTGTGATGACGCGCCTGTTCGACGTCGGCGTCGACTACAACTACCGCGACGTGCAGCGCAACGGCGTGGTCGGGGCGTTCACCGATTCGGACTTCGCCGCCGGCTACGTCGGCTCGCGTGGCCACAAGCTCAAGCTCAAATACGACCTGGGCAAGAATTTCTCGATTGGCACCACCTATTTCATGGCCGAGTCCGACGTCGCCAGCCGCTTCACCGACGACGCCAGCGTCAACACCCTGCAGGTGGACGTAGAGGCCAAGTTCTGATCGCCGTTCGTCACGCGCCGGTAATGGCGGCCGCCCATGCTGGGAGGCCGCCGCATTTTCCGATGCTCAACTCAAGGAGTACGCACGATGAAATATTTTCCTGATTCCGTGAAGGCGACCCTGCGCGCCGCCGGCCTGCTGGCCGCGCTGGGTGGCTGGTCGGCCGGCGCTGCGCATGCCGCCGGGCTGATCGAAATCGACGGTTCCAGCACCGTGTATCCGATCACCGAGGCGGTAGCAGAAGAATTCCAGAAGGCGTCCGGCGGCACCAAGGTGACGGTCGGCATTTCCGGCACCGGTGGCGGCTTCAAGCGCTTCTGCCGCGGCGAGACCGACATCTCGGATGCCTCGCGGCCGATTCTCAAGGAGGAGATGATTCTGTGCGCCCAGGCCGGCGTGAAGTACTACGAGTTGCCGGTGGCCTATGACGCGCTCACGGTTGTGGTCAGCAAGAACAACGATTTCGTCGACTACCTGACGGTGGAAGAACTGAAGAAAATGTGGGAGCCGGCCGCCCAGGGCAAGGTCACCAGCTGGAAGCAGATTCGCGACAGCTTCCCAGACGTGCCGCTCAAGCTGGCCGGTCCGGGCGCCGACTCCGGCACCTTCGACTACTTCACCGAAGCGGTCATGGCCAAGGCCAAGTCGTCCCGTGGCGACTACCAGGCCTCCGAGGACGACAACGTGATCGTGCAGTTCGTGTCCCGCGACAAGGGCGCGCTGGGCTACTTCGGGCTTGCCTACTATGAAGAGAACAAGGACAAGCTCAAGGCGGTGCCGATCAAGGCCAATGCCAGTGCCCCGGCAGTTGTCCCGTCGCTGGAAACGGTCAATAACGGCGCCTATGTGCCGCTGTCCCGGCCGATCTTCATCTACGTGAAGGAAAAGTCAAAGGCGCGGCCGGAAGTGCGTGAGTTCGTCGAGTTTTACCTCAAGAACGCCGCCGAACTGGCCAAGGAAGTCGGTTATGTCGACCTGCCGGCGGCGGCGTATGAGCTGGCGCTGGAGAACTTCCGCAGCGGCAAGCTGGGTACCGGCTTCGGCGGTGCGTCCGAGGTCGGCCTGAAGGTGGAAGACCTGCTCAAGCGCGAAGGCAAGCTCTGAGCTGAGCACTGCCGGCGGCGGGCGGGGGGCATCCATGCGCCTCCCGCCCGCACTGTTTCCGGTGGCAAGATCGAGCCGCCGGCGCAGACGGGTTAGCCGCAGGTGCTTGAGTTAAAGTTCGCCACCCCGAAAATCCGTCATATCTTCTCCGGTCAGCCAGTGTGAACACCGCGCCCACCAACAGCCGTTCCGGCCGTTTCGCCCACAATGCACTGCGTCATTGGGGCGAACGGATAATCGAGTCGGTCCTGTTCCTGGCAGCATTCTCGGCAGTGGCGGTGACGGTAGCCATCGTCGGCATCCTGCTCTACGAGTCGCAGGCCTTCTTCCAGCATGTGCCGCTGAAGGATTTCCTGACCGACACGCAGTGGACCATCATGTTCACCGACAAGCACTTTGGCGTTGCGCCACTGCTGGCGGGTACGCTGACCACCACCGGCGTGGCGCTGCTGCTGGCGGTGCCGATCGGGACCGTGACGGCGATTTATCTGAGTGAATTTGCCAGTCACCGCGTGCGCGAAACGGTCAAGCCGGTACTGGAACTGCTGGCCGGCATTCCCACCGTGGTATTCGGCTACTTCGCGCTGCTGATGGTGACACCGGCCCTGCAGTGGTTCATGCCCGACCTGCCTGGTTTCAACATGCTGGGGCCGGGTCTGGTGATGGGCATCATGATCATCCCCTACGTCAGTTCGGTGGCCGAGGACGCCATGCGCGCGGTGCCCATGCACATGCGCGAGGGTTCCTACGCTATGGGCGCCACGCGTCTGCAGACCGCGCTGAAGGTGGTGATGCCGGCGGCGACTTCCGGCGTGGTGGCGGCCTATATCCTGGGCATTTCGCGGGCGGTGGGCGAAACCATGGTGGTGGCAGTCGCCGCCGGCCAGCAGCCGAATTTCACCTTCGACCCGCGCGAGTCGGGTGCCACCATCACGGCCTTCATCGTGCAGGTGGCGCTGGGCGACCTGCCACATGGCAGCCTCGAATACCAGAGCATCTTCGCCGTCGGCCTGGTGCTGGTGCTGCTGACCCTGTTCTTCAACGTGCTCGGGCACGTGGTGCGCAAGCGTTTCCGGGAGGCCTACTGATGGCATACGACGCGCAGGCCGTGCGCCGCCTGGTGGCGCGCGGCAAGCAATGGGACAAGGTGTTCGTCATTGCCGGCCTGCTGTGCATGATGGTCGGCGTGCTGACGCTGGCGCTGCTGCTGGTCGGATTGATCCAGGACGGTGCTGGCCGGCTGAACTGGCAGTTCTTCAGCCACTTTCCATCGCGACGGGCAGAGCAGGCCGGCATTCTGAGCGCGATTGTGGGCTCCAGCCTGGTCATGCTGGTCACGGCCCTGGCGGCGATTCCGCTGGGTATCGCCGCCGGCGTGTATCTGGAGGAGTACGCCGGGCGCAACTGGGTGACCGAGATCATCGAGGTCAATGTCACCAATCTGGCCGGCGTGCCGTCGATCGTCTACGGCCTGCTGGCGCTTAGCCTGTTCGTGTACGGGCTCGGTTTCGGGCAGAGCATCCTGTCGGCCGGCTTGACGCTGGCGCTGCTGATCCTGCCGGTGATCATCGTGTCGACCCGCGAGGCGATTCGCGCCATCCCGGGCATCATCCGCGAGGGTGCCTACGCGCTGGGTGCCACGCGCTGGCAGACGGTGCGCGACCACGTGGTGCCGTACTCGACGGGCGGTATCCTGACCGGCGTGATCATCGGCCTGGCGCGGGCCATCGGCGAGACGGCACCGGTCATCACCATCGGCGCCCTCACCTTCATCGCCTTCCTGCCGCCGGCGCCCGTGAGCGGCGAGTTCCCGTTCCTGTCCTTCGAATGGCTGCGCTCGCCGTTCACGGTGATGCCGATACAGATGTTCAACTGGCTGTCGCGCCCGCAGGCGGCGTTCCAGGAAAACGCCGCCGCCGCCGGCGTGATACTGGTGGTGATGACGCTCGTGATGAACGCCGCCGCCATCTGGCTGCGCGTGCGCTACCGCAAACGAATCAAATGGTGAGGGAAAACGGCATGGATATGTCGGCCGGCATGACCGCCAAGCAGGCGACGGACACAGCGATGCCGCCGTTGAAAGCCGAGGCGCGCGAACTGGATTTCTTCTACGGCGAACTGCAGGCGCTCAAGCGCGTCAGCATGCCGGTGGCCGCCAACCGCGTGACGGCCCTGATCGGCCCCTCCGGCTGCGGCAAGTCGACTTTCCTGCGCTGCTTCAACCGCATGCACGACCTGTACGACGGCAGCCGCTACCGCGGGCAGATCGTGTTCCAGCCGGATGGGGTCAACGTCCTGGACCGGTCGGTGGACCCGATCGAGGTGCGCATGCGCATCGGCATGGTGTTCCAGAAGCCCAATCCGTTCCCCAAATCCATTTTCGAGAACGTGGCCTATGGCCTGCGCGTGCGGGGCGAGCGCAGCCAGCGCGTCATGGCAGAAAAAGTGGAAATGGCCCTGCGCGATGCCTCGCTGTGGGAAGAGGTCAGCGACCGGCTGGACGACATGGCCTTCAACCTGTCCGGCGGCCAGCAGCAGCGCCTGTGCATTGCCCGCGCGCTGGCCACCGAGCCGGAACTGATGCTGTTCGACGAGCCGACCTCGGCGCTGGACCCGATCGCCACGGCCAACATCGAGGAGCTGATCCACCGCCTCAAGGACAAGGTCACGATCCTGATCGTGACGCATAACATGCAGCAGGCGGCGCGCGTGTCAGACTACACGGCCTTCATGTATCTGGGCGAGCTGGTGGAGTTCGGCGACACCAACCTGATCTTCACCAATCCGAAGTCAAAGCGGACGGAAGACTACATCACCGGCCGTTACGGCTGACGCGGGGACACTGCCATGACACTGGGCAAGGACGACATCGGCCACCACATCTCGCAGCAGTACAACCAGGACCTGGAGAACCTGCGCAGCCACGTGCTGCACATGGGCGGCGTGGTCGAGCGGCAGATCGCCGACGCCATCACCGCGCTGGAAGAGGGCGACACGCAGCTGGCCGCCTCGGTGGTCGGCGGCGACCTGCAGGTGAACGCGCTCGAACTGAACCTGGACGAGGAATGCAGCCGCATTCTGGCGCGCCGCCAGCCGGCCGCGGGTGACCTGCGGCTGATCTTTGCCGTCATCAAGACCGTGACCGACCTGGAGCGCATCGGCGATCAGGCCGAGCGGGTGGCGCGCACGGTGCTGGAACTGGCCAATGTCGAGCCCGGTCGCTCGCGGCCGACCATGCGTCACATGGGCGATCTGGCGCGCCGGCTGCTGAACAAGGCGCTGGACGCCTTCGCCCGCATGGACGTGGCCGCGGCGCTGGAAGTCGAGCGCGAGGATCTGGCGGTCGACAAGGAATACGAGGCCATCCTGCGCCAACTCATGACCTACATGATGGAAGACCCGCGCACCATCACCTGGGCACTGAACCTGATCTGGGCGGCACGCGCCCTGGAACGCATCGGCGATCACTCCAAGAACATCGCCGAGTACGTGATCTACCTGGTGCAGGGCAAGGACGTGCGCCACGTCAGCATCGAGGAGCGCGAGCGCCAGGTGCAGGGCACCGTGTCAGAGCAGCCACCGACGGCCTGAACCGCCACCGACGACAGTCGGCAGGCCGGTTGTGGGAGAGATTCCACGGCCCCGCGCACGTGCCGGCGACTTATTGGGGTTGGTACACGCGCCCTTGTGGGAGCCGCGCCCTCGCCGCGAATTCCGGAATCGTGCATTCGGCCCGAGGGCGGGCCTCCCACACGCAGCTTCAGGATTCGCCGCTGAGGCCGCTCCCGCCGAAACCGCGCGTCAGCCAGCCCGATAGGCGTCCTTGAGCTCGGCGTAGTGCGCCGCCGAGTGGACAAAAAACTCCAGCTCCTCGGGCCGCAGCTCGCGCACCGGCTTGGCTGGCCGGCCGGCCCACAGCCAGCCGCCGTACAGCTCCTTGCCGGGCGACACCAGGGAGCCTGCCGCCAGCAGCACGCCGCTGCGCAGCAGCGCGCCGTCCATCACCAGCGAGCCCATGCCGACCAGGCAGCGGTCCTCGATGGTGCAGCCGTGCAGAATCACCTTGTGGCCGATGGTCACATCGGCGCCGACGGTCAGCGGATCGCCGGCCGGCTTGCCCGGCGTCGGCTGGTTCACGTGCAGCACCGAGCCGTCCTGAATGTTGGTGCGCGCGCCGATGCGGATGCGGTTCACGTCCCCGCGCAGGACCGAAAACGGCCACACGGACACGTCGTCGTCCAGCTCCACGTTGCCGATCGCCAGTGCCGCCGGGTCCACCCAGGCGCGCGCGCCAAGGCGCGGCGTATGTCCGCCGAAACTGCGCAGGTTCATGCTTACCTCATCAGGACCAGCTCTTCGCTGGCGGTCGGGTGAATGGCCACGGTGTCGTCCAGATCGCGCTTGCGAGCACCCATCTTGACTGCGACGGCAAAGCCCTGCGTCATCTCGTCCGCACCGCGCCCGACCACGTGCACGCCGACCACCCGCTCGTCGGAACCCACGCACACCAGCTTGGCGACCGTCTGCGGCCGGTGGCTGCCCAGCGCGTAGTACATGTCGGTGAAGCGCGTGGTATAGATGCGCACCGCATCGCCGTGCGCGGCGCGGGCCTGGGCTTCCGTCAGCCCAACACTGCCGACCGGCGGGTGGCCGAACACCACCGACGGGATGTTGTCGTAATCGAGCCGGCGCTCGGCCTGGCCGCCGAACAGGCGATCGGCCAGCCGCCGCCCGGCGGCGATGGCCACCGGCGTCAGCGGTGCCCGGCCGGTGATGTCGCCCACGGCGTGGATGCCGGGCACGTTGGTGTCCTGGAAGGCATCGACCGGGATGTGGCCGTCCGCGTCCACCTGCACGCCGGTGCGTTCCAGGGCCAGCGCGTCGCTGCACGGCGCACGGCCGACTGCCCACAGCACGCAGTCGTAGCCGGCCAGCGACCGTCCGTCGGCCGCCAGCACGGCCAGCCCATCATCGCGGCGTTCGATGCCGGCCGGCACGAAACCCCGCTGCACGGCGACGTCGGCGGCTTCCAGGTGTCCGGTGACGGCTTCCTGGACCAGCGTGTCGAAGCTGCGCAGCACCGTCTGGCCGCGGATGGCGAGCGCCACCTCGCTGCCCAGCGCCCGCAGCACGCTGGCCAGTTCCACGGCGATGTAGCCGGCGCCGATCACCACCACCCGACGCGGCTGCTCGGTGAGCGCGAAAAAGCCGTCACTGTCGATGCCAAGCCCGGCGCCTGGCAGGTCCGGCACCATCGGCCGGCCGCCGGCGGCGATCAGGATGTGCCGGGCGCTGTAGGTGGAGTCGTCCACGGTGACGGCGTCCGGGCCGGCAAAGCGGGCGTGGCCGCGCAGCAGCGTGACCTTGGAGCCGTCGAGCAGGTCCTTGTAGATGCCGTTGAGCCGCGCCACGTAGGCGTTACGGGCCTGCACCAGCCGCGGCCAGTCCAGGCGCAAGCCGTCCACCGCAAATCCGTAGTCGGCCGCCAGGTGCAGCGTCTCGGCAATGCCGGCGGCGTTCCACATGACCTTCTTGGGCACGCAGCCGACGTTGACGCAGGTGCCGCCCAGGCGGGCCGCTTCCACCACCGCCACACGTGCGCTGTACTGCGCGGCCCGCCGTGCGGAGGCGATGCCGCCGCTGCCGCCACCGATCACCAGATAGTCGAAGCTTTCGCTCACCATGTCATTGCACCCCTGCACTGCCGGCAAGGCGCGGCAACAGTTCACGAAAATACCCGGCCGCCGCCAGCAGGCGACTGCCCGGCCAGCAGAACATCTCGCCGTCGACCGGCAGCATGCGCGCCTGCGGCAACACGTCCGCCAGTTCCTGCGCATGCGCCGGCTTGAACGGATACGGCTCCGACGACAGCAGCACCACGTCCGGCGCGGCGGCGGCCAGGTCCGCGGCCGTCACTTCCGGGTACCGCGGGCGATCCGCGAACACGTTGGCAAGACCCAGGCGCCGCAACACATCGTCGATGAAGCTGCCGCCACCGGCAACCATCCACGGCCGGCGCCAGATCAGGTACGCGCAGCGCAGGCCGTCCAGCCGCGGCAGCTCACCGAAAGCCGCTTCGATGTCGGCTGCGAGGCGCGCCGCCGCGGCTTCGGCGCCAAGTGCAAAGCCCACCGCGCGGGTCATGGCCAGCGCCTGCGCCACGCTGTTGGCCTCGGTCACGTACACCGGCGCGAAGGTGGCAATGGCGGCCACGTCCTGGGCGCGATTCTCCTCTCGGTTGGCCAGCACCAGGTCCGGGGCCAGCGCCCGGATGCGCGCGATGTCGGGAGTCTTGGTGCCGCCGACGCGGCGTCGGCCCGCGCGCGCCGCATCCGGGCGCACGCAGAACTTCGTTACCCCGACCACCCGCTCGCCGGCGCCCAGATCGAACAGCAACTCGGTCTGCGAGGGCACCAGCGAGACGATGCGCTGCGGCGGGCCGGCCAGCAGCAGTTCGTTGCCGATTCCGTCGCGTACGCGCCGCGGCCAGGGCCGTGGCGCGCCATCGGCCAGCCGGCGCGCGGCCTGCAGGAGGATGCCGATCCGCTCGCCACTGCCGGCGCCCGACCAGGCGGCGATGTCGTCCAGGCGCCGGCCGCAGCCGCTGCAGGCATCGGCCGCCACCTGACAGGCATTGATGCAGGCGCTGGCGACCTCAGGCGGCGTCATCCGTCTGCTCCAGCATGGTCAGAAATTCCCCAAGGATCATGCCGGTGGCGCCCCAGATGCGCGTGCCCGGCAGCGCGAAATACGGCACGCGCACGCGGCCCAGCGACTCGAAGCGCACCACCTCGAAGCCGCGGTAACGTGGGTTCAGCAGCCGCTCGAGCGGGGTCTCGATGACGGCCGCCACCTCGCGCGCGCAGGGCACGAAATCAGGCCGCGTCGCCGCGCTGGCCACGAACGGATAGACCAGATGGTTGCTGGCCCGCACATACAGGGGCGAGAGCGCGCCGAGCAGATCCAGCGCGGCCGGGTCGACGCCCAGTTCCTCCTGGGTTTCGCGCAGCGCCGTGTGCGCCAGCGCCTCGTCGCCCTCGCGCCGGCCGCCCGGCAGGGCTACCTGGCCGCTGTGCGGGCCGTCATAGTCAGGGCGGCGGATCAACGCCAGCGCCGGGTGGCCGCCCGCACCCGGGTACAGCAGCAGCAGCACGGCGGCCTCGCGGTGATCCTGCGGGATGGCCAGCCAGCGCTCATCCATGCTGCCGAGGTAGGGTGCCGGTGCCATGCGTGCCTGACCGCTGCGCCCCGGCAGCGGGCCGCTCAAGGCGGCGAGCAGCCGTTCCCGCAGCGACGGTGGGGACAGTGAACTGAGGCTGATCATGGCCAGAATGCAAGAAAAAGAGGCACCTTACCCCTGCTACGGGGTGCCCTGTCAACGCGGCGGCGATGCGTTTGCCGATGTCGTGGGCAGGGCGTAGATTGAAAACCGGCGCGTGCCTTGTGGATGGGGAAACCGCGGCGCCGCCCTGTCGAAGTCATTTCCAAGGAGAACTCCATGCGTTTACCGCTTCAGATCACCGCCCGCGATATCGAGCTGACCGAGGCCATCGAAACGGCCGTGCGCAAGAAGGCCGAGAAACTCGACCAGTTCAGTGACCGGATCATGGCCTGCCGGGTGGTGATCGAATGCCCGCACAAGCACCACCACAAGGGCGTGCTGTACAACGTGCACATCGACCTGACCGTGCCGGGCGCGGAACTGGTGGTCAAGCGCGAGCCCAACGAGGACCTGTATGTCGCGCTGCGCGACGCTTTCGACGCCGCCGCGCGGCAGCTGCGCGAGCATATGGACCGCACGCAGGATCACCACGGCCCCAACGGTGCTGCGGTGGCCGAAGGCTGAGGGCGGGCGTCTACCGCTTTTGGCGGGTGCGCCGAGCAACCAGGCCAACTAAAACCAGTTTGGGAGGTTCCTCAGACGCCGCGCAAGGCGGCGATGACTGGCGCTGTGGCGGGGCGCACACCCCGCCACAGCCAGAAGGCTTCCGCCGCCTGCTCAACCAGCATACCGAGGCCGTCGTGGCAGGCACCTGCCCCGGCCTGCCGGGCGAGCGCCAGAAACGGCCCGGCGGCGGGGCCGTAAACAAGGTCGTAGGCGACCGTTTCCGGGCTGAACACGGCCACAGGCAAATCGGGTGCCCGGCCGTCAAGACCGGCGGCGGTGGCGTTCAGGACCAGATCGAAACCGCTGCCGGGCGCCTGCAGGGCCGAGGCGCGGACCGGTCCGTGGGCGGCGAAGCGTCGTGCAAGGTCGCCGGCCCGCTGCGGCGTGCGGTTCACGATCACCAGTTCGGCAATGCCTGCGGCCAGCAGCGGGCCGACGATGCCGGCCGCAGCACCGCCGGCACCGACCAGCAGCACGCGCTGGCCGGCGAGCGCGAGACCGAGGTTCTGCGTCAGGTCGCGCAGCAGGCCGACGCCGTCGGTGTTGAAGCCGGCCAGCCGGCCGCCCGGCTCGACCCGCAGCGTGTTGGCGGCCTGCGCCTGCCGGGCCAGCGCATCGCAGCGGTCCGCCAGGCGATAGGCCTCGTCCTTGAACGGCACCGTCACATTGCAGCCGCGCCCGCCCTGGTCGACGAAGCCCCGCAGCGCCGCGGCGAAGCCATTGGGCGGCGCATCGATCGCCTCGTAGCTGAGGCTCTGCCCGGTCTGGGCGGCAAACGCGGCGTGAATCTGCGGCGATTTGCTGTGGCCGACCGGGTGGCCGAACACGGCGTAGCGGTCCATGTCAGCCCTGCAGGTAGCCGGCGGCGTCGAGGGCGAAGTAGCTCAGGATGCCGTCGGCGCCGGCGCGCCGGCAGGCCAGCAGTGTCTCCAGCACCACCGCGCGCTCGTCCAGCCAGCCGTTCTGCGCAGCGGCCTTGAGCATGGCGTACTCGCCGCTGACCTGATAGACGAAGGTCGGCACGCCGAAACGCTCCTTCACCCGCCGCACGATGTCCAGGTACGGCAGGCCGGGCTTGATCATCACCATGTCGGCGCCTTCGGCCAGGTCCTGCGCCACCTCGTGCAGGGCCTCGTCGCCGTTGCCGCAGTCCATCTGGTAGCCGTGCTTGCCGGCGCCGCCCAGATTGGCCGCCGAACCGACGGCGTCCCGAAACGGCCCGTAGAAGGCCGACGCGTACTTGGCCGAGTAGGCGAGGATGGCGGTGTTGACCAGCCCCTCGCGCTCGAGCGCCTTGCGGATGGCGCCGATGCGCCCGTCCATCATGTCGGATGGGGCCACCACGTCGGCCCCGGCGCGGGCCTGACATACCGCCTGGCGCACCAGCGCCGCGACGGTGAGGTCGTTTTGCACGTAACCCTCGCCGTCGATCAGGCCATCCTGGCCGTGCGAGGTGTACGGATCGAGCGCCACGTCGGTGATCACGCCAAGCTGTGGCAGGGCGGACTTGAGCGCCTGCACGGCGCGCGGCACCAGCCCGTCCGGGTTCCAGGCCTCGGCTGCGTCCGCGGACTTGCGGGCCGGATCGATGACCGGAAACAGTGCCAGCGCCGGAATTCCCAGATCGGCCGCCGCGCGTGCGTGCTCGACCAGCAGGTCGATGCTGCGCCGCTCGACGCCCGGCATGGACGCGACCGGCTCGCGCCGCCCGCTGCCGTCCAGCACGAACACCGGGTAGATGAGATCGGCCGGCGCCAGGCGCGTCTCGCGCACCAGTTCGCGCAGAAAGCCATGCCGGCGCAGGCGGCGCAGCCGGGTTGCGGGGTAATTGCGTTCGCTCACGTGCGGATCAGGCAAGGCTGTCGACGATGGCGCGCAGCGCCGCGAAGATGGCATCCACCGGCTGCTCGCCGGGCACGCTGTGCAGCAGGCCGCGGTCGCGGTAATAGCCGATCAAGGGCGCCGTTTCGGCTTCGTAGGTGGCCAGGCGCTGCGCGACCGTGGTCTCGTTGTCGTCGCTGCGCTGGTAGGTTTCGCCGTCGCACAGATCGCACACGCCCTCGGTCGCCGACGGGGCGGTGTAGACGTTGTAGATGGCGCCGCAGTTGCGGCAGGTACGCCGGCCGGCGATGCGCCGTTTCAGTTCCTCGGCGCTGACATCGATCAGGATGGCCGCCTGCAGCGGCAGGCCCAGCCTGTCGAGCAGCGCGCCGAGCGCCTCGGCCTGCGCCAGGTTGCGCGGAAAGCCATCCAGGATGAAGTCGTGCAGTGCGTGCGGGCCGTCCAGCGCCTCCTCGATCAGGCCCAGCACGATGTCGTCCGACACCAGCTTGCCGGCTTCCATGGCGGCCTTGGCCTTCAGGCCGATCGGGCTGGCGGCCTTGACCGCGGCGCGCAGCAGGTCGCCGGTGGACAGTTGCGGGGCGCCATAGGCCTGGACCAGTCGCTTGGCCTGTGTGCCCTTGCCGGACCCGGGGGCGCCGAGCATGACGACTCGCATGTGTTGAAAATCCTTGACGATTGGTGTGATGTGGGGGCAGCGGGCAGGGGCGGATCGCCGCCCGACCGGCGGCAAACCTAAGCGATCGCCGGTATGCCGTCAAACCGTTTTGACGGGCGCCGGGCAGAATGACGATGTCCGTTGCACCGAGGATCAAACGATGAGCAAAAACGCCTTGTACGCGCAGTCCGGTGGGGTCACCGCCGCCATCAACGTCACTGCCGCCGCCGTCGTGGAGACGGTGCGGGCGCACAGCGGGGCCATCGGCGCCCTGTATGCCGCCCGCCACGGCATCGTCGGGGCGCTCACCGAGGACCTTATCGACACCTCCCTGGAGCCGGCGGCGAACATTGCCGCGCTGCGTCACACCCCCGGCGGAGCGTTCGGATCCTGCCGCTACAAGCTGCCCGATCCGGCCCAGGACGATCGCCATTACCGGCGCCTGCTGGAGGTTTTCGACGCCCACGATATCGGCTATTTCTTCTACAACGGCGGCGGCGATTCCATGGATACGGCACTCAAGCTGTGGCGCTACAGCCAGGCGCACGGCTACCCGCTCAAGGTCATCGGCATTCCCAAAACAGTGGACAACGACCTGCCGGTCACCGACTGCTGCCCGGGCTTCGGCTCGGTTGCCAAATACGTGGCGGTGTCGATCCGCGAGGCGACGCGCGATCTGGCCGCCATGGCGACCACCTCGACGCAGGTGTTCGTGCTCGAGGTCATGGGGCGTCACGCCGGCTGGATCGCCGCCGCCGGCGGCCTGGCCGGCGAAGACGGGCCGCAGGCGATCCTGTTTCCGGAAGTCGCCTTCGATGCCGGGCGTTTTCTGGCACGCGTCAGGGATACCGTGGCCCGCCATGGCTACTGCTCCGTGGTGGCCTCGGAAGGTGTGCGGGATGCCGATGGCCATTTTCTGGCCGAGGCCGGCACCGTGGATGCCTTCGGCCATCATCAGCTTGGCGGCGCCGGGCCGGCCGTGGCGCAGCTGGTCACGCAACAGCTCGGCTTCAAGACGCACTGGGCGGTGGCCGACTATCTGCAGCGCTCGGCCCGCCATCTGGCCAGCGCCGTGGACATCGAACAGGCCTACGCCATCGGCCGCGCCGCGGTTGAAATGGCGCTCGCCGGTGACAGTGGGGTGGCGCCGGTGATCCGACGCCTGGCCGATCAACCCTACCGCTGGGATATCGCCAGCGCGTCGCTGGCGGCGCTCGCCAATCAGGAACGCCTGCTGCCGGCCGAGTTCATCGGCGACGACGGATTTGGCATCACCGATGCCTGCCGTCGTTATCTGGCACCGCTGATCGTGGGCGAGGCGTATCCGCCCTACGCCGACGGCTTGCCCCAGTATGTGCGGCTTGCCAATGCGCCGGTCGTGCGCCGGCTCGCCACGGACTTCAAGCTATAATTCCGCGCCCATTAACGTACGATCGATCACGTCGTGTTCGGTGTGGTCGGATGTGCTTTGGGGCGGCTGATTGACCGCAGAACTTCAAGGGGAGATTTCATGACCATCGACCTTGCTCTGTGGCTCGCTATCGCGGCGGGCGCAGTGGCCATCGTCTACGGCCTGCTGGCCGTGCGCTGGATCATCGCGCAACCGGCCGGCAATGCGCGCATGCAGGAGATCGCCGCCGCCATCCAGGCCGGCGCGCAGGCCTACCTGAACCGCCAGTACACGACCATTGCGGTGGTCGGCGTGGTGCTGTTCGCGGTACTGGGCCTGGCCCTGAACTGGCCGACGGCGGGCGGTTTCGCGGTCGGTGCGGTGCTGTCCGGGCTGACCGGCTACATCGGCATGAACGTATCGGTGCGCGCCAATGTGCGCACGGCGCATGCCGCCAGCATCGGCCTCAATCCGGCGCTGCAGGTGGCGTTTCGCGGCGGCGCCATCACCGGCATGCTGGTGGTCGGCCTGGGCCTGCTGGGTGTGGCCGGCTACTACCTGGCCATGCTGCAGGTCACGGACGCGGACCACGCGCTGCATTCGCTGGTGGGCCTGGCCTTCGGCGGCTCGCTGATCTCGATTTTCGCCCGTCTGGGCGGCGGCATCTTCACCAAGGGCGCGGACGTGGGCGCCGACCTGGTGGGCAAGGTCGAGGCCGGCATCCCCGAGGATGATCCGCGCAACCCGGCGGTGATTGCCGACAACGTCGGTGACAACGTCGGCGACTGCGCCGGCATGGCGGCGGATCTGTTCGAGACCTACGCCGTGACACTGGTGGCCACCATGCTGCTGGCGGGCCTGACCATGCAGGCGCTGGGCGTGAACGCCGTCCTGTACCCGCTGCTGCTGGGCGCCGTTTCCATCGTCGCCTCGGTCGCCGGAACCTTCTTCGTCAAGGTCAGCGACGGCGGCAAGATCATGAACGCGCTGTACCGGGGCGTGGCCGTGTCCGGTGTGCTCGCCGCCGCGGCGTTTTATCCGATCTCCACCGCGCTGCTGGGCGAGCAGGCGATGAGTCTTTACTACTGCTCCCTGATCGGTCTGGCGCTGACCGCCGCCATGGTGGTCATCACCGAGTACTACACGGCGACCGAATACGGGCCGGTGCGCGGCATTGCCGCGGCCTCGCAGACCGGTCACGGCACCAACGTGATTGCGGGTCTTGCGGTGTCGATGCGCTCCACGGCCTTGCCGGTGCTGGCCGTGTGCGCGGCCATCGGCGCCTCGTACCAGCTGGGCGGCCTGTATGGCATCGCCATTGCCGCCACCGCCATGCTGTCGATGACCGGCATGATCGTGGCGCTCGATGCCTACGGCCCTATCACCGACAACGGCGGCGGCATCGCCGAGATGGCCGGCCTGCCCGGCAACGTGCGCACCATCACCGACGCGCTGGATGCTGTCGGCAACACCACCAAGGCGGTGACCAAGGGCTACGCCATCGGCTCGGCCGGTCTGGCGGCGCTGGTGCTGTTTGCCGACTACACGGCCAACCTTGAGGCGATCGGCAAGCTGCAGGCGTTCAGCCTGTCGGATCCGGCGGTGATCATCGGCCTGTTCATCGGCGGCCTGGTGCCGTACCTGTTCGGCGCCATGGCGATGGAAGCGGTCGGCCGCGCGGCCGGTTCGGTGGTGGTGGAAGTGCGCCGCCAGTTCAAGGAAATCCCCGGCATCATGGAGGGCACCGGCAAGCCGGATTACTCAAGGGCGGTGGACATGCTGACCAAGGCCGCCATCAAGGAAATGATCGTGCCGTCACTGCTGCCGATCCTGGTACCGGTGCTGGTCGGCTTTGGCATGAACTATCTGATGGGACCCGGTGCCGGCGTGAAGGCCCTGGGCGGTCTGCTGATCGGCACCATCGTGACCGGTCTTTTCGTGGCCATCTCGATGTGCACCGGCGGCGGCGCCTGGGACAACGCCAAGAAGTACGTCGAGGAAGGCCACTACGGCGGCAAGGGTTCGGAAACCCACAAGGCGGCCGTCACCGGCGACACCGTGGGCGATCCCTACAAGGACACCGCCGGTCCGGCCATTAACCCGCTGATCAAGATCATCAACATCGTGGCCCTGCTGCTGGTGCCGTTGCTGTAGGCCAACAGCCAGGGTGTCTTGACGCGCCCTGGCCCCTCCATTGGGGGCGAGGGCGTTTTCATTTCAGGCAGCCAGACGCGGCATCGTAGCCGTCGCGCCAGTATCCTTGCATCCCTTCGACACTTCCCCGCTACTTGCAAGGAGCACGCAATGGGCCTGGATCTGGTCCCTGCCGGCGGCAATTTGCCGCACAACATCAACGTCATCATCGAAATCCCCAAGGATTCCGAGCCGGTCAAGTACGAGGTCGACAAGACATCCGGTGCGATCTTCGTCGACCGCATCCTGTCCACGCCCATGCGCTACCCGTGCAACTACGGCTACATCCCGCACACCGTGTGCGGCGATGGGGATCCGGCCGACGTGCTGGTGATCCTGCCGCTGACGCTGATTCCCGGCTCCGTGATCCGCTGCCGGCCGGTGGGCGTGCTGCGCATGACCGACGAGGCCGGCGGGGACGAGAAGATTCTGGCGGTGCCCGACGACAAGGTGTTTGCCGGCTACGCGCACATTCACGACATCGCCCAGGTTTCGCCGCACTGGCTGGAGCGCATCGGCCATTTCTTCGAGCACTACAAGGACTTGGAGAAAGGCAAGTGGGTGAAGCTGGACGGCTGGGACGACGCGGCGGCGGCAAAGGCCCTCATCATCGAGGCCTTGCAGCGTTACCAGAACGCCCCCGGCGACGCTCGAAGCTGATTCGCTCGAGCGCGTCAGCCCGCGGCCGGGGTATTGCGCGCCACCCAGCGACTGCTGCCGTCGGCCAGGGCTTCCTTTTTCCAGAATGGCGCCCGGTGCTTGAGCTCCTCGATCAGGTAGCGACAGGCGGCGAATGCCGCCTCGCGGTGCGCCGACCAGGCGGCGGTCAGCACGATGGCATCGCCAGGCTCGATCGGCCCCACGCGATGCACGATCAGCAGCTCGTTCACCGACCAACGGGCGCGTGCTTCGTCGGCGATGCCGGCCAGCGCCCGCTCGGTCATACCCGGGTAGTGTTCGAGCGTCATGGCGCGCACGCTGTCGCCGGCGTTGAAATCGCGCATGGTGCCGACGAACACCGCGCAGGCGCCGCTGTCTGCGGCGGTGCGGGCCGCCTGCCGGGCGGCCAGGCGCGCCCACGGATCGAACACTCCTGCGACCAGCTCGACGCTCACCTCAGCCTCCGGTGACCGGCGGGAAAAAGGCCACTTCATCGCCGTCGCGCACCGCCGCATCCGGGGCGGCGTAATCGTGATTGACCGCGCACAGGATGCCGGCCGGCAAGGCCTGGGTGCCCGTCACCGCGCACCATACGTCCGCAATCCGGGCGCCGGCCGGCAGGGCGATGTCGGCGCCATCGCGGCCGAGCGCCTCGCGCAGACTGGCAAAAAAGCGCACTTGGATGGTCATGGTCGAAACGTCCGGGGCAGGGCACACCATAATAGCGACCCGCTCACCGATCGCGTTCGTCCTGTCATGAGCAAAGCCAGCGATACCCCGCGCAGCCTGCGCGTGGCGGTCCTCACCTACTCCAACCGCCGCACTGGCGCCGATGACAGCACCGGCGACCTGATCCGCGCGCAGCTGATCGCGGCCGGCCACCGCGTAGCGGCATCGGCCATCCGCCACGGCGACGCCCCGGTCATGCGCGAATTCCTGCGCGCTTGGCTGGCCGACCCGGCCACCGACGTGGTGATTTCAAACGGCGGCACCGGGATCGGCGATTGCATGCCCGAAGCGGCGGCGCCGCTGATCGAGCACGACATTCCTGGCTTCGCAGTGCTGTTCCAGGTGCTGTCGCTGGAAGATGTCGGCAGCTCCGGCATGCTGTCGCGCGCCTGCGCTGGGCTGGCCGCGGGCAAGCTGCTGTTCCTGCTGCCGGGTTCGGCAAACGGCAGCCGGCTGGCCATGCAGCGGCTGGTCATCCCGCAGCTGGACACCACCACGCGCCCCTGCAGCCTGGCAGGCTTGCTCGCCGATGAGTGAGCTCACGCACTTCAATCGGCGTGGCGAGGCGCACATGGTCGACGTCGGCGACAAGCCGGTCACCCAGCGCGAGGCGGTGGCCGGCGGGCGCATCCTGATGCAGGCGGACACGCTGGCGCGGATTCGGGCCGGCGATCACAAGAAAGGCGACGTGCTGGGTATTGCCCGCGTCGCCGGCATCATGGCCGCCAAGCGCACCGCCGAGCTGATCCCGCTGTGCCATCCGCTGCCGCTGACCGCCGTCAGCATCGACTTCGAGCTGCAGGATGCGCCGCCCTCAGTGGTCTGCCGCGCACGGGTACGCACCGGCGGGCAGACGGGCGTCGAGATGGAAGCCCTCACGGCGGTGCAGATCGCGCTGCTGACGATCTACGACATGTGCAAGGCGGTCGATCGGGGCATGACCCTGACCGACATCGGCCTGCTCGAGAAGCGCGGCGGCAAGTCCGGGGTCTGGCGCCGGGTGGATGCGGCGGACGAATAGGGCGGCGGGCGTCTCAAGGAAGCGCTAAATAAATCCCTCCAGGATTTCTCAGCAGCGCGTCCCTGCGCTGCGGGACCCGCTGAATACTTCAGCGGGTCCTCAACCCAGCAGCAGTTCCAGCAACGCCTTTTGCGCGTGCAGGCGGTTTTCCGCCTCGTCCCAGACCACGCTTTGCGGGCCGTCGATCACGTCGGCGCTGACCTCCTCGCCGCGGTGTGCCGGCAGGCAGTGCATGAAGATCGCCCCCGGCGCCGCCTGCGCCATCAACGCCGCATTCACCTGGAAACCCGAAAACGCCTGTACGCGCGCGGCGGCCTCGTCTTCCTGGCCCATGCTGGCCCACACGTCGGTGATGACGGCGTCGGCACCGGCCACGGCGGCGGCCGGGTCATCCAGCACCTGCACGCAGTCGGCGTAGGGGGCCTGCAGCTCGGGGTCTGGCCGGTAGCCGTCGGGCGTTGCCACGCGCAGGCGAAAGCCAAACAGCCGCGCCGCTTCCATCCACGAATGGCAGACGTTGTTGCCATCGCCCACGAAGGCCGCCGTGCGCCCGCGGATGTCGCCGTGGCGTTCGATCCAGGTCAGGATGTCGGCCAGCAGCTGGCAGGGGTGGAAACGGTCGGTCAGGGCGTTGATCACCGGTACCGCCGAGTGTGCGGCGAACAGCTCCAGGCGCTCATGGCTGAAGGTACGCACCACCAGCACGTCCACCATGCGCGAGAGCACGCGGGCCGAGTCCTCGACCGTCTCGCCGCGACCGAGCTGGATGTCGCGCGGCGACAGGAACATGGTGTGTCCGCCAAGGTGCGTCCAGGCGGCCTCGAACGAGGCCCGGGTGCGGGTCGAGGACTTCTCGAACAGCATGGCCAGCACCTTGCCGGCGTAGGGCGTGGCGCGCTCGCCGCGGCGGTGGGCGGCCTTCAGCTCGGCGGCGCGCGTCATCAACCTGGCCAGCTCGGCCGGCGTCAGGTCGGTCAGGGTCAGGAAATGCCGTGCGGCCATGGCGAAGCTTCTCAATCTCCAGCGCAGAAATCGGCGATCAGCGGGCACAGGGTGTCCAGCAGCAGCTCGGCCTCGTTGTCGCTCATCACCAGCGGCGGCAGCAGGCGCACCACCCGTTCGGCGGTGACGTTGATCAGCAGGCGTTTTTCAATCGCCCGTTGCACCAGGGTGGCGCACGGCCGGTCCAGCTCGATGCCGATCAGCAGCCCCAGGCCACGCACCTCGACCACCCCCCGGCAGGCGGCCAGCCGCTGGCGCAGCGCCTGAAGCAAATACGCCCCCAGCTGCTCGGCGCGCCGCGCCAGCCCCTCGCGCTCGGTGATCTCGAGCGTGGTCAGCGCCGCCCGGCAGGCCAGCGGGTTGCCGCCAAAGGTGCTGCCGTGATTGCCCGCTTGCAGCACGTCGGTGGCCTTGCCGCCGGCCAGGCAGGCACCGATCGGCACACCGTTGCCCAGGCTCTTGGCCAGCGTCATCACATCCGGCCTGATGCCGGTGTGCTGAAAGGCAAACCAGCGGCCGCTGCGCGCCATGCCGGTCTGGATTTCGTCCAGCATCAGCAGCCAGTCGTGCTGATCGCACAGGGCGCGCACGCCGGCCAGATAGTCGGCCGACGGTAGACGGATGCCGCCTTCGCCCTGCACTGGCTCGAGCAGCACCGCCACCACCTCGCGCTGGTGCTCGGCCACTCGGCGCAGTGCGTCCAGGTCGTCGTACGGCACCCGCGTGAAACCCTGCACCAGCGGCTCGAAGCCGGCCTGCACCTTGCGGTTGCCGGTGGCGCTGAGCGTGGCCAGGGTGCGGCCGTGGAAACTGCCGTCGGCCACCACGATGGTCGGCACGGCAATGCCGCGCCCGTGGCCATATTTGCGGGCGATCTTGATCGCCGCCTCGTTGGCCTCGGCGCCGGAATTGCAGAAGAATGCCTGCTGCATTCCGGCCAGCGCAGTCAGGCGCTCGGCCAGTCGTGCCTGAAGCGGCACCTGGTAGAGGTTTGAGGTATGCACCAAAGTGGCGGCCTGCTCGGCGATGGCCCGCGCCACTTCCGGATGGGCGTGACCGAGCCCGCACACCGCAATGCCGGACAGAGCGTCCAGATAGCGTTCGCCGTGGGTGTCCCACAACCACACGCCGGCGCCGCGCGCGAACGCTACCGGCTGGCGCGCATAGGTGGCCATCAGGGCCGCATCCTGGCCAGACATTTCTCTACCCCGAAAAGCAAAAACAGCCGACGAAGCGGCTGCCTTGATAAACCAAAAGTCTAGCACCATATTTTGCTTGACAAAGGCTTCCAAACGCTGTGTTGACAAGGGGCGGGCGCGACTTCAGCATTGCATCGAAGCCCATTTTCGAAACGTGCCGCCGTGCCGGCGGCGCAGCCGGGGCGATACCAGCGTAGCGGCGCCATCCGCTGCAAAACGTGGCAGTGATTGCGAATGAGTAACGGGGAACGACGCGGCAACGACGGCGCACTGGACGTCCGCGAAGCCAAGCCCAAAGTGGCCCAGCCACCGCTGTATAAGGTGGTGTTGCTCAATGACGATTACACGCCGATGGAGTTTGTGGTGCACGTGCTGGAGCGCTTCTTCGGCCTGGACCGCGAGCGCGCCACGCAGGTGATGCTGCACGTACACACCCGCGGCAAGGGCGTCTGCGGTGTCTATACACGCGAGATTGCGGAGACCAAGGTGGCACAGGTTGTGCAGTACTCACGCGAGAACGAACATCCCCTGCAATGCGATATGGAAGTAGCCTGACATGCTCAGTCACGAACTCGAATTCACCCTGAACCAGGCCTTCCGCCAGGCGCGCGAGAAGCGGCAGGAATTCATGACCGTCGAGCATTTGCTGCAAATGCTGCTCGACAGCCCCTCGGCGGCGTCGGTGCTGCGCGCCTGCGGCGCCGACATCGAACGCCTGCGCCGGGAACTTGGCGCCTTCATCGACAAGAACACGCCGCTGCTGCCGGAAGGCGACGAACGCGACGTGCAGCCGACCATCGGTTTCCAGCGCGTGCTGCAGCGCTCGATGTTCCACGTGCAGGCCTCGGGCAAGCGCGAAGTCACCGGCGCCAACGTGCTGGTGGCGATTTTCAGCGAAAAGGAGTCGCATGCCGTGTTCCTGCTGGGCAAGCAGGGCATCAGCCGGCTGGACGTGGTCAATTACATTGCACACGGCATATCCAAAGTGAACGAAGGCGAAGAAAACGAGTCCCCTGCCAGCCCGGAAGACGAAGCGCAGGGCGATGGGGGCGCCAAGTCGGCGCTGGACAAGTTCGCGGTCAACCTGAACGAGCAGGCGCGTCAGGGCCGCATCGACCCGCTGATCGGCCGTGCCGACGAGATCGAACGGACCATGAAGATCCTGTGCCGGCGGCGCAAGAACAACCCGCTGTTCGTGGGTGAGGCGGGCGTCGGCAAGACCGCGCTGGCCGAGGGTCTGGCCAAGCGCATCGTGGACCATGAGGTGCCGGATGCGCTCGCCGAGTGCACCGTGTATTCCCTGGACATGGGCGCCCTGCTGGCCGGCACCAAGTACCGCGGCGATTTCGAGAAGCGCCTGAAAACCGTGCTCAAGGATCTGTCGAAAGACCCCGGATCGATCCTGTTCATCGACGAGATCCACACCATCATCGGTGCCGGCGCGGCCTCCGGTGGCGTGATGGATGCATCCAACCTGATCAAGCCGGTGCTGGCGTCGGGCGAGCTCAAGTGCATCGGTTCCACCACCTATCAGGAATACCGCGGCATCTTCGAGAAGGACCGGGCGCTGTCCAGGCGCTTTCAGAAAATCGACGTCGGCGAGCCGAGCGTGCCCGAGACGGTGCAGATCCTGCGCGGCCTGCGCACGCAGTACGAACAGCATCACAACGTGCGCTACACCAACGCCGCGCTGTCGGCAGCGGCCGAATTGTCGGCGCGTTACATCAACGAGCGCTTCCTGCCGGACAAGGCCATCGACGTCATCGATGAGGCCGGCGCGGCGCAGCGGGTGCTGCCGCCGAGCAAGCGCAAGAAGGTCATCGGCGTTGGCGACGTCGAGCAGGTGGTGGCGCGCATCGCCCGCATTCCGCCCAAGCAGGTTTCCAGCACCGACATGGAGAAGTTGCGCACGCTGGACCGGAATCTGAAGATGACCGTGTTCGGCCAGGACGAGGCCATCGACACCCTGACTGCCGCCATCAAGATGGCACGCTCGGGTCTTGGCCCGCAGACGCGGCCGATCGGCTCGTTCCTGTTCGCCGGCCCGACCGGCGTCGGCAAGACCGAGCTGAGCCGTCAGCTGGCGCTGGCGCTAGGTATCGAGCTGATCCGCTTCGACATGTCCGAGTACATGGAGCGGCATACCGTCTCGCGCCTGATCGGTGCGCCGCCGGGCTACGTCGGTTTCGACCAGGGCGGCCTGCTGACCGAAGCCATCAACAAGCATCCGCATGCCGTGCTGCTGCTGGACGAGATCGAAAAGGCTCACCCGGACGTGTTCAACCTGCTGCTGCAGGTCATGGATCATGGCGCGCTGACCGACAACAACGGCCGCAAGGCGGATTTCCGTAACGTGGTGATCATCATGACCACCAATGCCGGCGCCGAAATGACCGCGCGTGCCTCGGTCGGCTTCACCAAGCAGGACCACAGCAGCGACGACATGGAAGCCATCAACCGTCTGTTCACGCCGGAGTTCCGCAATCGCCTGGATGGGGTAGTGCGTTTCCGCGGCCTGACCCCGGAGACCATTTCCAGCGTGGTGGACAAGTTCATCGTCGAACTGGAGAGCCAGCTCGAAGGCCGCCGCGTGACCATCGAGGTGGACGAGGATGCCCGCGCCTGGCTGGCCGAGCACGGCTACGACGCCAAGATGGGCGCCCGTCCCATGGCGCGACTGATACAGGACAAGATTCGCCGGGCTCTGGCGGACGAGTTGCTGTTCGGCAAGCTGGTCCACGGCGGCCTGGTGAGCGTCGGCTGCGTGGACGGCGAGCTGAAAATTGAGTGCGAGCCGGCGCCGGCCCGCCCGGCGCGGGTTGCGGAAGAGGAAGCCTAGCGACGTTCGGCGCCGGTGCGCGCCGGCCGTTTTGCTGGGCTGGGCGGCAGGCGTTCGGCGTGTGCGGGTGACAGACCGGCCCGACGCTGGTCAGCGCGCCCGGTAGGTGATTCGGCCCTTGCTCAGGTCGTAGGGTGTCAGCGACACGGTCACCTGATCACCGGTGAGGATGCGGATGTAGTGCTTGCGCATTTTTCCGGAGATGTGGGCGGTGACGACGTGGCCGTTCTCCAGTCGCACACGAAAGGTCGTGTTCGGCAGGGTTTCCACCACCGTCCCCTGCATTTCAATGCCTTCTTCCTTTGCCATTCAGTTCTCGACAGCCTTTCGGTAAACCTCGGATTGTATGCGGCCGGGGGTAATGCCTCAACCGGACGGCAACCCGCGCCTCGGCCCTTGTGCGCCGGGGGCACGGGGCCCACTATCGCGGGCATGTTCACGCAGCGGCCCCGAGGGAGGCGTCCATGCTTTCGATGCGGCTCGAGTTCTTTCATGACGTCCTGTCATGCTGGTGTTTCAACGCATCCGAGCGGCTGCGGGCGTTTGTATCCGCCCATCCCCAGGTGGAGGTGATTCACCGCGCCTGGCCGCTGGGTACAGACCGCACCTTGTTCACGCGTTTGTTTCCGGATCCGAAGGCGGCCAAGCACGAAATCGTGCTCCAGCACTGGGGCGACGCGGTGCGGGTCGAGCACGAGCACCGCATCCGGCCGGAGCTGATGATGAGCCGCGATTTCGATTACCCGTACTCGATGCCGGCGCAACGTGGCTGCAAGGCAGCCGAAAAACAGGCTGGCCCGCAGGGTCACTGGGATTATTTCGATCGGGCGCAGCAGGCCCACCTGAGCGACTGCGACAACGTCGCCGATCCGGATGTGCTGACCCGCTGTGCGCGCGACGTGGGTCTGGACGTGAATGCCTGGCTGCGCGATTTCGAGGATTCCCAGCGGGACATCGAAATCGGCATGGACCTTGGACTTGCCAAGGCCTACGGGGTGGTGCGGGTGCCGATCCTGATCGCCGATGGACGAGCCCAACTGCACGGCGAGCCGTGGTCGACCTTCGGGTATCGCATCACCGCCGAACGGCTGGATGCCTGGTACGCCGACCTGGCCCGCGCCCGGCAGACCGGGCGGTTCTAGGCCAGCGGGCCTGTGGGCCGCCTGAACCCGCGCCCGCATCAGTTCAGGCGGCGGCCGCGGCCTCGATGTAGGAAATCGGTAACTCCTGCGCGCAGTTGAAGGTAACGATTTCATAGTTGCCGGCGTCGGCCAGCAGGCGGCGCAGCAGCCGGTTGTTGAGCGCATGACCCGATTTGAAGCCGGAGAAGGCACCGATCAGGCTGCAGCCGAGCAGGTACAGGTCGCCGATCGCGTCCAGCACCTTGTGCTTGACGAATTCGTCCCGATACCGCAGCCCGTCCTCGTTCAGGATACGCGTCCCGTCGACCACCACGGCGTTCTTCATGCTGCCGCCCTGCACCAGTCCCTGTGCGCGCAGGGACTCGATCTCATGCATGAAACCGAAGGTGCGGGCGCGGCTGATCTCGCGCAGAAAAGCCGTCGACGAAAAATCGACCAGGGCCTGCGCCGGCTTGGCGTCGAAGGCCGGATGGCTGAACTCGATCTCGAAGCTGACCCGAAAACCCTCGTAGGGGTCCAGACGCACCCAGCGGTCAGCGTCGAGTGCCTCGATGGATCGCAGCACCCGCAGGAAGGATTTCGGGGCGTCCTGCTCGCAGATGCCCGCCGACTGGATCAGGAACACGAACGGTCCGGCCGAGCCATCCATGATCGGCACTTCCGGAGCATCGACATCGATCAGGGCGTTATCGATACCCAGCCCCGCCAAGGCCGACAGCAGGTGCTCGACGGTGCCAACCCGCGCCCCGCCGGATTCCAGCGTGGTCGACAGGCGGGTGTCGCCGACTGTGTCGGCGCGCGCCGGAATGATGACCGGCGGATTCAGATCGACACGCCGGAAACGAATGCCGCTATCGACCGGCGCCGGATGCAGGGCCAGTTGAACCCTCGCCCCGGTATGCAGGCCAACGCCGGTGGCGCGGATGCTGTTCTTGAGGGTGCGTTGCCTGATCACGTCGTCGCCGGTCCTGGGAATGGGGTGACACCGGCGCCTGTCACGCGCCGGTAACACAGTCTACATTGCTGGCCGACCGCCCGGCTGCACGGTCAGTCGGCCTGTCGGCGCAGGAAGGCCGGGATTTCCAGATACTCCATGTCGCTGTCGCGAAACGCCTGCACCGGATCGCGCTTGCGTTCCTGGCGAATCACGGTCGGCTGTTCGTAGCGCTTGTACGGGTCGGTGCCGGTGGCGGCACGCACCACCTCCATCGGGCGCTCCACCGGGCGCTCCTGGGTGGTGCGCGCGGGCTTGCGATCAAGGCCGGTGGCGACCACCGTGACGCGCATCTCGTCGTTCAGGTCCGGATCGATCACGGTGCCGATCACCACGCAGGCGTCGGCCGAGGCCAGTTCCCGCACCACGTTGCCGACTTCCTCGAACTCGCCGATCGACATGTCCAGGCCGGCGGTGATGTTGACCAGGATGCCGCGCGCACCGGACAGGTTGATGTCCTCCAGCAGCGGACTGCTGATGGCCGCTTCGGCGGCGATGCGCGCCCGGCCATCGCCGCTGGCGCTGGACGAGCCCATCATGGCCATGCCCATCTCGGACATCACGGTGCGCACGTCGGCGAAGTCGACGTTGATCAGGCCCGGCCGGGTGATCAGCTCGGCAATGCCCTGCACGGCGCCCTGCAGCACCTGATTGGCGGCCTTGAAGGCCTCGGTCAGGCGGAAGTTGCGGTCCAGTTCGGTGATCAGCTTGTCGTTCGGGATGATGATCAGCGAGTCGACGTGCTTGCCCAGCGCCGCGATGCCCTCGTTGGCGATGTCGAGGCGCTTGCGGCCCTCGAAGCCGAACGGTTTGGTCACCACCGCCACCGTCAGGATGCCCAGCTCACGCGCGATCTGCGCGATGATCGGCGCCGCGCCGGTGCCGGTGCCGCCACCCATGCCGGCGGTGATGAACACCATGTCGGCGCCGTCGAGCGCGTCGGCGATGCGTTCCTTGTCTTCCATCGCCGCCTGCGCGCCGATAGCCGGGTTGGCGCCGGCGCCAAGGCCCTTGGTCAGGCCGGTGCCCAGCTGCAGCACGGTCCGTGCAGACGTGCGCCCCAGCACCTGCGCGTCGGTGTTGGCGACGATGAAATCCACGCCATCGATCTGCTGCGCCAGCATGTGTTCGATGGCGTTGCCGCCGCCGCCACCGACGCCGATGACCTTGATGACGGCGTTCTGTTCGGTTGGTTCCATAAGTTCAAACATGTTCGTGCTGCCCCCGGTGTCCAGTAGCTTACCGCGAGAACCGCCCGGTCCCCGGCCAAGAATCGTGTCGCGTGCCTCGCCCCTGCCTTTGCCCTTGCCTCTGTCGCCCAGAATCGTCATACGCCCCCCTGAAACCAGGTTTTGACCTTCGCCCAAATGCCGTTGAAACTGCTCAAGCTGCGCCGCGACGGCTCCTGCGTGGCGCGCTGTTCGAGCGCGTACAGCAGCAGTCCGACGCCGGTGGCGTGGATCGGGTTGCGCACCACGTCCACCAGCCCGCTGACCCGGTGCGGCAGACCCAGCCGCACCGGCGTGTGAAAGATTTCCTCTGCCAGGTCGACCACGCCTTCCATCTTGGAACT
The DNA here is from genome assembly GCF_014359565.1 of Immundisolibacter sp. Lineage (NCBI taxonomy): Bacteria > Pseudomonadati > Pseudomonadota > Gammaproteobacteria > Immundisolibacterales > Immundisolibacteraceae > Immundisolibacter > Immundisolibacter sp. The sequence goes on along the minus strand of NZ_JACIZD010000001.1, from coordinate 196,238 downwards.
GCCGCCGGTCAGCACCACGCCGGCGGCGATCAGATCCTGAAAGCCGCTGCGCCGCAGCTCGGCCTGCACCAGGCGCAGCAGCTCCTCGTAGCGCGGCTCGACCACCTCGGCCAGCGTTTGCCGGGACAGGCGCCGCGGCGCCCGGTCGCCGACGCTGGGCACCTCGATGGTGTCGTCGGCGCCGGCCAGCTGGCGCAGCGCGCAGGCGTACTTGACCTTGATTTCCTCGGCGAACTGGGTCGGCGTGCGCAGCGCCACGGCGATGTCGTTGGTGACCTGATCGCCGGCGATCGGGATCACCGCCGTGTGTGCGATCGAGCCGCCGATGAACACCGCGATGTCGGTGGTGCCGCCGCCGATGTCGACCAGGCACACGCCCAGTTCCATCTCGTCGTCGGTGAGCACCGAATGGCTGGAGGCGACCTGCTCGAGCACCAGCTCGTCCACTTCCAGGCCGCAGCGGCGCACGCACTTGACGATGTTCTGCATGGCGCTGACGGCGGCGGTGACGATGTGCACGCGCGCCTCCAGGCGCACGCCGGACATGCCCACCGGCTGGCGGATGCCCTCCTGCTCGTCGATCACGAACTCCTGCGGCAGCACGTGCACGATGCGCTGGTCCATCGGGATGGCCACCGCCTTGGCGGCGTCCAGCACCCGGTCGACGTCGGCCTGCGTGACTTCGCGGTCGCGGATGGCAACGATGCCGTTCGAGTTGATGCTGCGGATGTGGCTGCCGGCGATGCCGGCATAGACCGAATGAATCTGGCAGCCGGCCATCAGCTCGGCTTCCTCGACCGCCCGCTGCATGGAAGCGACCGTCGATTCGATGTTCACCACCACGCCTTTCTTGAGCCCGCGCGAGGGGTGCGTGCCAAGGCCGATGATTTCAAGCTCGCCCTCGGGCGTCACCTCGCCGACCAGGGTGACGATCTTGGAGGTGCCGATGTCCATGCCGGCAATCAGCCGCTTGTCCTGTTTCTTGCTCATAAATCCATGACCTTGCGGTCGGGTTCGGAAGGCGGTTTGAAGCGCACCGCAAAGCCGTCGCTGTAGCGCAAGTCCACGCTTTCGAGCGGCGGCGCAACGCCCGCCAGGCGGCTGCGGTAGACGGCCGCGAAGCGCTTCAGGCGGCCGGCCACGTCCTTGCGGCCGGCGGTGATGGTCATGCCGTTGGCAAGCCCGATGTGCCAGGCGCCACGGGCCTCCTGACGCACCTCGCGCACCGGTGGCAGGCCCTCCAGCAGGCGGCTGAAGCGCTGGTAGTCGGCAAACACCCGCTGCGGCCGCGCACCGGCGGGGCCGCTGAGCAGGGGCAAGGCCTCCGGCAGCGGTCCGGCGACCGCAAACACCTCGCCGCTGTCGCTGAGCAGGCCGCCGTCGCCCCAGCGGGCGATGGCCCGGTGGCCGACGATCTGCACCACCAGTTTGTCCGGCCACACGCGGCGCACCAGGGCGCGCTTGACCCACGGCTCGTGCCGCGCGGCCTCGGCCACGGCCGCCACGTCCACGCTGAAGAAGCCGCCCGCGGCGGCCGGCAGCAGACGCCCTTGCAGCGCCGCCCGGTCGACGTGATCCAGGTCGCCGGTGATCTCCACCGTGGTCAGCGGAAAGCGCGCCGGGTCGGTGATCCACGCCAGGCCCCGGGCGCCGCCGACCATGGCCGCCAGCAGCAATGCGGCAAGACCCAACCGCCACGCCCAGTGCCCGATCTGGCGCGCGGTTGCCAGCCACACCGTCGCCTGTTCGCGCAGCGTTGGCGGGCGCAGGCGGGCGCCGCGCCGCTGCGGCCGGGCGCCCTGACGCGGCAGCGAGGCCGCACCGATGGACTGGTACAGCGGGCGCGGCGGAGGCGGTGCCCTAAACATCGGCCTGTTCCCCGGCCACCAACAGCCGCGGCGCGGCCTGCGGCTGGTGCAGGCTGGTGTCCAGGATCGCCAGCATCAGCTGGCCGAAATCCATTCCCACCGCGCGCGCCGCCATCGGCACCAGCGAGTGGTCGGTCAGGCCCGGCACGGTGTTGGCCTCCATCAGGTACGGCGCGCCGCTGTCGTCCAGCAGCAGGTCGACCCGGCCCCAGCCGAAACAGTCCAGCGCCGCGAACGCGTCCAGCGCCAGCTGCTGCAGGGCGCGTTCCTGCGCCACCGGCAGCCCGCACGGGCACAGATAGCGGGTGTCGTCGCGCAGGTACTTGGCTTCGTAGTCGTAGAAGGCGCGATCCGTTTCGAGCTTGATGGCCGGCAGCACGCGGTTGCCGACGATGCCGACGGTGTACTCGCCGCCGCCGATGAACCGTTCGATCAGCACCCGCGGATCGTGGGCCATCGCCGCTGCCACGGCCGCTGGCAGGTCGGCGGCGCGCTCGACCTTGCTCATGCCGATGCTCGAGCCCTCACGGGAGGGCTTCACCATCAGCGGCAAGCCCAGGCGCGCCGCCAGCGCGTCCCAATCGCTGTCCGGTCCGGCCAGGGCATACGGCGCAGTCGGCAAGCCGCAGCCCTGCCACACCTGCTTGGCGCGTTGCTTGTCCATGGCCAGTGCCGAGCCGAGCACGCCGGAGCCGGTGTAGGGCAGGCCCAGCCAGTCGAGCGCGCCCTGCAGGGTGCCGTCCTCGCCGCCGCGCCCGTGCAGCGCGATGAAGGCGCGCGCAAATCCGCCAGCGGTCAGCTGCGCCAGCAGATCCGGCGCGGCAGCGTCGATACCGACCGCATCCACGCCGGCCTGCCGCAGTGCGGCCAGGGCCGCCGCGCCGCTCTTGAGCGACACCTCGCGCTCGGCCGAACGGCCGCCGTAGAGCACCGCCACCCGTCCGTAATTCTGTGGCGCGCGCATCAGCTGGCCTCTCCGACGCGCCGCACTTCCGGCTCCAGACGCACGCCGCTGGCGGCCTCGACCCGCGCCTGCACGGTGTCGATCAGGGATTCGATGTCGGCCGCGCGGGCGCCGCCAAGGTTGACGATGAAATTGGCGTGCAGCTCGGACACCTGCGCCCGGCCGCAGGTCAGGCCCTTCAGGCCCGCCGCCTCGATCAGCCGGGCGGCGAAATCGCCCGGCGGGTTGCGGAATACCGATCCGGCATTGGCCAGTCGCAGGGGCTGGGTCGCGGCGCGGCGGCGCAGCAGGGCGTGGATGGCCGCCTGCACGCGTTCGACGGGCGCGGCCTCGAAGGCGAATTCGGCCGCCACGAAACCCTCGCCCGGCGGGCCGCTGACGCTGCGGTAGGCGATGCGGTAGGCGTCCGGCAGGCGCCGGTGCAGCGTGCCGGCGCGGTCGATGGTCTGCACGGCAGCGACGCGCTGCCAGGTCTCGCCGCCGTGAGCGCCGGCATTCATGGCCAGCGCCCCGCCGACCGTGCCGGGAATGCCGGCCAGGAACTCGCCGCCGGCCAGGCCCGCGCGCCCGCAATGCTGGGCAAGCCTGGCGCAGGGCAGGCCGGCGCCGGCCCGCAGTCCGCCATCGGGCAGCGTTTCGATCTGCGCAAAGCCCTTGCCCAGGCACACCACCGCGCCGCGAAAGCCGCCGTCGCGTACCAGCAGATTGCTGCCAAGGCCGATCCACAGCAGCGGCACATCGGCCGGCAGCTCGGCCAGGAATGCCTGCAATTCGGGCAGGTTCTGCGGCTCGCAATAAATGTCGGCCGGCCCGCCGACGCGCCAGCTGGTGTGCCGGGCCATCGGCTCGTGGCGACGCACGGCCGGCCGGTCGGCGTGAGCGGCGGCGTTCATGCGGCCCCCGCGATGCGGCTGGCGAGCGCCGCCGCGGCCTGACCGATGCTGCCGGCGCCCAGCGTGAGCACCACATCGCCGTCCTGCAGCACCGCCGCCAGGCTGTGCGGCAGGTCGGCCAAGTGCTCCACGAACACCGGCTCGATGCGCCCGCGGCCGCGGATGGCACGCGCCAGGGCGCGGCCATCGGCACCGGCGATCGGCGCCTCGCCGGCGGCGTAGACCTCACACAGCAGCAGCGCGTCGGTGCCGGCCGACAGCACGGCGGCAAAATCGTCCAGCAGATCGCGCGTGCGGGTGTAGCGGTGCGGCTGGAACACGGTCAGCAGGCGCCGGCCGGGATAGGCGCCGCGCACGGCGTCCAGCGTCGCCTGCAGCTCGCGCGGGTGGTGGCCGTAGTCGTCGATCAGGGTGAGGTGCTTGCCGTCCAGCGCGCCGTCGGCAAGGTGCTGCAGGCGCCGGCCGATGCCCTCGAAGCTCGCCAGTCCCCGTGCGATGGCGGCATCGTCCACGCCCACCTCGCGGGCAATGGCGATCGCCGCCAGGGCGTTTTGCACGTTGTGCAGGCCGGGCAGGTTCAGCGTCACCGCCAGCGGCGCGCGACCCGCGGCGCGGGCCGTGAAGTGCATGCGCAGACCATCCTGGGTGACCGCGTCGGCATGCAGGTCGGCATCCGGCCTCAGGCCGTAAGTCACTACCGATCGGCCGATTTGTGGGCGCAGCGCCATCAGCCCCGCATCGTCCTGGCACAGCACGGCCAGGCCATAGAAGGGCAGGCGCTGCAGGAACTCCACGAAGGCCTGGCGCAGGCGCGCCGGGTCGCCGCCGTAGGTGTCCATGTGGTCCTGGTCGATGTTGGTGACCACCGCCAGGATCGGGTTCAGGTGCAAAAAGGACGCGTCCGATTCGTCGGCCTCGACCACCAGGTAGCGGCCGGCGCCCACGCGCGCCCCGGAGCCGAGCGCATTGACCCGGCCGCCGATGATGAAGGTCGGATCCAGCCCACCCTGCGCCAGCAGGTGCGCCACCAGGCTGGTGGTGGTGGTCTTGCCGTGGGTGCCGGCGATGGCGATGCCGTCCTTCAGGCGCATCAGCTCGGCCAGCATGGTGGCGCGCGGCACCACCGGCACGCCGCGGGCGCGGGCGGCGGTGATCTCGACGTTGTCTGGTGGCACGGCGGTCGACACCACCACCACGTCGGCGCCGTCGATGTTACTGGCCGCGTGACCGCGCTGCACCTGCGCACCGAGCGCCTGCAAGCGCTCGGCCGCGGCGCTCAGGCCAAGGTCCGAACCGGAGACCCGGTAGCCCTGGTTCAGCAGCACCTCGGCGATGCCGCTCATGCCCGAGCCACCGATGCCGACCAGATGGATGTGCCGCACCCGATCACGCATGGGCGGCCTCCAGGCAGGCCGCCGCCACGCGGCGCGCGGCGTCGGGCCGCGCCAGGCGGCGCGCCGCCTCGGCCATCGCCAGGCGCCGCGCCGGATCGGCCAGCAGCGATCCGAGCAGCTCGGCCAGGCGCAGCGGCGTCAGGTCCGCCTGCGGCAGCAGCACGGCGGCGTCGGCGCCTGCCAGGTAGCGGGCATTGGCGGTCTGGTGATCGTCGGCCGCGTGCGGGAAGGGGATCAGCAACGCGCCCAGGCCGACCGCGCACAGCTCGGCCACGGTCAGCGCGCCAGCCCGGCAGATGGCCAGATCCGCCGCGCCGTAGGCGGCCGCCATGTCGTCGATGAAGCCATCGACCGTGGCCGTCACGCCGCGCGCGCGGTAATCGGCCGTCACCGCTTGGGCGTGCTGCCGTCCGGCCTGGTGGCGCACCTGCGGCAGCGGCACGCCGCTTTGCTTGAGCAGCTCCAGCGCCTGCGGCACGACCGCATTGATGGCCTGCGCGCCCTGGCTGCCGCCGAGCACCAGCAGGCGCGGCGCAGCGCTCAGGCGCTCCCCGGGCGGCGGCAGGTCGAGCAACTCGCCGCGCACCGGGTTGCCGGTGAATTCGGCCGCCCGTCCGGCCAGGCGCACACCCGGAAAGCCGGCCAGGACGCGCTGCGCCAGACGCGCCAGCAGGCGGTTGGTGAGGCCCGGGCGGGCGTTCTGCTCGTGGATCACCAGCGGCCTGCGCAGCAAGAAGGCCGCCACGCCACCGGGTCCGGAGGCGTACCCACCCAGGCCCAGCACCGCATCCGGGCGCAGCCGGCGCAGCAGCCCGATGGCCTGCGCCAGCGCCCGCAGCAGGCCCGCCGGTGCCGACAGGTAGCGCCGCGCGCCGGTGCCGCGCAGGCCGGCCACCGGCAGCGTGAACAGCTCGATGCCGGCCGCCGGCACGGCGCGCGCCTCGAGCCCCGTCGCGGTTCCCAGCCAGCGCACGTCGTGACCCTGCACGCGCAGCTCGCGGGCCACCGCCAGCGCCGGCATCACATGCCCGCCGGTGCCGCCGGCCATGATCAGCACCTGCATCAGTGCCGCCCCCGGCGCTGCGCCGTCATGGCCGGCGCGCCGTTGACACCACGGCGCATCCGCTGCTCGTGGTCGATGCGCAGCAGCAGCGCGATCTGCAGGCAGCTGACCACCAGGCTGGTGCCGCCGTAGCTCATCAGCGGCAGCGTCAGGCCCTTGGTCGGCAGCACACCCATGTTCACGCCCAGGTTCACGAAGGCCTGAAAGCCGATCGTCAGGCCCAGGCCGTAGCCCAGCAGCGCGGCGAAACCGTCGCCGTTGGCGGCCGCGCGGCGGGCGATGGTGAACGCCCGTATCACCAGAAAGCCGAACAGGCCGATCACGCCCAGCACCGCGAACAGGCCCAGTTCCTCCGCCAGCACGGCGAGCAGGAAATCGGTGTGCGCCTCCGGCAGGTAGAACAGCTTCTGCACGCTGTTGCCAAGACCCACGCCGAACCAGCCGCCGCGCCCGAAGGCGATCAGCGCCTGCGTGAGCTGAAAGCCGGCGCCGAATGGGTCGTCCCAGGGGTGCAGGAAATTGGTCAGCCGCGCCAGGCGGTAGGGCGAGGCGACCGCCAGCGCCGCCAGCGCCGCCAGGCCGGTCGCGCCCAGGCCGATGAAATACAGCCAGCGCACGCCATACAGGAACAGCAAACCGCCGGTGGCCGCCGCCAGCACCACGAAACTGCCGAAATCCGGCTCCGCCAGCAGCAACGCACCGATGATGCCAAGACTGACCAGGATCACCAGCATGCGCTCGCGCAGCAACTCGGGCGTGTCGGCCTCCGACAGACGGGCGGCGGCGAACATCAGAAAGGCGAGCTTGGCCAGTTCCGACGGTTGCACGCGCAGACCACCGCCGCCCAGCCAGCGGGCGGCGCCGTTGACCTCGATGCCCAGGCCCGGCAGCAGTACCAGCACCAGCAGCACGGTGGCGCCCAGCACCGCAAAACCGGCCAGGCGATGCCACAACACCAGCCGCGTCTGGGTGAAGAAATACCCACCCAGCACACCCAGGGCCAGATACATCGCCTGCCGCTGCAGGTAGTACTCGCTGTCGCCGACGCTGCGGGCGGCGACCGTGATCGAAGCCGAATACACGGCGATCAGCCCCAGCGCCGCCAGCAGGGCGGCCACGCCCAGCAGCGCGAAATCCCACTCGGCCGGACCGCGCAGGCCGGCGGCGGCCGGGACCGGTGCGCGGGCAGCAGTGTCGATGCTACCCATCGGTGATCACCCCGGCGAGCGCCCGCACGGCGCGCACGAAGGCCTCGCCCCGGGCGGCGTAGCCGCTGAACATGTCCAAACTGGCGCAGGCCGGCGACAGCAGCACGCCATCGCCCGGCTTGGCCAGCGCGGCGGCGGCCGCCACCGCGGCATCCATGTCGGCGGCGCGCTGGATCGGCACGGCGTCGCCCAGGGCGTCGGCGATCGACGCGGCATCCTCGCCGATCAGCACCGCCGCCCGGCCATGCGCGGCCAGCGCCCCGCGCAGCGGCGCGAAATCCTGGCCCTTGCCCTGTCCGCCCAGGATCAGCACCAGCCGGCCAGTGGGCCGGGTCGGCGCCAGACCCTCGATGGCGGCCAGCGTGGCGCCGACGTTGGTGCCCTTGGAATCGTCGTACCAGGCCACGCTGCCATGCTCGGCGACCCACTGCGTGCGATGCGGCAGGCCGGGAAATTCGCGAAGCGCCGGCAGCGCCTGCGCGAGCGGCACGCCCAGCGCGTCGACCAGTGCCAGCGCGGCCAGCGCATTGGCGATGTTGTGACGGCCGGGCAGGCGCAGCGCCGTCGCCGGCAGGAGCGCCTCGTCGCCGCGCGCCAGCCACGGCGCGCCGTCGTGTTCGAGAAGACCAAAATCGCTCGCGCCGGTCGGCGCGCCGAGCCCGAACCAGACCACCCGCTGGGTAGCGCCGAGCCCGCCGGCCAGTGCGGCGACGCCCGCATCGTCGCGGCTGAGCACCGCCACCGCGGCGCCGTTCAGTACCCGCGCCTTGGCGGCGGCATAAGCGGCGAAGCTGCCGTGGCGATCGATGTGGTCGGGACTGAGGTTCAGCACGCAGGCGGCAGCCGGGCGCAGGCTCGCCGTGCGTTCCAGCTGGAACGACGAAAGCTCGAGCACATAGGCATCCGGCGTCGGTTCGGCCAGCAGGTCCAGTGCCGGCGTGCCCAGGTTGCCGCCCATCGCCACCGAGCGTCCGGCACCGCTCAGCATCTGCCCGACCAGGGTGGTGACGGTGGATTTGCCGTTCGAGCCGGTAATGGCCAGCACCGGCCGCCTGACGGCACGGGCGAACAGCTCAATGTCGCCCAGCAGCGGCAGGCCGCGCGCGGCGGCATCGACCAGCGCCGGGCTGTCCAGTCCGATGCCGGGGCTGACGACGATCTGGTCCACGCCGGCAAACGCCGCCGCCGGCCAGTCGCCCAGATAGATGTCACTGACCGGCACAAGCTGGCGCAAGTCGGCCAGGCCGGGCGGAATCTGGCGCGTGTCGAGCACCCGTACCTCGCAGCCCTGCGCCAACAGGTGGCGCACGCAGGACAGGCCCGTGGCACCGGCCCCGACCACCAGGACGCGTTTTTTCAGTTGTGAGGCCACTGCGTGCATGCCGTCAGCGAATCTTCAGGCTGGCCAGACCCACCAGCACCAGGATGAAGGTGATGATCCAGAAGCGCACGATCACGCGCGGTTCCGGCCAGCCCTTGAGCTCGAAGTGGTGGTGCAGCGGCGCCATGGCAAAGATGCGCTTGCCGGTGAGCTTGAACGAGGCCACCTGCAGCATCACCGACACGGTTTCCATCACGAACACGCCGCCCATGATGAACAGCACCAGTTCCTGGCGGATCAGCACCGCCACCGTGCCCAACGTGGCGCCCAGCGCCAGGGCGCCGACGTCGCCCATGAAGACCTGCGCCGGGTACGCGTTGAACCACAAAAAGCCAAGGCCCGCGCCGACCATGGCGCCACAGACGATGGCCAGCTCCCCCGCGCCCGGCACGAACGGCAGGCCCAGATAGCGGGCGAACACCTGATGCCCGGCCACGTAGGCGAACACGCCCAGCGCCGCGGCCACCATCACCGTGGGCAGGATGGCCAGCCCGTCCAGGCCGTCGGTGAGGTTCACCGCGTTGCTGGAGCCGACGATCACCAACAGGCTCGCCGGCACGAACAGCCAGCCCAGATGGAAGGTGGCGTCCTTGATGAACGGCACGATGTACACGGTCTCGGCCGGCACCCGCACCAGGCTGTAGATGGCCAGTGCGGCGGCCATGCCCACCACCAGCTGCCCCAGGAATTTGTGCCTTGACTTCAGGCCCTTCGAGTTGCGGCGCGTGACCTTGAGGTAATCGTCCAGCCAGCCGATCAGGCCGGTGGCCAGCGCCACCGCGAACACGATCCACACCTTGGCGCTGCGCAGGTCCGCCCACAGCAGCGTGGTGACGGCGATCGCCAGCAGGATCAGCGCGCCGCCCATGGTGGGCGTGCCGGCCTTGCCAAGATGGGACTGCGGCCCGTCCGTGCGCACCTGCTGGCCAAGGCGCAGCGCCGTCAGGTAGCGGATCACCGGCCCGCCAGCGGCCAGCGAGATGACCAGCGCCGTCAGGGCCGCCAGGATGGCGCGCAGGGTGATGTAGCGAAAGGCGTTGAAGCCGCTGATTTGATCGCTCAGGGCATCGAACAGGTGGTACAGCATCAGTGCAGCCCGCCCGCGTCCGCGCCGTGCGCGGCCAGCGCCTGCACCACACGTTCCATGCCGGCACTGCGCGAGCCCTTGACCAGCACGGTCACGTCCGCTCGCAGCAGGCGGCCGGCGACGTCCACAAGCTGCGCCAGTTCACGGCAGGCGACAGCGCCGGCGCCAAATGCCGCCGCCGCGTGTGCCGACAGCGGTCCCAGCGTGATCAGGTGCTCGATTCCGGCCGCCCGCGCGGCGGCGCCGCACTCGGCGTGCAGGGCCGCGGCGTCGGCACCCAGTTCGCCCATGTCGCCGAGCACCAGCAGCCGCTCGCCGGGCAGCTCGGCCAGCACGGCGATGGCCGCGCGCACCGACAAGGGATTGGCGTTGTAGCTGTCGTCGATCAGCCGCGCGCCGCAGAGCCCCGGCAGCGGGCACAGCCGCCCCGGCACCGGCCGGGCAGCGCGCAGGCCGGCGGCGATGTCCGCCAGGCGCGCGCCGGCCGCCAGCGCGGCGGCGGTGGCGGCGAGCGCGTTTTGCACGTTGTGCCGGCCGAGCAGGCCAAGGTGGGTGCGGGCGCTGCCGGCGGGCGTGCGCAGCTCGATGTCCGTGCCGTCGGCCGAGAGCTCGAAGTCGGCCGTCACCTCGGCGGGCTGATCGAGCCCAAAGCTGACGATCCGGCGAGCGCCGGCCAGCTGGCGCCACAGCGGGCAGTGCGCATCGTCAGCGTTGAGCACCGCGACCGCCTGCGGCGGCAGGCGCTCGATCAGCTCGCCCTTGGCGCGCGCCACGGCCGCCACGCTGCCCAGGCCTTCCAGGTGCGCCGCACCGGCGTTGCTGATCAGGCCCAGCGTCGGGCGTGTCAGGTCGGTCAGGTGGGCGATCTCGCCGGCGTGGTTCATGCCCATCTCGACCACCGCCGCACGGTGGGTGTCCCGCAGTTCGAGCAGCGTCAGCGGCACGCCGATGTGGTTGTTGCGGTTGCCGCGCGTGGCCAGCACCGGGCCCAGACCGGCCAGGGCGGCGGCCAGCAGTTCCTTGACCGTGGTCTTGCCGCTGCTGCCGGTGATCGCCAGCACCGGGATGTCGAAACGCGCCCGCCAGGCGGCGGCCAGCTGGCCCAGCGCCGTCAGCGGGTCGGCCACTTCCAGGCACGGCAGCGCCGGGTGGGCGCGGCGCACCAGCGCCCCGGCGGCGCCGGCGGCGGCTACCGCAGCCAGATAGTCATGGCCATCGAAATGCGGACCTTCGAGCGCCACGAACAGCTCGCCGGGGCGCAGCGTGCGGCTGTCGGTGCTGACGCCACTGAAGTCGCCGGTCGGCCGACCGCTGGCCCCGACGATGACGGCGGCCTGTGCCAGGGACATCACGATCGCCCCTTGAGCGCGTTCTGCGCGCAGTCGAAATCGCTGAACGGCCGGCGTTCGGTGCCGACGATCTGGAAGCGCTCGGCGCCCTTGCCGGCGATCAGAACCACGTCGCGCACATCGGCACTGGCGATGGCGTGGGTGATGGCCAAGGCGCGGTCGTGGATCAGCTCCACACCGTCACCTTGCGGCATGCCGGCCAGGATGGCGGCGGCGATGGCGGCCGGCGCCTCGCCGCGCGGGTTGTCGTCGGTGACGACCACCCGATCGGCCAGGCGCACGGCCAGTTCACCCATGACCGGCCGCTTGGCGGCATCCCGCTCGCCGCCGCAGCCGAACACGCACCACAAGCGCCCGCCGGCCGGCACATGCGCGCGCAGCGCCGTCAGCACCGATTCGAGCGCCGGCGGGTTGTGGGCGTAGTCGATAACCACCAGCGGCGCGCCGGGCCGGCGCAGGGCCTGCATGCGGCCGGGCACGGACGTGAGCGCCTGCAGTTTCTCGATGGCCTCGGCAAACGGCACGTCCGCCAGCAGCAAGGCGCCCAGCACCGCCAGCAGGTTGTACAGGTTGAACTCGCCCAGCAGCGGGCTGGCGAAGCGCGCCTGACCGAACGGGCTGTCGATGTCGATCAGCAGCCCGCCCGGCCGGGCATCGGCACGGCCGCGCAGCTGGCCGTGGCGCAGGCCGTAGCGCAGCACGCGCACGCCGGGCGCCAGGGCGGATGCCATGTGCTCGACGTAGGGATCGTCGGCGTTGAGCACCGCCGCGCGCAGGCCGGGGCTGGCGAACAGGCCGGCCTTGGCGGCGGCGTAGTCGTCCAGATCGCGGTGATAGTCCAGGTGGTCGTGGCCCAGATTGGTATAGACGGCGGTATCGAAGCGCACGCCGGCCGTGCGCTGCTGGTGCAGGGCGTGCGAGGACACTTCCATGGCCACCGCGCGGGCGCCCTGGTCGCGCAGGCGGGCCAGCCAGGACTGCAGGGCCAGCGGGTCGGGTGTGGTGTGGCTGGCCGGCTCCAGCCGACCGGGAAAGCCGTTGCCCTCGGTGCCCAGGATGCCGCAGCGAGGCAGGCACTGGGCCAGGAAATGGCTGACCGAGGTCTTGCCGTTGGTGCCGGTGATGCCGATCACGGCCAGCGCCTTGGACGGCTCGCCATGAAAGCGCGCGGCGATGATGCCCTGCCGGGCGGCCAGGTCCGCCAGCGCCAGCACGGGCACTGGCAAGCCGGTCGGCAGCGGCAGGGAGGCGTCGATCAGCACCGCCGCGACGCCGGCCGCGATGGCCTGCTCCAGGTGCCGGGCGCCCGAGGTGCGCCGCCCGGGCACCGCCAGGAACAGATCGCCCGGTTGTGCCAACCGGCTGTCGTTGCACAGGCCGCTGACGGCGAGGTCGCCGACCCGGCCGGCGCTCGGTTCGCCGTCCAGCCAACCGGCCAGCAGCGTGGCCAGTGGCACCGTCGTCGGGTTGGCTTTGCGAGCGACCATCACAGGCGGCGCTCCGCCGCCTGCAGCAGGTTCGGTGTCGCAGCCGGCGTCGGCGGGATCAGCGGCGCCGCCGGTAGCGCGTCCGGCGCCACGCCGAGCATGCGCAGGGCGCCCGCCATCACGCTCTGGAATACCGGCGCCGCCACTTCACCGCCGTAATAGGCGCCCTGCGGGTCGCGCAGGCTGACCAGCAGCACCAGACGCGGATTGCTGACCGGCGCGAAGCCGGCGAAGGTGGCCAGATAGCGGCGACGGTCGTAGCTGCCGCCGGCCGCGATGTGCGTGGTGCCGGTCTTGCCGGCCACCCGGTAGCCGGCGATGGCCGCCTTGGTGGCCGTGCCTCCCGGCCCGACCACGCCTTCGAGCATGGCGTTGACCTCGGCCGCGACATCCGCCGGCAGGGCGCGCTCACCGGCCGGCTGCTCGCTGGCCGGAACGGCCAGGAAACTGACCGGCCGCAGCAGGCCGCCGCTGGCCAGCGCGGCATAGGCACGTGCCAATTGCAGGGCCGTGCCCGATACGCCGTAACCGAAGGCCATGGTCACCTGCTCGACCTGTCGCCAGCTTTGCGCGGCGCGCAGCAGGCCGCTGGCTTCGCCCGGAAAGCCGGTGCTGGTGGGCACGCCAAAACCGAAGCGGGCGAAGCTTTCCCACATCTGCGCCGGAGTCATGGACAGGCCGATCTGCACCGCGCCGACATTGCTCGACTTGCGGATCACGCCGGCCATGTCCAGCGCGCCGTAGTTGTGCACATCGCGCACGGTATGCCGGGCCACGCGCAGGTAGCCGGGGGAGGTGTCGATCACGCGGTGCGGATCGAAGCTGTGGTGCGCCAGGGCGGCGGCCACGGTGAACGGCTTGATGGTGGAGCCCGGCTCGAACGGATCGGTGACGGCCCGGTTGCGGCGGCGGTCCGGATCCTGGTCGGCGCGATCGTTCGGGTTGAAGGTCGGCTGGTTGACCATGGCCAGCACCTCGCCGCTGGCCACATCCAGCATCACCGCCATACCGGAGGCGGCCTTGTGGCGCAGCACGGCGGCTTTCAGCTCACGGTAGGCCAGGTACTGGATGCGCCGGTCGATGGACAGCCGCAGATCCTTGCCCGGTCGCGGCGGGGCGATGGTTTCGAGCAGGGCGACGCGTTGACGCCGGGCGTCGAGCACGATGCGTTCTTTGCCCGGCGTACCGCGCAGGTGGCCGTCATAGGCGGCTTCGAGCCCGCCCTGGCCGTGGTCGTCGATATCGGTGTAGCCGACCACGTGGCCGGCGGCTTCGGCCAGCGGGTAGTAACGGCGGTAGCCACGCTGGCGATAGACGCCGGGCAGCTTCAGTGCCAGGGCGGCATCGGCCATTTCCGGCGGCACCGCGCGGCGCAGATAGGCGAATTTGGTGTCGGCCCGCGCCGCCACGGTGGCCGACAGTTGCGTCGGGTCCAGCCCCAGCGCATGCGCCAGTTCGGGCCAGCGCTGCCGCGCCTTGCGAAAATCCTCCGGCACGACCCATACCGAATCGACCGGCGCGCTGATGGCCAGCGGCTCACCGTTGCGGTCCAGCAGCATGCCGCGATGGGCATTGATGGACACGGTGCGCAGGGCGCGCGCATCACCCTGGCCTTTCAGGAACTGCGTGCGCAGCGTGTGCAGGTACACGGCCTGCACCATCAGCGCGCCACCGGCCAGCAGGAGCAGGGCCAGCACCAGGTAGTGACGCGGGCGCGAGAACACGGCGCTCATCGTCGCACCTGCGCCATTTCCTGCGGCTGCGGCAGGACCATGCCCAGCTCGTCGCGCGCCTTGCCCTCGACCCGCGCATGCGTGGTCAACGTGGCCTCTTCCAGCAGCAGGCGGCTCCACTCGCTGTCGAGACGGTCACGGCTCTCGCGCAGCTCGCTCAGCTCGGTCACCAGGCGGCGTTCGCGGTATTTGATGTGCACCACGCCCAGCGCCGACGCGAAGCAGACCAGCAGCAGCGCCGCCAGCAGCAGATGTCCAATGCGCTCAATCATGGGCGGGCACCGGATCGGGCAGGCGCTCGGCCACGCGCAGGATGGCGCTGCGCGCGCGCGGATTGACCGCCAGTTCGGCCGCGGCGGCCTTCTTGGGCACCCGCACCAGGCGCAGCACGGGCGGCTCGTGCGCACCCTCGAAGCGGCCCGCGTGCAGGCGCATGAACTGCTTGACCGGACGATCTTCAAGGGAATGAAAGCTCAGCACGACCAGCCGTCCGCCGGGCGCCAGCACCGACAGCGCCTGGTCCAGGCCGGCGGCCAGATCGTCCAGCTCGTGATTGACCACCATGCGCAGCGCCTGGAAGGTGCGCGTTGCAAAGTGCTTGTGCTGCTCGCGCCGCGGCATGGCGCCGCGCACCACGTTGACCAGGTCGTCGGTGGTGGTGATCGGCGCCTGCGCGCGGCGCGCCACCACGGCGGCGGCGATGCGGCGCGCGTAGCGCTCCTCGCCCAATTCGCGCAGGACCTGTTCGATCTGCCCCTGGTCGGCGTCCTGCAGCCACTGCGCGGCGGTCGGTTCGCGGCTGGTGTCCATGCGCATGTCCAGCGGCCCGGGGCGCATGAAGCTGAAACCCCGTCCGGCATCGTCCAGCTGGATGGACGACATGCCAAGGTCCAGCAGCACCCCGGCGATCTGCCCGCGCAGACCGTGCGCGTCCACGAACTCGCCCAGGCGCGCGAAGCTGCCGTGGTGGATGCTGACGCGCGCATCGCCGGCGAATTCGGCCCGCGCCCGCGCGGCGGCCGCCGGATCCTTGTCGATGGCCAGCAGCCGGCCGTTGGGTCCCAGCGCCGCCAGCAGCGCGCGCGCATGCCCGCCGCCACCGTAGGTGCCGTCGACATAGCAGCCGCTCGTTTGGATTGCCAGGCCCTGCATTACCTCGTCCAGCATGACCGGCCGGTGGGTACCGGCGCCTGTATGGCTCATCAAAACGCCAGCCGGCTGAGCTGCTCCGGCAGGTTCACCGCACCGTCCTGGGCCGCCCGCAGCCAGCCCTTGCGGCGCTGATCCCAGGCCTGCTCGTCCCACAGTTCGAATTTGTTGCCAAGACCTACCAGCGTCACCTGGCGATCGATGCCGACCAGCTCGCGCAGCATCGTCGGCAGCAGGATGCGCCCCTGGCCGTCCGGCTCGCACTCGGTGGCGTGGCCGATCAGGGTGTGCTTGAGCTGGTCGACGACCTCGAGCAGGTTGGGGGCGCCGATCAGCTCGCGCTCGATCGCTTCCCACACCGGCAGCGGATACAGCAGCAGGCACTGGCCGCGGTGGTCCAGAGTCAGGATCAGTTGGCCTTGTGCGTCGGTTTGCAGGCGCTCACGGTAACGGCTCGGAATGGCCATCCGACCCTTGGCGTCCAGACTGAGCGCCGTGATACCGCGAAACATGCTCCCCTCGGGTTATGGGTGCAGCCCCCACATTTCAACCAAAATGACCCACTAATCCCCACTTGAGTGGCCACTATAGGAACTGCGCTCACGGCCTGTCAAGGCAGGAATTTGCGCATCGCCCCGCGGCTTTTTATGACCTTCGGTACGGCAGCCTGTATCCGGCTTGGCTAAACTGCGTCGCTTGCATACCAGTGACGGGAGTCCGAATACGATGTCCGATCAATTCACCGCCCCGGAACCGTCCAATGCCGCCGCCGGCAGGCCGCTCACGGCCCGTGACGGGGAACCGTTCTTGCGTCATCTGGTCACCCTGGCAGTGGCCGAGCGGGTATCCGATCTGCACTTCAAGTCCGGCGCACCACCCTACTGGCGGCGCCTGGGCGAGCTCGAGCCGATGGCCGACCAGCCCATGCTCAATAGCGAGGACATGGACATCCTGGCGAAGGCCCTGTTGGACGAGCGCCTGAGCGCGGTGTTCGCCGATCGCCATCAAGTGGACCTGTCGCATGGCTTCTCGGGCGTCGCCCGGGTGCGCGCCAACATCTATCGCCAGCGCGGCACCATCGCCATGTCCCTGCGGACAATCACGATGCAGATCCCCACCGCCGCAGACCTGAACCTGCCGCCGACGATCGAGATGTTCAGCCAGCTAAAGCGCGGCATGGTGCTGGTGACCGGCGCCACCGGCTCAGGCAAGTCAACTACCCTGGCGGCGCTGATCGAGATGATCAACCTTCGCGACCGGCGCCACATCGTCACCATCGAGGACCCGATCGAGTACCTGTTCAAGGACAAGCAGGCCGTCATCAACCAGCGCGAGGTGGGTATCGACACGCCCGATTTCGGCAGCGCCATGCGCGCCGCCCTGCGTCAGGATCCGGACGTGATCTTCATCGGCGAGCTGCGCGACGCGGAGACCATCACCACTGCCGTGCGCGCCAGCGAAACCGGCCATCTGGTGCTGTCGACCCTGCACGCGCCCAACTGCTACGACGCCATCAGCCGCCTGGTGTCGTATTTCCCGCCCGAGGAGCAGGACACCCAGCGCAAGGCCATCGCCGCCAACCTGCGCGGCGTGATCAGCCAGCGGCTGCTGCCGCGGGCCGACGGCAGCAGCCGCGTGGCGGCCTTCGAGGTGATGGTGGTCACGCCGACCATCGCCGACATGATCGAGGACCCGCAGCGCCAGTCGGACATCATCGAGGTCATCAAGACCGGCCGCCAGCACGGCATGATCTCCTTCGACGATTACCTGTACGACCTGGCCGAGGCCGGTCACATCAGCCAGGACACGGCGCTGAGTAACGCGACCAACGTGACCGACCTGAAGCTGCGCTTTCAGGGATTCTGACCGGGCCGACAAGAATTCAGGCGGGGAGCCGGCCGATAAGCCGGGTTCTGTCGAGGGCAATCATTCGTCTGCGACGGCCGTCACCGACCGCCTCTAGCGACCTACCCGGGGACCGCGCGGACCACGCGTCGTGACCTTTCGGCCAGCCGTCCCCCTATTTGGTCTTGCTCCGGGTGGGGTTTACCCTGCCACGTCTGTTGCCAGCCGCGCGGTGCGCTCTTACCGCACCTTTTCAACCTTGCCTGTGCGCCTTGCGACGCCATCGGCGGTGTGTTTTCTGTGGCACTTTCCGTAGGCTCGCGCCCCCCAGGCGTTACCTGGCACCCCGTCCTGTGGAGCCCGGACTTTCCTCGCCCTCCGGGAGATCATCCAGGTGGGCGCGATTGCCTGTCCGGCTCCCCGCGGGCGCAAGTGTGGGCTGCGGGGGCGCCGTCTGCAAGGCAAGCGCACATCGATACACGCGATTACGTGGCGCATCGCTCACGGCCACCGCGGCCGTTACGGCCTGCTTGAGCGGCAGCACCGCCAGCAGCCGACCCAGCAAGGCATCGAGGTCGTCCGTGGTCTGCGGGCGCTCAGGCGCGCCCTGCACGACCAGCACGAACTCGCCCCGCTCGCGCCCGGACTCGGCCCGCAGCCAGGCTTTCAGGCTCTCGGCATCGCCGTTGATCACCGCCTCGTGGATCTTGGTCAATTCCTTGGCCAGCGCCAGCGGGCGATCGCCGAACACGGCAGCCATGTCATCCAGCAGGTCCAGCAGGCGATGCGGCGCTTCATAAAAGATGAGCGTGCGCGGCTCCTCCACCAGCGCCGCCAGCGCCGCCCGCCGGGCCGCCGCGCGCGCCGGCAAAAAACCTTCGAAGGCGAAGCGCGCCGACGGCAGGCCGCTGGCACTGAGCGCCGCCACGGCGGCGCAGGGTCCGGGCAGCGGCACCACACTGACGCCCGCCGCATGCGCCGCCGCCACCAGACGCTGGCCGGGGTCGCTGATGGCCGGCGTGCCGGCATCGCTGATCAGGGCGACATCCTCGCCCTGGCGCAGGCGCTCGATCAGGCGGCCGGTCTGCGCCGCCTCGTTGTGTTCATGCAGCGCCAGCAGCGGCGTGCGGATGCCGTAATGATTCAGCAGCGGCCTGCTGTGGCGGGTGTCTTCGGCGGCGATCACGGCCACCGCCGCCAGAGTCTGCGCCGCGCGCGGGCTCAGATCGGCCAGATTTCCGAGCGGCGTGGCCACCACGTACAATCGGCCGCCACATGTCCTGGTTTCCATTGCCTGTGTCCGGGAGCCGGTCGGCCCGTCCCTTGAACGTTCCGCTTCTGAAGCTGGCGGCGGCCGCGTTGCTGGTGGTGCTCGGCGGTGGCTGCGCAAGCCCGCCGCCGACCCCGCCGCCCACTCCGGCGCAGGTGCCGGTCGACCCTGAACAGCCGGCCCGCGAGGCCGAGGCGCGGGGCGATTACGGTGCCGCGGCGCAGGCCTGGCAGGCCTTGGCGGCCAGCCGCCCGTCGCCGGGGCGCGAAGCATATCAACTGCGCGCCGCCGCTGCGTGGCTGGCGGCCGGCGACACCACCAGCAGCCAGGCGCTGCTCGGCCAGATCGACGTGGCGCCGCTGGGCGATGGGCTGATCACGCAAAAGCAGCTCCTGCTGGCCCGCCTGGCGCTGGGACGGGGTGATCCGGTCGCTGCCGCCGCGGCGCTGGCGCCGACTCTCGAGCTCCACCCGCCGGCCGATCTGGCCGCCGAGCGCGATGCGCTCGTGCAGCGACTGCCTCCCGGCAGCTTTGCGGCACCCGGCCCAGCGCTGACTGGCGGTGATTTCCTTGCAGTGCTGCTGCCGTACGGCGGCAGCCTCGACAGTGCGGCACAGGCCATCACGACCGGCATCGTCGCGGCGCGCCTGCACGACGGCAGCGGGCCCGAGCTGCGTTTCTACGCCAGCGGCAACGACGTGCTCACGAGCTATCGGCAGGCGCTGGCGGACGGGGCGGCCGCGGTCATCGGCCCGCTGCAGAAGGCGGAGGTGGCGGCGCTGGCCAAATCCCCCCTGCCGCGCCCGACCCTGGCGCTGAACAATCCCGAACCGGCCGTCGGCCAGGTCAACCTGTACCGCCTGTCGCTGGATCCGGCCGACGAGGCCGCCGCCGGCGCGCAGTGGCTGGCGGCCGCCGGCTATCGTGACGTGGCCATGCTGTACGTGGACGATGCCTGGGGCAGGCGCCTGCGCGACCTGTACAGCGCGGCCCTGACCACGCAGGGCGGGCGGCTGTCGGGTGCTGTTCCCTTCGACGCTGGCGACACCGATTTTGCGGCCGCCCTGCGCGGCCTGTTTGGCGCGCGCCTGGCAGCCACGGTGCCGGCCGCACCGGATGCGCCGGGCGTGTCGTCCGTGGCCGCACCGACACCGCCTGGCCCGCAGGCGCTGATCGTCATCGCGAGCGCGACCGACGCCCGCCAGATCGTGCCGCAGCTGGCCTACGTGGGCCTGTTCGACCTGCCGGTGCTGACCACCTCGCAGGTATGGAGTGGCAGTCCGGATCCGGCCGATGCCGACCTCCAGAACGTCGTGTTCTGCGACAGCCCGTGGGCGCTGAACCGGCAGACGCTGTCCGGCGACGGCGGGCCCCTGACCGCGGCGCGCCAGGCTTGGCCGCAGCTGGACCGCGAACCGCCGCGTTTGCTGGCACTGGGCGCCGATGCCTACGCGGTGGGCCGGGAGCTTCGTCTGGGGCGCACGGTCGATGCCCTGCCCGAGGGCCTGACCGGTGCCTTGGGCCTGGAAGCCGACGGCACCCTGCACCGGCGCGTGCTCGCCTGCGCCCGTTTCAGCGGCGGCATGCCGGTGCCGCTGACGCCCGGCGGATTGCCGTGAGCACCGGCGCACTGCATCTGCAGCGCGGCCGGGCGGCCGAAGACCGGGCCGCCGCGCACCTCACGGCGCAGGGTTTGCAGATTCTGACGCGCAATTACCGCGTCGCCGGTGGCGAGATCGATCTGGTCGCCCGTCACGGCAAGGAGCTGGTGTTCGTGGAAGTGCGCAGTCGGCGCAGCGCCGCTTTCGGGACTGCTGCCGAGTCGGTCACCCCGACCAAACGCCGCCGCATACTGTTGGCCGCACAGCACTATCTGCAGAGCCTGGACCAGCGCACGCCGCCGCCGTGCCGTTTCGACATCGTCAGCATCACCGGCGCGGTCGATGGCGGGCACCTGGAATGGCTGCGCAATGCCTTCACCAACGACTGACCGGGCTACCTGAGCCGCATGGACCCGATTGCCCTCGTTGCCGCGCGCTTCCACGAAAGCGCGCAGCTGAAACTGGCCAGCGCGGATGCGCTGGCGCCGGCCATTTCGCGCGCCGGCAGCTTGCTGGCGGCCAGTCTGCGCGGCGGCGGCAAGCTGCTGGTGTGTGGCAACGGCGGTTCCGCGGCGGATGCCCAGCATTTCAGCGCCGAGCTGCTGGGCCGTTACGAGCGCGAACGCGCCGCCCTGCCGGCGATCGCCCTGCACGCGGACAGCTCCACCGTGACCGCGGTCGCCAACGACTACGGTTACGAGCATGTGTTCGCCCGCCAGGTGCAGGCGCTGGGCCGGCCGGGGGATGTGTTGCTGGCCATCAGCACCAGCGGCAACTCGCCGGGCATCCTGCGCGCGATCGAAGCCGCCCAGCAGGCCGGACTGGGAGTCGTCGCACTCACCGGCCGGGACGGCGGCGCGCTGGCGCCCCTGTTGCGACCGGCCGATATCGAAATACGCGTGCCGGCGCAGGTCACCGCGCGCATCCAGGAAGTTCACATCCTGATCCTGCACTGCCTGTGCGAGCTGATCGACGAGCTGCCACGGTGAGCGAGGCCCCACCCCGCTACGCCAGAAAACTGGTCACCGACCCGGCCGAGCTGGCGGGTCGTCTGGCCGCCCTGCCGCGACCGATCGTGTTCACCAACGGCTGCTTCGACATCCTGCACGCCGGGCATGTCGATTACCTGGACCGCGCCGCCGCGCTGGGCGCGAGCCTGGTGGTGGGCGTCAACAGCGACGCCTCGGTGCGCCGCCAGGGCAAGGGCGAGGACCGACCCATCAACCCGCTGGCCGAGCGCATGGCGGTGCTGGCGGCGCTGGAGGCGGTGAGCCTGGTGGTGGCCTTCGACGACGACACGCCGCTGGCGCTGATCCACGCCGTGCGTCCGGATCATCTGGTCAAGGGCGGCGACTGGCCGGTCGAGTCCATCGTCGGCGCCGACTTCGTGCGCAGCTACGCCGGGCAGGTGCACTCGATCCGCTTCCGTCACACACGCTCGACCAGCGATCTGCTGCGTCGCATCCGCGAGCAGGACGCGAAATAGCCGACCGCTGACCGGCGCGGCCCGGTCGCGCAAGCCTTGCTCTCAGCCTTCGCGGTGTTTGATTACGCCCTTGTCGATCAGCTCGCTCAGGCCGAACGGATCGAAATTCCTGTAGCCGGCGTCCATCGCCTGCTGGAACAGGCCGAGCAGCGCCTCGCCCAGCGGCAGCGTGATGCCGGCATCCTGCTGCGACAGTTCCTGCACGGCCCGCAGATCCTTGTAGAAGATGCCAAGGCCGGTCGGCCCCTCGCCCAGCGGGCGGGCGGCGAGCTGGGGCTTGTAGAAATCGATCACGTGGCGCGGCGACACGCAGGCGCCCAGCACGTCCATCAGCTTGACGCCGTCGATGCCGCAGCGCTCGCCCAGCACCACCGCTTCGCTCAGGCCCAGCAGCGTGCCCATGAAGGCGAGCTGGTGGCACAGCTTGGCGGTCTGCCCGCTGCCGACCGGACCCAGATGAAAAATGCTGCCGCCGAAGGTCTGCAGCAGCGGCAGCACGGTGCCCCAGGCGGCCTGCTCGGCGCCGACCATGACGGCCAGCGTGCCGGCCTGTGCCCAGGGCGTGGAGCCGCTCAGTGGGGCGTCCACGTAATCCATGCCCCGCGCGCGGGCCTCGGCGGCGAAGGCGCGGCAACGCGGCGGCGCGGTGGTGCCAAGATCGACCACGATCGCCCCTGGCGCGCCGCACTCGAATATGCCACCTGGCTGTCGCAGCACTTCACCCAGCACGTCCTGGTTGGAGACGGCGACGAACACGGCCTGTGCCCCGGCGGCGGCCTCGCCGACCGAGCCTGCCGCCTGCGCGCCGGCCGCCTGTGCCTTGGCCAGCGCGTCGGCCGACAGGTCGAAGGCCTTGACCGTGTGCCCGGCGGCTACCAGGTGACCGACGATGGGTACGCCCATGGTGCCGACGCCCACGAATCCAAGCTGCATGGGGTGCTCCGACGGTGTCGACAAGCGGTCAATACGTGGCGGCGACATAGTCGCGGATGGCGTAGTCGGCCGGCACGCGCCGCTGCGTTTTCAGTTCCTGCTCCACCCGCTCCAGGAACGCCCAGTCGAGGCTGGGCTCGCGCAGCCAGTGCGGGCCGTCGCGGCGCATGGCGCGCTCGATGTCGTCCTCGGTCACGAACGGCAGCTGCGAGGCGAACGGCCGCAGCGCCGCTGGGTGCTCGACGCCGTAGTTCGCGGCGGCAAAATAGGCCTGCACCACGCGCCGCACCAGGTCCGGTTTGTCTTCGATCCAGCGCCGGCGGGCGTACAGCAGGATGCCGTAGTTGGCCGGGCGCAGCAGCTCGGCATAGTCGGCCAGCACGCGCCAGCCGAAGCGGCGCTCCACCAGGCTGACGTAGGGCTCGTACAGGATGCCGATGCGAAAGGCACCGCGCTCGATGCCGTCGGCGAAGGCCTGGCCGTAGTTGTCGAAGCGGCTGTCCTGCATCAGCTCGACCACCTTGAAGTCGTCAATCGTCAGCCCTTCCTGGCGGGCATGCCACTCCAGCAGGCTGCCCGGGCAGGTCATGCGCTTGTTGATGACGACCTTCTGGCCGCGGCAGTCGGAAAGCCGGTTCACGCCCGGCGCGGCCACCAGATAGAAGGGTGCGAAGTCGCAAAACCCCACGCTGACGACGGCGTACTCGCGCGAGCCAACGGCGGCCGGCAGGAACACCGGCGTGCCGATCTGGCCCATGTCGTAGGCGCCGGCGCGGATACGGGC
Organism: Immundisolibacter sp.; assembly: GCF_014359565.1. Taxonomy (NCBI): domain Bacteria; kingdom Pseudomonadati; phylum Pseudomonadota; class Gammaproteobacteria; order Immundisolibacterales; family Immundisolibacteraceae; genus Immundisolibacter; species Immundisolibacter sp. The sequence goes on along the minus strand of NZ_JACIZD010000001.1, from coordinate 172,743 downwards.
GGCGTATTCCTCGCCGGTGAGGTGGCTGGAGAGTTTCAGATCCAGGCCAAGCGGCGCAAACCGGCCGCTCGTCTGCCACAGCTCGATCGGGAAGTTGAACAGGCCGACCGGCGGCGTGCCCCAGTTGACGGTATCCATGGCGAACTCCGGCGACCGGGCGGCCGTCGTCAGACGTGGTAGAAGTCCAGCACCTGCGGGATCAGGTCGTTGATGACGATGATTTTCTTGCGCGCGATGCGCAGACTGCCGTCATCCTGCGGGCGCAGCGTGTACTCGTACTGGCCGGCAAAGAAGTGCGTTTCCTTGTGCTTGTAGTAGGTCACCTGCCAACTGGCGTGAACCTCGAAATCCCCATTGGCCTGCTTGCTGGCCTGCACGTTGCCGACCAGATGGCTGGTACGCGGCAGCGGCACCGAGGCCGACGACATGCCGGTGCGCAGGCGAAACACGCGGTCTTCCAGGCCGCTGCGGTCGGCGTAGTAGATCAGCGAGATCTCGTTTTGCGGGTCGGTGGTGTAGCTGTGCTCCGACTCCCAGGCCGGAATCCAGAACTCGGCATCCGGCAGGTAAAGGGCCAGCCAGTCGTCCCAGGCCTTCTGGTCGATCAGGCGGGCTTCGGTGTACAGCAGGTCGGCGCAGCGCGCGACGTCGTCCATGGTCTATGCCTTTGAAACTGTGCGAGATATTGTGGCGGCGGCCGATTATTTCTGCATCGCATTCAGCCAATGCCGGTGCTGGGCCAGGAAAATGCCTTCGTCCTCCACCTTGCCGCCGCAGTACTCGGGATTCACGCCCAGTGCCTTGGCGCGTGCGTCGGCACCCTTGGTCAGGAACTTCACGCCGCGCGTCAGGTCGTTCCAGCGCGCCAGGCGGCCCTGTGCGGCATTCTGCGCGTAGGCGAATTCGCTCAGGTCGTCGGGTGTCGCCATGCCGGAGGCGTTGAAGAAATCCTCGTACTGGCGGATGCGGTGGGCGCGCATTTTCGGCGACTCGCCCTTGGGTGCGATGGCGTAGATGGTGACCTCGGTCTTGTCCACGGCGATCGGCCGGAACACGCGAATCTGCGAGGACATCTGGTCCATCAGGAACACGTTCGGATAGATCAGGGTGTTGCGCAGCTTGCCGATCATCCACTCGGCGTAAACCTGGCCGAACTTTTCCGTCCACTCGTCGTACATGTGGAAATTGGGCCGGCGGTCGCCGCGGTTCGGCCAGTCGCCCCACAGCACCACGTGGCCATTACCGAAGTCGAAAAAGCCGGCGTCGAGGCTCCCAAGCTGCGACACGTCCATGGACTTGATCTGGTTGGCGCCGGCGCGGATGCGCTCGCGGTTCTGCGTGGTCAGCGCGAAGTTCACGTGCAGGCCGTGCACGTGGTAGCCATCGACACCGTTTTCGGCCTGCAGCTTCCAGTTGCCGGCATAGGTGTAGGTCGAATGGCCGCGCAGGACCTCCAGCCCCTGCTCGCCGCCCTGGTCCGCCATCAGGTCGATCATCACCCGCGCGTCGCGCAGGTGCTCGGCCAGCGTCGGCACCTCGTCGCTCAGGGACGCGAACACGAAGCCACGGTAGGACTCCACCCGCGGCGCGGCGGTGAGGTGGAAATTCTCCTTGCGGAACTGGTCCGGATAGCCGCCGCCCTTCTCGCGTGTCACCGACATCAGCTTGCCGTCGGTATCGAAGCACCAGCCGTGGAAGAAGCAGGTCATGTCGGTCTTGTTGCCGCGCTCCTCGTGCACCAGCTGTGAGCCACGGTGCGAACAGGCATTGATGAAGACGTTGACCTTGCCCGAGGCGCCTCGAATCACAACGACCGGCTGGCGCCCCAGGTGGGTGGTCAGGAAATCGCCATGATTCGGAATCTGGCTCTCGTGGCAGACGTACAGCCAGCTGCGCTCCCAGATGCGTTCCATCTCCAGCTCGAAGATGGCCGGGTCGGTGAAGATGGAGCGGTCGACGCGGATCACGCCCTCGGCCGGACGTTCGTCGAGGTAGGCATCGAGGTTGATGGATTCGAAGGGTTTCATGGGGGAGCCTCCGGTTCGGCATTGCGCCGCTGGGATCGGTGTAGGCACGCCCGCCTGTTCGGGGGCGGCGGGCGTGCGAGGTGATCTGTCATCTTAACGATGGGTAGGGATGGCCGCAATCGCGCAAGGCCGCCGCTTGTACAATCACGCGCCGCGCCGCCGGACGGCGCCACGGCTCGATCAACACAAGCGCAAGGAGGCACCGATGGGCTGGCTGGACAATACGGTTGCAATCGTCACAGGCGGCGGCTCGGGCCTCGGCCGGGCGCTGGTGCAGCGCTTCATCGCCGAGGGCGCCAGCGTGGGTGTGCTGGAGCGCGATCCGGCCAAGGCGGCGCAGCTGACGCGGGACTTCGGCGACCGCGTGCTGGCCGTCACCGGCGACGTCACCACCTACGCCGACAACGCGCGCGTGGTGCAGGACACCGTGGCGCGTTTCGGGCAGCTGGATACCTTCATCGGCAACGCCGGCGTGTTCGACTACTTCCAGACCCTGCCGCAGATTGACGCCGAGCGGATTTCGGCCGCCTTCGACGAGCTGTTCGCGGTCAATGTCAAAGGCTACCTGCTGGGTGCCAAGGCGGCCCTGCCGGAGCTGCTCAAGACCCGCGGCAGCATCATCTACACCATCTCCAATGCCGGCTTCTACCCAGCCGGCGGCGGTCCGATCTACACGGCGTCCAAGCATGCCGTGGTCGGCCTGGTGCGGGAACTGGCCTATGAACTGGCGCCCAAGGTGCGCGTCAACGGCGTCGCTCCCGGCGGCATGAAGACGGAACTGGGCGGCCTGGCGGCCACCGGCTCGGCCGGGGTCAAGCTCAGCCAGATGGAGGGGCTCGATGACATGCTGCGCGCCATCTCGCCCCTGCAGATCGCGCCCGCGCCCGACGACTACTGCGGCCCCTACGTGTTGCTCGCCTCGCGTGCCAACTCGGCGCCGATGACCGGCGTGGTGATCAATACCGACGGCGGCCTGGGGGTGCGCGGTTTCACCAAGATGGCCGGCGGCGAGGACTTGTGAACCCCGCCCGCCAGTTGCCCGGCGGGTCGACATATACAATCATTCGGTAACGCTTCCCCCACGTACTGGAGAGTGCCGCCATGAACGCCCCCACCGTGTTTGGCGCGCCGGTCCACTGGCCGGCCAAGATCAACGAGATACCCAAGGACATCTTCGACCGCGAGGACGTGTTCCGGCTCGAACTCGAGCGCATCTTCTACGGCCCCGAGTGGCACCCGGTGGCGCACACCGGCGAAATCCCGAACATCGGCGACTTCAAGACCTTTCATATCGGCGAGCGGCCGCTGTTGATCGTGCACGGCCAGGACGGCCAGGTACGGGTGTTCTACAACGCCTGCTCGCACCGCGGCACGCTGCTTGAAACCAACAACCGCGGCAACAAGACCGAGTTCGAGTGCCCGTACCACCGCTGGCTGTTCGACAGCACCGGCGAGCTGCGCGGCTGCCCGGGCAAAGAAGACTTCTCGCCCAGCTTCACCATGGAAAGTTCGGGCCTGGCGCAAGTGCGCAGCGCCATCGTCGGCGGCCTGATCTTCGCCACCCTGCACGAGGGCACGCCCGACATCGACACCTGGCTGGGGCGCACGCAGCCGGCGCTGCTGCAGCTGCTGGGCGGCGACGGACGCCTGCAACTGCTCGGCTACCAGAAGGTCAGCTACGACTGCAACTGGAAGGCCTACGTCGACAACGACGGCTACCACGCCCCGCTGCTGCACCTGGCCTTCAAGATGCTGAACTGGCAGGGTGGGAAGGGCTCCCAGTACGCCACCGAGAATGGGCACCTCGCCTTCGAGTCGGAACTGAAGGTGCCAAACAACCCTGGCTTCCTGAAGGACCCGTCGCTGATCGCCTTCAAGGGCAGCCACACCTCCAAGGGCTCGGTCATCGTCAGCCTGAATCCGCTGACGGTGATGACCAAGCACCTGGACATGATCAACGTGCGCTTCGCGGTGGCTCGCTCGCTGCTCAAGACCGAGGTGCACTACGCCTATTTCGCCCACCTCGACGACGACGCGGACATGGTGCGCCACCGCCTGCGCCAGTCCTCGAACATGCTCGGGCCGTGCGGCATGGTGTCGATGGAGGATGCGTCCATATTCCTGCGCGTGCAGCAGGGCAATCGCACGCCGGGCAACGCCGTGTTCCAGAAGGGCGTCAAGCAGGAACAGGGCATGTGGTTCGATTTCAAACAAAACGACGAGGCCGGGAATCTGCCCAAGTGGGAGTACTACCGGCGCGTCATGGGCTTCGTACGAGAGGAGAACTGATCAATGACCCAGGAAGCGTTGCAGCAGATCGACGCGCTGCAGACCCGCTACATCGCCGCGCTGGACAACAAGGACATGTCCGGCTGGCTGGACACCTTCGCCAGTGACGGTTCCTACATCTGCATCGCCAAAGAAAACGAGGAAAGCGGCCTGCCGCTGGCGCTGATGATGGACGACTGCCACGAGCGCCTGGAAGACCGTGTCACCTACGTGACCAAGGTCTGGGCCGGCACCTTCGAGGACTACCAGACCCGCCATTTCGTGCAGCGCATCGCCTGCACGCCCAAGGGCGGCGACCTGTACGAGACGGTGAGCAACTTCACCGTGTTCTATACCGACTCGGCCGGCAACACCGGCACCCTGGTCTGCGGCCGCTACGTGGATCAGATCGTGGTCGGCAACGGCGGCGCCAAGCTCAAGTCCCGCCGCGCGGTGATGGATACCAACGTCGCGCCACGCTACATCGTGTATCCCATCTGACTCAAGGTCGTTGGCAGCTCGCGGCCGCCATGACGGCCGCGAGCCCGCCTTCCCCGGCCCGCCCGCCCGCGCTATCGTGGGCGACATGAGCGGCCGGATACCCGAAGACTTCATCGACGCCGTCCTGGCGCGCACCGACATCGCCGAGGTCATCGGCGCGCGCGTGCCGTTGCGCCGCAGCGGCCGCGAACTGGCCGGCCGCTGCCCGTTCCACGAAGAAAAAACCCCGTCGTTCACCGTCAGTCCGCAAAAGCAGTTCTATCACTGCTTCGGCTGCGGCGCGCACGGCACGGTGATCGGCTTTCTGATGGCGCTCGACCGGCTCGACTTTCGCGAGGCCATCGCGGAGCTTGCCCAGCGCGCCGGCATGACGCTGCCGGAGGAGAGCCCGCAGGCGCACGAATCAGGGACCTCGCTGGCGGCGCTGTACGAGGTGCTGGCCGCGGCCAGTGCCTTCTACCGCAAGCAACTGCGCCATCACCCGGCCGCAGCCGGCGCGGTCGAGTACCTGAAAAATCGCGGCCTGGATGGCAAAACCGCGGCGCGTTTTCACCTCGGCTTCGCGCCGGACGGGTGGGATGGCCTGGGCCGCGCGCTGGGCGAGCGGTACGGAGTCGATTTGCTGCGCCAGGCCGGCCTGCTGACCGGCGACGATGGCGGGCGCGGCCATGACCGTTTTCGTGGCCGGGTGATGTTCCCGATCGAGGACCGTCGCGGCCGGGTGATCGGCTTCGGCGGCCGCATCATCGGCCGGGGCGAGCCCAAATACCTCAATTCGCCCGAAACCCCCGTCTTTCACAAGGGCCGCGAACTGTACGGCCTGCCCAACGTGCTCCGGCAGGCACGCAACCCGCAGCAGCTGTTGGTGGTCGAAGGCTACATGGACGTTGTGATGCTGGCCCAGCATGGCATTGACCACGCCGTCGCCGTGCTCGGCACCGCACTGACGGCCGAGCACCTGCGGGCCGCCTTTCGGGTCACACCGCGGCTGGTGCTGTGCTTCGATGGCGACAACGCCGGGCGACGGGCGGCCGAGCGGGCCGTCGACAATGCCCTGCCGGAACTGGCCGACGGGCGCGAGCTGCGCCTGCTGTTCCTGCCCGAGGGCGAAGACCCGGACTCGCTGGTGCGGCGCATCGGCAAGGATGCGTTTCTGGAGCTCGCCGGCCAGGCGGTGCCGGTGTCGCGTCACCTGATCGATCGCCTGCTGCGCGAGGTGGACCTGACGTCCACGGAAGGCCGGGCGAAGCTGGCGGCGCTGGCCAAGCCCCTGCTCGACAAGCTGCCAGCCGGCACCTACCGGGACCTGCTGGGCGACGAGATTTCCCGGCACGTTGGGCGCGCCCTGCCCGCGCTGGTCGCCAAGGCTGCCCGCGCGCGGCCCACACCTCGCTCGGGCAGTCACCCCTCGCTGGTGCGACGCGCCGTCCTGTTGCTGGCCCATTACCCGCACCTGGCGGCGCAGCTGGGCGACCTGTCGGCGCTGGCGGCCGTGCGCCGGCCCGGCATGGATTTTTTGAACCGCCTGCTGGAGGCGATTGCCGGCCTGCCGCAACCCCGACTCGATCGCCTACTCGAGCATTGGCGTGGCACCCCCGACGGCGAGGCCCTGGCGCGGGTGCTGACCGGCAGCGAACTGGTGCCGCAGGAAGCTGCCCTGGCTGCCCAGGAACTGGAGCAGATCGTCGCCCGGCTGTTGCCGCAGGCGACGCGCGGCCGACTCGGCGAGCTGCTGCACGGCGCGGCGCCCAGCCAGCTCGACGCCCAGCAGCGGGCCGAGGTACTGGCGCTCTTGAAACATCGCGGCGGCGCCCCGACTTGACGCTGCTGAACTATAATCACCGGTTCCGCCCAAATCGCATCGAGGTGTCCCATGGATAACGGTGTCGACCACCCCGAAGAAAATTCCGAACTGAAGCAGCTGCTGGCGCTCGGTCGCGCCCGGGGTTATCTCACCTACGGTGAGATCAACGACCACCTGCCGCAAGACATCGTCGACGCCGAGCAGCTCGAAAGCATCGTTGCCATGCTCACTGAGATGGGCATCCGCGTGTCGGATGCGCCGCCGGACATGGAAGAGCTGCTCATGAGCGGCGAGAGCGTGACCGAGGACGAGGCGGTCGAAGAGGCCGCCGCGGCGATGACCGCGGTCGAGCGCGAAGGCCGTACCACCGACCCCGTGCGCATGTACATGCGCGAAATGGGCACCGTGGAGCTGCTGACGCGGGAAGGCGAGATCGCCATCGCCAAGCGCATCGAGGCCGGCCAGCAACAGGTTGTGGCCGCCTTGCTGCAACTGCCGCGGGCACTGGACGAAGTCTTTGGCCTGTACGACCAGGTGCAGGCCGGACAGCTGCGCCTGCCCTCCTTCGTCGCCGGCTTCTACGAATCGGACGAGCCGGAAGCGCCGCCGGTCGCCGAGGTGGTCGAAGAAGCGACGGCCAGCGCCGAAATCGACGAGGTCGTGGAGGACGAAGCCGAGATTGACACCGACACCCCGGCGGTGGTCGAGGAAGTCGAGATCGGCCCCGATCCGGAGCAGGTGCGGGCGCATTTCGAGCTGTTGCGCGGTCTGCGCGAACAGATTGCCAAGCTCGAGTCGAGCAAGAAGCCCGACGTCGAGCAAATCGCCAGCCTGCGCGCAGAACTTCAGGCCCAGATGCTGAAGCTGCGCATCATTCCCAAGCAGATCGAGGACCTGGCCGGCCTGCTGCGCAGCCTGATGGAGCGCATCCGCCAGCAGGAGCAGGTGATTCTGGACCTGTGCGTCAACAAGGCGGAGATGCCGCGCAAGGATTTCCTGCGCGTATTCGTCGGCCACGAGACCGACTCCGGCTGGCTGGAAACCCAGGTCAGCGCCAAGAAAAAGCACAGCACGCGCCTGAAGCAGTTCACCGACGACATCCGTCGCGCCCAGCGCAAGCTGGCCGAAATCGAGCGCGAGCACGGCCTCGAAATCGCCCGCATCAAGGAAATCAACCGCCAGATGCTGGCCGGCGAACGGCACTCGAACCAGGCCAAGAAGGAAATGGTCGAGGCCAATCTGCGCCTAGTGATCTCGATCGCCAAGAAGTACACCAGCCGCGGCCTGCAGTTCCTGGACCTGATCCAGGAGGGCAACATCGGCCTGATGAAGGCGGTCGACAAGTTCGAATACCGCCGCGGCTACAAGTTCTCGACCTATGCCACCTGGTGGATTCGCCAGGCCATCACCCGCTCGATCGCCGACCAGGCGCGCACCATCCGCATCCCGGTGCACATGATCGAGACCATCAACAAGCTCAACCGCGTGTCGCGGCAGCTGTTCCAGCAGCTGGGCCGCGAACCGACGCCCGAAGAACTGGCGGTCAAGATGGAGATGGCCGAAGACAAGATCCGCAAGGTGCTCAAGATCGCCAAGGAGCCGATTTCGATGGAAACGCCGATCGGCGACGACGAGGACTCGAGCCTGGGCGATTTCATCCAGGACACCAGCACCCTGTCGCCGATCGACATCAGCACCGCCGACAGCCTGCGCGAGGCCACGCAGGACGTGCTGGCCTCGCTCACGCCGCGCGAGGCCAAGGTGCTGCGCATGCGCTTCGGCATCGAGATGAACAACGACCACACCCTCGAAGAGGTGGGCAAGCAGTTCGACGTGACGCGCGAGCGGATCCGCCAGATCGAAGCCAAGGCCCTGCGCAAGTTGCGCCACCCCAGCCGTTCGGAGAAGCTGCGCAGCTTTCTGGATTGAGGCCGCTGGCAAGCTGACGCCCTCACCGGCCCCGCGGTACGCGGGACCGGCCCTGCTCAAGCGGGCCTTTAGCTCAATCGGTTAGAGCAGCGGACTCATAATCCGTTGGTTGTGGGTTCGAGTCCCACAGGGCCCACCAACCCGCCCTGAGAAATGGGCAGCCGCCATACGCCGCGTCGGGCACGCGCGGCGCCCGCGCGCCGTCAACGATGCAGCCTGCTCGCCCGCAGCAGATTCAGAAACAGCGCCCCCTGTTCCAGGGCGTCGTCCAGCGCCACGTGCGTGTGCGGCAGGTCCGGATCGAACCACTCGCGCGGCATGTGGCGTTTCGTGGTCTGGCGGAATTCGCAGCCCAGCACCGCCATGGCGAAGCTCTTGATGTCCAGCGCCGAGAAGCCGAACGGGTTGTCGCCGGCGAAGCGCGCCAGGTACCAGGCAACGAAGCTGAAATCGAAGGTGACCGGGTAGCCGACGAACACCGGCCGGCCCGGCAGCGCACGCAGCCAGGCGGCGTATTCGGGCATGGCCTGCTGCGGCGGGCGCAGGTTCTGCCGGCAGGCGGCCCAGGCGGCAGGCTGCGCGGCCCAGAACTGCGCCGTGCGGGGATTCGCGTGCGCGCCGGGCAGGGTCGCGAAGTTGGCGGTCCAGGTGCCGACCGGGCGCCCGTCGGCCAGGAAGGCCGCCGAACCCAGACTGAGCATGGAGTTGTCGCCCGGCAGGAAGCCGTCGGTTTCGATGTCGGTGCTGACGTATCACCCACATGAAAGGTCGCATGGGTACGCATGGCGACTGAGGCCCGCATAAACACTAGGTTTCAGCCATTCCGTACCGGCGCTTAGTATCGCTTGCAGCCGTTGACAGCCGGTAAGCCTGTCGGTAACCTTGACGGCAACTTCACCTACCGCGCGGAAGTTACCGTCATGCCACTCACCGACACGGCCATCCGTAACGCCAAGCCTGCCGACAAGCCGCGCAAGCTGGCCGACGGTGGCGGCCTCTACTTGTTGATCCAGCCGGCCGGCGGTAGGTGGTGGCGCCTCGACTACCGCTTCGACGGTAAGCGCAAAACGCTGTCCATGGGCGTGTACCCCGACGTGACGCTCGGCGACGCCCGCCAGCGCCGCGATGAGGCCCGCCGCCTGCTGGCCCAGGGCATCGACCCGGGCGAGCACCGCAAGATGACGAAGAACGCGCCGCTGCAGGATGCGGACAGCTTCGAGGCCGTGGCGCGCGAGTGGTACGCCAAGTTCTCGCCGACCTGGACGAGGGAGCACGCCGACCGGATATTGCGGCGCCTGTCGCTGAACGTGTTCCAGTGGATCGGCGCACGACCCGTCGGCCAGATCACAGCGCCCGAACTGCTGGCCGTGCTGCGCAGGATCGAGGCCAGCGGCCGACTTGAGACGGCGCACCGGGTGCACCAGAACTGCGGGCAGGTGCTCCGCTACGCCGTGGCCAGCGGCCGCGCCGAGCGTGACCCGTCCGGCGACCTGCGCGGCGCCTTGCCGCCGGCCAGCAAAAGCCACTACGCCGCCATCACCGAGCCCCGTGCGATAGCAGGGCTGCTGCGGGCCATCGACGGCTACAACGGCAGCTTCGTGGTCGCCTGCGCCCTGCGCCTCGCGCCGCTGGTGTTCGTGCGCCCGGGCGAGCTGCGCCGTGCCGAGTGGGCCGAGATCGACCTGGACGCCGCCGAGTGGCGAATCCCTGCCGCCAAGATGAAGATGCGCGCCCCGCACGTGGTGCCGCTGGCCGATCAGGCGCTGGCCATCCTGCGCGAACTGCACCCGCTGACCGGGCGCGGCCGGTATGTGTTTCCGGGCGCCCGCAATGCCAGCATGCCGATGAGCGAGAACGCCGTCGGTGCCGCGCTGCGCTACATGGGGTTCGACAGCAGCACGATGACCGGCCACGGGTTCAGGGCGATGGCCAGCACCGTACTGCACGAGCAGGGATGGCCGTCCGACATCATCGAGCGCCAGCTGGCCCATGCCGAGCGCAACAAGATCAAGGCCGCCTACAACCGCGCCGAGCACCTGCCCGAGCGCCGGAAGATGATGCAGGCGTGGGCGGGCTACCTGGACGGGCTCAAGGCCGGCGGGGACGTGGTGCCGCTACGGCGTGGCGCTTGACCTGCCGTCGCGTACGTCATCAAGAAGCGGTCTTGTGATGCTTCACAATTCCGCGCAATGATGCTACACTGATGCCCGTGTCAATAACCCACGGAGCACACCTATGAAGGACCTGAAACTCGACAAACTGGCCATGCTGGCGCGCACATGCGCCGTCCACCGCGTGTTCATCACGCCCTCAGATGGCGGCGGCTGGTGGCTGGACATCGACCACAAGGACCCGCAGGTCGGTCGCAAGCTGACGACCCAGCGCGGCGGGCTGCGCGTATTCAAGTCGGTCGATCAGGCGCTGGCGATCCTGCGCGATTGTGGTTACTTGGGGTCGGCGATGGTGCTGCCCGAGGGGGAGCCCAGGCCCGAGCGGGTGGTCTCGGTGGTGATGCTGCCCGATGGCGATCCCAGCCCTGAGCGGGTGGTCTCGGTGGTGATGCTGCCCGATGGCGATCCCAGCCCTGAGCGGGTGGTGGTGCCGGCATCCCGGGCGGCGAAGCTGGACAAAATCAGCGCCCGGCTAGAAGCGACCCACGCATGGCTGTCTGCGATCCCTCGCGACGAACTGTCTGCCGCGCAGCGGGCTGAACTCGACCATGCGCAGACCGGGCTGTCAAAGCTGCGGTCAATGCCCGGCCGAGGTACGCCGTCTGGCCCGCCGAAGCCAGCCGAGACAGCGCCGCGGACACCGCCGCCTGAGGTCCAGAAGTACATGAACGAGAAGGCCGCGAAGGCCGCAGCAAGCGCCGACGACAGCGCCAAGCAGACCTGACCCGAATTGCCGCGCCTAGGCTGATCCCCGAAAAGCCGGAAACCCTTGCCGGCCTGGCGCGGCGCCTTTTCGAGGGGTGCACCAAAGGGGGTGCGCGATGGAACTGTTTCGCTGCACGGCGCGGGACGCGGTACTTTCAACGCGCGGTTGCGCAAGCGACTGGAGACTGGCGCCCGAGAAGACCAAGAGAGACCCGCTACACCAGCTGCGGCCATGCCTCGGCTGCCCTATCGGCGCCACCAATGCCGGCGAACCGCCGCGAGACATTGCGCCCGCCGTTGCGCGCAAAGCCCGCCGGAAGACGCCCCCACCCAAGAATCCGCCGAGTGATGCGCCGCTCGCGCGCGGCAACCTGACATTCGTATGCGAGAGCATCAACATCGCCTTCAGGTTCGGTCCGTTTCTGGGCGATGAGGTCAGAGGACTCAGACACCGCTTCACGGTATTCCGCAAGCCAATAAACGGCCGCCCCGCGTTCGAGGTTCGAGGAATTACCGCCGACCCCGAAGGCGTGTGGCTGCACAGCACTGTCCGGCAGCATCTTCTTCTCATTCGCCCGCGCAATTGGGATCGCTTCGCCGCCGCACTGAATCTTCAAGGCCCGATCTTTGCGACCGGCATCGACGCCTACGCGCTGCTGGCGCTTTGCGACATTGAGGACGCGGCGGCCGCTGAGGATGCACTTTCCAGCCAGGCAATCACACAGCACGTCGCAGATCGCCCGTGGCTGGTCGAGTACCCGCCGGTAGCCAGGGCGCTCGAACTGGAGCGGCGCGCCAACCGAGACAGCCACAGCGGCGCGCCGGCCAAGATCGCCAGCACCATCGACCGGACGATCCACCTGCGCTACCGCCTGCTGCGCGCCAACGGGCTGTCGAACGCAGAGACGTTCGCCGCGATCAAGCAGGCATTCGCATCAGCGCCGCGACCGGCCAAGATGAAGCAACGCGCCTTCGAAAGATGGATGCAGCGCCAGTCCGAGGAGTAGGCCGCGCCGGTTGACTGGCGCATAGGTCGAATTTTTGTCGCAAATACGTGCTGAATAATAACGTCCGCCGGCCGCATCCCGCAGCCGATCACATAGGCGGACACACACATGTCTCTCGACTATCGAAACCTGCCAGACGAGGCGCTGGTCCATCAGATCGAAGTCACTCGACCCAATGGTCCCGTTCCGGTATCCAGGACGAAGTGGAAGGAGCTAGTCAGCGCCGGCCTTGCGCCTCAGCCTGTCGTGCGGCAGCACAAAGCGGTGCTATGGCGCTGGGGCGACGTTCGTCAATGGCTTGAGGATCAGGTCGCTGGTGAAAAGCCGGAGACCGAGACCGAATCGGGTGGCGCGTAATGGCCGCCCCAAAAGATGCCCCCAGCCCGGAAGGAGCCGGATCGGGGGCAGGGGCACGTCAATCCGAAAGCACGAGCGGCAATCATACCACCGGCATCAGCGCCGACGAATCCCTCGCACTGATACGCCGGTCGCAGGTATTGATTCGCGGCATCGCGCAGATCCTCGACCGCATGTCCGCCGCCGCTGCTGCACTCGCGGGAGGTGCGCAATGAACCTAGAAACACCAGACGACGATGACCAGGAGTCACCGCGAATCCGGGCCGTGTTCGACCGCCTTTCGGCCCGAGTCGATCCGCCGGTCGAAGATGACTGGGAAAGCGCCATCAACAACCTGAGCGAGCGACCGGCCGACCACGGCCAGCCGCCGCCGCCGCGGTACAGGGTGCATCCAGCGGCCGACATATTCCCGATGCTGGCCGCCGAAGAACTTGACGCGCTTGCGGACGACATTGCCGAACACGGCCTGCGAGAGCCGCTGTGGTTGTACAAAGACCCAGGGCACGGCGAAGTCCTTCTCGACGGCCGCAACCGACTCGCCGCATGCGAATTAATCGGAGTCGAGCCTGCGACTCGTTACTTCGAAGGCGACGATCCACTGGGATTCGCACTTTCGCAAAACCTACATCGACGACACCTGTCGGTCGGAGAGCGGGCCGGCATAGCCGAGCGGTTGCTGCCGTTATTCGAGCGCGAGGCGAAGGAGCGTAAGCGGCAGGCTGGGAAGGAGCATGGCCGCGGGCAGGGAAAGGTCAGCGTAAAAAAAAGCGAACCTATTGTGCCCGCCAAATCTGGGGCCACGGCCCACGCTGGCAAGGCATCCGAGCAGGCGGCGAGGGCGGTCGGCGTGTCGTCGGCCACCGTGGAGAAGTTCGTCCGCGTCAAAAAGACAGACCCCGGTCTGGCGGCGAAAGTCGCGTCCGGCGAGGTGTCGCTGGGCCGCGCCGAGCGTGAGGTCCGCGAGCGCGCGCAGCAGCACGGTGGCGGAAAGGCGACACCCGAAAGGCCACCAGCGCCAGCCGGCGAGCTGCTGGGCGCGGACCTGTCGAGCGTCACATCGATCGCGTGCGCGCCGCCTGACTGGCCGCACGGGCTGCCGTGGCTGGACGTTGAGGGCTGCCGGGTGGTCGTCGACCGGGCCGTGTTTGCCGGGCTGCTGGCAGGCATTGAGCGGGAACTGACCGCGGTCGCCAGTACCAAGCCAGCAGCCACCGCAACACCGCCCGCGAGTCAGTGCACCGCCGAGGATTACCGGCGCACGACGGAGGGCTACTGATGCACTGGCAAAAAGAAGCCCGCGCGCCGGTGGAGGCCGGCGGCGCGGGCGAAGCATTCAACCAAAGTACCTACGCGCCCAATTCTAACCCATGGCATCACTGGGCGCGCAAAGCCCGCCCCGACCGCCTGAGCGACCGCCAGCGGCGCGCCGTTCGGTTGATGGCTGCATCGCCACGACTCACACCTGAGATCGCCCTGGGTGCGGTGGAGGGGCAGCCGTGAGCAAGACATGGCGCCCAGCCGCCGATGAGGACTCGTGGAAGGGCGTGCCGCACTCGCGCATACGCCACGACATCACGTCATCGCCAGCCTGGAAGGCGCTGTCCTATACGGCGCGGGGGCTGTACACCGACCTGCGGGCCAGGCTCAGAAAGGGCGGCAACGGCAACATCGAATGCACGCCGTCGAGCATGAAAGGGGTCGGCTGGAAGTCGAAAACGACGATCTACCTGGCGCTCGCCGAGCTTGAGGCGCTGGGGTTTATTGCCAAGACCCGCCGGGGCCACAAAGGCCGCGCCGACGTGACGTGCTCGCTGTACAGGTTCACAGACCAGCCGAGCCCGCCGCACCCGGACAAGGGTGTCATTGCGTTCACCGCAACCATGGACTGGCGCGGGTTCAGGACAGACGCTGAGGCTGAGGCCGCTGTATCGAGCATCAGTGAGAAAAATACCAGCCAGCCCAGCCAAAGCCAAAAAACACAGGGCCAGATTCTGGCCCTGTCAGGGCCAGATTCTGACCATCACACCCCGTTTGCAGGGCCGGATTCTGACCATCACAAAAAACATGATGGCCAGATTCCGGCCCTGCGCGAGGCGCTGAAATGACGCAACCACTGACCATAAGGCCGGAATACTGGTCATTAATGCAGATGGTCAGAATCTGGCCTCCCTTATTAGTAACTGTACGTACTTGTCCGCCCATCACGGGCTGCCTTCCTGATTCCGCCCGGCCGATGACGACGAAACGGACGGGCCAGCGGATGGCGGCGACGACTGAATCTGAACGAGCGAGGGACGACGAATGAGCAACGCCCGATGGCTACGAGCCGCATTCGAGGACAACGCCCAGGTCGAGGTCCGCGGACTGCTGCGGACGCCGGTGGATGGTGCAAACGCATGGTCCGGCATCTACGACGACCCGGCGGCGCTGGTGAGAGACATGCGGGAGGCTGACGACTGCGGCCAGTTCAAGGGCCTCTACGCGCTGCTGAACCGCCCGATCAAGCGGCGGGCGACAAACCGAGGCGGTCCGGCATACCGCACGACCCGGGATCAGGACATCGAGCGGATCACCCGCCTGCCGTTCGACTTCGATCCGGTCCGTGACGAGGCGAACTCGACCGACGAAGAGATGGCCGAGGCGAGGGCCCGTGCCGAGGCGCTGGCCCGCTTCCTGACGGCCCGCGGCTGGCCCGAACCGCTGCACGCCCTGAGCGGAAACGGCTGGCACCTGCAGTACCGCGTTGACCTGCCGGCCGACCAGCAAACGAAGTCCCTGCTGGACGCCATCTACCGCGGGCTGCGGCTGCGGTTCGGCTCGCCCGAGGTCAGCTTCGACGCATCCATCCGCAACCCGGCCCGGATTTTTCGGTTTTACGGCACCACGGCCCGCAAAGGCGATGCCACGCCGGACCGCCCGCAGCGTGTGACCCGGTGCTGGACGCCCGAACGGTGGCAGCACGTCGATCTTGATCTGATCGAGGCGCTGGCCGATGAAGTGCGTCCGCCGCCGCCGAAGCTGGTCAGCCTGCCCAGGGCGACGAACGCGCCGATGGGACGTGGCGACTACCGGACCCTCGACGTGGTGGCCTGGTTCGCCTCGCACGGCCAGTACCTGAAGGACATGGGCGGCGGTAAACACGCCGTGACATGCCCATGGGCCGGCGAGCACTCAGAAGGCGGCGCCGAAAGCGCGACCGTGGTCTGGGAAGCGGCCGGTGGATGGCCTTCGTTCCGATGCCTGCACGCGCACTGCGACCACCGCCGCATCGCGGACGTGATGGCCCTTTTCGGCGACGCCGACCAGTTCTGCCGCACGACCTTCACCAGAAACACGGCTGCCGGCCCAGGGCCGCGCCCAGAAGGCGATGAGACCGATCAATCAACCCACAGCGAGGAATATCTATGAACGCGCCACACAAGCCCGCTGCGTCGGTCCTGCGCCCGTACCAGCTTAGCGCCATCGACGCCCTGCACAGGGAATTCGTGGCCGGACACAAGCGGGTGGTGTTGCAGCTGCCCACCGGCGCCGGCAAGACCGCGATCGCCGCGGAAATGATCAAGCGGTCAGTCGCGAAAGGGCGCCGATGCCTGTTCATCGCCGACCGGATCGAACTGATCGACCAGACCAGTCGGCGTTTCGACCTTGACGGCATCCCGCACGGTGTGATCCAGGCCGACCACGAGCGCGTACAGCCGTGGCAGCCGGTCCAGATTGCCTCCATTCAGACGCTGGCCCGCCGGCGATTCCCGGATGCCAGGCTCGTCATCGTCGATGAATGTCACTCCCAGTACGCAGCCATGAACAACATCCTGATGAAATGGAACAACGTCCCGATGGTCGGCCTTTCGGCAACGCCATGGGCGAAGGGCATGGGCAAGCACTGGCAGTCGCTGGTGGTCGGCGCCACCACGGCGGAATTGATTGCCGGCGGGTATCTGGTGCCCTTCACGGTGTTCGGCCCGCCCGGTCCGGATCTGCGCGGCGTTCACACCCTGGCGGGCGACTTCAACCAGACCGAACTGGGCGACGCGGTGAACAAGCCGAAACTGGTCGGCGATATCATCAAGACATGGCTGACTCGCGGCGAGGATCGAAAGACGATCGTGTTCGCAGTCAGCATCGCGCATTCCAAAGCCATCGTTGCGGAATTCGTGGCGCATGGTGTCAAGGCTGAACACGTCGATGCGTACAGCGATTCAGACGAACGCCGCGCGGTACTGGCGCGGTTCAAGTCCGGCGAGACAAAGATCGTGTCCAGCGTCGATATTCTTTCGAAGGGTTTCGACGAACCCAGCGCGTCCTGTTTGATTGCGGCCAGGCCGACGAAGAGCCTGATGCTGCACGTCCAGCAGGTGGGCCGGGTGCTGCGAACTTCACCCGGGAAGCCCGATGCGATCATCCTCGACCATGCCGGCAACACGGCCCGCCTTGGATTCGTCACCGATGACCTGCCGACCACGCTGGATAGTGGCGAGCGCAAGAAGGGCGAGGCGCCTGAAAAGAAGGAATCGTTACCCACACCGTGCCCGAAGTGCTTCTTCATGAAGCCAGCCGGTGTGCACGAGTGCCCGGAATGCGGGTTCGCACCCGAGCGGAAGAGCAAGGTCACGGCGGTGCCCGGCGACCTGAAGCGGTACGAGGTGGCTGACATGACCGAGAAGCTGCGGTGGTACGCGATGCTCAAGTACGTCGCCGAGAGGAAGCCCAACTGGAGACCCAACGCGGCCGAGGTGAAGTTCCGCGCCAAGTTCGGGACGTGGCCGCCGTTCCCGTCAGACACACCGACGATGCCACCGGACGATGCCGTAAGTAATTGGCTGACCGCGGACAGAATCCGGTTCGCGAAAGCGCGCGCGAAAGCCAATCAGAACCAGGCGGGCCACGGGCCACGGGCTTGATCAGCAACACGAGGGCACGAGAATGAATGCGACGAGATTGCCGGGCGACTTGAACGCCATGCTGCTGTGCGTTGCCGCCGCTTACGGGTGGATGGCCGAGGAGCGGCGCGCCTTTACCAGGTGGGCGGTCACGGACATCGACACGACAACCCGCTTTCTTTCGGAGGAGATGGAACGGATAAGGGCACAGCGCGCGACCGCTGTGGGTGCGCAAGCCGAGAAAGCGGCGCAAGCCGATGACTGGACGTGGAGTGTGGACGACGACGAAAACCTGCATGTCTCAGTCATCGTCCACGGCATCGGGCTCGCCGGGTCCGCCGTCCGGCGCGACGGGTGCACCCTTGACATGGTGAAGGGCATCGCAAGCAGCCTTGCCGCCGACATCGTGAACAGGGATTCGGCGCCAACGACCACGCCACCCGCCAGCGTGGGACTGCCGGTCCACGAATGCCGGTACTGCGGCAGCGCGGACATCCGTATCGAGGCCGGCACCGTGACGCACGCGGCCGGGATGCGATGCGGCGACTGCGGGCGACATGCCGGCTGGGTTCCGAAGGCGGTTGCCGCCACGCCGGAATTCCAGCGGATGGCGCGCGAGCACGCGATCAAGGCGATGGAGGGCACGAAATGACCTGGCTTTCCGAAAAAATGACGCCGCAGCAGAAATTCGTCTGGGAGCGCCGCGCCGACGTTGACCTGCGCCTCGCCGGCACCACCCGCTGGTTTCGCCTGTCCGAAGCGCCAGGCGCCCGATTCGCTGCCGTGCTGGTGTTCCTCGACTGGCTGGACACGTTCGGCGCTGGCGTGTCCGCCGCAGTCACGCGGATCACGCTGGCGGCTGGCGACTGCCCGGTTGACACCATCGAGCTTTCAATGGACGTGCTGGACGCCCTTGGCCTGCAGCCGCCACCGGCCGGCCGGCACCTGCACCGCGGACAGACCATCGACATCGTGCACCTGGCCGACCTGGACGGCGACGACGAGGCACTGATTTGAGCACCACCACCAACGCCGACGAATTCCCGGTCACGTTCGAGTGCCAGCGCCACGTTGGCGCCCTGCGACTCACACCAGCCGCCTGCGCAGCCGCCTGGACCCGCGCCAGGCGCAACGCCGAGGCAGACCAGATCCGGCTTGAGGCCTGCCGCGGCTGTCCGGTAGGCGCTGGCCATGCAGGCGTGAAGGTCCGGCCGCTGGAAGCACCGGCGCAGGCCACCGCCAGCGTCCTGTCCTGCGTCCGCTGTGGCAGAAGCGGCGCCCGGCGCCTGGTCGGCAGCCGGCTGTGCGTGTCCTGCTACAACCGCCAGCGCGAGTACGAGGCCGGCCGCAACGGCAAGGGCGGGCCGTGCAGCCACCACGTGCCGCTGTACTGCGCGACCGTCGGCGCGATCACCGAGGGCGGCGACGTTCGACCGCTTCGGGTGGACGCGGTGTCCACCCACCTTGAGGCGCTGCTGACCATCGCCCGGGCCACCGGCACCACCACCTTCGGCCGTGTCCCGCCAGGCGCGCCATCTGCACCCTACCCGGCCATGCCGCGGCGCCAGGCCGTGTTCGCGCTGCTGAAAACGCCGGGCTGAGCCGATGCGAGATACCGGCATGTTGCGCGCTGCAACGGGCGAGTTCGGCGCAGGTTCGCCGCAGGTTCGCTGCACGGCGGGTGGTCGTGACGGGATACTACGGCCATGCACTGGACGCTTACCAGCCATGCCTGCGCAGCCTGCTACGGCCGAGTCCTGCTGTCCGCCGATGGCGACGAAGCCTGCTGCGCTGACTGCGGCGCGACCGGGCACGACGTGACCGACATCTGCGCCTGCGGTGCGGACGGCATCGGCCAGTCCCGGCTGAGATGCGTACCGAATGTATCGGGCAGGCCAGCTGGCGCACCCGTTGTTGTTGTCGAAATTTCCACCACCGCGAGGTAACTCGAATGCCTTCCTACTACGACCAGCTTGTCCGCGAACTGCGCGGAGCCGAACAGCACCAGCCACCTGCGCCGGCCCTCGACGCGAGCGACATCGCCGCCGGCACCCGCAGCTTCAAGAAGTCCATGGGCGACGTTGCCCGCGGGCTGGGCAAGATCGTCCCGCCAGCCGCGCCGAAGGCACCGCCCGTGCCGAGCCCGGCCGAGATCATGGCCAAGGCTTTCGAGGCGTTCAAGGCTGGCCGGATCACCGGCAGCGAGCTTGCGCAGCTTGAGGCGCGTCAGCATGTTTTGATCGACGCACTGGCGATCCGGAGCCGCTCATGAGCACCGCGAACGTCAAGCTGGTCGATGCAGCCCGCAACCGACTGGGCGCGGCACAGCAGGCCCTCGCCGATGCGCTCGTGGCTGGAGCGCCGACCGGCGATGAGCGCGCCCGCGTGGAGCAGGCCCAGCGCGACCTGACCGCCATGCTGGCCCAGGCCGCCGCAGCGACCGAGCAGGCCGAAGCCGCCCGCCGCCACCAGGTGGCCGAGACCGCCAACGCCGAGGCCCGGGCCGCCGCGCAGCAGGTTGCGGCCCGCCTGCGCGAGATGGTCGCCATCCCGGTGCCGTCCATCGAACTGCCGGCAGGCATCGTGGCTGCCGTTCTCGAGGCACGCCAGCGGGCCGCAGCGGCTGCCGATGCCGCAAGCGCTGCGCGGGCACGGGTTGCGCACCTTCGGGCCCGTCAGCAGGAACTGGAGCAGCGGCGCGCCGCGATCACGGCAAAGCGGCAGGCCGGCCAGGGCGACGATGCCCGCGACGGTGCCGAACTGGCCCTGATCGCTGCCGATAGTTCGGGCCTATCGGAACTGCTGGCGCAGGCCACCGCCGATGCCGAAGGGCCGACTCGCCAGGCCGAGGCAGCCGCCAACGCCATCGCCGGCGCCGAGCAGATGTGGCAGCAGGCCGTCACGCAGGCCGAAGCTGTGGCGCTGGCGCAGATGTGCTCGGCAGTCGAGGCATCACTGGTGGCCATCGCCTCCGCGCTGTACCCGCACCGCCTGTCCGGCACCGTCCAGGCATGGCGAGCCGGCAACGACCTTCGACACCTTTTCGAGTACAACGCGCCGCGGAGGGTCGCATGAGCGCCATCAAGGGCCGGCCCGGGCCGATGTCGAAGTCGGCCCAGCGCCGGGCGCAGCGCATGGTTCTCGACCGACTGCCCGATCTGGTGCAGCGCACCGTTGAATTGGCATTGCTTGGCGATCCGATCTGCCTGAAGGTCTGCATCGATCGTGCGTGGCCAGTGCCGCAGGTGCCTGACCAGGCCGGCCAGCCGGAGGGCCGCCCGTGAGCGTCAGGACGTACACGCCGCAGGTCAAAGTCACGTTGATGAAAAACATCCGCCGTGACGAGGCCGGCGTGTCCAAGCGCTACACCGGCGCGCGCACCACGGTGGACCTGACGCCCTTCCTAGGCGAGAACGGCGCCGTGACGACGCATAAGTCCATCCTCGCGCCGATGGGCCAGTTCAGCATCACGCTGACCGATCAGCGGGACGGGCAGACGCAGGACACGCTGTACGCGATGGCCGAGCCGATGGATTCCATCGAAATCCGCATGGCCCGCGAACCGCACAAGACGCCCGGCGAATTGCCCATCGTCATGCGCGGTTTCGTCACGCAGGTCCACCGCAGCGAGAGCATGGGCCCGAACGGCCGGCCGCAGCGGCAGGTGGTGATCGAGGGCGCCGACTACGGGCTGGCCTTCGCCCGGGTGCGACTGACGTGGCTGGAAGCGGCCGGCACCGGCGATGCCCTGTCGAACTTCGCGCGCCTCGAAGCCGCCGGCATGCCGTTTCGGTCGTATCCGGCCAGCGACTTTGTGCGGGAGATCACACACTCGGTGATCAACCCGTGGCTCGAAGAATTCTTCGCGCGGTCGATCGGCAGCGCTGACCCGAACGCCACGCCATCGGTCGAGCGCCTGATCGGCGTGGACGCGACCGTGAACGAAGGCACAGTGAACCCGTTCGGCGTAAATCCCTACGACCGGCCAGCATGGGAGTGGATGGTCGAGCGCTGCGACCTGGCCTGGAACGAGCTGTTCATCGAAGACCGCGAGGACGGCCCGGTGCTGGTCTACCGCGCGCTGCCATTCAAGGACATCAACGGCCACTGGATCGATCAGGGCGCCAGCAAGGCCATGGCCGGGACGATCGGCGTGACGGACGACGCCATCGTTTCGCTGGACGTGTCGCGATCCGATGCCAACGTGGCAAACATCTACTGGGCAAACCCGTCCGCAGTCTCGCTGAACACCGAAGGCTCCCAGAAGGCCGCAGCTTTTCAGCTTGGCGATCTGATCGAGGACGGCCCGAACTCGGCACGGGCGCTGTACGGCGCGCGCGTCATGGATGTGGTGATGTCGCAGGCCCACACGGGCGGTGGCCGCGGCGTGGGTCTGCCAGCCTCCGAGGCCACCGCGTTTGCCGAGTCGATAGCCGGCTGGGCCAAGGTCCGGCGCGACGCGCTCAAGGCGATCAACCGCGACAACGTGGCGTTCGAAGACGTGTCGATGACCTTGCGCGGCGACGAGGGTATCCGGGCCGGCAACTACATCCGCGTGAACCGCGGCGGTTTCCGGTTCGAGTTTTACGCACAGGCCGTGTCCCACGAGTTCCGACCATTCCAGGGCTTCACCACGAGCGTGCAAGGCATCCGCGGCACCGGCCTCATCGAGCGCTCGAAGATGCCGGCCAGTCCCTACGCCACCGAAGGCAGAGCCGGCGCGTACGGCTGAGCCGCCAACAACTGAGGCAGAAACACATGTCCGACGTAAAAGTCCGCATCGACGCCGACGGCGGCCAGGCATTCCAGGTGCTGCAGCGGTTCCGCACTGCGCTGAAGGAAGCAGGACAGCAGGGCCGAGAGTTCTCGAAGATCGACTTCTCCCAGCCGTCGCTGGCAAGGCTGGCCGACGACATGAAGGCGGTGAACGCCGAGTACGAGATGCTGCTGCGGTCGTCGCAGTCCCTGCGCACGCACGTCAAGCAGACCGGCCAGTCCGGCGTGGCGCCGTGGGACCTGGACGTGTCGAAGTGGCACACCACCACCAGCGGGGCGCAGCGGCAGCGCGAGGAACTGGCCCGCCGGCTGCTGCGCAACACGTCGGCCGGTGCCGGCCTTCCGCCCGGTGGTGGTGGTGGCGGCGGTGGCGGTGGTGGCGGCGGCGGCATCCCGAGCATCCCGGGCCTTGGCATCCCTGGCGGACTCGGCGGCATCCTGAAATTCACGCTGGGCATGGCCGGTTTGGGCACCATCGCCGGCATGGCCAAGAAAGGCGTCGAGCAGGCCCAGCAGGAAGCGATCACGCTAGACCCGCTGTGGCGCCGGCTGCAGTCCACGGCCGGTGCGTTCGACGAACTGCGCGAGAAAACGCGATCGCTGGGAAACGGCCTTGGCGTGACCTTCGAGGAGAGCATCAAGCTCGGAAGGTCGTTTTCCAGCATGGCGGCCGAGGCGGACACGAACATCATGCTGCGCGGCACCCGCGCCGGCATCGGCATGGCCCGTGGTCTCGGCATGGACCCGGCAGAAGGCGTCGCCTTCATGGGCAGGTCCCGCTTCAAGGGACTGTTCGACGGCACCGGCGAGCGGCGGTTCGCCTCGCTGATCGCCACCGGCGTCAAGGAAGGCGGTATGCAGGCCGCGCCCGAAAAGGTGTTGCAGGCCGTGGACCAGCTGACCGACTCACTGGTCCGCAGCGGCGTCAGTGCCGGCGGTCAGGTGCCCTACATGCTCGACGCCATCAGCCGCATGAACGCCAGCAAGAACCCGGCCCTGCGCGGTGAGTATGGATCAAACATTCTGGGCCAGATGTCCAGCGGCATCGCCAACCCAGGCGGCGGTGAGGCCGGCGAGTTCTTCATGTACCGCGCGCTGAACGGCAAGGACCCTTACGAGTACAAGCTGCGGGCCGAGAAGGGTGCCTTCTTCGTCAACGAGGACGGCGAAACGAACCTTGAGAAGGTCCTCAAGCAGGCCCGCCAGGACTACGCCAACCCGGCACAGCGGGCCGATGCGATGCACAACGCGACCGGCCTTCCGCGCAACGCCTACGCCGAACTCGACAAGCTGTTCATGGACGCCAAGATCAATGGCACGAAGCCGACCCAGGCCGGCATCGACGCCATCATCAACAAGTACGGCGGCAACCAGGGCGCCGACACGCTGACCAAGATGACGGCCATCCACGACGCGCTGACGAAGGAAGGCCAGCCGCTGCTGAAGGTCCTGAACGGCGTGCGCGATGCCGTGGTGTTCGCTGCCGGCGACACGTACAAGAAGCACCTCGCGGCGCCCAGCGACAACATGACGGACGAGGAGTTCGCGAAGGCCAGCGCGGCGAAGCAGGTCGAGATCACCAAGGCCGAGGACGCCAAGCGCAAGATGTCGAAGGCATGGATGCTCCCGAACGCCGTCAAGCAGGCTAACGAGGGGACAGGCGTCAACGCGCAGCTGCTGTATCGCATCATCCAGGCCGAGAGCGGCGGCAACCCAAATGCAGTGTCCAAGGCGGGCGCCCAAGGCGTGATGCAGCTGCTGCCGGGCACCGCGCGCGATATGGGGGTCCGCGATCCGTTCAACGTCGATCAGAACGTGATGGGCGGCGCGAAGTACTTCAAGCAGATGTTTGAGCGCTACAACGGCGACCTTTACAAGGCGCTGCTGGCCTACCACTCAGGCCCTGGCAACGTGGACAAGTACTACGCCGGCAAGCCCAGCAACATCGGGCCGGAGTCGCTGGCCTACCCGCAGAAGATCATGCACGACTTGCACCTGCAGGTCGTGGTCAAGGACCCGACCGGAAAGACGACAGGGCGGACCGCGCACGAAATGCCGTTGACGACGCCGAAGTCGAACGGCGTCACCACGGTGGCCGTGCCTTGAGCGCCGCCACCGCGCTCGACTTCACCACGGCAGCGCTGGCGATGGTGTTGCAAGACGCTGATCCGGAAGGCGTTTTTACATTCGCGCGGGCATTCATACCGGCCGCGTTCTCGGGCCGCTTCGAGTGCGCCGCGGACATCGAGGATCTGGCGCGGTCGGTATTCCCGGACGACCCTGCGGCGTGCCGCGAGATCGCTGGCTTGCTCGACCACATGATCGCCCTTGTTCGCGAAATGGAGGACTGAGCATGTACGGCGACCCAACATCCACCACGATCCTGTCCGGCACCCAGGCCGGCGGATCGGTCTCGGCAGCGGTGCAGCGCCCATTCCACGGCGGCCACTACGCGCGCCACCAGATGCAGGCCGAATGCGTATCGAGCGCCACCGGGGCGCCGGCCACACCCGCGGCAGGCACGCTCACGGTCCGCGCCAGGGTGCCGGGCGCCGGTCAGTTCGCGAAGGTGGCCGACATCGTTCTGACGTCGCCGGCAGCGCAGGTCATCGAGGGTTTCTTCGAAGCCATCGCGGCCAGCAGCACCGGCCTGGACGCGGACAAGACGTGGCGCTTGATTGTTGTGAGCGGCGACTGACATGCACTGGTCAGACGACCCAGCCACCGTATCCGCCCTGCTGGCGCGCGCCCGGCAGGCGGTGGCGGCCCGCGTAGGCCTCGAAGATGCCGCGGTCGCCCAGGACGTGATGAAGGCGTTCGCGCACGCCGGTGAGGCGCCTTGCGTCCCTGACATCGGCCGGGCCCGGTCCGCTGTGGACGCCATCGGCATCCGGCATCCACGACTGGCGGAAGACCTGCGGCCGATGATCGAGCGGGTCTACGTGTTGGACTTGTTGTCGCGGGGCTGAGCGGGCCGATCAACGGCCGACGTTGAGCCGACGTTGAGCCGACGTTGAGCCAAGCACCGGACAAGCACCGGGCACGCCCGCCAGGCCGGCACCAGCACCGCGCCAGTTCCAGCGATGGCCGATGCCCGCCGCAACCAGCTGACCGACGCCTATGCCGCGGTGAGGGAGGCGGCGAGGGAACGGCGGACGGCAACGCTCAAGCAAAACGCCACCGTTCAGGAATTTGTTCCTGAACGGGACGACGAACTCGAAGATGGCGCCGGGCAGCCTCAGGCACGCTTTCCTTCGCCAGCCTACGAACGCGAGCCCAAGCAGCCAGCGCCGCGGGCCACGATACCGAAGCCAGCGCCGCAAACCCGCGACACGCGCGCCAAGGCGGCAGGGCAGGCGCCCGCCCTCACCACCAGCACCACGGTGGCCTGCCCCACTTGCCCCACTTGAGTTTTTGCAGTGGGGCAGGCGGAAAGCCGCGCCAGTGCTGCGTTACCCCACTTGCCCCACTTGCCCCACCGAAAAACAGCCAGCCCGAAAAATTCGCCGCTGGGGACGTGTTCGCCAGGACCACCAGCACCACGGCGCCCGGGCCGGGAACTGTACATTCGCGCTGTACAATGCACTGACAAACCCGACTGACATCCACCGACAAACGAGCCGCAGACCCGCATGGCCATTGGAAAGACGACGAAGGCCGCATGCCGTGCCGCAATTGCCAAGCACCTTGCCGACGAGGGCGCCGCCGACTGGCGTTCGGTGATGCAGCGCTTCCCGCAGGTGAACGAGCGGACCTTCTGGCGCATGGTGAAGGCGGTCCGCGCCGAGACACTGGTGGACCGCGCCGAGCCGATCCCGGCCGACATCGATCCGCAGGCCGCGCAGGACGCCATCGACGACATCGGGGTGGAGGCCGCCGTGGGGCAGAAGCTGACCCGGCCGCCCGGCGTGTCTGACTTATGCCGTGCTGGCGTAATTGACGCGAACGCCGTGCTGGCCGAGGGCCTGAAAATCGCGACCGAGATCATCGACGGCGCGCGCGACCAGAACGGCAAGATTCGCGTATCGAAGACGGCGCTGCAGGCCGTGAACGTGCAGGCGAACATCCTGAAAACCGCGGCTGCGATTTCGAACACGCTGCTGGAGGAGCGGCGCATCCGCGACTTCTACCGCGCCGTGATGGCCGAGATCATGGCCGAGTCACCTTCCTGCGCTGCCCGCATCGCGGCCCGCCTTGAGGCGCTCAACAGCCGGCCCGGGCTGGCGAGCCACATCGGGCGCTGACACCAACACCTGCCTGTCCTGCCGGGAACTCGGCGGGAACTGGCGCATTACCTTCGGACTTCCCGATGCCGTCCACCAAGACGCAGATCAGCATTCGAGCCGCAGTTCGGTGGGCGGCATCGGTCTTGACTATCTGGCCGGCCGGCCGCGCGGTCGTGCGAAGCCCGAAGGATGACGCGAAGCGCATGGGAGACGACTGGCGCCGGGTAGGTCAGGCGATCGACCAGGCCATGGCCCGCTCGCGCCGCACATAGGAAAGGCCGGACACCCCGAAGAGTGCCCGGCCTTGGCCCGTACTCGCCGACGTTGGGGGTAATACGCCCCGGGGTCTTTCGATCCCTCGGTGTTCACCGCATGGGTCACGGGACAGAACGCCGCCAGTGTCGCCGCTGTCGCGATCGGGCGCAAGGGTGGTGCTGCTGCCGGCCACCGTCGGCGGGCGTGGCGACCGACATGCAGCGAGCGCGCCTGACGGTAACTTTGACGGTAACTGCGCGGTATCTTTTCTCGAAGACTGCGCAACCATGCGGGTTTCAGGCGCTTGTGTGGTTGCTGACGTAGACCTCCGCCACGGCGGCCTACTCGCCGCGCGGTTCCAGGGTCAGCGACAGCGAGTTGATGCAGTAGCGCTCGCCGGTCGGGCGCGGCCCGTCCGGGAACACGTGGCCCAGGTGCGAGCCGCAGCGCGCGCAGTGCACTTCGACCCGCCGCATGCCGTGGCTGGTGTCGGTTTCGGTGGCCACGGCGGCCGGGTCGGCAGGCTGCCAGAAGCTCGGCCAGCCGCTGCCGGAGTCGTACTTGGTGGCCGAGTCGAACAGCACCGCGCCGCAACCGGCGCAGCGGTACACGCCGGGTGTTTTCTCGTCCCAGTAGGCGCCGGTGAAGGCCGGCTCGGTGCCTTTCTGCCGGCACACGCGGTACTGCTCCGGACTCAGGCGCTGACGCCATTGGTCTTCGGTTTCGGGCAATTGGTCGCTCATCGGGATTACCTCGTGCGGGGAGTGGTCGTTGATGAATCTACACCGCGCACACGCTAGATATCGATCTGGCTGCCCAGTTCCACCACACGCGCCGAGGGCAGGCGAAAGAACTCCGCCGCCGGGCCGGCGTTGCGCATCATCCAGGCAAACAGATATTCCCGCCACAGCGCCATGCCCGGCCGCAGGGTGGGGATGATCGTCTCGCGGCCCAGGAAGAACGTGGTGTCGTCCAAATCGAACGCGAGTCCGTGTAACGCGCACAGCGCAAGGGCGCGCGGAATGTCCGGCCGCTGCATGAAGCCGTAATTCACCCGCACCTCCCAGAACCCGCGCCCGCGATCCCGAACCTGCACGCGCCCGGCCGCGTGTACCCACGGCACATCGGCGGTGCGCATGTGCACCAGCACCACGCGCTCGTGCAGTACCTTGTTATGGACCAGGTTCTGCAGCAGGGCGCTGGGCACCCACGCCAGGTTGCCGGTCATGAAAACGGCCGTGCCGGGCACGCGCGTCACCTCCGGCTGCAGCGTGCGCAGGAACTCGTCCATGCCGAGCGTTTCGGCCTGCAGGCGGGCCGCCAGTATCTGCCGCCCACGCCGCCAGGTGGTCAGGCCCACGAACAGCGCCAGCGCGATGCTCAGCGGCAGCCAGCCGCCGGAGACCACCTTGACCGCGTTGGCACCCAGGAAGCCAAGATCGATGACCAGGAACCCGGCCAGCAGCGCGCCGGCGACCGGCACCGGCCAGCGCCAGCCGAGCACCATCACCACCGCGATCAGCAGGCTGTCGACCAGCATGGCGCCGGTCACGGCGATGCCGTAGGCCGCCGCCAGACCCGACGAGGAGCGGAATCCGAGCACCAGCAGCAGCACGCCGACCAGCAACATCCAGTTGATGATCGGGATATAGATCTGGCCGCGCTCGCTGGCCGAGGTGTGGCGGATGCGAAGGCGCGGCAGATAGCCCAGGCGAATCGCCTGCTGGGTCAGCGAGAAGGCGCCCGAGATCACCGCCTGCGAGGCGATGATCGTGGCCGCCGTGGCGAGCAGCACCAGGGCCGGCCGCAGCCCGTCCGGCGCCAGCAGGTAGAACGGATTTTGCACTGCCGCCGGGTCGGCCAGCAGCAGCGCGCCCTGGCCGTAGTAGTTCAGCGTCAGCGCCGGCCACACCACCGCGAACCAGCCCAGGCGGATCGGCCCGGCCCCGAAGTGGCCCATGTCGGCATACAGCGCCTCGGTGCCGGTCACCGCCAGCACCACCGCGCCCAGCACCACGAAGGCCAGCCCGGGCTGCTGATACAAAAAGGCGATGCCGTACAGCGGATTGAGCGCCGCCAGCACGGCCGGGTTGGACGCCACGCCGGTCGCGCCCAGCGTGCCCAGCGTCAGGAACCACACCAGCGTCAGCGGGCCGAACAGCGCCCCGACGCGGGCCGTGCCGTGGCGCTGGATGAGAAATAGCCCCGTCAGCACGCCCACCGTCACCGGCACCACGTAGTGCGACAGGGCCGGCGCCAGCACGCCCACGCCCTCCACCGCCGACAGCACAGAGATGGCCGGCGTGATGATCGCGTCGCCATAGAACAGCGTGGCCCCGAACACGCCCAGGATCGCCAGCGCGTAGCTGAGCCGCGGGCGGTCGGCCGTCAGTCGCTGCACCAGCGCCAGCAGCGCCAGGATGCCGCCCTCGCCACCGTTGTCGGCCCGCATCACGAAGGCCACGTACTTGGTGGACACCACCAGCGCCAGCGCCCAGAACAGCAGTGACAGCACGCCCATCAGGTTGGCCGGCGTCAGTGGTGCGCCATGGGCGCCGCTGAAACATTCCTTGAGCGCATACAGCGGGCTGGTGCCGATGTCGCCGAACACCACGCCCAGCGCCCCCAGCGCCAGCAGGGGCAGTGGACTGCGGTGGCCGGCCGGGACGGGCGATTCGATGCTGGCGGTGGACATTCGGGACAGGGCTCCTGGACGGTTGCAGGCGGCAGGGTACCGGCGGCTTGCCCTGCGGGCCAGCATGAACTTCCGGCGCCGGATGCGGGTCTGACCGACCGAGGCCGATCAGCATGGGCGGATGCCTGAGGTCGGCGCCGAGCTCAGGGGACGTCATCCATGCCGAACCACCAAGATTTTGCAATCAAGGACTGTGCCCTGGTGTCGCTGGCCACCGGGGTGCGCGCGCAAAGCCTGCCGGGGCTGCGCGAGGGGTTGCTGGCAGCGCCCGCCGACAGCGTCTATCACCACTTCTGGGGCGGCCTGCTGCGCGCCCGCTTCGACGATCCGGAGTTCAACAACGACTTTGCCGTGTGGGTGCGCCACGCCCTGCACGACCTGCCGCTGGCCGAGCGCCTGGCGGTGATCGATCCGGCCGACTTCGCCGATGCCGAGGCGCTGCGTCAGGAGGTGCTGGAGGTGGTCGAGCAGCGCCTGGACGAAATCGAAGCCCCGGCCTGGGCGCCCCGCGACCGGCAGTTTCATTTCCTGCGCGGGCAGCTGGTGGTGTTCGATACCGGAAGACGGGTCCAGGAGCCGCGCGAGCTGGTGGAACTGCTGCCGCAGCTGTCGCCGGGCAGCGTCTTCTACCACGCCATCGACGCGCGCCGGCGCGCGCCGGCAGGGCAGGACGATTTCCACGCCTGGCTGGTTGACCTCGACGACGGATACGAGGGCCTGATCCAGCGCCTGGCGCAGATCGATCCCTACTTCGTGTCGCTGCCGCAGCTGCGCGACCAGTACGCCGCCGCGTTCGGCGCCCACTTCGCGGGGGTGCCGGCATGAACGCGCTGCTGGAAGCCTATGCCGAGGTGGCCGGCGCGGATGCCGTGCAGCACCTGATCCAGCTGGCCGCGCCGCTGCGCGGCATGAAGGTGGTGCACGTGAACTCGACCCGCGCCGGCGGCGGCGTGGCAGAAATCCTGCACAAGCTGGTGCCGCTGATGCAGGCGCTGGAGCTGGACTCGCGCTGGGAGACGATCACCGGCGACGGGCCGTTCTACCAGTGCACCAAGGCCATGCACAACGCCTTGCAGGGCCAGCCGGCGCCGCTGTCGGACGTATTGATCCAGGCCTACGAGGACGCCAACGCCCGTACCGCCGAGACGCTCGGTCCGGTGCTGCGCGAGGCGGATGTGGTGTTCATTCACGACCCGCAGCCGGCGGCGCTGATCCGGCACGTCACGGATCGCCAGGGCAAGTGGGTCTGGCGCTGCCACATCGACGCCAGCCACCCGCAGCGCGGCGTGTGGCGCTACCTGCGCGGTTTCGTGGCCGACTACGACGCGAGTGTGTTCTCGCTGGCCGACTTCGCGCAGCGCCTGCCGCACCCGGTCTACCTGATCCCGCCGAGCATCGACCCGCTGGCCGAGAAAAACTGCGAACTGCCGGCCTGGCAGGTGCTGGAAACCTGCCAGCGTTTCGACATCGATCCGGACCGGCCGCTGATGCTGCAGGTGTCGCGCTTCGACCGCTTCAAGGATCCGCTGGGCGTGATCGCCGCGTACCGCCTGGCCAAAACCTTCATGCCGGGTCTGCAACTGGTGCTGGCCGGCGGCGGCGCTGATGACGATCCCGAGGGCGAGGCAGTGCTGGCCGAGGTCAGGCGCGCCGCCGAGGGTGACGACGACCTGAAGGTTTTGCTGTTGCCGTCCGACGCCCACACCACCATCAACGCCCTGCAACGGGCGGCGCATTTCGTGCTGCAGAAGTCGCTGCGCGAAGGCTTCGGGTTGACGGTCACCGAAGCGATGTGGAAGGGTAAGCCGGTGATCGGCGGCGACACCGGCGGCATTCGCCTGCAGGTGGTGAACCATCACACCGGTTTTCTGGTGAGCACGCCGGAGGGCGCTGCACTGCGCGTGCGCTACCTGCACCAGAACCAGGAATTGCGCGAGCAAATGGGTATCAAGGCGCGCGAGTTCGTGCGCCAGAACTTTCTGATCACGCGCCAGCTGCGCGACTACCTCACCCTCATGACCGGCCTGCTGCACCCGGGAGAAGAACGTATTGCGCTTGCCTGATTCGATTTTTCTGGAAGATTTCTGGTCCGCCTTGGCCGCCGCCCCGCGGGCGGTCCTGCTGCTCGATTACGACGGCACGCTGGCCCCGTTTCATATCGACCCGGCACAGGCGCGCCCCTACCCGGGCGTGGAGCCGCTGCTCAATCGCATCGGCCGCCTGCCAAATGACCGGCTGGTGATCGTCTCCGGGCGCTGGCTGCAGGACCTGCGGCCATTGCTGACGCTCGATTTCGAACCCGAAATGTGGGGCTGCCACGGCCGCGAGCGGCGCCTGCCGGATGGTCGGGACAGCCTGGTGCCCCTGTCCGAGGCGGCCGTGCAGGCACTGGCCGAGGCCGATGGCTGGGCGGCGACGGTGTGCGCGCTCGGCGGGCGGGTCGAGCGCAAGCCCGGCTCGCTGGCCTTTCACTGGCGCGGGCTCGCGCCGGGGCACCAGCGCTCCCTGCGGCGCGATCTGGAAGCGCGTTTCGCCGTTCTGGCGCAGGCGGGCGAACTGCTGTGGCATGAATTCGATGGCGGCATCGAACTGCGCGCCGCCGGCTGCGACAAGGGGCAGGTGGTCGATCAGGTGCTGGCGGAACAGGATGCCGGACAAGCCGGCTGCGTGGCCTACCTGGGCGACGACCACACCGACGAGGATGCCTTCCGCGCCCTGCAGGGGCGCGGACTGCGCGTGCTGGTGCGACCCAAGTGGCGCACCACGGCGGCCGATGTGTGGCTGCGCCCGCCGGAGGGGCTGCGGGAGTTTCTGGGTCGCTGGGCGGACATCCGGGAGGCGGCTCGATGAGTTTCGGCGGAATCGACTGGGCCGGGACCGGTTGGGCGCAATGGCTGCAGGTACCTGTGCTTGGCAACCCGCTGGGCGCCTGGCTGGTGGCGCTCGGCCTGATGCTCGTCGTGGCCATGGTGCTGCCGCTGCTGAAGCGGCAGATCGGACGACGCCTGCAGGCCCGGGCGGGGCACGACGGTGCGCGGCTGAGCCAGTACGCGGCGCAGATCGTCGGCGGCACGCGGCGCAGCGTGATGTGGCTGGTGGCCCTGTTCGTCGGCGCGCGGGCGGTAAGCCTGTCGCCGAAGATCGACGCCGCGCTGGCCAGCATCACGGCTGTGGCCCTGCTGCTGCAGGTTGCCTTGTGGGCACAGTGCGCGCTCGATGTGTGGCTGCAGCGGCGCCTGGACCGGGCGCGCACCACCGATGTCGCCGCTGCCACCACCGTTGGCATGCTCGGCTTCGTGGGCCGCATCGCTTTGTGGTCGGTGGCGCTGTTGATGATCCTGGACAACCTGGGCTTCAACGTCACCACCCTGGTGGCCAGCCTGGGCATCGGCGGCGTGGCGGTGGCCCTGGCGGTGCAGAACATCTTGGGCGACCTGTTCGCGTCACTCTCCATCGCGCTCGACAAGCCGTTCGTGATTGGCGATTTCATCGTCGTGGACGATATCGCCGGCACGGTGGAGCACGTGGGCCTGAAGACCACCCGCGTGCGTAGCCTGTCGGGCGAGCAGGTGGTGTTCGCCAATGCGGACTTGCTCAAAAGCCGCATTCACAACTACAAGCGCCTGTACGAGCGGCGCGTGCTGTTCGGCTTCGGCGTGCTGTACCGGACGCCGCCCGAGCAACTGGCCGCCATACCGCAGATGGTGCGCGAGATCATCACCGGGCAAGTCGGCACGCGCTTCGATCGGGCCCATTTCAAGGGTTTTGGTGCCTCGTCGCTGGATTTCGAGGTCGTTTACTTCGTGCTGGACCCTGACTACAACCGCTATATGGACATCCAGCAGGCCATCAACCTGGAGCTGGTCAATCGGTTCGCGGCGGCGGGCGTCGAGTTCGCTTTCCCGACTCGCACCATACATGTCGAAACCCTGCCCACCGCAGCCGCGGAGCCGGCCGGTGGCTGAGTCGCGGCCGCGAAGGCTGGTGATCGTCTCGAACCGGCTGCCGTTCGTCATCACGCCGGCGGCGGATGGGAGCCTGATCAGCCGGCCCGGCAGCGGCGGGCTGGTAACGGCGCTGCTGCCGGTGCTGCGCGACCGCGGCGGGGTGTGGATCGGCTGGCCCGGCCTGGTCGATCACGAGGGCGACCTCGAGGCGGCCCTGGCCAGTGCCGCCGGCAAGGCCGGCTACCGCCTGGCGCCGGTGGCACTGAGTGCCGAGGATCAGGCCGGCTTCTATTTCGGCTTCTCGAACCAGGTGCTGTGGCCGTTGTTCCACGACCTGCAGTCGCTGTGCAACTTCGATCCGGCCTACTGGCGCAGCTACTGCGCGGTCAACCACAACTACGCCCAGGCGGTCCTGGCCGAGGCCCGGCCGGACGATTTCGTGTGGGTGCACGACTACCAGCTGCTGCTGCTGGGAGCCGAGCTGCGGCGCGGCGGACTGGCCGCGCCGCTGGGCTTTTTCCTGCACATTCCGTTCCCGCCGCTGGACATCTACCTGAAGCTGCCGTGGCGTTTCACGCTGCTGCGGGCGCTGCTGGAGTACGACCTGATCGGTTTCCAGACCCTGCACGATCAGCGCAACTTCACCCAGTGCGTGCGCGCGCTGCTGCCCGAGCTGCGCCTCACGCACCGTGGCAGTCGGGCACGCCTGCCGGATGGGCGCCAGGTGCGCATCGGGGCCTTTCCGATCGGCATCGATGCGGCCGCCTTCCAGCGCCAGGCGCGCTCGCCGGCGGTGATCGAGGCCGCCGATGCCCTGCGCGCCGAGCTGCCCAACCGCGAGCTGATCCTGGGCGTGGACCGGCTGGACTACACCAAGGGCATCCCGCAGCGCCTGGAGGCCTTTCGCACCGCCCTGCGCCGCCATCCCGAACTGCAGGAACGCGTCACGCTGATCCAGGTGGTGGTGCCCAGCCGGGACGACATCCCGCAGTACCGCGACCTGAAGACGCGCATCGAACAACTGGTCGGCGAGATCAACGGCGAGTTCACCCGCCCCGGCGGCTGGGTGCCGATCCACTACGTCTACCGGGCGCTCGACCGCCTGGATCTGGTGGCCTATTACCGGGCCGCGCACATCGCGCTGGTGACCCCGCTCAAGGACGGCATGAACCTGGTGGCCAAGGAGTTCTGCGCCTGCTCGGTGGACAGCGACGGCGTGCTGATCCTGTCCGAGTTCGCCGGCGCGGTGGCGCAACTGCAGCACGGGGCGCTGCTGGTGAACCCGTACGATCTGGAAGGCACCGCCGACGCCATCCACCAGGCCTGCTCGATGGCCGCGGCCGAACGGCGCCGGCGAATGCGGCTGCTGCGACGCGCGGTGAGCCGACAGGACGTGTTCCGCTGGGTCAACGGTTTTCTGGAAGCCGCCATCGCCGGTGATCTGGACGCCTTTCCCCTGCCCGACGACTACCGGCCCAGCGCCGAGGCCGAGCAGGCCTACTGGGATACCGAGCTGGCCTGAGCCGGCTTTCCTGCAATGGTCCGGGCGCCGGGCCGACTACAGCCCGCATGGACTGCCGCCGGTCGGTCGGTAACTGTTCTGTAGCCTGATAGTGGTAGCGTCAGCGATTTTGCCAACTCAACTGCAACAGTGGCCATGACCGACGACATCGATCTGAAGCGTCCGGATTTGTACATCAATCGCGAACTGAGCCTGCTGGAGTTCAATGGCCGCGTGCTGGCGCAAGCGCTCGATGCCCGCCTGCCGTTGCTCGAGCGGCTGCGCTTTTTGTGCATCTTCAGCACCAACCTGGACGAGTTTTTCGAGATTCGCGTGGCCCGCCTGCAGGAACTGCAGGCACTCGGCTCCACGCAGGCCGGGCCGGACCAGCTCGGCCCGAGCGAGCTGCTGGCGGCCATCGGCGCCCGCGTGCACGAGCAGGTCGACATCCAGTACCGGATCCTGAACGACACGCTGCTGCCGGCGCTGGCCGAGCAGGGCATCCGCTTCGTCGCCCGCGGCGAGTGGACGCCCGCGCAGGCAACCTGGGTGCAGGAGTTCTTCGAGCACGAACTGGCGCCGATGCTGAGCCCGCTCGGGCTGGATCCGGCCCATCCGTTCCCCAAGGTGCTCAACAAGAGCCTCAATTTCATCGTCGCGCTGTCCGGCACGGATGCGTTCGGTCGGCGCAGCGGCAATGCCGTGGTGCAGGCGCCCCGCTCGCTGCCGCGCATCATCCCGCTGCCGCACGATGAGCCGGGCCAGCACCAGTTCGTGTTCCTGTCGTCGGTGATCCATGCCCACGTCGGCCAGTTGTTTCCGGGCATGCAGGTCAAGGGCTGCTATCAGTTCCGCGTCACCCGCAACAGCGACCTGTTCGTGGACGAGGAAGAAGTGGACGATCTGCTGCGCGCCGTGGAGGGCGAGCTGCAATCCCGCCGCTACGGCGATGCGGTGCGCCTGGAAGTGGCCGACACCTGCCCGCAGACCATGACCGACTACCTGCTGGCGCA
The DNA here is from genome assembly GCF_014359565.1 of Immundisolibacter sp. NCBI lineage: Bacteria > Pseudomonadati > Pseudomonadota > Gammaproteobacteria > Immundisolibacterales > Immundisolibacteraceae > Immundisolibacter > Immundisolibacter sp. Next base: position 136,681 of record NZ_JACIZD010000001.1, on the reverse strand, counting down.
GGTCGGCCTGGAGCCGATCGACCTGTTCCGCGTCAACGGTCCGGTTAACCTGAACCGCCTGCTGGCGGTGTGCGACCTGCCGGATCGCCCGGACCTGCGCTTTGCGCCGTTCACGCCCGGCCTGCCGGTGCCGCTGGGTCGTGGCGGCAACATCTTCGCCGCCATCGCCAAGGGCGACGTGCTGCTGCACCACCCGTTCGAATCGTTCCTGCCGGTGGTCGAATTCGTGCAGCAGGCGGCCAGCGACCCGGACGTGCTGGCCATCAAGCAGACCCTGTACCGCACCGGCGAGGCGTCCGTCATCGTCGATGCGCTGGTGGCGGCGGCGCGCGCCGGCAAGGAAGTGACGGTGGTGGTCGAGCTGCGTGCGCGCTTCGACGAGGAGGCCAACATCGCGCTGGCCAACCGCCTGCAGGAAGCCGGCGCGCACGTGGTGTACGGCGTGGTCGGCTACAAGACGCACGCCAAGATGAGTCTGGTGGTGCGCCGCGAGGGCCGCGGCCTGCGTCACTACGCGCACCTTGGCACCGGCAACTACCACCTGCGCACCGCCCGCCTGTATACCGACTACGGTCTGTTCACCTGCGACAAGGCCATCACCGGCGACATCGTGCGGGTGTTCCTGCAGCTGACCAGCCTGGGGTCCGTGGGTGCGCTGGAGCGTCTGCTCGAGTCGCCTTTCACCCTGCACGAGGCCATGCTGGCCAAGATCGAGCGCGAGGCGCAGCACGCCGCCGCCGGCCGCTCGGCGCGGCTGGTGATCAAGCTCAATGCGCTGGTCGAGCCGCGCATCATCCAGGCGCTGTACGCCGCCGCGCAGGTCGGCGTGGAGATCGAATTGCTGGTGCGCGGCATGTGCGCCGTGCGCCCCGGCGTGCCCGGCGTGTCCGAGCGCATCCGCGTGCGCTCGATCGTCGGCCGCTTCCTGGAACACACGCGGGTCTTCTACTTCCACAACGACGGCGCGCCGGAGGTCTACTGCGGCAGCGCCGACTGGGCCGAGCGCAATTTCTTCCGTCGTGTCGAGGTCTGTTTCCCGATCAGTGACCCGACCATGCGCCAGCGCGTGATCGACGAACTGGCGCTGTACCTGGCCGACACCGCGCAGGCCTGGGAGTTGCAAACCGACGGCAGCTACCGGCGCTTGGAGGCCGGCGACGCGCCACCGGTGTCGGCGCAGCAGGCCTTGCTGCAGCGGCTGGCGGATTGAGCCTGCGCGGCAAGCGGATCACGCCACGCCCCGATGCCGCGCTCGCGGCGCCCGGAATCAAGCCGTACCTGCCCGCTCCAACCGATACGCCGCGCCATCCAGCGGCGGCTGTTGGCCTGTGATCAGGGCGCTGATCAGCGCCGCCGAAGCCGGCGCCAGGGTCAAGCCACTGCGGTAGTGGCCGGCGCTCACGTACACGTTTTCGAACTGCGGGTGGCGGCCGATGTAGGGCGTGCCGTCCGGGCTGCCGGGGCGCAGGCCCGCCCAGTGCGCCACCTGTGGCGCGTCGGCCAGCGCCGACACCAGCCGGGCGGCGGCGGCGCGCAGGGCGGCGGCGGAGCTCGGCGCGAGGGTTTTGTCGAAGCCGACGTGCTCGACCGTGCTGCCGGCCAGCACCAAGCCGTCGCGGCGCGGCACCAGGTAGTGATCCTCGGCCAGGACCACGTGGCGGACCAGGCCGGGCGGGGTCTGCAGGGCCAGGATCTGGCCGCGCACCGGCGCGATCGGCAGCGCCAGGCCGCAGGCGCGCAGCAGCTCGCCGCTCCAGGCGCCGCTGGTGACCAGCAGCACATCGACCGGCCGGCGGCCGTGGCGGGTGTCGAGCGCCGCGATGCGGTCCTCGCGCTGTGCGAAGCCGAGCACCTCGCAGTGTTCCTCGAAGGCCACGCCGGCCCGCTGCAGGGCCACGCGCAGGGCGCGCAGCAGGCGCGGGTTGCGGATTTGCGCCACCTGCGGCAGCAACAGGCCGGCGGTGTGCGGCACGAGCGCCGGTTCGGCCCGGCGCAGCGCAGCGGCGTCGAGGGATTCGAGCGGCACCTGCCAGCGGCTGGCCCACGCCTGGGCCGCGGCTGCATCGGTGCAGTCCGGCAACAGCAGGCCGCTTGGCAGCAGTTCGGGATCGATGCCGGATTCGTCCGCCAGCGCGGCGGCCAGGTCCGGATAGACGCGCTGGCTCCACAGGCTCAGCGGCTGCACGGCATCCGGCTGGCGCCATGGGTGCAGCGGCGACAGGATGCCGCTGCCGGCCCAGGACGCCTCGCGGCCGACCTCGCCGCGGTCGAGCACGGTCACCTCGAGGCCCGCCGCGCGCAGGTCGCGCCCCGCCAGCAGGCCGATGACACCGCCGCCGACGACGGTTACATGGGCCACGTCAGTCGGCGGGGGGTACGTAGCCTTCGGGCTTGGCGGCGCCGTCGCCGAACAGGAATTTCTCCATTTCCTGCTGCAGGAACTTGCGCGCCTCGGGGTCGATCAGGGACAGGCGGTTCTCGTTGATCAGCATGGTCTGGTGCGCCAGCCAGGTCTGCCAGGCCTCGCGCGACACCTGCTCGAAGATGCGCTGGCCCAGCGGGCCGGGATAGGGCGGGCGGTCCAGACCCTCGGCCTCGCGGCCAAGGATCACGCAGTGAACGGTACGCATGGGAAGCTCCACAGACAGGCGTCAGGCAGGCAAATAAAGACCCGAATAAGTCCATCCCGGACTTCTCGATCATTCTCTCACGCAGCTGCGCGTTTGCCGCCGACCAAGCAGCGCGCAGGCGAGCGTTTCGGCGCCATGCCTGAGCTACGCAAAATCTCGGCGCCGCGCGTCGTCGCCAAGGTGCCGGCCAGCTCTACGCTGCCGATCACGGCGGAGGCGATCGGCTGCAGGCCGGCTGGCTGGCCGATCCTCCCGGCGGACCGTACAGGATCCGGGCGCGCTCGTGCCAGCCAGCGGCACCGCGCAGGTCGCGGAACAGTCTCACCCACGCGTGCAGCGCGATCCTGACCGGGTTGTAGCTGCGCACCGGCTCGACCAGGCCGTAGCGGATCCTGACCGCGGAGTGCGCCTCGCGAAAGGTGCCGAACATGCGGTCGAATACGATCAGTACGCCGCCGTAGTTGCAGTCCAGGTACTCGGGGTTGCTGGCATGGTGCACGCGGTGGTGCGCGGGAGTGTTGAACAGGTATTCGACCCAGCGCGGCAAGGTCCCGATCAGCTCGGTGTGCAGCCAGAATTGATACAGCAGATTCAGCGCGAGTGCGCCGAGCACCGCCGTGACCGGGAATCCCAGCCACACCAGCGGCGCGAGGAACACCGCGGCGGCGGTGATCTTGCCGCTCCAGCCCAAGCGGTAGGCCGAGGACAGCGCGTATTGCTCGGACGAGTGATGCACGGCATGGTTCAGCCAGAACCAGCGGATGCGGTGGTCGGCGCGATGCATCCAGTAGTAGCAGAACTCCTGGCCGACCAACAGCAGGGCCCAGTGCCACCAGCGGTCCATGGCGATGTCGGCGACGCGCAGCCCAGCCACGCCCAGCAGCAGCAGACCGACCATTCCGCCGCCGATCGTGCGGTTGAGCAGTGCGCGCCCGAACACGTCGCCAAGCGAGGCCCACCACGCCTTCCAGTCGTAGCCGAGGCCGCTGCGCATGCGCCAATAGCCCTCGGCTGCCGCCAGCAGCGGCAGCAGGACCGGCAGCGCCAGCAGCCACGGGCGCTCGGCGAGTAGCGCCTGCATCGTCGTCGGCCCCGGGATCAGCGCCGGAGCCGGCCGCCGAAGCGCGACGCGACCTGCTGCACTTCCTCGACCGAGAGCTTTCCGTCCGCATTCCCATCCAGCCGGTCGAAGGCCTTGGCGACGCGCGGCAGGCTGGCCTCGGCCTCGGCGCGGTCGATGAAGCCGTCCTGGTTGGCGTCGGCGGCGCGCAGACGGTCCTGCGCCGACTTGCGCGTTTCTTCCGCCGTCAATTTGCCGTCGCCGTTGGCGTCGAGTTCGTCGAAGCGTTTGGCGATCGGTGGCAGTGCCTGCGCCTCGGTGCGGTCGATGAAACCATCGTGGTCGGCGTCGGCGGCCTGCCACCGCGCCTGCAGCGCCTGCTGCTGCTGGGCGGTGGGTGCGTTCGACGGTTGCGCGCCGGCCGCGGTGCCGGCCGCGGCCAGGGCGAGAGCCAGGGCGGATGTAGCTGCAATGCGCATGGGGAGCTCCGTTGTGGTCGAAAGGGGGGGCAAAGGCGCGGCGCGCGCTGCCGAAACGGCTCGCCGGATCAGTTGCCGCCGCGGCAGGCGATGGTTTCGCCGGCGGCGTTGGTACAGGTGCCGGTGTGGCTGATCTGGCCGTCGTTGACCGTGGTCGAGCCGTTGTAGGTGTTGCCGCTGGCGCCTGTGGCGGTAGTGCTGCGGCTGGCGTTGACACTGCCGTCGGCATCGCGGGCGACGCTGCCGGACGTCGATGCGCTCCCGCCGTTGGGGCCTTCGACGAAGGCACTGCCCTGGCGCCCGGCGCTGCCGTCGGCGTTTCGGTAGAAGCTGCCCTGGCGCCCGGCGCTGCCACCGTCGGCGCCCTGCACATAGCCGCCGCTGCGGCCGGCCACGTTGCCCTGGCCGTCGCTGATGATCTTGCGGCCGCGGGCATGGGCACCGTGTTCGCCGCGGGCGGCGGCGCCGGTCACGGCAGCGCGGCCGCCGTCGGCGCTATGGGCGACGGCGCGGCCGCGCACGCGGCCCTGCGCGGATGCGTCGGGGACCGTTGCGGCCAGGGCGCCGGTCAGCGTCAGCAGTGCAAGCAGCAGGGGAGTCTTGTTCATGATGGTCTCCTTCGGGTCGGCGCGAGGCGTCATGCATCGCGGTGCCGTCAAAGCTAGCGCCGCGCCGCGCCGCGGATGTGTCGCGATCGACAGCGGATGTTTCGCGGCCGGTGTGTGGAAACATCCGCTTACAAATTCCACTCCCGCGGCGTTTGCACGGTGCGTCGGCGTGCCGCGATAGTGAGGCCATGCACGAATCCCCGCCTCCGCCGCACCTGCTGCTGGTCGACGACGACGCGCGTTTGCGCGAGTTGCTGGTGCGCTACCTCGAAACGCAGGGCTTCCGGGTCAAGGGCGTGGGCGACGGCGCGCAGATGCGCCAGGCGCTGGACCGCGGCCATTACGACCTGATCGTGCTGGACCTGATGCTGCCCGGCGAGGACGGCCTGGAGATCTGCCGCCGCCTGCGCGGCCAGGACGACGCCACGCCGATCGTGATGCTGACCGCCAAGGGCGATGAGATCGACCGCATCGTCGGCCTGGAGATCGGCGCCGACGACTACCTGCCCAAGCCGGTCAATCCGCGCGAGCTGTTGGCGCGCATCCGCTCGGTGCTGCGCCGTGCCCGCCCGGTGCCCGGCGCGCCGCGGGCCGAAGGCGGCGAAATCCGCTTCGGGCAGTTCCGTCTCGACCTCGGCCGGCGCGAGCTGAGCCGCGACGGCCGGCCGCTGAAGCTGACTTCGGGCGAATTCGCGGTGCTGGCGGTCCTGCTGCGGCATCCGCGACAGCCGCTGAGCCGCGACCGGCTGATGAGTCTGGCGCGCGGCCGCGAACACGAGGCGTTCGAACGCAGCATGGACGTGACCGTCGCGCGCCTGCGTCGCCTGCTGGAGGAAGACGTGCGCCAGCCGCGCATCATCCAGACGGTCTGGGGCGTCGGTTATGTGTACGTGCCGCCGGAACAAAGCGCATGAGCCTGCTGCCGCGCAGCGTGTTCGGCCAGCTCGCCCTGGTGATCGCCCTGGTGCTGCTGGGCGCCGCCGTGCTGGCCGTGGCGCTCGGTCGCGAACTGGCCACGCGCCCGGCCGCCGAGCAGCTGTTGCGAGCGATGGACGGCTTCGCCGAGGTCGCCGAGGAACTGGCGCGCAGCCAGTCCCGCGCCGCCGCCGCCGCGCATCTGCGCGGGGCCGGGCTGCAAGTCAGCGACGCGCCACCGCCGCCGCGGCCGGTGCGCGGTGCGCCCTTCATGCGCGAGCTGATCGCGCAGGCGCGGCAGCGCTCCGATTCGGGCCGGGAGCTGCGGCTGGGCCGGATCGGCCGCGCCAACGTGGTCTGGCTGAAGCTGGATACGCAGCCGGCCCTGTGGGTTTCGTTCGCGTTCGATCGTCGCGGCAACCGCGCGCTGCGCTTTTCGGTACTGATGCTGGTGGCCGGCGCGGCGCTGGTCTGGGTCGCGGCCGGGTACTACGCTCGTCGCCTGGTGGTGCCGCTGCGGCGGCTGGCGCAATCGGCGCCGGCACTGGTCCGCGGTGAGTCGCCCGCACTTGGCGCGTTCGACGGACCGCGCGAAGTGCGGGAACTGGCGCGTGCGCTGGCCGAATCCAGCCGTGAGGTGCGCGAGGCGGCGCAGGAGCGCACGTTGATGCTCGCCGGCATTTCCCACGACCTGCGCACGCCGCTGACGCGCCTGCAATACGCCGCGGAACTGCTGCCGGACGCCGATCCGCAATTGCGTGCCGGCATGCATCGCGACATCGCCGAGATCGACGCGATCCTGTCGCAGTTCATCGCCTACGCGCGCGATGGCCGCGACGAGGCCAGCGAACCGCTGGACCTGGTCGTGCTGTGCCGTAACGCGGCCAGCGCCTCGCAACAGCCCTGGCAACTGGACACACCCCGCCATGCGCCGATGATCGGCAAGCCCATGGCCTTGCTGCGCGCGCTGGAGAACCTGCTGATCAACGCCCAGCGCCACGGTGCGCCGCCCTATTCGCTGCGGCTGCATCGCCAGGGCGAGGAATGGTGCATCGAAGTCGCGGACCAGGGACCCGGCCTGCCGCCGCCGCTCGCCGGACGCGCGCGCCAGCCTTTCGTGCATGGCGAGCACGGCGGCACCGGCCTGGGGCTGGCCATCGTCGAACGCGTCGCGCGGCAGCACGGCGGTGAACTGCGGTTGCTGCCGAACGCGCCCCACGGCCTGCGTGCGGTGCTGAGGCTGCGCCGTGGCGCCGACTGAAGCGCTTGCGCAGGACGCATCCTGAGGAACGGATATGAACCGGACTGCCCACACCGCGCTTCTGATCGCCGCGCTCATCGCCGCCAGCGTCATTGCCGCGGCCCCCGCGCACGCACGGCTGCTGGGGCAGCGCCGCGAGGCCGCGGCCCTGCCCGAAGGCGCACGCATCGAACGCGACATCGCCTACGGCCCGCATGCCAAGCAACGCTTCGACGTCTACCTGCCGGCCGCGGCGCACGAGGCGCCGATCCTGCTGATGGTGCACGGCGGCGCCTGGCGCATCGGCGACAAGGACAATCCCGGCCTGGCCGGCGCCAAGGCGGCGTACTGGCTGTCCAGGGGCTGGGTGTTCGTGGCGACCAACTATCGCCTGCTGCCGGACGCCGATCCGTTGGAGCAGGCGCGTGACGTTGCCGCTGCGCTGGCCGCGGTGCAGCGCCGCGCGCCGCGCTGGGGCGCCGATCCGGCACGCGTGGTGCTGATGGGACACTCGGCCGGCGCGCATCTGGTGGCGCTGGTCGGCGCCTCGCCGGCGCTGTGGACGCAGGCCGGCGCGCTGCGTCCGCGCGGCGCGGTGTCGCTGGACAGCGCGGCGATGAACGTGCCGGAAATGATGGAAAAGCCGCGCCTGCCGAAGCTCTACCGCGATGCCTTCGGCAACGACCGGGCGTTCTGGACGGCGGCCTCGCCCTACCACCGGCTCACCGGCGAGGCCCTGCCGATGCTGATCGTCTGTTCCATGCGCCGTCCGGATTCCTGCCCGCAGGCATCGGCGCTGCAGGACCGGGCCGCCGCGCTGGGCGTGCCGATGCAGGTCCTGCCTGAGAACCTGAGTCATGCCGAGGTCAATCGCGACCTCGGCAAGCCGTCGCCCTACACCGCGCAGGTCGCCGCGTACATCGACGGCCTGTTGCGCTGACGCGTCAAGCGGTCGCGCGCAAAGGCGGGGGCCGTGGCCGTTCCACCGCGAGTTCGGGAGCGGCCTGGACCACGCCGCAGCGGGCGGGAGGCGTCACGGCTTCGGGTACGACTCGATGCCTTCCAGGCCCTGAGTCGGCGGCACATCCGCGTCCCGCGTAACCTGCGGGCCGATTCGCAGCTTTCCCAGCAAACGGCGCACCGGCGCCGCCAGGCCAAGACGCGGGGGGTTGATCGGGTTGTACCAAAGCCGGTCCGGGGCATCCAAGACGGCGTCGGCGGGCGCCACCTGGCATTCGAGCGGCGTGATGTGCAGGCGAAAATGGCTGAAGGTGTGAACGAAACCGTCACCGGCCTGCAGCGCGCCGGGCAGCAGGCCGTAACGCTGCCGGCACCAGTCGGGCAGCGCGTCCGGCTCGCCCTCATACTGCGGCAGCGACCACAGGCCGCCCCAGATGCCGGCCGGCGGCCGGCGCTCCAGCAGCACGCTGCCATCACCCCGGCGCAGCAGCAGCAGGCTGGTGTGGCGCTGCGGCAGGGCGCGGCGCGGGCGCGGCTGCGGGTAGTCGGCCACCGCGCCGGCAGCGCGCGCCAGGCAGTCGGCGCTGACCGGGCAGTCCGCGCAGCGCGGCCGGGCGCGGGTGCACACCAGCGCCCCCAGGTCCATGATGGCCTGCGTGTAGTCGGCCGCCTGGCCGGCTGGTGTCAGCGCATCGGCGATCCGCCATAACTGTTTCTGGACCGCTGCCTCGCCGGGCCAGCCGGGCACCGCCCGGTGGCGGCACAGCACGCGCTTGACGTTGCCGTCCAGGATCGGCTGGCGCTGGCCGTGGGCCTGCGCCAGGATGGCGGCGGCGGTGGAGCGGCCGATGCCGGGCAGCGCCGACAAGGCTTCCAGGTCGGTGGGCAGCTCGCTGCCGTGTTTTTCGCACACCTGCTGCGCGGCCCGGTGCAGGTTTCTGGCCCGGGCGTAATAGCCAAGGCCGGTCCACAGGTGCAGCACCTCGTCCAGCGGCGCGGCGGCCAGCTCCGGCAGGGTCGCGAAGCGCGCCGTGAAGCGTTCGAAGTACGGGATCACGGTCGCCACCTGCGTCTGCTGCAGCATGATCTCGGACAGCCACACGCGGTATGGCGTGCGCGGGCGCTGCCAGGGCAGGTCATGACGCCCGGCGCGGGCGTGCCAGGCCAGCAGGCGGGTGGCGAACTCGGGAAGATCGCTCACGCCGAATCGGCGGGGGTGGCGGCGCTTGCCTGTTCGGCATCGACCGACTCCAGCAGCTGGCGCACGAACGGCAGCGTCGGATGTCGCTGCGCCGCCAGGGTGGCCCGATCCAGCCGATCCAGCGTGGCCAGCAGGTCGTGCAGGTCGCGGCTGTGGTGGCGCAGCAGGTAGTCGGCCACCGGCTCGCCCAGGCTCAGGCCCTGGTCGGCGGCGCGGCGCAGCAGCAACGCGCGCTTGTCCGGATCAGCCAGGGTCTCAAGCCGGCAGCTCACGCCCCAGCCGAGGCGGCTTTTCAGTTCCGGGCGGCACAGGCCAAGGCCCGTGGGCGTGGCGTTGCCGGTGACGATGATGCGCCCGCCGTTGGCACGCAGCCGGTCGTACAGATGAAACAGCGCCAGCTCGGCCGGCTCGTCCCCGGCGATGGCGTCAAGATCATCCACGCACACCAGCGCGAACTGCTCGAAGGCGCTTACCGCCTCGACCACGCCGGCGGCGCCGAGCTCGCGCAGCGGCAGGTAGGCCGAGCGCAGGCCATGTGTCGCGGCGGCCGCCAGCGCTGCCGTCAGCAGATGCGTCTTGCCGCAGCCGGCCGGGCCCCACAGATACAGCGGCGTGCGTTCGTGCCCGCTGGCCAGCGACTGCGCCAGTTGGACCGCGCGCGTGGCGGCGGTGCCCGGCGGACTGATGAAGCTGCCAAAGGTCTGGTCGGCGCGCAGGCTAAGCGCCAGCGGCTGCTGGCCACTCAGCACGGCGGTTCCTGCGCGTACCAGGCGCTGTCCTGGTAGCGGGTCAGCGCCCGGCGCAGCAGCACCACCAGCACGGCGCTGACCGGCAGCGCCAGCAGCACGCCGAAGAAGCCGAACAGCTGGCCGCCGGCCATGACCGCGAAAATCACCGCCACCGGGTGCATGCCGAGTCGATCGCCGACCAGCAGCGGCGTCAGCAGCAGGCTTTCCAGCATCTGGCCGGCGGCAAACACGCCGCCGATCGCCAGCAGATGCGGCAGGTCCTGGAACTGCACCAGGCCGGCGATCAGCGCCAGGGTGAGGCCGATCACGCCGCCCAGGTAGGGCACGAAGGTGACCAGACCGGCCGCAAAGCCGATCAGCAGCGCCTGATTCAGACCCACCACCGACAGCGCCACCGCATAGAAGGTTCCCTGCGCCAGCATCACCAGCAGTTGGCCGTGCAGGAAGCCGCTGAGCACGCGGTCGGCATCGGTGGCGAATTCGCGCACTGCCGGCCGCCAGCGGTGCGGCAACAGGGCATCGACGCGTGCCAGCAGCTGCGGCCAGTCACGCAACAGGTAGAAGGTCACCACCGGCACCACCACCAAGTTGACCAGAATGCCGATCAGCCCCAGCCCCGAAGTGAGCAGTTGCCCCAGGCCCTGCGCGGCGTAGGTGCCGGCCTGCGCCCAGTGGTCCTGCAGCCAGGCACGGGCGGAGGCCATCGACAGCACGTCGGGCGGCAGGCGTAGGTGAGCCTGCAACCACGGCATCAGGGTCTGCTCCAGCCAGTCCAGAAAGCGCGGCAGTTGCTCCAGCAGGCTTACCAGCTGGCGTTGCAGTGCCGGAATGGCGAACAGCAGCGCCAGCAGTCCCGCCAGACTCAGGACGGCAAATACCAGCGCGGTGGCCCAGCCGCGGGGCAGCAGGCGCTGCAGGCGCTCCACCAGCGGGTCGGCGATGTAAGCCAGCAGGGCGGCACCGAAAAACGGCGCCAGTACCGGTCCCAGCAGATACAACAAAACCAGTGCGCCAGCGGCGACGGCACCGATCAGCAGGCGGCGTTGCAGCAGAGGGGTCATGGCTGATACCGGTAAGTGGGGGCCTCGCCGGCCATGCGCGTGAACGGTGCGCCCGGCTCCACACGGCCGGCCAGCGCGGCCTGGCCGCCGGCAAGCTCGAAGCGGAACATCGCCCGGCCGTTGCCCAGCGCCAGCGGACGCAGGCCGCGCAGGCCCGGCACCTGGCCCAGGTATTCCCAGACGCGTCCGTAGGCGGCTATGCCATCGATGCCATCGATGGCGATCTGCACCGCCGCAAGCGGCCCATCGGGCGTCGCAGCGGCCGGCGCAAGCTGCAGGGCAAGCCGGTCGAGCGCCGCATCCACGGCCGCCCGCTGACTCGTGCCGGTCGCGGACCACACGGCATCGTCCTTGCCGGGCAGCGCCAGGCGCAGATCGGCCCGCCAGCGCTCGCCACTGCCATCCAGCCGGCCATACAGCACGCCGTCCGGCCGGTAGCGGGCGGCGGCCGTGCTCAGCGCGGCCAGGCTGGCCGGGTCCGAGGGGTCGGCGCTGGTCGGCAGGTCGGCCCGCTCGCCCAGATCCAGCACCGGCAGCAGTAACGGCAGGCCGCGGTCGGCGGCGGCTTGCGCCAGCATGGATGCCAGCTCCAGCGGCTCGTCGGCGCCGACCCAGGTCGGTCCTGCATCGGTGCCGGCCAGCAGCCACAGCAGCAGGGTCGGGCGCTGGTCCGGCAAGGTGGCGACGTGCTGGGCGGCCAGGAATTCGCGCACCGCGCGCTGATCGAAGCGGGCCTCGATCAGCGGCTCGCCGTCACGGCCGGTTTTGCTGCCGAAGCCCAGCAGCGCCCGCTGCGCGGCCGCGCGTCCGGCCGGCTGCTGGGCCAGCGCTGCCGCCGCCGGACGGCCGGCGACCTGCCCCAGCACGCGTCCGAAGGCGGTGGTCACGGCGCTGCTGCGGGCTGCATCACCTGCGTCTGCCAGCGGGGCGCTGGCCTGGTACAGATCGAGCGCCGCCGCGGGCCGGCAAAGACCCAGCGCAAGGACGACGCAAACGAGCGGCAGGGGCAGGCGCATGGTGGGCGCGGCTAGGCGGTAAGCGGGGGGAACGGCTACCATTGTGCCCCGATCCGTGCCCCACCGTGAGTCTCAACGTCATGGGCGACGCGCCCGTCAGCCCCACCTCCGGCCTCAGTTACCGCGACGCCGGTGTCGACATCGACGCCGGCAATGCGCTCATCGACCGCATCCGCCCGTTGGCCGCGCGCACCCGCCGGCCGGAGCTGCTGGCCGGCATCGGCGGCTTCGGCGCGCTGCTGGAGCTGCCCAAGCGCTTTCGCGAGCCGGTGCTGGTGGCCGGCACCGACGGCGTGGGCACCAAGCTGCGCCTGGCCATCGATCTTGGCGTGCACGACACGGTCGGTATCGACCTGGTCGCCATGTGCGCCAACGACGTGTTGGTGCAGGGCGCCGAGCCGCTGTTTTTCCTGGACTATTTCGCCACCGGCAAGCTGGACGTGGACACCGCCGCCGGCGTCATCGCGGGCATCGCCCACGGCTGCGAGCTGGCCGGCGCTGTGCTGGCCGGCGGCGAGACGGCCGAGATGCCCGGCATGTACCCGGCCGGCGATTACGACCTGGCCGGTTTCTGCGTCGGCGTGGTCGAGAAAGCGCGCATCCTGGACGGCCAGGCCATCCGGGCGGGCGATGCCGTCATCGGTTTGGCCTCCAGCGGCCTGCACTCGAACGGCTATTCGCTGGCGCGCAAGGTCGTCGAGACCGTCGGCGCGGACCTGGCGGCGCCGTTTGGCGACAGCACGCTGGGCGCCACCCTGCTCGCCCCGACGCGCATTTACGTCAAGCCGGTGCTCGAGCTGCTGGCGGCGTTGCCGGTGGTCGGCATTGCCCACATCACCGGCGGCGGCCTGCCGGAGAACATCCCGCGCATCCTGCCGGACGGCCTGGCGGCGCGGCTGGACACGCGCAACTGGCAGCGGCCGGCCATCTTCGACTGGCTGCAGCGCAACGGCGGCATCGCCGCTGCGGAAATGTGGCGCACCTTCAACTGCGGCCTGGGGCTGATCGTGGTGTTGCCGGCCGCGCGCGCCGACGAGGCCATCGCCCTGCTGCAGGAAGCCGGCGAGAGCGCCTGCCTGGTCGGCGAGATCGTGCCGCGCGGCGACGGCCCGGGCGTCGTGCTGGAACCGTGACCGCGCGCCCGCTGCGCCTGGCGGTGCTGATCTCCGGCCGCGGCAGCAACCTGAAGGCCATCCTGGAGGCCATCGGCGCCGGCCGTCTGGCGGCGCAGGTGGTACTGGTGATCAGCAACCGGCCCGGCGCCGCCGGGCTGGACATCGCCGCTGCCGCCGCAGTCCCGACCGCAGTGATCGACCATCGCCAGTACCCGGACCGCCCGGCCTTCGAGCAGGCGCTGGGCAGCGCGCTCGACGCCGCACAAGCCGAGCTCGTGGTGCTGGCCGGCTTCATGCGCGTGCTGACGGCCGATTTCGTGCACCGCTACCGCGGCCGGCTGATCAATATCCATCCCTCGCTGCTGCCGGCCTTTGCGGGACTGGACACGCACGCGCGGGCGCTGGCGGCGGGCGCCACCGAGCACGGCGCGAGCGTGCATTTCGTCACCGCCGCCGTGGATGGCGGGCCGCTGATCGCGCAGATCCGCGTGCCGGTGCAGGCCGGCGACACGCCGGACACCTTGGCGGCGCGCGTGCTGCCGGCCGAACACCGGCTCTATCCGCGGGTCATAGGGTGGTATGCCGCGGGGCGGTTGGTGCTGGGTGAGGACACGGTGCGACTCGACGGCCTGCCGCTGGCAGCGCCGGTCCAGTTCACCGCCACGGGAGGACTCGATGAATAAAGGACGTCTGTTTGCCACGGTGCTGGCCCTGCTTGCTGCGGCGACGGTGCGTGCCGACCCGCCGGCCCAATGGCAGGCAACCTATGCGGTGACCCAGGGCAGCATCGAGGGCGGCGAGGCGGTGCAGAGCTACAAGGCTGCCGATGGTCGCTACCGGCTGACGCTGGACGTCGCCCCTGGCGGCGTGGTGGCCCTGTTCACGCAGGAGACCTTTCACGACGAAAGCGAGGGCACCGTCGGCAGCGGCGGCTGGCAACCGCAGCGCTACGTGCACATCCGCAGCGGCGGGCGCAAGCAGCGCGATTACGAATTCCTGTTCGACTGGAAAGCCAAACAGACCAGCGAGCGCCAGGGCGACCGCCCGCCGGCCACGCTGCTGCCCGGCACCCTGGACGAACTGACCTACGTCGAGGCGCTGCGCCGCACGCTGGCCAAGGGTGGCACCAGCCTGGTGCTGCCGGTGCTGTACGGATCGGATGGCGAGATTCGCGAGTACCGGCTCGAAACCCAGGGCGAGGAGGAGGTTTCCACCCCCGCCGGGACTTTCAAGACCATCAAGGTGCAGCGCACGCAGACCGGCGGCAAGTACACCGTCACCCTGTGGTGTGCGCCGCAGCTGGACTACTTTCCGGTGCGCATCGACCGCCACAAGCGCGGCCGCTCGCAGGGTACGCTGCTGCTGAAAAGCTATCGCGGCGGCGAAAGCAGCGTGCCCTGACCGACCCGCAAGTCACAACGCCCGCGAGGAAAAATCCATGACCGCACTGCGTCTGGGTGCTGGCGCCGCTGGCCCTGCCGGGTGGGCAGGCCCGCATCCTGCAACACGTGCGGTGCAATCGCTTTATCCGCACGGGTAATGCGGCCGGGCCTGGATGAGCCGCTGCCCGAATCAGGCCATCGTGGGCCGCACCACCTGGCAGTTGGGTGAGGAACTGGTCCACGACCCGACCCCCTCAGCCGGCGACAACCACCGCGTCGCAGTCCACCTCGACCAGAATCTTCGGGTCGAAAAAACCGGTCACTTTCACCAGCGAGGTGGCCGGGTCGATGCCGCCGAAAAACTCCAGATGCGCCCGCCCGATGTCCCAGATGTGGCTCATGTCGGTCAGGTAAATCCGCGTGCGCACCACCTGGTCGAGCCGCCCGCCGAGCGTCTCCACGCTGCGCTTGACGTTCTCGAGCGCCTGGCGCGCCTGCGCGTAGGCATCGCCCTCGCCGACCACGGCGCCGCTGGCATCCCGCCCTGGCGTGCCGGACACGGCGATGAAATCACCGACGCGGCGCGCCTGCGAGTAGCCGAACTTGTCCGCAAAGTGCGGCGGCGCGGGAACGGTGCGGTTGTTCATGGTGGTTCTCCTCGGGTCATTGTGCAGTGCCGGCGCGCAGGCGCCATGCCGGTCTGAAAAGGCGGGTCCTATACTGCGACCACCTTCGTAAGCCCGCCAGTCCTGCCCCATGCCGTGCGCCATCCCCAACGTGCTGAGCATCGCCGGTTCCGACCCGTCCGGCGGCGCCGGCATTCAGGCTGACCTCAAAACCTTCGCCGCGCTGGGCGTGTACGGCATGGCGGCGCTCAGCGGCCTGACAGCGCAGAACACCCGCGGCGTGAGTGCCATCCAACCGCTGCCGCCCGCCTTCATCGCGGCGCAGATCGACGCCGTGTTCGAGGACATCCGCGTCGATGCGGTCAAGCTTGGCATGCTGGGCGCCGCCGACGTAGTGGCCGCGGTGGCCGACTGCCTGCGCCGCTGGCGGCCGCCGCTGATCGTGCTGGACCCGGTGATGGTGGCCAAGAGCGGCGCCGCCCTGCTGGCCGACTCGGCCGTGGAGCGACTGCGTCGCGAACTGCTGCCGCTGGCGACCATCATCACGCCGAACCTGCCGGAGGCCGGCGCCCTGCTGGACGCCCCGCCGCCCGCGGATTTGCCGGCCATGCGCGAGGCAGCGCGCGCGCTGCGCGCACTCGGCCCGGCCTGGGTGCTGCTAAAGGGCGGTCACCTGCCCGGCGAGGACTGCACCGACCTGCTCTACGACGGCCGGGAGTTCGTCCAATTCCCCGGGCGGCGCATCCCCACCGCGAATACACACGGCACCGGCTGCACGCTGTCGGCGGCCATCGCGGCCGGACTCGCCCACGGCCTGGCGATGCCGCAGGCGGTGGCCGACGCCAAGGCCTATCTGACCGCCGCCATTGCCGCCGCGGATTCCCTCGATGTCGGCCACGGTCACGGCCCGGTGCAACACTTTCACGCCTGGCAGGTCTGACTCCGCGGGCCCGGCGTTGCCGGCTGTGGTTTTTTCCCTATGCCGCGCAATTTCGCGGCGCCGGGCAAACGTAGGTTCGCTGCGGCACGGTGCGCGGTGGCAAAAGAGGGCAAGCTGGGCGCCCTGCGGGCGATCACTGAATGGATGGCCTGCGTGCCCGATGCGATAGGCGTCGTGCAGATCGCACTTCAGCAAAGGCTTTCCCGGCATTGAACACTGGCATGAACTTCACCGGTCATTCGCGGCGTACCGGGACCGAGCCGGGCCGCAATGGCTGGCCCCGGCCGTTGGCGAGCCTCGAACCGCCCTTGCGATCGGAGTTGTTCAGCGCCGATCAGATGGCCGAGCACGGCCTGGTGCTGGCGCGCTCGCATCGGCTGGGGGCGGGGCGCGCAGCGGACCGGCTGCTCGATCGTCTGGCGGAAAACGAGACGGCGCTGGTCGGGGTGTGCAATCTGCTGACCGCGGCGGTCTCGCAAGGGCGCCAGATCACACCGGCCGGGGAATGGCTGCTCGACAACTTCCATCTGGTCGAAGAACAGATCCGTACCGCGCGGAGGCACCTGCCCAAAGGTTACATACGCGAGCTGCCGCACCTCGCTCAGGCCTCGGCGGCGGGACATCCGCGGGTCTACGACATCGCCCTGGAAACGATCGCCCACGGCGACGGCCGGGTGGACGCGCAAAGCCTCAGCCGCTTCGTAGCCGCCTACCAGACCGTCACCGCGCTGCGCATCGGCGAGTTGTGGGCGATCCCGATCATGTTGCGGCTGGCCGTGATCGAGAACCTGCGCCGCATCGCGGTGCGGATCGGCGCCGGCTGGGCCGAGCGCGACCTGGCCGATGTCTGGGCGGACCGCATGACGCAGGCCGCCGAGCAGGATCCCAAGAGCCTGATCCTGGTGGTGGCCGACATGGCGCGCTCGGATCCGCCGATGGTCGGCACCTTCGTCGCCGAGCTCGCACGCCGCCTGCAGGGACGCGGTCCGGCCCTGGCCCTGCCGCTGAGCTGGATCGAACAGCGCCTGGCGGAAGCGGGCCTGACCATCGCCCAGCTGGTGCAGTCGGAGAACCAGCAACAGGCCGCCGACCAGGTGTCCATCAGCAACAGCATCGGCAGTCTGCGGGTGCTGGGTGCGTTGGAATGGCGCGATTTCGTCGAGAACCTGAGCGTCATCGATCAGACGCTGCGCCACGATCCGGCCGATGTCTACCGCAGCATGGATTTTGCTACCCGCGACCGCTACCGCCACGCCGTCGAGGCGATGGCAAAAAAGAGCGCCATGGACGAGGGCGAGGTGGCGCGCCAAGCCATCGAGCTGGCGCGCACCGCGGCGGTAAAGACGCCAGCCGGCGCCGATGCCCGCGCCTCGCACGTCGGTTACTACCTGATCGACGCGGGCCGGCCACAGCTCGAGCGCGCGGTGCAGGTGCGCCGCTCGCCGCTGGCGGCGTGCCGGGCGCTCGGCCGCGCGCCGCTGCCGGTTTATCTGGGCGGGATCGTCCTGCTCACGGCGCTCGTCACGGCTGTGCTGCTGATGGGCATGCCGATTGCCGAAATACCCCGCTGGGCAGGGGCGGCGCTGGGCGTGCTGGCGGTGCTGGCGGCCAGTCAGTTGGCCGGGGCGCTGGTGAACTGGTGCTCCAGCCTGCTGGTGACGCCGCAGCCACTGCCCCGCATGGACTTCTCCGAAGGCATCCCGCCGCAGGTGCGCACGCTGGTGGTGGTGCCGACCCTGCTCACCAGCACCGCCGGCATCGAGGAGCTGGTCGAAGCACTGGAAGTGCGGTTTCTGGCCAATCGCGACCAACACCTGCACTTCGGCCTGCTGACCGATTTTGCGGACGCGCCGCAGGAAACACTTCCCGAGGACCAAGCGCTGCTGCAACTGGCCGAGCAGCGGATTGCGGCGCTGAACCAGAAATACGCGCGAGGCGGCGATCAGCCGTGCGGCGACCAGTTCTTCCTGTTCCACCGTCCGCGACGCTGGAATCCGCGGGAAGGCTGCTGGATGGGCTATGAGCGCAAGCGCGGCAAGCTCGCGGACCTGAACGCATTGCTGCGCGGCGCCAGCTGGGGCAGCGCCGGCGACGCCTTTGTACTGGTGGCCGGGGACACGGCCGAGTTGGGCGCCGTGCAGTACGTGATCACCTTGGACACGGATACCCAATTGCCGCGCGATGCGGCGCGGCAATTGGTCGGCGCCATGGCGCATCCGCTGAACCGCCCCCGCTACGACGCGGCAAAACGCCGGGTGATGGCCGGTTACGGCATCCTGCAACCGCGCGTGGCCGCCAGCCTGCCGGGGGCGAATCGCTCGCGCTATGCGCAGCTGTTCAGTGGCGAGGCGGGCATCGATCCCTACACGCGCGCCGTCTCGGATGTCTACCAGGACCTGTTCGGGGAGGGCTCGTTCATAGGCAAGGGCATCTACGACGTCGACGCCTTCGAGCAGGCCTTGGGCGGGCGCTTTCCGGACGACCGGATCCTGAGTCATGACCTGCTGGAGGGCTGTTACGCGCGCTCAGGGCTGCTCAGCGACGTGCAGCTCTACGAGGATTATCCGGCCCGCTACAGCCTGGACGTGAGCCGCCGCCGGCGCTGGATTCGCGGCGATTGGCAACTGGCGGGCTGGTTGCGCCGACGCGTGCCCGGCCCGCCCGGCGCGCCACGGGAGCGCAATCCGCTGTCGGCGCTGTCGCAGTGGAAGCTGCAGGACAACCTGCGCCGCAGCCTGGTTCCGGCGGCCCTGACGCTGCTGCTGTTGCCGGGCTGGGCGCTGGGGTCGCCGGGCTTCTGGAGCCTGGCGGTGATCGCCATCCTGGCGCTGCCGACGCTGTGCGCCACGCTGCTCGATCTATTCCGCAAGCCGGACGAGGTTCTGTGGCGGCAACATCTGGCCGCCGTTGGGCGGTCGGCGGCGCGGCGCCTGGCGCAGGTGGCGTTCGAGCTCGCCTGCCTGCCGTATGAGGCGGTGTTCAGCCTGGACGCCATCGCCCGCACGCTGTGGCGGATGCTGGTCACGCACCGACGGCTGCTGGAATGGAACCCGTCCAGCGAGGTCGATCGCCAACTGGCGCGGTCCGGTGGCAGCGATCTGGCCGCCAGCGTGCGCGCCATGTGGGTCGCCCCCGCCATCGCGCTGGCCAGTGCCGGCCTGCTGCTGGCCACCCGCCCGGCGGCATCGATCGCGGCAACGCCGATCCTGCTGCTGTGGCTGGCATCACCGGCCATCGCCTGGTGGATCAGCCGCCCGCGGGTGCGCCGCGAGGCGGCCCTGACAGCGGATCAAACCCGCTTTCTGCGCGCGCTGGCGCGGCGGACCTGGGCCTTCTTCGACACCTTCGTCGGCCCGGAGGACCACTGGCTGCCGCCCGACAACGTGCAGGACAACCGCGCCGATCCGGTCGCGCACCGCACCTCGCCGACCAACATCGGCCTCGCCCTGCTGGCGAACCTGTCCGCCTACGACTTCGGCTACCTCACGGCCGGACAACTGATCCTGCGCACCGGCAATACCCTGCGCACGCTGGATGGCCTCGAGCGGTACCGGGGACATTTTTATAACTGGTACGACATGCGGACCTTGCAGCCGCTGCACCCAAGGTACGTCTCGTCCGTCGACAGCGGCAACCTCGCCGGTCATTTGCTGACCCTGCGCCCGGGCCTGCTGGCGCTGGCCGATGACCGGCTCCTGCCGGCGCGGCTGTTCGAGGGCCTGCGCGACACGCTGGAGATCGTCGCGGACGCAACGGCTGCCGCCGCCCGGCAGCTGGCTGGGTTACGCAGGGAACTGGACTCCCTCTGCGCCGCCCCGCCGGGATCCCTGGCGGCGCTGCGGTCCAGTCTCGAAGGCCTGGCAACCCGCGCTGCTGCGCTCGCCAGCGCCGGCAGTGGCGAGGCTGCGCCCGACGATGAAGCGCGCATCTGGGCCGAAGCGCTGGCCGGGCAGTGCCGGGCGGCGCAGGACGATCTGATGTTCCTTGCGCCCTGGCTGGCGCTGCCGGAACTGCCAGCGGCGACGGCGCCCGCTGTGGCCGGGGCGGCGGATGAGCCGTGCCCGGACCTCACCGCCATCCCGACCCTGCGCGAACTCGCCACCCTGGATGGGCGCCTCGCGGCGCGCATCGCCGCTGCGCCCGAGGCTGCGCAGCGCGAGGCGCTCACGGCGGCGCTCGGCTGCGTCAGGCAAGGCAGCGAGCGCGCCCGCGAGCGTATCGCCACCCTCGAAGCCCTGGCAGCGCAGGCCGGCGAATTCGCGCATCTCGACTACGACTTCCTGTTCGACAAGGCGCGCAACCTGCTGACCATCGGCTACGACGTCGATGAGCGCCGGCTGGATTCGGGCTACTACGATCTGCTGGCGTCCGAAGCGCGCCTGTCCAGTTTCGTCGCCATCGCCCAGGGCCAGTTGCCGCAGGACAGCTGGTTCGCCCTGGGACGCCTGCTCACGGGCACCACCGGCGCACCGACGCTGCTGTCCTGGAGCGGCTCGATGTTCGAGTACCTGATGCCACTGCTGGTGATGCCGAGCTACGAGAACTCGCTGCTCGACCAGACCTGCCAGGCGGCGGTGGCCAGACAGATCGAGTACGGCAAGCAGCGCGGCGTGGCCTGGGGCATGTCGGAATCCGGCTACAACACGGTCGACGCCCAGCTCAATTACCAGTACCGCGCCTTTGGCGTGCCGGGCCTGGGACTCAAGCGCGGCCTGGCCGAGGATCTGGTGATCGCGCCCTATGCCTCGGTGATGGCGCTGATGGTGGCGCCCGAGGCGGCCTGCGTGAATCTGCAGCGCCTGGCCGCCGAAGGGACGCTGGGCCGGTTCGGCTTCTTCGAGGCCATCGACTACACGCCGGCCCGCCAGCGGCGCGGGCAGTCGAGCACACTCGTGCGCTCGTTCATGGCCCATCACCAGGGCATGAGCCTGCTGGCACTGGCCTACCTGCTGCTCGAGCGGCCGATGCAGCGGCGCTTCGTGTCGGAACCGATGTTCCGGGCGGTGTTGCTGCTGCTCCAGGAGCGGGTTCCGCAGGCCACGGCGCTGTTTCCGCACACGGCGCAGCTGTCCGAGGTGCGCTCCACCGCAGTCACTGCGGAGGTACCGATACGCGTGTTTGGCACCGCCGACACGCCGCTGCCACAGGTGCAGCTGCTCTCGAACGGCCGCTACCACGTCATGGTCAGCAACGCTGGCGGTGGCTACAGCCGCTGGCAGGACCTGGCCGTCACCCGCTGGCGCGAGGATGGCACCTGCGACAACTGGGGCAGCTTCTGTTACCTGCGCGATCTCGCCAGTGGGGCGTTCTGGTCGACCACCCATCAGCCGACCGGCAAGCGCGCGCAGCGCTTCGAGGCGATTTTCTCCGAGGGCCGCGCCGAGTTTCGCCGTCGCGACGCCGTCGGCAGCGGCGCGGAGCGCGGGCAGATCGAGACCCATACCGACATCGTGGTCTCGCCCGAGGACGATATCGAGCTGCGCCGGGTGCGCATCACCAACCGCTCGCGCCAGAGTCGGCAGATCGAGCTGACCAGCTACGCCGAGGTGGTGATCGCGCCGGCGGCTGCCGACGCCCTGCACCCGGCGTTCAGCAACCTGTTCGTACAGACCGAGCTGCTGCCCGAGCGGCGCGCCATCCTGTGCACGCGCCGGCCCCGCGCCCACGACGAACGGCCGCCCTGGATGTTGCACCTGATGGTGGTGCGCGGCGAGCAGGCGAGCGCCCCGTCTTTCGAAACCGACCGCCTGCGCTTCATCGGCCGCACGCGCAGCCCGGCCGCGCCGCTGGCAATGAGCGAGTCCGGCGCGCTGTCCGGCAGCGCCGGTTCGGTGCTGGACCCGATCGTCGCCATCCGCCGCGTGGTGAGCCTGGAGCCGGAACAGTCGGTGACCGTGGACATCGTGTCCGGTGTTGCCGAAAGCCGCGACTGGGCGCTCGGCCTGGTGGACAAATACCAGGACCGGTATCTGGCCGACCGCGTGTTCGAGCTCAGCTGGACCCACAGCCAAGTGGTGCTGCGCCAGCTCAATGCCAGCGAAGCCGATGCGCAGCTGTATGCGCGCCTGGCGAGCGCCGTCATCTACGCCGACGACGTCCTGCGCGCCGACCCCGCGGTGCTGATCCGCAATCGCCGCGGCCAGTCCGGGCTGTGGGGCTATGCCATATCCGGCGATCTGCCGATCGTGCTGCTGCAGATCGGCGATGCGGCCAATATGGAGTTGGTGCGGCAACTGGTGCAGGCCCATGCCTATTGGCGCCAGAAGGGGCTGGCGGTGGACCTGGTGATCTGGAACGAGGATCACGCCGGTTACCGGCAGCAATTGCACGACCAGATCATGGGCTTGATCGCGTCTGGCACCGAGGCCAGCGTGATCGACCGGCCGGGCGGCATCTTCGTGCGCTCGGCGGAACAGATCTCCGCCGAGGATCGCATCCTGTTCCAGGCGGTGGCGCGCGCGGTGATCGCCGACGACCGCGGCAGCCTGGCCGAACAGCTCGGCCGGCGCGGGCCGGTGGAGCCGCGACCGCCGCGCCTGGTGCCCAGCCGGGCGCCACGGCCGGAAACCGGCGCCCCCATCGACCCCGCGCTCACCCGGCGCGATCTGATCCTGGCCAATGGCCTCGGCGGCTTCACGCCCGACGGGCGCGAATATGTGATTGCGCTCGCGCCCGGCGAGGTGACGCCCGCGCCCTGGGTCAACGTGCTTGCCAATCCCCACTTCGGCACCGTGGTCTCGGAGAGCGGCGGCGCCTACAGCTGGAGCGAGAACGCCCACGAATTCCGCCTCACGCCCTGGCACAACGACCCGGTGAGCGATGGCAGCGGCGAAGCGCTGTACCTGCGCGACGAGGAAACCGGCCAGTTCTGGTCGCCGACGCCCCTGCCGGCGCGCGCCCAAGCGCCCTACGTCACCCGGCACGGCTTCGGCTACAGCGTGTTCGAGCACGTCAGCCACGGCATCCGCTCGGAGCTGTGGGTGTACGTGGCCACCGATGCGGCGGTCAAGTTCTCGGTGCTGAAGCTGCGCAATCTGTCGGGACGGGCGCGCAAACTCTCGGCGACCGGCTACGTGGAGTGGGTGCTGGGCGATCTGCCGGCCAAATCGGCCATGCACGTGACCACCGAGCTCAACCCGCAAAGCGGTGCGCTGTGCGCCCACAACCCCTACAACCCCGAGTTCGCCGAGCCGGTGGCCTTCTTCGACGTCGACGACCCGATGCGGCGGGTAACTGGCGATCGCACGGAATTCCTGGGCCGCAACGGCAGCCTGCGCGATCCGGCGGCGCTGCGGCATGCGCGCCTGTCCGGCAAGGTCGGCGCGGGCCTGGACCCCTGCGGCGCCATCCAGGTGAGTTTCGAGCTGGCCGACGGGCAGGAGCAGGAGATCGTGTTCCGGCTCGGCGTCGGGCGCAATGCCGACGATGCCGCCGCGCTGGTGCAGCGCTTTCGCGGCGGCGCAGCGGCGCGCACAGCACTGGAAGCCGTGTGGCACTACTGGAACCACACCCTGGGCGCGGTGCAGGTGGAAACCCCGGACCCGTCGGTCAATGTGCTGGCCAACGGCTGGCTGCTGTACCAGACCATTGCCTGCCGCGTCTGGGCGCGCAGCGGCTATTACCAGTCCGGCGGCGCCTTCGGTTTCCGTGACCAGTTGCAGGACACCATGGCGCTGGTCCATGCCGAGCCGGCGCTGGTGCGCGCACACCTGCTGCTGTGCGCCAGCCGGCAGTTCCCGGAGGGCGACGTCCAGCACTGGTGGCATCCGCCGGCCGGCCGCGGCGTGCGCACCCACTGTTCGGACGACTACCTGTGGCTGCCGCTGGCGGTGTGCCGCTACGTGGCGAGCATCGGCGACACCGGCGTGCTGGACGAGCCCGTGCCCTTCCTGGAGGGCCGGCCGGTCAACCCGGAGGACGATTCCTACTACGACCTGCCGGGCCGCTCGCCCGATTCAGCCAGCCTGTACGAACACTGCGTGCGCGCCATCCGCCACGGCCTGCGTTTCGGCGCGCACGGCCTGCCGCTGATGGGCGGCGGCGACTGGAACGACGGCATGAACCTGGTCGGCATGCAGGGCCGCGGCGAGAGCGTCTGGCTGGGGTTCTTTCTGTGCGCCGTGCTGCGGCAGTTTGCCGAGCTGGCGCGCGGGCATGGCGACACCGCCTTCGCGGACTTTTGCCTGGCGCAGGCGCAGCAGCTGCGCCACAACCTCGACGCGCATGCCTGGGATGGCGCCTGGTACCGCCGCGCCTGGTTCGACGATGGCACGCCGCTGGGCTCGGCGAGCAGCGCCGAATGCCAGATCGATTCCATCTCGCAGAGCTGGTCGGTGCTCTCCCAGGTCGGGCCATCCGGGGCGACCGGTTTGGTCAGCTCGCCCCGCTCGTTGCTGGCCATGGACTCGGTCGACCAGCGCCTGGTGCGCCGCGACAGCCAACTGGTCCAGCTGCTCGATCCGCCCTTCGACAAATCGGCCGTGGATCCGGGTTACATCCGCGGCTACGTGCCCGGCGTGCGCGAAAACGGCGGGCAATACACCCACGGCGCCATCTGGGCGGCGATGGCGTTTGCCGCGCTCGGCGATCGCGAACGGGCCTGGGAGCTGCTGACCATGATCAACCCGGCGAACCATGCGCGTTCGCCGGCAGCCATCGCGACTTACAAGGTGGAACCCTACGTCGTCGCCGCCGACGTCTATGCGGTCGCGCCGCACATCGGCCGTGGCGGCTGGAGCTGGTACACCGGGTCGGCCGGCTGGATGTACCGCCTCATCATGGAATCGTTGCTCGGTTTGCGGCTCGAAGCCGACCAGCTGCATCTGGCGCCCTGCCTGCCCGCGGACTGGCAGGCTTTCAAGCTTCACTACCGCTATCGGGAGACGGTCTACCATGTCGCGGTGACGCAGGAAGTCGTCTGCGACGCTGCGCGGGCCGAAGCGATGCACATGACGGTGGATGGTGTCGAATGCCCGGACCAAGTCATTCACTTGATCGACGATCGCCGGGACCATGCCGTCGAAATAAGGATGATGTCACCCGCGCAATCGAAGAACCGCTGAAACCGCTGAATACTTCAGCGTCTCATTGAGCCTGACCCGAGGAGATGAACATGAACGTGACGCTCAGTCTCGGCCCACTCGTTTCGCTGATTGCCGGCATTCTCATTCTGATAGTGCCGCGTCTGCTGAACTACATCGTCGCCATTTATCTGATCATCATCGGTCTGATCGGGCTGTTTGGCGGAAGCAATCTGCGAATCATGTAGGTATGAGCCGTCCGGAATTCCGGTGCGCTGCCGGATGTCCGTCCTGCGGCTCCAAAAACTTCGGCGCCGCCTTGCAAGGCGCCGTTCAGCGCGCCGCCGCGGTGGCGCCGACCGGCACCTTCAGCACCTGACCGATGCGCAGCTGCGCGGTCGGCTTCAGGCCATTGCGGGCGGCGAGCTGGCGGGTGCTGAGGCCGTTGCGGGCGGCGATGCCGCTCAGCGTTTCGCCGCGGCGCACCAGGTGCCGACGCTCGGTGAGCGGCGCGGCCTGGCCAGCGCGGCGCCCGATGTCGGCGATGCGCCGGTCGGCGTTGGTGGTGGTCGCCGGCAGGCGCAAGTCGTAGCCTTTCGGCAGTAACCCGGTCTCGTCCCACACCGTGCGGCGCAGGGCGGGATTGAGCAGGCGCAGCGTGGTGCGATCCACGCCCAGTCCCTGCTCGACGGCACGCAGCGGCAGGTAGGACGGCAGTGTGACCTCGCGAATCTGCGCCGCCGGTGCCTTCACGATGGGTCCGAAGTGCTGCTCGGGCGCCGACGACAGTTCCAGGGCCGCCAGGAAGGTCGGGTAGAAATTGCGCGAGGCGAAGCCGAAGGCCGGGCCGTCGTAGCGCTCGATCAGCGTCGCGATGTCGTCGGTGCCCATGCTGTCGACGGCCCGGCGCATGCCGGCGCGGCCGTGGTTGTAGGCGGTCAGCGCCAGCGGCCAGGTGCCCAGCGCGTCATAGTTGCCGCGCAGCAGCTTGGCCGCCGCCACGGTCGCCGCGTGCGGGTCGTAGCGTTCGTCCACGTAGTTGTCGATGCGCAGGAACAGCCGCCCGGTGCTGGCCATGAACTGCCACAGGCCGGCCGCCCCGACGTGCGAGCCGGCCAGCGGATCGAAGCCCGATTCCACGTACGGCAGGGCGCCGATTTCCTGCGGCACACCGTACTGGCCCAGCGTGCGGCGGATGTGGTCTTCCCAGGTGCCGGAACGGTGCAGCGCCGCGGCGAAGCGGTCGGCCTGGCCGAGCTGAAAGCGCACCCGGCCCGCCGCCTCGCGCAGCTGCGTGGGCGAGGCGCCCTGCCACAGCGCGCGCACCCGCCGCACCTGGGGATCGGAGGTGTCGGCGTCGCCATCGGCCAGACGCAGCAGGATGTTCTGGATCGCCAGTCGCTGCGGCTCGACCATCGCCTGGCGGGCGCCGCGATCCAGGTCGCCGGACCAGCGCAGCGTCTCGTAGACGACGTTCAGGTGCCGATCGTCGTGCAGAAAGCCGCTGCGCGTGTCGACCTCGCTGAACACCCGGCTCCAGAAGCGCACCGCCGGCTCCAGCGCCGCCGGCCGCGGCAGTACCTCCGGCTGCGCGCGCGCGCCGGCGACGCAGCACAGCAGCAGGCCGAGTAGCAGGCGGATTGGCATCGGGATCAGGCTCGGCTGTGGCTGCGGCGGGCGTTCGAATCGGCACCGCGGGCGTGAGGTTGCCGGACGCGAACCGCTGGCCGGTTGCCCCGCAGACGCCCGGGCGCAGCACAGTGTGCCGGTGTACGGGCAGTGGGTTCAAGGCGCGGCGTGCGCCTGTGGCAGCGGCGCTCGGGAAGCGGTCGACAGGGGGCGTGCTGTCGCCATTCAAACCGCTACGCAGGCCGGGCTGCGGGTTGCTCAGCGGTCTTGCACGCTGTGGAACGGTCACGCGTGGCAACCGTTCTGGCGGATGGTTGATCGCAGAAATGGTCCCTCGGTCAGCCATTTCGGGCCGTTGCGAACGGGTGCAAATTCCCGCGAACCTGCGGGTAGGTAACTGTCTGGCATCGCTGGAGGGTTGCGGTTGGGGGCGCAGCTTTCCGGAGTTTCCGGAGAACTCGCGCCCGCCAAAGACACCACCTCATCCCCGGCCATGCTGGCGCAGGTATGCCATCAACCGTTCAAAGCGCGGGTCAGCCTCAAGTTGCGGCGCGGCTGTCCGTATCGCGTCAAGGCAAGCGCCGAGGTCGCTAGGCGGCCATTCGGCCTGATCCCCCGTCACCAGGCTGAGGAACTCGAGGGCTTGTTCAGGGAACCTGCCGCAAAGAGCGGCCTCATGAAGACGATGCACCAGGTAGTCGGGATGGGCCGGTGGTTGCAGCCAGGCGCGCAGCAGCGCCAAGGCTGCGGGGAACGCATCCTGTGCCGCCACGCACAGGCGGCCGAGGCTTTCGGCGATGGCGGGTGAAATATGGTCCCGGGTCTTGGGCCATATGGCGTGGAGGTATGGGACGACCCGGTTGGTCCAGTAGTCGGCCCGTTGATCGCCCGCGCCCTCCAGCGCGCTGACCAGAGCTTGCGCTGATTCGTGCAGACCGTCCGGCGGTAGTGAGCGTGTAGCGGCTGCCAGTTCTGGAATGGTGAAGGTGTCACCTGGGTCGAGCGCGGCGAATGTCAACAGCGATGCGTATTGCCCGTCGTGCTTGCCCAATACCGCATAGTGGCGCGCGGTGTCGAGGAAGGCCTGCTTGAGCATTTCCATCAGAGGACGGTACAGGCGCGGTGACCACAAGAAGCCTTCCCACGCCGCACGTGCTTCGGCTTCCGAGCGCTGCCAGTCGAAAAGCGGCAACAGGTGTCGCGTCGCCCAATCCCCGTCGATGCGGAACAACGCGATGACATGCGCTGCCAGCAATACGCGGCCATGCCGAAATTTGTCCATCCGGGTATCGCAAAGCTCGGTGAACGTGGGCTTGAGCTCCTCGGGCAAGCCTTGTCCATCATCCAGCGAGCGTCGATACCACCAGCGCAGCAGTGCCTCGGTGACGTGGCCCACGGGATGGTTGATGGCGCGCCTGACGGGGTCGTCGGTATCGGCGCTGTCTTGCTGATCCAGCGCCAGGATACGGCGAGCGAGCGTGAAGAAATGTGCTTCGTGGCCTTCGAAGGTCTTGGCGATGGACTGCAACCACCAGCCAACGCCGTGGGCGAGCGTTTGCAGCACATCGTTGGGCGCAGTGATCAACACCGGTGCCACGTAACGCCAGGAGCGCTTCAGGAGTTTTTCCTCTGACCAGGCTTGCAGGGCCTCGCGCCAACGATTCGTTGGCCAGACATCTTCCCCGGCCAAGGCGCACAAGGCGCAAACGGTCGTGGCAAAGTTGTCGCGACAGCGCTGTCGCCAGTCGTCTTCCCGCCAATGATCTGTGCTAGGTTGCTGCCTGAGCCACTCGATCAGTTCACGGCGACGACGCGGTGTGGTTACGAACTTGCGCCACTCGTCGCCGTCGCCCATCCAGTAAGGAAACTCATCGCGCTGATCCTCTGCCAGCCTCCACTCCGGATACTGTGCCGAAAGTGCCTGTAACCGCTCGCTGCTGTCAGCGCCCAAGGCTGAACCGCCCTCAGCCATTTTTGCCAGCCGCAGCCAGGTTTCATGTTCCACAATCCAGGTCCAGCTCTCGGGCTCGACGTCATCCTTGAACATGTCTCGCGGAGGCCCGGCGAGTACGGCTTGCTCCAGCTTTCGCAGCATTACCCCATTGAGGTGCGGCGCCAGCGCCACCAGCAGGCGCATGGCTTCCCGTTCGGTTTCCACTGACCACAGCCACCAGTGTTCGTCCGCCAGCAGCCAGTCGAGTGCTTGGCGACGGGGTATCACGTTGTCCTGTGCGGCGGCAAAGAAGGCGAGACGCCGGAACAGCGGATAGGGCGTGTGCCACCAGGACTGCGCGACCAGCGCTGCCCGTGCTGGCGACTGCGCCACTGTGGCCAGCCAAGCATCGCGGCTGAGGTCGATCAATGCAGTCCAGCCGTGGAAGCCCCGGTTCTGTGGGTGCTCCCTGATCGAGGGCTGACGTATGTAGGACAGGTCGCTTCTGTCCTCCGCGCTGCCGAGCTCGCGCATGAGATCCAGCGCATCGCGCAACAAGGCGGTGAAATCGGACAGCAGCTCCGGCAATGCGGCGGTCCAGCGCTCATCCTCGGGCAGATCGCGGAGGCTGGAATGGACGTGATCCGTCGACAGCACGATCTCCCATTCCACCAGATCCTTGATGCGCTCTGGCTCGCGGCTTTCGCCGTCCTCGGCTGTCAAGCGGAACGGCTCGTGCAACGATACGCGTGGTGTCAGCATCTCGCGCAGTTCCAGGCGCAGGGTAGCGGTAAGGCCATCGCGCTTGAAACGGTCGCGCCAGCGATACAGGTCGAAGTCGCGCAGCCTTGATTTGACGCGCCCAGTCAGCAGCAGTCGCCACAAGGTGCGCATCAACGGACCGGGGATCGCGTTGGGTGCGTTCGCGCGAATCCGTGCCAACTCCGCCGTGTTGCCCTCGCGCTCGAGTTTAGCCAACTCGTCCAGACGGCGTTCGATCAACCAGACCAGATCGTCATGCAGCCGACCGCCACGTTTGACCAGCCACAGCAACAGGTCCCGGTCGTCCAGATGACGGATCAGCCAGCGCGCCAGTTGCCACATCACTTTGTCCCAGCGACTGCCATGCGCGCCGGCATCGACCAAACACATCACCGGCGCCAGAGGATAAGGCGAAGGCCGGCGGGTCAGGCTGAAGGCGAGCTTGGCATCCACGGTCGTCTCGGGCGGGACGCCGAAGCGGCCCAGGTCGGCGTGTTGGTAGCGCTCCTCACTCAAGGGCTCCAGCCAATCCAGTGATGGCACCGGGTCATGTTCGGCAAAGCGTCTGGCCGGCAGGCCACCCGAATGGCTCAACGCCCACAACAGGCGGCCGACGAAGTCGTCTTGCCGGGTGCTGGCCAAGGGCCGGGCCATGGCGCACTCGACCACGATGCGCTCCTTGCCGCGCACGCCGTCGCGATAGGTTTCGGCCCAGGCGCGCAGGGTCTTGTGAAGATAGGCGTGCCTGTTGTGTTCGCGGTAGAGGATGGGCGTGACGTTCTTGGCCCGCCACTCGTTGGCGCGCTCATCCTCCTTGCCTTTGGTGTGACTGCCGAAGGCGAACATTTCCGGCGGCGATTCGCCGAGCAGGCGGTCGGCGGCCAGGGCATCCATCA
Source organism: Immundisolibacter sp. (assembly GCF_014359565.1). Lineage (NCBI taxonomy): Bacteria > Pseudomonadati > Pseudomonadota > Gammaproteobacteria > Immundisolibacterales > Immundisolibacteraceae > Immundisolibacter > Immundisolibacter sp. The sequence goes on along the minus strand of NZ_JACIZD010000001.1, from coordinate 106,459 downwards.
TGTAGCGCAGTACCGGGTCGTTGATGCTGTAGCCGACGAAGCACACGGTGTAGTTGCGAAACAGTTCGCTGACAAAACGCGCCGCCCAGCGCTCGGTGAGATAGGCCAATCCGAAATCACCGCTGGAGACGACCAGCCGATCCAGCTCGCTCGCGGTCGGCGTGGCGCTGAGCAGGCCGTGCAGATAGACCAGTCCGTCCCAACGGTTCTTCGGCACCGGCAGCAGCGGCGCCTGAAACCGCTCGATGGGCAGGGACTTCGCCGCAATCACCTCCTCGAACAGACGATCGAAGTTGGTGGTGACGAGGCGAGTGTGGCCGTTGCGGCACTTGCTCAGCGTCAGCAACGACTCGTGGGCCACCGTCGCGTTCGCGGCTGTGAGATCCGGGGTGAGGATTTCAGCGAGCGCCTTCCGAACAAGGGCCTCTTTGCGACGGCCGATGATGTTGTCTTCCAGTAAGCCGATGGCAGTGTCAAACTGTTTAGCCTTGATTGCCGCTTGCTGCACCGCGTTAGGCGTGGGGGCCAACGCAGCATAGAGTTCCTTCACCAGGCCATCAAAACCCGGCAAGCGCGCGGGGTAGGAGATGCCCGCCCCGCAGAAGAACACCACGTGCCCGTCCTCGTGCGCCTGCAGCAGGCGTTCCGGGATGTCGGGGCCGCGGCGGACGAACTGCACTCAGTGGGCCCCGCAGAACACGCGCTTGAGCGTCGCCGGGATCAGCGCTTCGTTGGCGTGGCGGGCTCGCAACGCGAAATGCAGGTCGTAGATCCGCACAACTCGAGATTGCTCGCGGCGCGGAGGCCAACCGTCCTGTTCGTGGGTCATCCCCTCTGCGGCACGGCGGAGAGGTGCGTTTGGCGCGGCGGTTTGGCGCGAGCCGGGCAGATAGACGCCGGTTGTAGCCAACGCCAGCTCGGCTCGACTAAGACAAAGGGGCCGTTCGGAATACATTCTCACGCCGAGTTCACTGCCTATCGGCTTTGAACCTATCGAGGTTTCCGCCGCTGAACCCGCGTAGCGAATCAGCGGCCTTTTTTTCTGGGCCGCGATCACGCGCCACCTCCCAGCAGACGGAGGCATGCTGCATGTGACCATGCCTTGCTGGCGTTCCCGCAGTGCGCCGACGCGTGATTTGATTTCGTTATGAAATTGGCGACTTGCTGAAAGCCTGCACTCATGCGTAAGTCCTGGAATGCGGGGGGGGCTGTGGTGCCGCTATCGACCACGAGACAACCATGGTGATCTATATAAGCCTTTGATTTGTTTGATCGTTGTGAGTTTATCGTCCACTTTCTATTGCCCGACCATGGCCGATAGGACGCAGCCTGTCCGATAGGCTTTTCATGACACCGCCCAGTAGCGTCGCCAGCGCTTGTCACCCGTAAAGCGCACGTCGCCCTTGTCGACCAGGCCGTCCAGCGCACGTTTGACCTGCCTGGGGTGGATTTCGCTGCCGATGCGCTGACGGATATCGCCGATGGCCGATTCTGGGTAGCGCTTCAGGTCTTCCAGAATCAAGGCCGCGAGCCGGTGCGGTTCGATCCGCTTCAGGGTCGTTTCCCCGGCGAAATCGAGATTGCGCAGTAGCCCCGGATCGACGAAATAGCGTGTGGCCTGCGTGCGGCCCGCGCTGCGTATCAGCTCCCATTCCAGCAGTCGCTTGATCCACGGTTGCAGTGCCTCGACCGTAGGCAGCTCCAACACAGCGGCCAACTCCCGGGCGGTCATGGCATCGTGCTGCGCCAGCAAGCCCAAGGCAATGCGTTCGCGCTGGGTGAGCTGGTAGGTCTGGTCCGCCTTGGCGATGAAGTCGATGACCTCGGGCTTGAGAATGCGGCGGCGTACCGTGACCTGCACGCGGTCGTGAGTTTCGATCAGCTCCGGCGCCGGGCGGCCCTGCGACAGCAGCACCTCAAAGATCTTGTCGAAGCCACTGCCTTCGCGCTCCATCAGCTTCAGATCGTGGAACAGACGGGCCAGATGTTCGTTGCGGCGCACGGTGGTGTGCAGCACGTTTTGCGGCGTGACGCCCAGCGGCAGCGGACCCGGGTTGACCACTTCCAGTCGATCCGGGTGCAGATTCAGGAAGATGTCGCCGCGCTGGGTGTAGGGACGATGCACCAGCGCGTTGACCAGAAGCTCGCGTACCACCACCTCGTCGAAGGCGGGCACGTTCTGGCGGTACAGGCCATCGGGCAATTCGTAGCGCTCGCGAAAATCAGGCACTTCCAGCCAGACGACCTCAATCAGCTCCATCGGATTCAACGTGTGGTCGTCCCACACCAGCTTGTTGACCTTCTGGCCGCGCTCGTCGTACTTGATGAACTGGATCACTGGGGCGGTGGTCAGCTGCGCACGTTGATGCTGCTGTCCCAGACAAAGGATGCCCAGGTGGGTCAGGTAGCCACCTTGCGCGAGCTGGTAATGATCGAGCAGTTCGTCATTGGACTTTTCCTTGACGGACGGCTTGACGCGGTCGGATGCCCTCAGCGCATTCACCAGCTTGCCGAGCTTGTCCGGATCGGTAGCTGATCTGGGCACCTGCAGCGTGGTCTGTGTTTCCCACGGTAGAGCCCCCCGCTCCGCCGCCAATCGGAGCACGTCGTCACCCGTGACAGGTTTGCTCTGGTCGGCCAGGCGCAGGAAGTAGCGGCCATCGGTGGTCGATGCCACCGCGATGGCCCGGGGAATGGCGAGGTTGATGTACTGACCGCCATTGGTTGCGGTAACGACATCCGGAAGCACGGCCACGTTGACGCAGCGCTCGGCAATCTTGCGCCTGATGGTGTCCGGAAGATCGGCAGGAATCCGTTGGCCTGCGGGTGGCTTGTTCTGGCCGTCCTCAATGCCGAGCAGCAAACGACCGCCCGTCGCGTTGGCGAAGGCGATGCAATCCTTGACCAGCTCGTTCCAGTCGGCGCTCTTGCCGGTCACGGACCGCAAGGATTTTTGGTCGAGGAGTTGGCCTTCCTGGCTCAAACGGCGCACTCCTGCTGACTTTTATTCATTCTCCTTCTCCATCAATCCAACACGATCAAGAATTCGGTGGCCAGTGCTTCCGGGCGCACGGCGCGGGTGTCTGGGCTCGTGGTGCTGCTTGACCAGGCCGTGGCGCTCCAGGTGACGCAGAGTGCGCAACACATTGCTGGCCGCGGGGCCGGACCACTCGGCCAGCTCCAGCACCGTGCGGGATTGGGTTGCAGCGCGCGCATCAGGCGCAGCAGCGCGCGGTTCTCGTCCGACAGCATGCACGCCAGCTGCCGCCGGGAATCGAACCAGACGGTGGGCGCGGGTTGTTGGCGTCATCGACTGCCCGACGGCCGGGCTCGGCCGGACGGATGCCTGTCACTGTGCGCATTTCTGGATTCCGCGTTGTGGTCCCGAGACACTATCAGGGAGGTGGCATCTGTCAGTGGCGGACCGGTTTTATTTTTACATATCAATACGCTAATCGCCTCGACCATTACCTCATTACGTCATTGCCGCCAGACTTGCCCTGTTGGGCCGTGTCCTCCGGCTGGGGGCATCGTTCCCGTGCCCGGCCACCCATTGGCATCGAGGGAGGGGAGCATTCCCGATACTCACCCTGTGTTTTTAGTGATGAACCGCCGGAAGCCGGAAAAATGGCGCCGTTGCGGGGTTTGCGCGTTACCCCTTGTTCGGGAACGGTTTTGACGGGAACGCTTGAAGCCCGCGCCGGCTTCAGGATTGGATCGAGCAGCTGCAGGTGGTCGCACAGTGCGATGTGTAGCGATTTGTCGGCCAATCGGTAGGCACAGCTGACGGCGCAGAGGCCACGCAAAACTCGCGTAAATGCGCAGTTCCGCCTTGCGACTAACAATGGAACAAAAAGAGACTTGGATAGCCGGAAATCGGCCCGGTGCGGCGCTTCTGGCAGGCCTGCGACCCGCCGGGCAGACGCCCGGGACTGCGCGCCAGGCGGGGATGTAAGAAAAAAAGGGCCTGGAGACTATCCAGACCTTTGGTGTTGGTGGTGGCGGAGAGTCCGGGGCAGAGGGTTCGGCGCAGGCGTCTGCACCAGCCCCGCGCGGGCATGGTGCAGACGCCATCGGCCGATGCGTCAATCCATCAGAACTGATACTGCAGGCCTGCTGTGGCCAGGTCGAGGTCGGCCTCGGCACGGTCACCATCCAGCTGGTAGCGGGTGTACTCCAGACGCAGACTGAGGTGCGGCACCAGGCCGACGTTCAGGCCCGCGCCGTACACCCAGTCATTACCGTCGACGTCGGCGTCGAAGCCGACTGGACCATCCGCCTTCGCATCCCACCACACCCGGCCGCCCTTGGCGTAGACCTCGAAGCGGTCTCCCAGCGGCGCCGCCAGCAAGGCCGTGGCGGTGTACCCGTGGCCGTCGATCTCGAAGCCGTTGTCCTCGTACTTGGGCAGGTCCAGGTAGCCGGCTTCCACGCCCAGCCAGGGCGTGACCATCACGCCGGCGAAGGCTTGCCAGGTGACGTGGTCGTCATCGAAGTCGCTCAGGTCGCCGGTGTTGACGTCGTTGTCGCGCACCTTGGCATCGTCGATCTTGGCGAAGCTGCCGCCGGCACCGACGTAGGCCTTGGGCCCCGTCCAGCCCTCGCCTTCGCTTGCAGCCAGGGCGGGTGCTGTCGCCAGGGTAGCCACGCCCAGGGTGCCGGTGGCGAGGATGGTTGACAAGAATGTTGCGCGTTTCATGGTGTGCTTGGACTCCTGATCTTTCGTGAGGGAAGGTAGGTCGTCGCCATGACGACAGCTTCTTCGATCGAAACGCCGGGGGGATAGTTCCATCGTCAGCGCCGGCGCGCGCAATGGCTGTGCGTCCGACTGCTTCGTGTCACAGTTGCGGCAGGTGCCCGGGTGGCGCCTTTGTCAGCAGAAAACGCACAGGAGAAACCCATGTCCGACAACGCCGATTACGTCAACGAAGTCCGCTACCAGATGGGCCAGGCCAAGATCGCCGAGTTTTCCAAGGGCCCGAGCGTGACCGATTCGGTCATGAACACCCTGAACAAGGTGGCGCCGCACATGGCGCGCCAGGCCATGGAGTTCGTGCTCGGTGACGTGCTGTCCCGCCCGGGGCTGGACCCCAGGACGCGCGAGCTGCTGAACGTGGCGGTGCTGACCGCCATCGGCGCCGAGCTGGAGCTGAAGCTGCACGCCAACGTGGCGCTGAACATCGGCTGCACGCGCGAGCAGATCGTCGAAGCCGTTTCGCAACAGGCGGTTTATGTCGGCTTTCCGACCGCCATCAACGGCATCAAGGTGCTGGAGCAGGTATTCGACGCCCGCGATGCGCAGGGCGTGAGCAACTGACGCGCCGCCGCGGGGCAGGGACGCCCCGCCGGCTTCACAGCGCCGACACCCCGAACCACGCCTGGTGGTAGACCAGCGTCAGCCCGAACAGGCCAAGGCCCACCGCCACGGCGATCCAGTTGATCTCGCCGGGCACCAGCCGGTTTCGCCCCTGCAGGATGGCGACGAACGGCAGGTAGGAGGTCTGCCGGGCGAAGCTTTCCCAGGCCGCGCCGAAGCGCTGGCGGTACTTGCGGTCCAGGTTCAGCGGCGCGATCAGGCCCTCGAACGCGAAGCTGCCGAACAGCAGGTGCGAGGCCCAGTCGCCGTTGACCAGAAAGTGCGCCAGGCCCCACAGGCCAAGCCCGAACAGGCCGGCGTGGCGGGTGATGCGCACGATGCCGCGCGCCTGCACCTGATCCGGCGGCACGGCGCCCAGCGTGGTGGGGTTTTTAGCCGTCACGCTGGCCGCGAGCAGGACGAAGGCCAGCGCCATCAACACCCAGCTCAGCGGCTTGAAGGCGGACGCCGTGCCCCAGGTTTCCAGATACGGCGCGTGCGCGTAGGCCCAGCCCATCCAGGCGATGCTGATGGCGATGATCAGCGCGAAGCCGGCCTTGAACGGCCCCTCGCCGGTGCGGGCGACGATGACAGCCCGCAGCGGGCTGCCCGAGACGATCCAGTGCATGCCCAGGAACAGCGCCGTGGCGGCGATGAGTGATTCCATGACATCTCCTCCCTGAGAGCCGGTCGCCCCGGACCGGCGTCCGGGCCATTGTGCCGCAGCGATACGGTGGTCGATGACGGCATCGGCGCCTGGGCTTGTCCGGCGTCAGGTGATCGGCTCGCTTCAGTGTGCGTCGCCGGCCCTGGGCTTGACCTGCGTGTCGTGACGATGCGGCGGCTGCATGCGCACGATGGGCGCGCCCGTGCGGTCGGCGATGCACGGCTCGAGCGTGGCGTGCTCCACGTTGAAACGCTCGCGCAGCATCTCGCGCACCCGCTGCTTGAGACGCTCGAAGGCGGCCAGGTCGTCCGCCTCCGGCACCAGGTGCGCCTCCAGCGCGCGGCGGTGCTCGTCCAGATTCCATACGTGCAGGTGGTGGATGTCGCGCACGCCCGGCGTGGCGCGCAGCGCCGCCACGATGGCGTCGTACTCCAGGTCGTCCGGCATCGCGCCCATCAGCAGGCGAACGGTGCGCGGCAGCAGCCCCGCGGCCTGATAAATGACGTAGCCGGAAATCGCCACCGTGATCAGCAGATCCGCCACCACGAGGTCGTACAGCAGGATCAGCGTGCCGGCCACGATCACGCCCAGCGACGCCAGCGCATCGCTCACGTTGTGCAGGAACGCCGCACGCACATTGAGGCTGTCCCGGGCGCCGCCGGCGATGATCCAGGCCGTCGCCGTGTCCACCGCCAGCGCCACGCCGGCCACGATCACCACCGGCCAGCCCTGCACCGGCGTCGGCGACACAAAGCGGCCGATTGCCTCGACCAGCAGATAACCGCCCACCAGCAACAGCGCGGTCACGTTGATCAGCGTCGCCACCAGCTCGGCGCGCTGGTAGCCGAAGGTCATCAGCCGGTCGGCCGGGCGGCGGGCGATCTTCTGTGCCAGCAGCGCAATGCCCATGGACGCGGCATCGGACAGGTTGTGCAGTGCGTCCGCAATCAAGCCCAGCGAGCCGGACACCACGCCGGCCGCCACCTGCACCACCGTCAGCAAGACGTTGATGGCGATGGCCGACGCCAGGCGCCGGTCGCTCAGCGGGCCGTGGTGGTGATGGTGGTCTGATTCCATGTGGGTGCCCGCAGACGCCGGGAGATTGAAGCAAAGTGGGCCGGGATAGGGCCCGGCGGCGCCGGGCGATCATCGCGCGTTTCGGCGCTTGCCTTGCCGCAAGCGTCGACGTATTCAACGCTTGGCGCAGGGCCGGGGCGCATTGCCACGATCAGCGACTGTAAGCTGCTGATCGTGTGAGCCATCGGAAAACCGTGGGAGCCCGGCTGCGCCGGGCGATCATCGCGCAGCGAAGCTGCGCTCCCGCAAGCTTTGTCGGTAGCGGGCGCTCGGCGATCCGGGATGGATTTATCCAGCGTTCCTCGAGGATTCTAGAATTGACTTCTTCCCACCCAGCAAGGAACGCCGCCGTGACCATTTCCCGCAAGCTCGGCCAGCGTGGCCTGGACAAGGTCTCGCGCATCCCGGTCAAGGTGGAGCCGGCCGCCGCGCCGCTGCGCAAGCCGGACTGGCTGCGCGTGCGCCTGCCGGCCAGCCCCAACTTCCAGCGCGTCAAGACCCTGCTGCGCGACAACGCCCTGCACACAGTGTGCGAGGAAGCGTCGTGCCCGAACATCGGCGAGTGCTTCAGCAAGGGCACCGCAACGTTCATGATCATGGGCCACAAATGCACCCGCCGCTGCCCGTTCTGCGACGTGGCGCACGGCAGCCCGGACCCACTGGACCCGAGCGAACCGGCGCACCTGGCCGATGCGGTGGCCAGGCTGAGCCTGAAATACGTGGTCATCACCTCGGTGGACCGCGACGATTTGCCCGACCGCGGCGCCGGGCACTTCGTGGACTGCATCCGCGCCGTGCGCGAGCGCTCGCCTGCCACCACCATCGAGGTGCTGGTGCCGGACTTTCGCCACCGCATCGACGTGGCGCTGGAGATCCTGGCCGCCGCGCCGCCGGACGTGTTCAATCACAACATCGAGACCGTGCCGCGCCTGTACGCGGCGGCCCGGCCGGGCGCCGACTACCGGGGCTCGCTGGACCTGCTCAAGCGCTGCAAGGCGCTGCTGCCGCAGCTGCCGACCAAGTCCGGCCTGATGCTGGGCCTTGGCGAGACCGACGAGGAGGTGCTCACGGTAATGGCCGACCTGCGCTCCCACGACGTGGACATGCTGACCATCGGCCAGTACCTGGCGCCGTCCGCGCACCACCTGCCGGTGCGCCGCTACGTGCCGCCGGACACCTTTGCGGAACTGGCCGCCCGCGGCCGGCGGATGGGCTTTGCCAACGTCGCCAGCGGCCCGCTGGTGCGCTCGTCCTACCACGCCGACCTGCAGGCCGCCGGGCACGCCGTGGCCTGAGATGGAGTTCTACGCCGTCAAGGTGCTGGCGGCGTTGCTGAAGCCGCCGGGGCTGTTCGCGCTGCTACTGCTGGCGGCGGCAGTGGCGGCGCGCCGGCCGCGCCTGGTGCGCGCCATCGGTGTTGTCGGCGCGGCCTTGCTGCTGGTGCTGTCGTGCGGCCGCGTCGCCGATGCGCTGCTCGATTCGCTGAGCCGCTATGCGCCGCTCGGCGTGCAGCAACTGCGCACGGCGCAGGCCGTGGTCATCCTGGGTGCGGGCGCGCAGCGGGGTCTGGCGGACTACGACGGGGCGACGGTATCGCCGCTGGCACTGGAGCGACTGCGCTACGGCGCCAGGCTCGCCAGGGAAGGCAAGCTGCCGGTCCTGGTCACCGATGGGGCGCTGGCCGGCCGCCGGCCGGGGGCCGAGCTCATGGCCGAAACCCTGCTCGACTGGGGCGTGCGGGCGCGCTGGGTGGAGGGCCGCGCGCTGACCACCTACGACAATGCCCGCTACGCACGCCAGATGCTGGCGGCTGACGGCATAGACCGCATTGCGCTGGTCAGCCACGCCTGGCACCTGCCGCGCGCGGCGGCGGTGTTCCGGCGCGTCGGTTTTACCGTGCTGCCGGCGCCGACGCTGGTGCCAGTCGAGCGCCGCTTCGATGCACTCGACTGGCTGCCCGATGCGACGGCGCTGGCGCGCTCGACGCTGGCGCTGCACGAGTATCTGGGCGGCGCCTGGTACCGCCTGCGTTACGGCGGCGACGCATGACGGTAGCGGTGCAACCGGCGGCCACCGTGGCACCGCTGCGCGACGGTGCGCACGGCCTTGAAGTGCTGCTGCTGCAGCGCAGCCCGGCGCTGGTGTTCGCGCCCGGCGCCTGGGTGTTCCCCGGCGGGCGGGTCGACGCGGGCGATCATCACCGTGGCGCCGACCTGGCGCCGCGGCTGGCGGCGGTGCGCGAGGCGGCCGAGGAAGCCGGCCTGCTGCTGAACCCCGACGCGCTGGTGGAAGTGGCCCACTGGACCACGCCGCCCGGGCAACCGCGCCGCTATGCGACCTGGTTCTTCGTCGCCGATGCCAACGGCTGCGGTGGCGTGCGCATCGACGATGTGGAGGCGGTGGACTACCGCTGGCTGCGTCCGGCCGACGCGCTCGATGCCGGCTGGCGTGGCCAGTTGCACCTGATCCGGCCGACAGTCGCCACGCTGCAGCAGTTGCAGGAGTTTGCCGACGTGGCGACGGCGCTGGCGGCCTTTGCCGGCCGGGCCATGCCCTACCATTCCCCGGACAGGTGACGCCCGGCGCGTCGGTCGGCGCCGGTCGTTGTGAGGTTCATTCAAGGAGCAAGCGATCATGGCCTTGCAAGTAATCGGCGCCGGCATGGGCCGCACCGGCACGCTGTCGCTGAAGGCGGCCCTCGAACAGCTCGGCTTTGGGCCGTGCTACCACATGACGCGCATCTTCGAGCACATCGAGCACGGGCCGATGTGGCAGCAGTTCGCCGCCGGCGCGCGCGACGACTGGGACAGCCTGCTGGGTGATTTCCGGGCCGCGGTGGACTGGCCGGCCAGCCATTTCTGGCGCGAACTGGCGGCGTTCTACCCGCAGGCGAAGGTAATTCTCACCGTGCGCGACGCCGCGCGCTGGTTCAACAGCATCGACAGCACGCTGTTTCGCTTCATGGCAGCGCCGGGAATGCCGGACGACGAGGCGGCCCGGCGGCAGATCGTGATGGCGCGCGACATCGTGCAGCAACGCATCTTCGCGGACCGCATCGGCGACCGGGCGCATGTGATCGAGGTCTTCGAGCGCCACAACCGCGCCGTGCAGGACGCCCTGCCGGCCGAGCGCCTGCTGGTGTATGACGTGGCGCAGGGCTGGGCGCCGCTGTGCGCGTTCCTGGGCGTGCCGGTACCGGACGCGCCATTCCCGCGCATCAATGCCCAGCAGGAGCTGCTGGACACGCACGCGCAGCGGTACCAGATCACATAAGGAAACGCTGCACAGAGGACTGTGGGAGGCCGGCTGCGCCGGGCGATCATCGCGCAGCAAAGCTGCGCACAAGGGTTTTCGGTTGCGGGCGCTGAAAAATCCAGGACAGATTTATTCAGATTCCCTACACGCGCCGGCGCTCCCCCACGCCCCGCGCTAGCGCCGACCGCCCAGCAACGAACCCAGCACGCCGCGCACCAATTGCCGGCCAAGCTGGCTGCCGATGGCGCGCAGGGCGCTTTTGGCGGTGGTTTCCAGCAGCGTGTCCGGCTCGCGGCGGCGGGGCCTCGGCGCCGATCCGGTGGACGGCGCCGGCGCGCCGGCATCGGCCGCGGCCGCCCGCGCCGCCAGCAGCTCGTGCGCCGATTCGCGGTCGACCGCCGTGTCGTAACGCCCGGCCAGCGGCGAGCGGGCCATGTGTTCGGCCCGTTCGGCCGGCGTGAGCGGGCCCAGGCGCGACTGCGGCGGGCGGATCAGCGTGCGCTCGACCGGCGTTGGCATGCCGCGCGCGTCGAGCACCGACACCAGCGCCTCGCCGATCGCCAGCTCGGTCAGCGTGCTTTCCACGTCCAGCCCCGGATTGGCGCGAAAGTTCTGTGCCGCGGCCCGCACGGCGGCGCGGTCCCGCGGCGTGAAGGCGCGCAGCGCGTGCTGCACGCGGTTGCCGAGCTGGCCCAGCACCGGGTCCGGAATGTCCTGCGGGTTCTGGCTGACGAAGTAGACGCCGACGCCCTTGGAGCGAATCAGCCGCACCACCTGTTCGATCTTTTCCAGCAGGGCCTTGGGCGCGGTGTCGAACAGCAGGTGCGCCTCGTCGAAGAAGAACACCAGCCGCGGCCGGTCGAGGTCGCCGACTTCCGGCAGCCGCTCGAACAGCTCGGCCAGCAGCCACAGCAGGAAGGTGGCGTACAGGCGCGGCCGGGGCATCAGCGCGGTGGCGTCGAGCACGCTGATCACGCCCTGGCCGGAGAAATCCGTGCGCGTCAGGTCGGCCAGATCGAGCGCCGGCTCGCCGAAGAACTGCCCGGCACCGTCCGCTTCCAGCACCAGCAGCTGACGCTGAATGGCCGCCACGCTGGCGCCGCTGAGGTTGCCGTACTGGCCGCGCAGGGCGGCCGAGTTGTCGGCCACCCAGGCCAGCAAACTGCGCAGATCCTTCAGGTCCAGCAACAACAGACCCTGGTCGTCCGCGACCTTGAACGCCGCGTACAGCACGCCGGTCTGCGTGTCGTTCAGTTCCAGCAGGCTCGCCAGCAGCAACGGCCCGAGGTCCGAGACGGTGGCCCGCACCGGGTGGCCCGCCTTGCCGTACAGATCCCAGAACACCACCGGGTTGGCGCGCGGCGCGTAGTCCCTGATGCCCAGCTCGGCCACGCGGGCCAGGATGCGCTTGCCCGGCTGCGCCGGCTGCGCCAGGCCGGACAGGTCGCCCTTCACGTCGGCCAGGAACACCGGCACCCCGGCCCGCGAGAAGCCCTCGGCCAGGGTTTGCAGGGTGACGGTCTTGCCGGTGCCGGTGGCGCCGGCGATCAGGCCATGCCGGTTGGCCATGCCGACCCGCAGGTCAACCGGGACGCCGGCGGCGCTGGCGCCCAGGGAAAGGGTCGTCACCGCGTGGGGCTCTAGTTCGGGGCGGGTGTGGACTGCCAGGCGGTCATCTTCCAGGCGCCGTCTTCCTGCACGTAAACCGCGGTGTACAGCACCTCGGCCTGCAGCGGCCTGCCGTTCAGAACGACCTCAACGTGATTGCTGCCGGTCAGCAGCGCCACCGTGTCGGCAATCGGGCGCGCCTGCCGCTGCAGCGGCCGGATGACGCGGTACTGCATGGCGCCGCCGATGGCGGCATCCAAATATTCGGCCCGGTCCTGCGTCAGGCCGTTGCTGTGCACGTAGCGCAGTTCCCGGGCCAGGGTGCGGTCCAGGGCCGGCCGGTCGGCGGCGATCAGAGCTGCGGTGCGTGCGTCATCGGCGGCGAGAACCTCTTGCATAGGATCGGCTCCGGCTGCGCCGCTGACGGCAATCAACAGAAACATCAGACGCCTGGCCCAGCTCATCACACGCGCCCCCGCAGGCGGATCAGCGCGACCACCGCCAGCAGCGTGGTGATGCCCTCGTAGATGGCGGCGCCCGGATTCGCACCGGCTGGACCGTGGATGCCCATGGCGACGCTGCGCGCCAGAACCAGGCCGCCCATCACGGTGGCGATGGCCGTCAGGCCCGGCACCGTCCATTCCCGCCGCCAGCCGGCCAGCAGGCAGAAGACGCCGAAACCGGCCTGCAGCCCACCGTACATGGCGCGCACCTCGACCAGCCCGGCGGCGGCTTCGAGGCCGTAGCCGGTGAAGCGGCCAGCCACCTCGACCGGATACAGAAAGCAGGCGACGGCATATCCGAAAAACGAAATGCCGGTGAAGATCAGCACGAATCTGGCCAGTGGCATGGTCACTCCTCCCTGTGTGAAAGCGCAGCTCAGTTTCGGTAGCTCGAATCCTGCCGGTCCAGCCAGCGCATCAGCGACCGAAACGGCAGTCCGCCCAGGCCGGTCGGCGTGATGATGCCCTGCTGGGTGGGCACCAGGTCGGCGATGCGCCCGAGCACCTCCGGCGCGCCGTGCAACGGCTGGCCCATCGACAATGCCGCCACCTGCACGCGGCAGGCGTGCTCCAGCAGCCACATCAGCATGAAGGCCTCGCCGACGCTGGCGCCGGCCGTGAGCATGCCGTGATTGCGCAGCACCAGCACTTTCTTGTCGCCGAAGTCGGCCACCAGGCGCTGCTTCTCGCCCTCGTCGACGGCCAGGCCCTCGAACTCGTGGTAGGCCACCTGCCCGGTCAGCTGCATCGAGTCCTGGTTCACGTGCAGCAGGCCGGTGGCGCAGGTCGATATCGCCTCGCCGGCCACGGTGTGGGTGTGCATGACGCACTGCACGTCGTGGCGGGCGGCATGGATGGCGCTGTGGATGACGTAGCCGGCGCGGTTCACGCGCGTCTCGCCGACATAGTCGCCGACCAGCTTGCCGTCCAGATCGATCCTGAGCAGGTTGGAGGCCGTGATCTCGTCGTACATCAGGCCGAAGTTGTTGATCAGGAAGTGATCGTCCTTGCCCGGCACCCGGGCGGTGATGTGGTTGAAGATCAGCATCGACCAGCCGAAGCGGTCGGCCAGGCGGTAGGCGGCGGCAAGCTCCACCCGCGTCTGCCATTCCTCGGGCGAGCATTGGTCGGGGCGGATGCCGACCGGCAGTTCGAAGTCACGGGGCTGGTTCATGGCGTGTTTCTCCTCGGGGTCATGGGCGGGCCATCCGTAGCCACGTGAGCGGTGCGCCGACGTACCGGCGCGGGTCCGGTGAAGCATAGCGCCCGGCGGCGCGCTTGCGGCACTTACCTTACGATCGTTAAAGTTGCCTCGCCAGGGATGGCGCGTGCCCGACAGCAAACCGTCGCAGCGGTGGATCGCCGTCCGCGAACCGGAGGAGAAGCTCAATGAACGCCATCCACGACAGCGCCCTGCCGGTGCCGGAACGCTACCTGCGCGACGACCCGGCGGCCGGCGTGTTCGATGTCCACCGCGACGTGTACCGCGACCCGGCGCTGTTCGAGCTGGAAATGCGCCACGTGTTCGAGCGCCACTGGGTGTTCCTGGCGCACGAAACGCAGCTGCCCAAACCGCTCGATTACCTGGCCACCTGGATCGGCCGCCAGCCGGTGCTGCTGCACCGCGACGACAAGGGCAAGATCGGCGCCTTCCTGAACGTGTGCCCGCACAAGGGCGCGGCGGTGTGCCAGAGCGAATCGGGCAACCGCAAGTTCCACGTCTGCCCGTACCACGGCTGGACCTTCGACGCCCGAGGCAACTGCGTGCTGGTCAAGGACCGCGCCCAGGGCGCGTATCCGGCGCATTTCGAGCAGGCCGACACGCGCCTGCCGCCGCTGGCGCGCTTTGGCAATTACCGCGGCTTCCTGTTCGGCAGCCTGAACCCCGACGTGCCACCACTGGAAGAACACCTGGCCGGCATCAGCGCGTTTCTGGACATGATCGTCGACCAGTCCGAGCACGGCACCGAGGTCATCCCCGGGCGCTCGTATTACACCTACGACGCCAACTGGAAGATGCAGCTCGAGAACTGCCTGGACGCCTATCACCTGACCTCCACCCACCCGAGCTTCATCAACATCGCCGCCTCGCGCGCCAGCGGCGGCAGCAGCTTTCGCAACATCGACATCGCCGATTTCGTGGACCCGGCCATCCCGTCGGGCAGCTACACCTTCGCCAACGGCCACGGCGCGATCTGGATCCACACCGCCAACCCCGAGGTGCGGCCGCTGTACCGCCAGTACGACGCGCTCAAGGCGCGCGTCGGCCAGCAGCGCGCCGACATGATGCTCAAAACCATCAACTTCACGGTGTTCCCGAACCTGCAGTTCTCGTGCAACGCCTGCATCCAGATGCGCGTCATGCGCCCGCTGGCGGTGGACCGCACCGAGATGCGCAGCTACTGCATCGGCCCGAAGGGCGAGCCGGCCGACCAGCGCAAGCTGCGGATTCACCAGTTCGAGGATTTCTTCAACCCGACTGGCCTCGCCACGCCGGACGACTCGCGGGTGTACGAGTCGGTTCAGATGGGTCTGCGCGCGCGCAGCGCGCCGGCGGTTGGCCTCGGTCATCTGCGCGGGCTGCGTCAGGTCATTCAGGGGCCGGACGAGTTCGCGCGGGAGATCGGCATCACGCCGCTGACCTCGTCCAGCGGCCGCTCGGACGTGCAGGACGAAACCGTGTTCCATGGCTCCTATCGGGAGTGGGCGCGGCGCATCAAGGCCGGCCTGGCCAGCGAGGTGACGCCATGAGTCCCGAGCAGGCCCTCGCCACCGGCAGCGCGCTGCTGTACCGCCAGGCCCGGCTGCTCGACGAGCGCCGCTGGCAGGACTGGCTGGACCTGTTCACCGAGGACTGCGAGTACTGGGTGCCGGCCTGGCTGAGCGAACAGCGCCAGACCGAAGACCCCAACACGCAGGTGTCGCTGATCTACTACGACCTGCGCTCACGCCTGGCGGACCGGGTGTGGCGCGTGCAGTCCGGCACCTCGGTGGCCTCCGACCCCATGCCGCGCACCTGTCACGCCATTACCAACATCCAGGTGGACGAAGCCGGCGACGATGCGATCCGGCTGTTTGCCGTCTTTCGGGTGGATTACCACTGGCGGGCGCAGTCGCAGGCCTACTTTGGCCACTACCAGCACACGCTGCGCCGCGACGGCACCGACTGGCGCATCGCGCGCCAGAAAATCAGCGTGCTGAACGACTACATCCCGACCCTGCTCGATTTTTATCTGGTCTGAGGCTGCCCGTGACTGCAAGGCAATTCAGAACCCCGTTTTGCGAACACATCGGCATCGAGCTGCCAATCGTGCTGGCCGGCATGGGCGGCGTGTCCTGGCCCAGGCTGGTCGCCGCGGTCAGCAATGCCGGTGGCCTTGGCGTGTACGGCGCCGCCGGGCTGGAGCCGGCGCAGATTCGCGAGCACATCCAGGAAATCAAGTCCCTCACCGACAAGCCCTGGGCGCTGGACCTGCTGGTGCCGATGGCCGGCGTGTTCGACGCCCAGCTCGACGTGATGATGGACGAGGGTTGCCCTATCTTTCTGTCGGCGCTGGGCCTGCCGGTCGAGCTGATGCCACAGCTGCGCCGGGCTGGCATGAAAGTCGGCGCCATGATCGGCGCGCCCCGCCACGCCCGAAAGGTGGTCGCGGCCGGGGTTGATTTCATCGTCGCGCAGGGCACCGATGCCGGCGGTCACACCGGCAACATCGGCACCTGGAGCCTGATCCCGCAGGTAGTGGCGGTGGCCGGCGACACGCCGGTACTGGCGGCCGGCGGCATCGCCCACGGCAGTCAGCTGGTGGCGGCGCTGGCCATGGGCGCGCAGGGCGTGGTGCTGGGCACGCGCTTCATCGCCAGCGACGAGGCCCGGGCGGTCGAGTCCTGGAAACGGCGCATCGTCGGCGCCGAGGCCAGCGACACCACGCTCACGCGCTGCTACAGCGGCAAGCAGATGCGCGGCTTTCGCAACAGCTACACGGATTCCTGGATCGGCCGCGAGGCGGACATCCTGCCGTTTCCGCAGCAGATGGAGGCGTCGCGGCAAGCCGGCGTGCTGGACCTGCTGGGCACCAGCGACGACCCGGACCGCGGCTGCCTGCCGACCGGCCAGAGCTGCGGCGGCGTGCACGACATCAAGCCGGCCGGCGCCATCGTGCGGGATTTTCTGGCCGAGGCGGGTGCTGCGCTCGAGCGTCTGCCGGTGAGCTGAGCCGGCCCGGCCCGGCAGCCGGCTGAAGCCTGGGGACGCTGGGGATCCACCCTGGATTTTCTCGGCGCCCGCCACCTGGAGAAAACCCGGGTGGGAACGCAGCCTCGCTGCGCGAGGATCGCCCGGCACAGCCGGGCTCCTACAACCAGCGATCGTGGCAGGGCATCCCTGCGCTGCGGGAGCCGCCGTTCCCTAGCTGTTCTGGCCTTCGCCCGGCCGGGAGGCCATCGGCAGCGGGCGGCTGAACACCAGCGGTGCCGGCTCGTCCTTGACCTCTTGCTTGAGTGAGAATTTCTGCGAATCCTGCGCCATCTGGGCCGCCGCGCCATCGCGTTCCAGCTTGATCAGCAGGCGCAAATCGTTGGCCGAATCGGCGTTGGCGATGGCCTCGTCGTAGGTGATGACGCCTTCGGCATACAGGGCATGCAAGGCCTGATCGAAGGTGCGCATGCCAAGCTCGTTCGAGCGGGCCATGATCGGCTTGATCTCGTGCACCTGGCCCTTGCGGATCAGGTCGGTGATCAGCGGGCTGGCCAGCATCACCTCCACTGCCGCGCGCCGCCCCTTGCCGTCGACGGTCGGCAGCAGGCGCTGCGAGACGATGGCCTTCAGGTTCAATGACAGGTCCATGAACAGCTGCTGGCGCCGGTCCTCGGGGAAGAAGTTGATGATGCGGTCCAGCGCCTGGTTGGCATTGTTGGCATGCAGCGTGGCCAGGCACAGATGGCCGGTTTCGGCAAAGGCGATGGCGTGTTCCATGGTTTCGCGGGCGCGGATTTCGCCGATCAGGATCACGTCGGGCGCCTGGCGCAGCGTGTTCTTGAGCGCTTCCTCGAAGGACAGGGTGTCCACGCCCACCTCGCGCTGGGTGACGATGCAGCCGCCGTGGGGGTGCAGGTACTCAATCGGATCCTCGATGGTGATGATGTGGCCGGTGCTGTTGTTATTGCGGTAGCCGACCATGGCCGCCAACGTGGTGGACTTGCCGGTGCCGGTACCGCCCACCATCAGCGCCAGCCCACGCTTGATCATGGAGATCTCGCGCAGCACCATCGGCACCTGCAGCTCTTCCAGGGTCGGGATGTGGGTCTCGATCTTGCGCACCACCATGCCGACGTTGCCGCGCTGGATGAAGGTGCTGACCCGGAAGCGCCCGATGCCGCGCGCCGAGATGGCGAACTGGCACTCGAAGGTGTTCTCCAGCTGCGTGCGCTGGCGCTCGTTCATGACGGCGTAGCACATTTCGCGCGCCTGTTCGGCGTCGAGCTTTTCCTCACAGGCCGGCTTCACGGTGCCGTGCGTCTTGATGCTGGGCGCGACGCCGGCGGTCACGAACAGGTCCGACGAGTTCTGGTCGACCATCATCTGCAGCAGGGTGGCGAAGTCGATCACGGCGGGCTCCGGGTGATGAGGCAGTTCCAGCGGGCGGTTGCCGGCTAGCGGAACAGTTCCTTGTTGACGGCACGCACGGCGGCCTCTTCCCGGGTTATCTTGCGGTGCGTGACCATTTTCTGCAGGCACTGGTCGAGTGTCTGCATGCCGTGCGCCTGGCCGGTCTGGATGGCGGAGTAGATCTGCGCCACCTTGTTCTCGCGGATCAGGTTTCGAATCGCCGGCGTGCCCATCATGATCTCGTGCGCGGCGACGCGTCCGCCGCCGATGCGCTTGAGCAGGGTCTGCGCGATCACCGCGCGCAGCGATTCGGACAGCATGGCGCGCACCATATCCTTCTCGCCGGACGGGAATACGTCGATGATGCGGTCGATGGTCTTGGCGGCCGAGCTGGTGTGCAGGGTGGCGAACACCAGATGCCCGGTTTCGGCCGCAGTCAGCGCCAGGCGGATCGTTTCCAGGTCGCGCATTTCGCCGACCAGGATGGTGTCGGGGTCCTCGCGCAGGGCCGAGCGCAGGGCCTCGCTGAAGCCCAGCGTGTCGCGGTGCACCTCGCGCTGGTTGATCAGGCAGCGCTTGCTCTCGTGCACGAACTCGATCGGGTCCTCGATGGTGACCACATGGCCGTATTCGGCCCGGTTCTTCTCGTCGAGCATGGCCGCCAGGGTGGTCGACTTGCCCGAACCGGTGGGTCCTGTCACCAGCACGATGCCGCGCGGCAGCATGGCCAGTTCGGCAAAGGCCTGCGGCGCTTCGAGCTCCTCCAGGTTCAGGATCTTGTTGGGCACGTTGCGGAAGGCCGCCGCCGCGCCGCGGTGCTGGTTGAATGCGTTGACCCGAAAACGCGCCAGGCCGGGGATCTCGAACGAGAAGTCGGTTTCCAGAAACTCCTCGTAGTCCTTGCGCTGGCGGTCGTTCATGATGTCGTACACCATGTCGTGGACCTGCGAGTGGTCCAGCGCCGGCAGGTCGAGCCGGCGCACATCGCCATCGACGCGGATCATCGGCGGCATGCCCGCCGACAGGTGCAGGTCAGACGCCTTGTTGGTAACCGTGAATGCCAGCAGTTCAGTGATGTCCATGCGGTCGATGCACCTTGCGCGAGCGCCCCTCGGACCCGGGGGCGGTAGGGGCCGCTGCTATACTGCGCCGCGATCCAACAGTGGGGTTATGCCATTACATCTGCCACTGCTGCAAATTCTTTAACGTATCTGGACGCCCGCTGGTGGGCCGTTCAGGAACGCCTGCGCGTTGCACAAGAACGCTTTGGTCGCCCGCCGGGCAGTGTCGTGTTGCTGGCGGCAAGCAAGGCCCAGCCTGTCGAACACATTCGGCAACTCGCCGCGCTGGGCCAGCGTGCCTTCGGGGAAAACTACCTGCAGGAAGCGTGCCCGAAAATGGACGCCTGCGCCGACCTCGACCTGGAATGGCACTTCATCGGCGCCATCCAGGGCAACAAGGCAGCGCAGGTCGCCTGTCGCTTCGACTGGGTGCATACGCTGGCGTCGCAGCAGACGGCGCTGCGTCTGGCCGCTGCGCGTCCACCGGCCCTCCCGCCGCTGAACGTATGCCTGCAGGTCAACATCGATGCCGAGCCGAGCAAGGCTGGCGTGGCGCCGGTCGCGGTGGCCGATCTGGCGCGCGCGGTGGCTGGATTGCCACAGCTGCGCCTGCGTGGATTGATGGCCGTTCCGGCGCCGGCCTCCGATTTCCAGGACCAGCGTCGACCTTTGCGGGCGCTGCGTGAGCTGTGGCTGGAACTGCGCGGGCAGGGCTTTGAGCTCGATACGCTGTCGATGGGCATGAGTGGTGATCTGGAAGCGGCGGTCGCCGAGGGCGCCACGATAGTGCGCATTGGCACCGCCCTGTTTGGGCCGCGTCCGACGCGGTATTGACACGGCTTGGAAAAGGACAAAAAGGACAATCGGCATGGCGGGTGAAATCGTCTTCATCGGCGGCGGCAACATGGGCCGTGCGCTGCTGGGCGGGCTGCTTGCCGACGGCACACCGCCCGAGCGCCTGGCCGCTGCCGAGCCGGATGCCGGCCGCCGGGAGGCACTGGCGCGCGAGTTCGGCATGCTGACCGCAGCGCGCGGCGAGGATCTGGTCGGCGCTGCCGGCGTCGTGGTGCTGGCGGTCAAGCCGCAGGTGCTCAAATCGGTGGCGCGGGGCCTGGCCGCACACTTTGCGTCCACGCGGCCGCTGATCGTGTCGATCGTTGCCGGCATTACCGAAGCCGACATCGACGCCTGGCTGGGCGGCGATTTCCCGGTTGTGCGCTGCATGCCCAACACCCCGGCGCTGGTGCGCCAGGGCATCAGCGCCCTGCACGCCAATGCCCGGGCCAGCGCTGCGCAGCGGCAGCAGGCGGAACACATCCTGCGTGCCGTGGGCAGCGTGGTGTGGGTGCCGGACGAGGCGCAGCTGGACGCCGTCACGGCGCTGTCGGGCAGCGGTCCGGCGTATTTCTTTGCGGTGATGGAAGCCATGGAGCAAGCCGGCGTGGCACTGGGTCTGAGCGCCGATGTCGCGCGCCGGCTGACCTTGCAGACGGCGCTGGGCTCGGCCGTGCTGGCCACCCAGAGCGGTGAAGCGCCCGCCACGCTGCGGGCACAGGTCACCTCGCCCGGCGGCACCACGCAGGCGGCGCTCGAGGTGCTGCAGGCCGGCGGGCTGGCAAGGCTGTTCAACGAGGCAATCGGCGCCGCCCACCGCCGCGCGGGTGAACTGGCGCGGCAGGCGCAGGACTGAGGCATGGTGTACTCACCCCTCACCCAGGCCGGCCTGTTCCTGGTACAGACCGCGTTTGGCCTGTATGCGGCGCTGGTGCTGCTGCGCCTGCTGTTCCAGGCCATGGACGTCGACTTCCGCAACCCGCTGTCGCAGGCCGTCTACAAGGCGACGCAGCCGGTGCTCAAACCCCTGCGCCGCGTGCTGCCGATGCGCGCACGGGTCGAGCCGGCGCTGGTTGTGTTGCTGCTACTGGTCAAGCTGTTGGAGGTATATGCCCTCAGTGGCCTGCGCGGCTACCTGCCGGGCCTGATCGGCGCGCTGCTGATGGCGGTGGCGCAGTCCCTGGCGCTGCTGATGCTGACCCTGAGCGCGCTACTGATCGTGCGGGCGATCGCCAGCTGGGTGGTCGCCGCCGGCGCCGGCTACAACCCCATGCTGCGCCTGCTCGAACAGCTCACCGAACCCCTGCTGGCGCCGCTGCGGCGCATCATCCCGCCCTTGGGCGGCATGGATTTCTCGGTGCTGGTGGCGCTGGTGGCGGTGCAGTTGGTCAACATCCTGCTGGTACAGCCGTTCATCATCTTGGCGGCCCGGATCATGGTGCAGGGTCTGTGAACGCAGCGCCGTATCGTCGCCAGGGCGCGGTCTGGCTGGTTGATTTGCTGGTGCAGCCGCGGGCGGCGCGCACCGAACTGGCCGGCCTGCACGATGGCCGCCTGAAATTGCGCCTGACCGCACCGCCGGTGGACGGCGCCGCCAACGCGGCGCTGGTGCAGTTTCTGGCCGAGCGTCTGGACCTGCCGCGCAGCGCGCTGAGCGTCGCCAGCGGCAGCACCGGCCGGCGCAAGACGGTCAGCATCAACGCCGGTTGCGAGCTCGCCCCGCGCCTGGCGGGCCTGATGGGGGCGTCGTCATGATTGACTGGAGCTGCATCGACACCGTGCTGCTGGACATGGACGGCACGCTGCTGGACCTGCATTACGACAACGCCTTCTGGTTCGACCACCTGCCGCGCACCTGGGGCGAACGGCGGGGACTGGGCCTGCACGAGGCGCGCAGCGTCATTCACGGCCAGGCCGAGAGCCGCCGCGGCACGCTGGATTTCTACTGCATGGCCTACTGGAGCGAGCTGCTGGAACTGGACGTGGCGGCGCTCAATACCGAGCTGGCGCACCTGATCGGCCTGCGCCCGCAGGTGCCCGAATTCCTGGAATGGCTGGGCGCGGCCGGCAAGCGGCGCGTGCTGGTCACCAACTCGCACCGCAGCGGGCTCGATTTCAAGCTTGCCCGCACCGGGCTTGCGGCGTGGCTGGACGAGATCATCTGCGCGCACGATCTGGCCCTGCCCAAGGAAGCGCCGGACTTCTGGCCGCGCCTGCAGGCGCAGCAGGGCTTCGACCCGGCACGCACCTTGTTGGTCGACGACAACGCGCACGTGCTGCGCGCGGCGCGCGACTACGGCATCGGCCACCTGCTGGCCATCGCCCAGCCGGATTCACGCGCGCAGCCGCAATTTCTGCCCGACTTGCCGATGCTCGAAAGCTTCCGCCAGCTGCTGCCACAGACCTGAATCGACTGCAAGACCCATCACAACATGTTGTGATGAAAGGAATTTAAGCGGCCCCACGCGGAGGCTTGAAAACCCTTGAAGGCCACTGCATTAGATATTTTAACTATCTGTTATTTAACAGATAAAAAAATATTCTTGGCAGCCGTTGACGTCCCAACCCGGCGCGCGTAATGTCCATCGGCCTTCACAAGATGTTGTGTTTTCTAGCCCTGGCCAAAGGCCACCGGCAGCCGCGCTCGCGTTGGCATCCTCGCACGCATAACGACCCAGGGAGTCTGAGCATTGATGAATAAGGTGGTCGCCATTCACGCAGCTGCGCGTAACGCAGACGTGCCCGTCCAGCCGGCCTCGCTGGACATCTGGGACAAGAAATACCGCCTCAAGGCCAAGGACGGCACGGTCATCGACCGCACCGTGGACGAGACCTACCAGCGCGTGGCGCGCGCCCTGGCCGACGCCGAAGCCCCGGACCTGCGCGAGCACTGGTACGAACGCTTCCTGTGGGCGCTGCGCCGCGGCGCCATCCCGGCCGGCCGCATCACCTCCAACGCCGGCGCGCTGGAGCACAAGCCGGCCACCTCCACCATCAACTGCACCGTGTCCGGCACCATCGAGGACTCGATGGACGACATCCTGCAGAAGGTCCACGAGGCGGGGCTCACGCTGAAAGCCGGCTGTGTCGCGCCTGATACCTGGGTGTTCACGGACCAGGGCCTGGTCAGCGCCCAGCAGGCGGTGCAAGGAAAGCACGCGCAAATCCTGGCCTACGACCGAAGCGCCCGGCGCTTCGAGATGCGCCGTATCGAGCGCCACCTGACCACACACGTGCCGCGTGCAGACAACATTGAACTGCGCGCCAACGGTGTGGCCCTGAAAACCTCGATCCGCCACCCGGTGCTGGTGTACCGGGACGGTGCCCTGAGCTATCAGCGCGCCGACGAGGTCCGGATGTCGGATGCTCTGGTGCAGCATTGCTTCCCGTGGCGGGCCGACGCGCAGGCGCAGCAGGAAGCCTGGTTTGCCGGCGCACATCTGGGCGATGGCAGTGCCTGCGAAAAACGCCACAGCTACCGGCCGACGCGCAGCGCTTGGCAGCACCGCGCGGCCGCCCTTGGCCGGCGGCTGGTGTTCAAGATCCGCGCTGCCGAGCGCGAGGTGGTCGAGCGCTATGCCGCGTTCTTTCAGGCCTTTTGCGGTAGCCGTGCGCAAGTGGTGGCCACCAGCACCCGCAACGGTACCCCGGTGTGGGACTTTGCCGTGGCGAGTTTCGCCGCCAGCCGGGCGGCTGAACTGATCGACTGGCAGGTCGGCGCCAAGACCGCCTGCCTGCGCGTGCCGGACTGGATCGCGCGCCATCCCGAGCGCCACTTCCTGCCATTCCTGGCCGGCCTGATCGACACCGACGGCACAGTCTGCCGCGAGCATGGCAGCGTCAGCCTGGCCACGCAAAACACCGTGTTTGCCGCGGAATTGAAGGCCCTGCTTGGCCTGTTCGGTGTCCACGCCGGGCTCACCGTGCGCCAGCCGCGCGAGCACGACTACAACGGTCACACCGTACGCGACAGCGGCGGCGCCATGCTGAAAATCAGCGACTCGGCCTTCCTGGACGCATTGGCGGGCTATATGGCCGATAGTGGCAAGCGCCAGCGTATTCAGGACCACGCCAGCCAAGCCGGTCAGTACGACCGTTACGTCGTGCCGGCCGACCTGCACGCGGCGCTGGCCACCCTGGAGGGCGAGCTTGGCCACCAGGAACGTCAGCGGCTCGGCTTCTATCACGGCTACCACCGCCAGGCAGTCGTCAGCCGCATCTGGCTGAATCGTTGGGCGCAGCGCTTCCCGGCCCTTGCGCCGCTGATCGACTTCGCCCGCTGTCTGCGCCCGGTCGAGGCCATCGAGCGCGGCCTGGATCTGCCCGAAACCTTCTACGACTTCACGGTCGAGAAGCACAACAACTATCTGGCCGGCAACGCCGGCCTGCTGGTGATCCACAACTGCGGCATCGGCTACGAATTCAGCACCCTGCGCCCGCGCGGCGCCTACGTGACCGGCGCCGGCTCGTACACCTCCGGGCCGCTGTCGTTCATGGATATCTACGACAAGATGTGCTTCACCGTGTCGTCGGCCGGGGGGCGGCGCGGCGCGCAGATGGCCACCTTCGACGTCGGCCACCCGGACGTGGTCGATTTCATCCGCGCCAAGCGCGAGGACGGCCGCCTGCGCCAGTTCAACCTGTCGCTGCTGGTCACGCGCGAGTTCATCGAGGCGGTCAAGGCCGGCAGCGACTGGCAGCTCGCCTTCCCGGTCGCCAGTCACGAGGCGGCGGCTGACGGCATCGACGTGCATACCGCCGACAACATCATCTGGCGCGAATGGCCCACCCACCGCGGCTACATCGTCAACGACCAGGGCCTGGTCGCCTGCCGGGTCTACAAGACCATCAAGGCGCGCCGGCTGTGGGACCTGATCATGACGTCCACCTACGACTACGCCGAGCCGGGCTTCATCCTGATCGACCAGTACAACGACCTGAACAACAACTGGTTCTGCGAGAACATCCGCGCGACGAATCCCTGCGTGACGGCGGACACCCGGTTGCACACCGCGCGCGGCATGATCCCGATCGGCGAGTTGTACGAGACCGGCGAGCCGCTGCAGGTGACGGTCGACACGCGGACCTTGTCCGAGGCAACGCGCGGCACAGCCATACGCCCGGCCAAGCCCGCGTTCATGACATCGCAAACTGCAGACGTGTACCGCGTGGTCACTCGGGAGGGCTACGAAATCAAGGCCACCGAGTGGCACGATTTCTATACTCAGCGCGGCAAGCTCAAGCTCAAGGAGCTGAAAGTCGGTGACGAGCTACTGATCCAGTCCGGCAAGGGCCAATTTGGCGATCAGGGCAGCCTTGAACTTGGATTACTTATCGGTCTGATAACCGGCGATGGGCATTTCACTGAAACGAAGAACAAGCAATCGATTGCCTATGTCAATTTCTGGGGTGAGGATCGGCCTCTCGCCACAAACATCGCCAGCCATGTAAACACCTTGATTGCCGGGACTGGCCTTCAGAAGGGCCGGGACTATCAGGTGCAGCCGGTTGCGGTCGAGAATCGCAACCACGTCTTTGTGGGCTCCGTGTTGCTGGCGCGCTATCTGCAGCACTACGGTTTCACCAAGGAATGCAAGTTCCAAGTGCCCGAAGTGGTCTGGCAGGGTACTGAAGACTGCGTGGTCGGCTACCTGCGCGGCCTGTTTCAGGCCGACGGTTCGGTCAATGTTTCGGGCAAGTCCTTGACGTGCTCCGTCCGGCTTGCCTCCAGTCAACCGAGCCTGTTGAAAGACGTCCAGATGTTGCTGGCCAATTTTGGAATATTTTCCCGAATCCACAAGCGCCGTGACGAGCAAGATCGTCTCCTGCCAGACGGCAAGGGCAGCCACAAGCTGTATCACTGCAAGGCCGACTACGAATTGATCATCGACGGCGAGTCCCGCGATCGCTTCATGCATGAAATCGGTTTTCTGTCAGAAAACAAGACGGCCAAATACAATGCATGGGTCGCGGATAAAAGTCTGCGCAAGACCCAGCGTTTCACCGCTCGCGTAGAGAAAATCGCTTACGAGGGTGTGCATCCGGTTTATGACACCACCCAGCCGGACCACAATTCCGTCGTGTTCAACGGCATCGTGACCGGGCAGTGTGGTGAGCAGGGACTCCCCCCCTACGGCGCCTGCCTGCTGGGCTCGATCAACCTCACCACCTTCGTCGAGGCGCCGTTCACGCCCGAGGCGCGCTTCAACTGGGACGAATACCGCGAGGTAGTGCGCGTGTTCACGCGCATGCTGGACAACGTGGTGGAAATCAACGGCCTGCCGCTGCAGCAGCAGCGGGACGAAATCTTCCGCAAGCGCCGCCACGGCATGGGCTTTCTGGGCCTGGGTTCCACGCTGACCATGCTCGGTCGCCGCTACGGCGACGCCCAGTCCCTGGAATTCACCGAAGCCGTGTCGCGTGAAATGGCCATTGCCGGCTGGGAAGCCGGCGTGGCGCTGGCCGAGGAAAAAGGCCCGGCGCCGATCATGGACGAGCTGTTCGAGATCACGCCGGACATGCTGCGCAAGCGCCCGGAACTGGCCGCCGACGGCCACAAGCTGGGCGACAAGCTGCCCGGCCGCGTGCTGCTGGCGCGCTACAGCCGCTACATGCAGCGCGTCGGCGGCGTGCGCCCGGACCTGATCGAGGCCATCGCCGAGCGCGGCGCGCGCTTCACCCACCACAGCTCCATCGCGCCCACCGGCACCATCTCCCTGTCGCTGGCCAACAACGCCAGCAACGGCATCGAGCCCAGCTTCGCCCACCACTACTTCCGCAACGTCATCCGCGAGGGTCGCAAGACCAAGGAAAAGGTGGACGTGTTCTCGTACGAACTGCTGGCCTACCGCCACCTGGTCAACCCGCGCGCCATCCCGGGTAGCGCCGACCCGGCCGAGCAACTGCCGGAGTACTTCATCACCGCCGAGGACATCACCCCCAAGGCGCACGTGGACATCCAGGCCGCCGCGCAGCGGTGGATCGACTCGTCCATCTCCAAAACCGCCAACGTGCCCACCGACTACCCGTTCGAGGACTTCAAGAACATTTACCTGTACGCCTACGACCAGGGCCTGAAAGGCTGCACCACCTTCCGCTTCAACCCGGCTGCCTTCCAGGGCGTGCTGGTCAAGGAAAAGGACCTCGAAAACACCACCTACCGCTTCGAGCTGGACGATGGCACCACCATCGAGGCCAAGGGCAACGAGGAAATCGAATACGACGGCGAAGTGCACACGGCCGCCAACCTGTTCGATGCCCTCAAAGAAGGCTACTACGGCAAGTTCTGATCGCCAGGAATCAACCCATGACCATTCGCATCGAAAAGAAAATCACCGGTTACAGCGTGGTTGGCGCCGACGAGCCGGCCCGCACCAGCGCGCCCAAAACCGAAATGCCGGCCGCAGAAAGCGCCGATCGGCAAAGCGCCAAAGTCATCCAGATGCACGAAAAGCTGGAGCGGCCGGAAACCCTGCGCGGCACCACCTACAAGATCAAGACGCCGCTCACCGAGCACGCCCTGTACCTGACCATCAACGACATCGTGCTGAACGCCGGCACCGAGCACGAGCACTACCGGCCGTTCGAGATCTTCATCAACTCCAAGAGCATGGAGCACTTCCAGTGGATCGTGGCGCTGACGCGCATCGTGTCCGCCGTGTTCCGCAAGGGCGGCGACATCACCTTCCTGGTGGAAGAGCTCAAGGCCGTGTTCGACCCGCGCGGCGGCTACTTCAAGAAAGGCGGCCGCTACATGCCGTCCCTGGTGGCCGAAATCGGTGATGCAATCGAACAGCACCTACGCACCATCGGCATGCTGCCCGACAGCGAACTCGACGCCCGCCAACTGAAACTGATCGAAGAAAAGCGCAACGAATACGAAACCCGCACCGGCCAGACCAAAGCCGACACCGACGCCACCTACCCCGACGGCGCCCAGCTCTGCTACAAGTGCAGCACCAAGGCCATGATCATGATGGATGGGTGTCTGACGTGTCTGAATTGCGGGGAGTCGAAGTGTGGGTGAAGCGAACAACCCGGCGCCACGCACAACGGCAGGTAGGTTGGGCTGACGCAGGAAGCCCAACAAGCCAAGGCAGGCAAGGACATAATGCGTAATCGGCGGACGTTAGCGCGCCACATTGGTCCGAAACAAACCTGCGGGCAAAAAGCCCGGATACGCAGATTTGGCGCGTCGACGACCCGTGGCGGAGAGAAATAAACGTTGGTCTTCCTGCGTCAACCCAACCCAACCTACATGAACTTAGGAATGATATATGTCGTACAGAAATATCGGCTTGATGTTTGTCGTGGCCGGCTCTGTAGCTTTCGGCTGGGCTGATTCGTCCGAAATGACGTGCGTCGAGGGTGGCAATCAACTGCAGTTGAATTTTTGCGCGGGTGATGACTTCAAGAAGGCTGACGGAGAAATGAATGCCCTGTACAAGGAACAGATCAATTATCTCAAAGATCCCGCCAAAACCCGGCTGAAACAATCTCAACGGGCGTGGATTGCCTTCAGGGACAAGGCGTGCCTTTATGAATCGGGTCCTCAAGAGGAATCTGGCTCAATATGGCCAATGGAAATGAGTAGGTGTCTTTGGCAGCACACCAAGCAACGCATTGAGGATCTGAAATCTTACGTTGCATGCAGAGAAAATGGCTGCCCCTATTAATTCGGGCCCGTCGGTCAACCTGACGGTTCGACTCTCGGACTGTGCTCGGGTTTAATATGTTGTATCAGGCGGCGCTGCAGGCTAACACTGCTTTAGACGTCAGCAAGCGTAGCCCGGATGAAGCGCGGCGGAATCCGGGATGATCCGGCCATAGCGTCCGCTAAGATTCTAATCCACCCTGCGTAAAGTGGGTGAACTTTTATCGACGTGATCGGTTGCTTGTAGGAGCGGGCCATGCCCGCGACCGCGGCCTCGCAAAGCGGCGTATTGGTGTAACTAATCGCGACCTTCCTGTCGCTACAAAAAATTGAGCGAATAGCCGGGTTGTTGATATTCCGAGCTGACGCCGTACGAATTTTTGCGCGTTGGCCGTCTTGAGAAATTCTCTATGTCGAATCGTAAAACCGAAGACGTCACCGGTGAATTATTGAACAACCGCGTGGGCACGCTGCGCTTTGCCCACCCTTGTATCTTATTTCTGCCCCTGGAAACGCGACCTTGGGGTATGGCGTGGCGGGAGATTGTGCCCACCCTGAGGCTGCGAGCCTGTGACGTAGATCAACCCCGCCGTGCCGCTGTGCGCCTTTTGAAACTGAACGGTAGTCCAAGACCCAGCAGTGCCTGAGAGTCTGCATGGACAAGGAAAGCACGGCCTCACGGCCAAGGCGCGGATCGCGGTCATGTGATGAACAGAGCGGGGGCACGTTGTGAAAACGGTAACGCTCGGTATCGATGTGTCTAAAGCCACGCTGGATGCGGCCTTGTGGTTGGGCGATCGGTCCAAGTGGCACACCAAGGCCAAGGTCGACAACCAACCGGCCGGGGTTCATACCCTGATCGAGTGGCTGCGTACCAAAACAGCGCTGGCGCCGTCGGCTTGTCGGGTGGTGCTGGAAGCCACCGGCGTGTATCACGAGGCGGCGGCACAGGTGTTCCATGACGCCGGTTACGAGGTTGTCATCGCCAACCCCAAGCGAGTACGCGACTATGCCAAGGGTCGTGGCCTGCTGACCAAGAACGATGCCGTCGACGCCCGCCTGTTGGCACGCTACGGCGCCGAAGGCGATGAGCTGGTGGCGTGGCTGCCGCCGACGCCGGAAATCCGCACCCTGCGCGCGCTGGTGGCGCGCCTGGATGCGGTGTCGCAGGACCTGCAACGGGAGGAGAACCGCTTGGAGAAGGCGCAGGCAACCGATACGCCCGGCCCGGTGCGGGACTCGCTGCAGCGTTCGCTCAGTGCCTTGCGCGCCGAACGCGAGCGGCTGCTGCGCGCCATCGACGCCCACTACGACCAGCATCCACCGCTCAAGCAGGCGCGCGATCAGCTCAAAACCATTCCCGGCGTGGGTGATGCCTGCGCCCGGCGCCTGCTGTGCCTGCTCAAGCGGCATCGGTTTGAGTCGGCCCGCCAGGCCGCCGCCTGTGCCGGCCTGGTGCCGATCGAATACCAGTCCGGGACCAGCGTCTACAAGCGTCCATGCCTGTCCAAGCAAGGCGATCCGCGCCTGCGCGCCACGCTGTACATGGCCGCCATCGTCGCCTCGCGCCACAACCCACCGCTGCGTAAGGCTTATCTGGACCTGATCGGGCGCGGCAAAACCAAGATGTCGGCCCTGGGCGCCCTGATGCGCCGCCTGGTCCACATCGCCTTTGGCATCCTCAAGCATCAGGCTCCCTTCAACCCCGCCCTGGTGGCAAAAATCGCTTGACCGGGAGAGACGGTATCTACCCGCCACTGCCAATAAGCGTCGCCTGGATGAAGTGCAGCGGAATCCTGGATGTGGCGAGCTGAAAACGTCATGGATACGGTTTTTCGGCGTTGCCGGAAAGAAACAGCGAACTGCGCGCGCCTTCGGTGACCACTCGGACCGCCGGGTGGCGCAGTCGCCGCTCGGTCGAGATGGCGTAGAAGCGCTCGCGTACTTCGTCCGTGGCGCCGATCAGGACCACGCCGTACTGGCGCACGATGTCGTCCGCCACCGCGCTCGGACCGGTGAACACGCCCACGCCGGCCTGGCCGAAGGACTTCATCAGGCTGGCATCGTCGAACTCGCCGGCGATCAGCGGACGGATGTCATGGCGGTCCAGCCAGTGGTCGATGGCGCCGCGCAGCGCCCCGCGGGGTGCCGGCAGCAGCAGCGGCGCTTCGCGCAGCAGGTCCGGAAACCGCCCCGGATGCCGCTCGCGCAGGCCCGGCGCGGCGAAGAAGCTGATCCCACACTCGCCCAGCAGGTGGCTGAAGGCGCGCAGCTCCAGATTGGCCGCCAGTGCCGTGTCCGCCAGCACCAGGTCGAGCCTGTGCAGCGCCAGTTCCGCCACCAGATCCTCGAGCGGGCCTTCCCGGCAGGCCAGCTGCACCGGGCGGTCCAGGGCGAGGGCCGGCGCCAGCAGGCGCTGCACGATGACCTTCGACAGCACATCCACGACGCCCACGCGAAACGGCAACGGCCGGTCGATGCTGCGTCCGGCGACGGCGGCCTGCATTTCCGAGCCCAGCCGAAAGATTTCCTGCGCGTAGCCGAACGCCAGGTGCCCGAGCTCGGTGAGCGCAATGCCCCGCCCGGCCGGGGCGAACAGCCGTCCACCCAGCGTGCGCTCCAGCGCGCGCAACTGGCCGGTGATGGTCTGAGGCGTCAGGAACAGCACCTTGGCCGCGCCAATGACGCTGCCCTCGCGCGCCACGGTCCAGAAGTAGTACAGGTGGTTGTAGTTGAGGCCGCGCATCCATTTACTCGGAATTACATTAGGTATGGACCATTAAAAAATCGATTTTTGTTGTTATCAAGCTTGTCGTAGGCTGCCCCGGCGTCGTTATCTGAAATCCGAGGCTCGCCATGAAACGTGTCGGTTTGTTCCTGCTTACCAACCTCGCCGTGTTGGCGGTGCTGGCGGTGACCAGCCGCCTGCTCGGCGTGGATCGGTTCCTCACCCAAAACGGCCTCGACCTGCCGGCGCTGTTCGGATTTGCCGCCGTGTTCGGCATGGGCGGGGCGCTGATTTCCCTTGCCCTGTCGCGCTGGATGGCGGTGCGCAGCACCGGCGCGCGGGTGATCGGCCAGCCGGCCGACGCCACCGAGCGCTGGCTGCTCGATACCGTGGCGCGGCAAGCGCAAATGGCCGGCCTGCCGATGCCGCAGGTGGCGATCTTTGACTCGCCGCAGCCGAACGCCTTTGCCACCGGCCCCAGCCGCGCGCGCTCGCTGGTGGCGGTATCCAGCGGCCTGCTCGAACAGATGGACCGGCGCCAGGTCGAGGCGGTGCTGGCGCACGAGATCAGCCATATCGCCAATGGCGACATGGTGACCCTGACGCTGATCCAGGGCGTGGTCAACACCTTCGTGATCGCGCTGGCGCGCATCGTCGGCTACGCCGTCGACCGGGCGCTGGCCGGCGGGCAGGAGCGCGAGGCGCCCGGTCCCGGCTTCTGGATCACCAGTCTGGTGTGCGAGCTGCTGCTGGGCATCCTGGCCACGATGGTGGTGATGGCCTTCAGCCGCCGGCGAGAATTTCGCGCCGATGCCGGCGGCGCGCGGCTGGCCGGGCGTGGCGCCATGATCGCCGCGCTGGAGCGCCTGCGCGCCGTGCACGAGCCACAGGCGCTGCCGGCCTCGCTGAACGCCTTCGGCATCCTGGGCGGCAAGGCGCTGGCGCGATTGTTCATGTCCCACCCGCCGCTCGAAGAGCGCATCGCGGCGCTGCGCGCAGCCCTCTGAGCCGCCCCTTTTCCGATCACCCGGAGGATGTCGCCATGCAATGCCCAAACTGCCAGCTCGACCTGCAGATGACCGAGCGCCACGGCATCGAGATCGATTATTGCCCGCGCTGCCGCGGCGTGTGGCTGGACCGCGGCGAACTGGACAAGATCATCGAACGCGCCGGCGCCAATGAGGGCCGTCCGCGAGCGGCGCCCCGGCAGGCGCCGCCTGAGCACGATCTTCGTCCCGGTGATGACGACTATCGCGGTCGCGATCATCGCCATCCGAAATCGCGCAAGCGCAGCCTGCTCGGCGAGCTGTTCGACTTCGACTGAACCCGGCGCGCCCGCGCGGCCGGCCCGGCCGGCGTCACCGCAGGCGGGCGGCGTATGGCCGGCCGCTGGATTTCTGCCTCCCTGAGAACGCGACACCATGATCGAGACGATCGGCAACGGCTGGATGTGGACAGGCTTCGTCGCCTTCATCGGGGTGATGGTGGCCATCGACATGCTGCTGCTCGGCAGGCAGGGGGCGCACCGCGTCAGCGCGCGCGAGGCAGGCGTCTGGTCGCTGGTGTGGGTGGCGCTGGCGCTGGCCTTCAACGCCGCGCTGTGGTGGTGGCTGGACGGGCAGCTGGGGCGGGAGATCGCCAACCAGCGGGCGCTCGAATTCCTGACCGGTTATCTGGTCGAGAAGGCGCTGGCGGTCGACAACATCTTCGTGTTCGTGTTGATCTTCGGCTACTTCGCCGTGCCGGCCGAGTACCAGCGGCGGGTGCTGCTGTACGGCGTGCTGGGCGCGATCGTGTTGCGCGCGGCAATGATCCTGGCCGGCGCGCTGCTGATCGCGCGCTTTCACTGGGTGCTGTACCTGTTCGGCGCGTTGCTGGTGGCCACCGGCTTCAAGATGCTGCTGTTCGCCGACCACGCGCCGGATCTGGCGAAAAACCCGGTGCTGCGCTGGCTGCGCGGGCATTTGCGGGTGACCGACGACTACCACGGCGACCGCTTCACCGTGCGCCGGGACGGCGTGCTGTGGTTCACGCCCTTGTTCCTGGTGCTGGTGATGATCGAGATCAGCGACCTGGTGTTCGCGGTGGACAGCATTCCGGCCATCTATGCCATCACGACCGATCCGTTCATCGTGTTCACGTCGAACATGTTCGCCATCCTCGGCCTGCGAGCGCTGTACTTTCTGCTCGCCGACATGGCGCAGCGCTTTCACCTGCTCAAGTACGGCGTGGCGCTGGTGCTGGTGCTGATCGGCGCCAAGATGCTGCTGGCCGAGCTGTACAAGCTGCCGATCGGCGTGGCGCTGGGGCTGGTGGCGCTGATTCTGGCCATCAGCGTGCTGGCGAGCCTGTGGCAGGCGCGCCGTCAGCAACCGTAGCCTGGATGAAACGCAGCGGAATCCGGGATGACCGACCTACGCGGACCACGCCTGTTGCGCCGCGCCACGGACGGCGATAGGCCGCGTTCGGCATGCGCCGAAATTCGGGCAGGACCAGAAATCACTTCGCCCCGCGCGTCCGGCCTTGCGGATCATCTTGATGTCGCATTTCGGGCAACTGGGCGTAACGTAATCGCCGCGTGTGACGTGCTGCAGCAGCGCGGTGCGCTCGGCGTCGGCAAGTGTCTGAACTTGCCGCAGCGACTCGTCGCCTGATACGAGCTTGCCGGCGGCAAAGTTGCTGGCCTCCGTTGAAAAGCCGGACACCGAATAGAAAATCGCCAGCGAGTAGCCCCTTACCCGGGAGGCGACGCGGAAAACGGCTTGATGCGGCATGGATTCCGCGCCCGGAGCGTCATTGGCCCGGTTTGGCGCGCGTCAGCGTCTGCCCGCCGCGCTGAGTGCGCAGTTCGTACTCGACGATGCGCGTGGTGATCGTGCCGCCCGCCGTGCCGGGAACCACGCCGGTCACTGCGAGCGTGAGATCGAGCGCGGCGCGACCGTAAGGTCCCAGCGTGTCGGCGATGCGCTGCGCGTCTTCGGCTGGCACGCGCCATAGCTGCGCGGTGCGCGCGTTGTCGAATTTCAGCGTGACATCGGTGCCGAGCGCCTTGTACGGGATGGTCGAGCTGGGGGAAAGCGCGCGGATGGTGTACTCGCCGTAGCCGGGGTCGTAGTCGCTCAACTGGGCATCGGCGAGCGTGACGCGCAGGAGGCCAACGTTCTTGACGGCGTCGCGCGCGGCTTCAAATTCAGCGGTGATCTGCTCACGCAGTGCAGCCTTTTGCGGGCCGGGGGCGAACTGCAGCCGGTTGTCGGCCTCGACCCAGCGCGCGATGGGCGCGGGTATGCCGGCCAGATCGTGATACAGCATCACCATTGCCACGTTTTCGGGATTGCTCAGCTCGCCGGTGCGATCCGCATACGGCGTGGCAGACGCAGGACTGGTCGCTGGCCCGGCGGCGGTGGTCGCGGGGACGGCGGGGACGTCCGGCGTGGCGGAGAGAGGTGCGGCCGCTTGCCCTGCGGGGGCGGCGTCTTGCGGCGCTTCCTTGCCGCACCCCGCAAGCGCGACAAGGATGGCGAGGGCAGTGCGCTTCACAGCTGGGGGCCGTCGGCGTTTTTCGCCGCGTCCTCGGCTTGTTTCGCGCGGCGGGCGTTTTCCTGCTGCAGCAGCGCTTGCTCGGTGGCCTGAATGCGCTCGTAGCCTTCGGCCTGGTTGACGACGATGACAGTCATCGATTCGGCAATCGCCGGGTTGTCGCGCAGTGGCACGATGCGGGCGGCGACTACCACACCGCAGTCAGGCGAGAAATTCACGCCGGAGTTGACGTACGCGTTGGCGTAGCAGGCGCCGAACAGCGGCGAGGATTCGGTGATGTGTCGACCAAAGGTGTCGTATGCCCAACGCAGGGTGCCATCGCCTGCTCGCCGTTCAGTTAGCGGTCCGTATTTGTCGACAAGCGCTTTTTCGACCGAAGCGACTGTCGGCTGGCGGCCTTCGGCGAACCATTCTTCGCGGGAAACGTCGGTCACCCGCTCGGCACCCGGCATACCCATCGTTCCGACGAACCACTTAGCCTCGCCCGGCGCGACATCGCGCACCAGTCGATTGGTGCCGCGCGCCATCGCCGCATCCTGCATTTCCTGCATGATTTCCTTGCTGGTTTTCTGGATGCGCTCCTTGGCAAAGCGACCGTGAAAACCCTGGCGAACGGTCTGGCCGTAGGTTGGGATATTGAAGCGTGCGCGCTTGTCGTCCACCACGATCATCAGGTCATGGCTGCACATCACCAGCTTCGCGGCCTCGTCGTAATCGAGACCGGGACGCACACCGACGATGTCGTCAACGGGAGCGTCGGCGGCTCGGGCTGGCGTGGCGAGCTTGGGGGGGCATTTAATCTTGCCGCGTGCCTCTTTCGCCACCTCAGCCGCGCTGGCATTGCCGGTGGGAGCGGTCGCTGGTTTACCTGCTTCGCCCATGCGAGCCGTCGCTGATTTGCCGGCTTGAGCAGAAGTTTCGGCTTCACTCCCGTCGCCCCCGCATCCAGCCAATACAAGGGTGAATGCCACGATCAGCACCAGCGCTTTCATTGCTCACCTATCGTGCAAAAAATGGTGGCCGAAACTAATTCATGAAACACTCACCTGTCAACAATAATTCCTGTGCATGTCCTGAAGCAGTGCAGCTTCAATCTCGGCGTCGGTCTTGGCGGCAGGGTGTAGACGATGCCGAGTGCCTGCGCTGCCTTGGCCGGCAGGACGCGGGCCGAGTAGATCAGCTCCTTGGCGCGCACCAGGCCTACTACGCGCGGTAGCAGGTGGAACATGCCAAGGTCCGACGCCAGGCCCATGCGGCCAAACACGGCGTAAAAATGGGCCCGCGGCGTGGCAAGGACGAATCAGCGGCCCTCCCGCCGTAGGACGGGTCAAGACTGCGACGCCACAACCCATCATCCGGGGCCGGGCACACGCCTGACCCCGCGCCTGCAATCCGGCAGACTGTGCCTATTTGCGGAGTGATGGGCTTCGCTGCGCTGCACCCATCCTACATTCTGATTAAGACCACCTTTGACCGCCATATCCCGACCGGCGCGTATGGGCTACACGCTGGCGAACGTCGCATCTGGCAGCAACCGTAGCCTGGATGAAGCGCAGCGGAATCCGAGATGATTCGGCCTACGCGGACCACGCCTGTTGCGCCGCGCCACGGACGGCGATAGGCCGCGTTCGGCATGCGCCGAAATTCGGGCAGGACCAGAAATCACTTCGCCCCGCGCGTCCGGCCTTGCGGATCATCTTGATGTCGCATTTCGGGCAACTGGGCGTAACGTAATCGCCGCGTGTGACGTGCTGCAGCAGCGCCGCGCGCTCGGCGTCGGCGAGCGTCTGCAGTTGCCGCAGCAGCTCGTCGCCTGATACCAGCTTCAGGTGTTTGCCGGCGGCAAAGTTGCTGGCCTCCGTCGAGAATCCGGACACCGAATAGAAAATCGCCAGCTGCGCACCGAAATGATCCTTGGCCCCCCACAGTGCGCGCACTGGCTCGACGCCTACGGGCTTCGACCAGGCCTTGCATTGCGCCACGGCAAACACCCGGTCCGGGTTCCGGTGGTCGGCGATGATCACGTCCACGCCGCCATCCGATCCGGGGCCGGTGCTGCGTGCAGGGTGCCCCTTCGCTTTCCAGAAGCCCTCGCAAAGTTCCTCGAGGCGCTTCCATTCCAGTGACTGCAAGACTGCGGCCGTCCATTCGGTTGGGCGAGCAACCGGGACGGGCGTGGGGTCAGGGCGGGGTGGAGGGCCGGACATCCAATCTGCGCCTGGCGCTGAGCGGGCATTTCGAGTCCGCGGCAATGCGTCGATGACCGTGCCGGGTGTTCGTTTGGCAGCGCCGCGGCGCTTCTTGCCCAGCCGGCCGCGGAGCCAGATCTTGCCGACGGTGAGGAGCGCCAGCATCGCTATAACCCAGAACGCCAGCTTCCAGACCATGGTGACGATGGGCTGAAACGCGTTTTCAATCCGTGCCGGTCGCTGGGCCGGCACATTCACGCGCGGGCGTTCCGTCGGCCGCGGTTGGACAGGTGGCGCAGACTGGACGGGAGTCTCCGCCGAGCTCGGTGCCGCGACGGTCTGCTGCGACGGATCACACGGGCGATCCTGCGCTCCCATTACGCCTGTGGACGACCGGCAAAGCCAATACTCCACCGGCGGCCTGGCCGCGGCGCTCGTCGACGACAGAACAAAAAAGGCGGATGCCGTCACTATCCAGCGCACTGTGCTCTCCCACTGGGAACGTCGCAGGGCATTGTGCCCTCGATGGCGGTTCACCCAAGGGTGCTGGCTGGCGCCACCGCATCATTCCATTGGCCAGAAGCCCGCGCGGGCGGACCGCGGGGCCTGGCCAGCGAAGGCGGTATTTGTCGGCGCCGCTTCAGGGAACATGCCATCCGGGACGGGACCGACCTTTTGTCCGGCCGGTTATCCGATCGGCGCCGGCCGTTGATCGTGCAGGCGCAAAGTGGGCATCACCTTGCCCGCGCTGCGACCGAGCGGGGTCCGCGCCGTCGTTAGCGGTCCAGGACGGCAGGCGCCACAACCCGGCACACAGGGACAGGCCCCGTCCAGCACACAGACGGCCCCGCGCTAGGCGTCGGGGCCGTCGTGATGATCTGCTTCAGGCTGGCGACAGGGGGGCGGCGGAGCCGTTACCGGTCACGCCCGTTGTTGCATGGAACTTGCGGTGCAGCTCGATGTTCTGCGGCTCGAGCGCAAACGCCGTCTGGTAGCTGACGTTGTGCCGGACGTGCTCGTCGTAGCGCAGGTACCACACGCGGTGCATCTTGTAGAACGGCACCGTCGGGTACAGGTGATGGATCAGGTGGTAGTTTTGATACACCAGCAGCGGCGTGAGCAGCCATTCCCAGCCCATGCGCATGGTGGTGGCCAGATACGGATCCTCATGATGGCTGACCATGGCCGGGTGGTGCGGCAGGATGACGAACACCACGGCGATCAGGAACAGCGAGATGCGCGTGGGGATGAACCACAGCATGAACAGCTCGTAGCCGTAGCCGAGCGCGATCAGGGTCCCGACCGCCAGCGTCAGGCAGCTGTAGAACGCGATCAGTTCCTTCCTGTGTTTCTTCACCAGGTGCTGACCGCGGGTAAAGAAGTACCAGATGTACCAGAGGTCGAAGAACGCCCAGCGCAGCGGTGCCTGCCATTTGGGCGCGTCGTGCTCGAAGCGGTCCGGATCCTCGACGCCGTTTGCGTGGATATGGTGCTGGTTGTGCAGCCAGCGCAGCGCCACCATCGGCGCGTACGGGAACAGGAACAGCAGCGACACGTCGGCGATGGTTTCGTTCAGCCAGCCGATGCGCGAGATGGCGCGGTGGGCGCCGTCGTGAATCGGGCTGAACAGGCCGTAGCTGAGCAGGCCGTTGATCAGCGCGCCGGCCCAGAAGCTCATGCGGCCGCTCAGGCACAGGTACCAGACGGCCGCCATGCCGCCCAGCATGAGGACCGCCAGCAGGGCGGTCGGTATGGCCAGCCGCGGGGCGCGCATGTATTCACGCAGCAGGGTTTCGCTGGGGGCCGGGGCGTGTGTTGCCATCGTTCTCATCTCCTTATGAGCGACGTCGTCCATGCGGCGGGTCCGACGAGCGGGGCGCGCCGGGTGAAACGCAGAACGCATCATGCGGACGGGGCCGGCAGGCCATCTTGACCGGCGTCAACGGTATCGATGGGGCATCCAGGCGGCAGCCGGTCGCCGACTCGCCCAGGGCGAGTCACGCCAAGGCGCCGTGATTCGGAAGCCCTGAGGACGCCTGACGCGAAGGTTCGTCCGGCAGCTGCCTACTGGCGCTGGTCGAGGTGATGGCAGGCCACCCGCAGCCCGCCGGCCAGTGTCACCGTGGGCGGATAGGTCTGGCGGCACAGGTCGGTGGCCAGCGGGCAGCGCGGGTGGTAGTGGCAGCCGGCCGGCGGTGCCGCGGGCGAGGGCGGATCGCCGGCCGCTACGTGTGGCTCTGTAACGGCATCCACCGCCACGCGCGGCACGGCCGCCAGCAGGGCGCGCGTGTAGGGGTGTTGTGGCGATTGCAGCACGCCGGCCACCGGGCCGTGTTCGACGATCCTGCCCAGGTACATCACCGCCACTTCATCGGCCAGGTACTCGACCACGCCCAGGTTGTGCGTGATCAGCAGGTAGCTGAGGCCAAGCTCGGCCTTCAGTTCCTGCAGCAGGTCCAGGATCTGCGCCTGGATGGACAGGTCCAGCGCGCTGGTGGGCTCGTCGCACACCAGCAGGCGCGGCTGCACGGCCAGCGCGCGGGCGATGCTGATGCGCTGGCGCTGGCCGCCGGAGAACTCGTGCGGGTAGCGGTCGGCGGCGTTGGTGGGCAGGCCGACGCGGGCCAGCAATTCCGCCACCCGTTGTTCGCGCCAGGCGCGCTGCCCGATGCCGAGCGCATCCAGGCCCTCGCGCACGATGTCCGCCACGCGCAGGCGTGGGTTCAGCGAGCCGTAGGGGTCCTGGAACACGATCTGAAAATAACGGCGCAGGGGTCGCAGCCGCCGCGGCGGCAGGCTGGCCAGATCGGTGCCCTCGAAATGCACGCTGCCGGCGCTGATGTCCTGCAGGCGCAGGATGGCGCGGGCGAGCGTGGTCTTGCCGCAGCCGGACTCGCCGACCACGGCCAGTGTGCGGCCGCGGGCGAGGCTGAGCGACACGCCGTCCACGGCCCGCACGGCGCCGGCCTGGCGTTGCAGCAGGCCGCGGCGGATCGGGAAATGCACCTTCAGGTCGCGCACTTCGAGCACGGTTTCGCCGGCCGCGTCCGCCGTTGCCGGCACGGCGCCATCCTGCCGCGCTCCGGTCAGCGACTGGCCGCGGCGCGAGAAGTCCGGCAGCGCGGCGAACAGCGCCTGCGAGTAGGGATGCTGGGGAGCGCTGAAGAACCGCTCCCGCGGCGCCTGTTCCACCACCCGCCCGGCCTGCATCACGGCGACCTGGTCGGCCATGCGCGCGGCCACGCCAAGATCATGCGTGACCAGCAGCAGGCCCATGCCGCGCGCGCGTTGCAGGCCCTGCAGCAGGTCCAGGATCTGCGCCTGGGTGGTGACGTCCAGCGCCGTGGTGGGCTCGTCGGCGATCAGCAGCTGCGGGTCGCAGGCCAGCGCCATGGCGATCATGGCGCGCTGTTTCATGCCGCCCGACAACTGGTGCGGGAACTCGTCGTAGCGGCGCGCCGGGTCGGCCATGCCGGTGGCGGCCAGCAACTCCACACCGCGCGCACGCACGGCGCGCCGGCTGCCGCCCAGGTGCTGGGTGATGACCTCGGCGATCTGTGCGCCAATGCGCATGACCGGATTGAGGCTGGTCATCGGCTCCTGAAAGATCATGCCGATGCGCCGGCCGCGCACGGCGCGCATGGCCGCCTCCGGCAGGGCGCTCAGGTTCGTGCCGTCCAGCCACACTTCGCCGCCGACCTGGCGGGCGCTGGGCGGCAGCAGGCGCAGGATGGACAGCGCCGTGACCGACTTGCCGCAGCCGGATTCGCCCAGCAGCACCAGCGTCTGGCCGGCATCCAGGCTCAGCGTGACGCCATCGACGGCGACCAGCGGCCCGGTCGGGGTCGAAAACTGCGTGCGCAGTTCGCGCAGTTCGAGCAGGTGGGACATCAGTGCTTACCGCCCTGGCGTGGATCGAGCGCGTCGCGCAGGGCATCGGCCAGCAGGTTGGCCGGCAGCACCAGGCCGAGCATGAAGGTGAAGGCCGCCGCCAGCGACCACCACACGGCCGGCTCGCGGGCCAGCTCCAGGCGGGCGGTGTTGATCATGTTGCCCCACGACACGGTGCCCGGATCCACGCCGACGCCGACGTAGGACAGTACGGCCTCGGCCAGCACCAGGCCGCTGAAGTCGATGACCGCGGTAAGCAAGACCAGATGCGTGAGGTTGGGCCACAGGTGGCGGGCGATGATGCGCCACTGCGTCTGTCCCAGGGCGCGCGCCGACTGCACGTATTCGAGCTCACGCAGCTTGAGCGCCTCGCCGCGCAGCAGTCGGCACAGGCCAATCCAGCCGGTGGCGCCCAGGATCAGGCACAGCGCCGTCAGGCGCAGGTCGGCCCGCTGCTGCACGTCGGCGAAGGCCGCCACGTGCTGGTCCATGTACAGGTCCAGCGTCAGCACCGCGGCGGCGATCAGCAGCACGCCGGGGATGGCGTTCAGCGTCGCATACAGGTACTGCACCAGATCGTCCACGCGCCCGCCGAAGTAACCGGCCGCGGTGCCCAGCAGCACCGCCAGCGGCAGCGCCAGCAGCAGGCTGCCGCTACCGATGATGACGCCGGTGCGGATGCTTTTGAGGCTCAGGTACAGCACGTCCTGACCGACCTTGTCGGTGCCCAGCACGTGGTAGGCGGTTGCCAGCGCGGCCACGGCGGCGACCGTGATGGCAAGCAGCGTGGCTGTGAGCAGCGCGCTGCGCCAGGCCACATCGGTATCGCCCCGCAGCAGGTGGCGGGCGGCCACGCGCCACGGCAGCCGCGCGCGGCGCGCCACGCGCCAGCAGACCAGCGCCGTCAGCGCCGCGCCAACCGCCAGGCCCGCGACCAGCGCTGGCCACAGTCGCCGGGCGATGTCGCCACGGCGGGCGCTGACATCGGCCAGATGCGCCCCGCCGTGCTCGAGGCGCGGAAACACCCGCTGCACGCTGCCGTCGTCTGCGGTGACCGTCTCGCGGGCGTAGCTGTAGAGGGCCAGCGGTGCCGAGTAGGTCTTCTCGCCGCGCTCGCGCAGCGGCATGAGCAGCCGGTCCAGAACGGATTCCACCACCGGGCTGTAGGCGCCGGGCGTGTCCGCCAGCGGCGGCCGAAAATGCACCGAATCGAGCAGGGCCACCGCCACATAGGGCGCCAGAAACACCAGCGAGGCCATCGCCATTGGTCGGCGCGCGAGCTGCCTGAAGGCCGCCGCCAGGCGCGGCGTGTAGCGGGCCCGCCACAGCAGTGCGGTCGCGGCGGCCACGATCAGCCACAGCAGCAGATCGGTGGTCAGCAGCACCGGCTGCACTGGCCAGGTCATCACTGCAGGCGCACCCGCGGATCGGCCAGCGTGTAGGACACGTCCGTCAGCAGCAGGCCGAGCAGGTACAGCAGCGCGCCCAGGAACACCATGGCGCGCACGATGGAGAAGTCCTGGCTCTGGATGGCGTCGATGGTGTAGCTGCCAAGGCCCGGGATGGCAAAGAACGACTCTGTCAGCAGGCCACCCATGAACAGCAGCGGGATCACCGCCACCACGCCGGTCAGGATTGGAATGGCGGCATTGCGCAGCAGGTGGCGGCCCAGCACGCGGCCTTCGGACAGGCCCTTGGCGCGGGCGGTGCGGATGTAGTCCTTGCCGGCTTCCTCCAGGAACAGCAGCCGGTACCAGCGCAGCCCGCCGCCGATGCCCGACAGCACGCCTACCAGCAGCGGCAGGACCAGGAACTTGAGCCCGCCCCAGCCGTCCTGCCAGCCGGACACCGGCACCAGGTTCAGCAGCTTGGCCAGCAGGTACTGGGCGCCGATGATGTAGAACAGGGTCG
Organism: Immundisolibacter sp.; assembly: GCF_014359565.1. Taxonomy (NCBI): domain Bacteria; kingdom Pseudomonadati; phylum Pseudomonadota; class Gammaproteobacteria; order Immundisolibacterales; family Immundisolibacteraceae; genus Immundisolibacter; species Immundisolibacter sp. The sequence continues at coordinate 63,581 of NZ_JACIZD010000001.1, read as the reverse complement.
AGATCGACATGCCGACCACGGCCAGGAAAACCGCCGCCCGCTCCAGGCCGCTGCCGCGCACGAACACCACGCCCAGCGCGAGCGTGATGTTGGTCAGCAGGCCAAGGATCAGGCCCGGCACGGCGATGGCCAGACTCGGCCCCATGCGCTGGCGGATGTCGCGGCCGATGTCGCGGCCGTCGTCGGCGTGGCCGAAATCGAGCACCAGCAGGCGGGCCGACTTCTCGAAAAAAATGGTGTCGGTGAAGCGGCCCAGGCCGTTCGACTGTGGCGCGTACAGCAGCGGTCGGTCGTAGCCGTGGGCGCGCTTCCAGGTGGCGATGGCGTCGGCAGTGACGTGCTTGTTGCCAAGGTGCAGGCGCGCCATGTCGTCCGGGCTGTTGACCACGAAGAACAGCGCGAAGGTCAGCAGGTTCACGCCGATCAGGATCGGTACCGCGTACAGCAGCCGGCGCAGCAGGTAGGCGGTCATGGGTGGTCGCCGTGGGCGTTTGCGCGCAGGCGTCTGCGCCACAGGCGGATCGCCGGCAGCGTGCTCAGCAGCAACAGCGCGCCGACGGCCACGACCGGTGCCCAGTGAGGCTTGTTCCAGGCCGCCCGCATGCTGGCCCGCAGGGACGGATCGAGGCGCTGGTACTTGAGCGTGTTGGTGGCCATGTCGTTGGGTTTCAGGTTGCCGGTCCAGGCGTGATTGAGCACCACCTGCTGCGGGTGAAAGCCGGCTACCCAGGGCGCGTCGCGGCGCAGCAGCTCGACCATGCGGTCGATCAGCCGCTGGCGCTCGGCGCCGTTTGGCAGCACCCGCATGCGCTCGAAGGCGCGGTCGAACTCGGCATTGGCGTAGTTGCTGGCGTTCTCGCCGCCGTGCTTGACCTTGCCGTTGGGCCCATAGAACAGGAACAGGAAATTCTCCGGGTCCGGGTAGTCGGCGTTCCAGCCCCATTGGTAAATCTGCGCCTGGCCGCGGCGCATCTTGTCCTGGAAGCGGTTGTAGTCGGTGCTGCGCACCACCAGTTGCACGCCCAGCTTGCCGAACTGCTTGCGCAGCCAGTCCATGTAGCTCTTGGCGTCCGGGCCGCTGGCCATGGAGTCGAAGTACAGCACCAGCGGCCTGCCGCTGGCGGCATCGCGCCCGTTGGGGTAACCGGCCGTCTTGAGCAGTGCCCGGGCGCGCTCGATGCCCAGGCGCTGCGGCCGGCCCGCCTGCCAGCCATAGACGTATGGGTTGATGCCGGCCTCGCCGTCGCGGTAGCCGAAGATGCCGGGCGGCAGCGGCCCCTGCATGGCCAGGCCCAGGCCGTTCTGGAAGATGGCGATGGATTCTTCCTGGTCGATGGCGATGGCGATGGCCTGGCGCATGGCGCGCTGTTTCGGGCCGTAACCGCCGACGGTGTCGTCGAGCATGTTCAGACCGGTGTAGAAGATCGACGACATGACGCTGGAACTGAGGCGCATGCCGCGCGCGCGCATGGCCTCGGTGAGCTCGAGCTCGCCCCCGGCGCCCAGGTTCACTACCTGGTCGAAGCTGTCCTGGCCCACCGCCGAGCGGTCGTAGTAGCCCTGCAGGAACTTGGTCCACACCGGAATGCTCTCGCGCTCCAGGCTGTACACGGCCCGGTCGATGAACGGCATCGGCTTGCCGGCATTGGCCAGCAGGCCGGCGGCGGCGTCGCCCGGCTCGCCGTCGGCCGGATACGGCTCGCCGCGGAACAGCGGATTGCGCTCCAGCACCATGCGCCGGTTCGGATCGTTCACGCTGAGCATGTACGGCCCGGTGCCGACCGGGTACCAGTCCAGGCTGATGTTCTTGGCGGCCAGGCCCGGCTGGCTGTAGAAGCGGTCCGCTTCCCACGGCAGCGGCGCGAAAAACGGCATCGCCAGCCAGTACGTGAACTGCGGGTAGACGTCGGTCAGGCGAATGCGCAGCGTGTAGCGGTCGACCGCCTGCACGCCGGCCAGATCGAAGCGGCGCAGATCCAGCCACTTGTCATCATCGACAGCCGCCAGCGCCTCGGTCAGCTGCGCGAAACCGGCGATGTGGGCCTGCAGCAGGCCGCGGATCGGCGACTGCACGCGCGGGCTCGCCAGGCGCTTGATCTGATAGACGTAATCGTCGGCGGTCAGTTCGCGGCTGGCGCGCTGCGCAAAGTCGGCCAGGGTGTCGATGCGTCCGAGCGCGGCCGGGTCCAGGCGGTGGTAAAGCAGCCGCCCGTCGTCGCCGCGCGCAAAGGCCGGGTGCGGTGCGTAGCGGATGCCCGGCTGGATGCGGATTTCATACATGCTGGCCGTTGCACGGGCCGGGTCGGCGTCGGCGGGCAGGGCATTGCCGACGCGGTCCAGCAGGGTCGTGCGGGGCAGTTCGGCCGCGCTCAGCGGCACCAGCGCGTACGGCCGGCGCAGGTAGTGGTATTGCAGCGGCGGCTCATACACCTGCTGGATGAAGGCGTACTCGTTCGAGCTGTAGGCGACCGCCGGATCGAGATGCTTGGGCCGTTCGGCGAACGCCGCGTAGAGCGTGTTCGCGTTTTGCTCGCTGGCCGGGTAAGGGCTGTTCAGGGGCGCCTCGCCACAGCCGGCCAGCGCGATCAGCAGCAGGGGCAACAGCAGGCGAAACGGGACGGGAAGGCGCATTGGCGGCGATTCTGCCATAGCGGCCCCGGCGCCGGACGCAGCCGCCGGCGCCGCTGGGGGAATACCGGCCGGCGGCTATAATGCGCGCCCGATCAGGCGCAGGGCAGGGGGTACGCGATGGGATTTTTGACCGGCAAACGGGCGCTAGTCGTCGGCGTGGCCAGTGATCGCTCGATTGCCACCGGCATTGCCGAGGCGATGCACCGGCAGGGTGCCGAGCTCGCCTTCACCTACCAGAACGACAAGCTGCGCAAGCGGGTCGAGGAATTCGCGGCCGAGTGCGGCAGCGACATCACCCTGCCGCTGGACGTGGGTGACGACGCCCAGATCGAGGCCGCGTTTGCAGCGCTTGGCCAGCGCTGGGACGGTTTCGACATCGTGGTGCATAGCGTCGCCTACGCGCCGCGCGAGGAACTGCAGGGCAGCTTTGTCGAGGCCGTGACGCGCGAGGGTTTTCGCCAGGCGCACGACATCAGCGCCTACAGCCTGGCGGCGCTGGCCAAGGCCGCCCGGCCGATGCTGCGCCCCGGCGGCGCGCTGCTGGCGCTGAGCTATCTGGGTGCCGTGCGGGTGCTGCCGAACTACAACGTCATGGGCCTGGCCAAGGCCAGCCTCGAGGCCTGCATCCGCTACCTGGCCGCGTCCATGGGGCCGGACGGCATCCGCGTCAACGGCATCTCGGCCGGCCCGATCCGCACCCTGGCGGCGTCCGGCATCTCCGGCCTGCGCAGCATGCTCGATTACCACGCCGCCCATGCGCCGCTGCGGCGCAACGTGACCATCGAGGACGTCGGCAACGTGGCGGCGTTCCTGTGCTCGGACCTGGCGGCCGGCGTGACCGGCGAGATCACCTACGTCGACGGCGGTTACAACATCGTCGGCATGGGCGGCTGATACGCCGTCGCAGCGCCGGTTCTGCGGGGCCGGTCGGCTACGGTTGGTTCTGGACGATCCGCACCGGATACCGCGCTCGCAGCGCGGCGAGCTGTTCGGTCAGCGTCTGGTCGGCGCGAATGGCAAGCAACTGCGTGCGCAGCGCCTCCCGCGTCTGGGCATCCGCGGCTGCCGCCCCGGCGTGACGGCCGGTGACCGTGACGATTACGTAACTGCCGTCGTCCAGCGCCAGGCCACCGTGGCCCGGTATGCCGTCGCTGACCGGCAAGGCAAAGGCCTGTTTGAGTACCGCAGCCGGCAGACCTTCCGTGCCCTCGCGGCCCACGTCGGGCAGCGCCTTGAATTCCGCACCGTGTTGTCTCAGGAGTGCCTCGATGTTCTCACCGGCCCACAGTTTCTCGAGCAGCGCCTCACCGGCCTTGCGGGCCGCCGCCGCACCGTCCTGTTGGCGCAGGCGCAGGACAATGTCCGCCCTCACATCCTCCAGTGGACGCGGTGCCGCCGGCGTGTGTTCGGTCACGCGCAGCACCGCGTAGCGCCCGCTGCCCAGTTCGAACACCTCGCTGTTCTCACCGCCGATGACCTCGTTGCTGAAGGCATGGCGCAGGAATTCCGGGTTGGCAGCGATGCCGGTGTTGCCGCTGCGCGCAACAGGGCCGATTTCCTGCACCGGCAGCCCCAGCGCCTTGGCGGCCGGTTCCAGCGTGTCCGGGTGTTCGAAGCTCTGGTTGCGCAGGGTTTCCGCGGCGGCGAAAAACCGCTCCTCGGCCAGTTCGCGCTGCAGCCGCTGGCGCAGGCTGTCGCGCACTTCGGCCAGCGGCGGCACGCTGCCGGGCTTGATGTCGGTCACTTCCAGCAGGTGAAAGCCAAACGGCGTACGGATCGGTTCGCTCAGGGTGTTCTTGGCCAGCGTGAACGCCGCCTCGTCGAAGGCGGCGGTCATGCCGCCGCGCGTGAAATAGCCCAGATCGCCACCCTGCTCGGCGGAGCCCGGATCGGCTGACTCGGCCTTGGCCAGCGCTGCGAAATCAGCGCCGGCGAGGAGCTTGGCGCGTAGCTCGGCGGCCTTCAGCCGCGCCTGCTCGACGGCTTGCGGCGGCGCATCCTCGGCCACCCGGATCAGGATGTGCCGAACCCGGCGCTGCTCGGCGCTGCCGAGCTCGGGTTTGAGTTCCTCGTAGCGCTTCTGGAGCATGGCGTCGTCGATGGCCAGTTCACTCGCCATCGCGTCAAGGCTCAGTTCCAGGTACGCCACGCGCACCTGCTCGGCGGTCTGGAAGTCGGTTTTGTATGCGTCGTAATAGGCCTGGATGGCCGCATCGTCCGGGGGGGCTGCAGGCGCGAATTTTTGCCAGTCGATCGTTGCCAGGCGCAGGTCGCGCCGCTCGAACCACAGTGCGGCCAGCTCATCGAGCTCGGCTGCAGAGATGAATGCCGTTTCGGCAAGGCCGGACTCGAGCTGCTGCAAGGCCAGCGAGCTGCGCAAGTCGGCCTCGAAGGCGGCGGGCGTGAGCCCCTGGCGGCGCAGCTGCGACTCGTAGAGTGCTCGATCGAAGCCGTTTTCTCCAGCAAAGGCCGGCGCGGCCTGGATGACCGCCGCCACGGCCGCGTCGGGCACCTGCAGACGCCGCCGATTGGCCTCCTGCAGCAGCAACTCGCGGTTGATCAGGCGCTCGAGCACCGCGCGCCGGGTGCCCGGATGGTCGAGAAATTCCGGTGAATAGGCGTCGCCCAGGCTCTGGCGCAGGCGTTGCCCTTCCTGGCGCAGGGCCTGTTGCAGGGCATCGACGGTGATGGAAGCGTCGCCGACGCGCGCCGCGGCGGTGTTGCCGGTTGGCTGTACGTAGGAATTGACTCCCCACAGCGCAAAGGGCACGACCAGCAACACCAGGATCGTGCTGACCAGCCAGCGTGGGGCCTTTTCGCGGATTTGTTCCAGCATGGGTCTGTTTTTCAGGTTGCAGAAAACACAAAGGGTGAAGCCGGTTGGGACCGACTCCACCCTTCACGGCTGGTAAATGGCGTAGCGCCAAAATTGGCGGAGCGGACGGGACTTGAACCCGCGACCCCCGGCGTGACAGGCCGGTATTCTAACCAGCTGAACTACCGCTCCAGATGCATTCGGTGGGTGCTGAGAGGATCGAACTCCCGACATCCGCCGTGTAAAGGCGACGCTCTACCAGCTGAGCTAAGCACCCCTGCAAGAACGCGTTATTTTATGCCGTCTTTGAGGCCTTTACCAGCCTTGAACTTGGCGGTCTTGCTGGCCTTGATCTTGATGGGCTGGCCGGTGCGCGGATTGCGACCGGTACGCGCGCCGCGCTTGCCTACCGAAAACGTGCCAAAGCCTACGATAGTGACCGTGTCGCCCTTCTTGAGCGCTGCGGTGATGGCGTCGACGGCCGAGTCCAACGCGCGTCCGGCGGCCGCCTTGGAAATTTCGGCGCCGTCGGCAATCGCGTCGATCAGATCAGATTTATTCACGTGAGTCCCCCTGGGTCGGTGGTTGAGTTGCCCTGAGTCTTGTTCGCCCGGGAATACGCGGAAAACCCGCGCCAGACATGGGCCGGCGAGTTATACCAACGGCAAAAAACGCATGTCAACAAAGCGTTTTTTTTCGGATCAGTGTGCGATGTAGCTTTCTGCGGGCGCGGGCGGCGTATCCGTCGCCGTCACCGGCACCGATACGGCCCCTGGCAGCGCGGTCAGGGCGTGCTCGAATACCTCGTCGATCCATTGCACCGGCTGGATGTCGAGGCGTTGCTTAACGTCCTCAGGCACATCGGCCAAGTCTTTTTCATTATCTTTCGGAATCAATACCTTGACGATCCCGCCTCGCAGTGCGGCCAGCAGCTTTTCCTTCAGGCCGCCGATTGCCAACACCTCGCCGCGCAGGGTGATTTCGCCGGTCATGGCTACGTCCGCCCGCACCGGAATGCCGCTCAGCGCCGAGGTCAACGCCGTGACCATGGCGACGCCGGCACTGGGGCCGTCCTTGGGTATCGCGCCCTCGGGTACGTGCAGGTGAAAATCGTTCTGCTGGAAGCTTTCTGCGGTGATTCCCAGCTGTGACGCGCGGCTGCGCACCACGGTCAGGGCCGCTTTTACCGATTCCTGCATGACTTCGCCCAGCTGTCCGGTGAGCGTCAGACCGCCCTTGCCCGGGACGACGGCGGCTTCCACCGTCAGCAGTTCGCCGCCAACTTCGGTCCAGGCCAGCCCGGTTACCTGGCCGATCCGGTTCTGCGTGTCCGCCAGGCCGGGCCGGTAGCGCTGCACGCCCAGAAACTCGCCCAGATTCTTGTCGGTGATCCGCAGCTTGCCCTTGCGCGTCTTCTGCACCGCCTGGCGCACGGCCTTGCGACAGACCTTGTTGATCTCGCGCTCCAGATTCCGCACGCCCGCCTCGCGGGTGTACAGCTGAATGATGGCTCGCAACGCCTCGTCCGAGAACGCGATTTCGGTGTCCTTCAGGCCATTGTCGGTGAGCGCCTTGGGCACCAGGTAGCGCTTGGCGATGTTCAGCTTCTCGTCTTCCGTGTAACCGGCCAGGCGGATCACTTCCATCCGGTCCAGCAGCGGCGCGGGGATGTTCAGCGTGTTGGCGGTGGCCACGAACAGCACGTCCGACAGGTCGTAATCGACCTCCAAATAGTGGTCGTTGAAGGCGTGGTTCTGCTCCGGATCGAGCACTTCGAGCAGCGCCGAGGCCGGATCGCCCCGAAAATCCATGGCCATCTTGTCGACTTCGTCGAGCATGAACACCGGATTGCGGGTGCCGACCTTGGCCAGGTTCTGCAACACCTTGCCCGGCATGGAGCCGATGTAGGTGCGCCGGTGGCCGCGGATTTCAGCCTCGTCGCGCACGCCGCCGAGTGACATGCGGGCGAACTTGCGCCCGGTGGCGTTGGCGATCGAACGCCCGAGCGAGGTCTTGCCCACTCCCGGCGGGCCGACCAGGCACAGGATCGGACCCTTGAGCTTGCGCACCCGCTGCTGCACGGCCAGATATTCGAGAATCCGCTCCTTGACCTTCTCCAGGCCGTAGTGGTCCCGCTCCAGCACCTGCTGGGCCTGGTCCAGATCCCGCCGCACGCGGCTGCGCGTGCGCCACGGCAGCTGTACGATCCAGTCCAGATAATTGCGCACCACCGTGGCTTCGGCCGCCATCGGCGACATCATGCGCAGCTTTGCCAGTTCACTGCGCGCCTTGGCCAGTACCGCCTTGGGCGGCCCGGCAGCCTCGATGCGCCGTTCCAGTTCGTCCAGGTCGTTGCCACCGTCTTCGAGCTCACCCAGTTCCTTCTGGATGGCGCGCATCTGTTCGTTCAGGTAGTACTCGCGCTGGCTTTTCTCCATCTGGCGCTTGACCCGGCCGCGCATGCGCTTCTCGACCTGCAGCAGGTCGATCTCGGTCTCCAGCAGATGCAGCAGATGTTCGAGGCGCGGCACGACGTCGACGATTTCCAGCAGTTCCTGCTTCTTGGGCAGGCGCACCGGCAGGTGGGCGGCGATGGTGTCGGCCAGGCGCGAGGAGTCGCTGATCTCGGCCAGTGCCGTCAGCGCCTCGGGCGGAATCTTCTTGCTGCCACGCACGTACTGCTCGAACTGTTCCAGCACGCTGCGCTGCAGGACCGTGTCTTCCTTGGGGTCGACCTCGGCTGCCTGCGGGATGGCCAGCTTGGCCATGAAACAGCCGTCGCGCTGTGACCACTCGGTGACGCTGGCCCGGCTGATGCCCTCGACCAGCACCTTTACCGTACCGTCCGGCAGCTTGAGCATCTGCAGCACGTGCGCCACGGTACCGGCGGTGTAGATGTCGTCCGCTTTCGGATCGTCCATGCCGGCGTCTTTCTGCGCGGCCAGGAAAATCCGCTTGTCGTGGGCGTCGCTCAGTTCAAGCGCAGTGATCGATTTTTCCCGCCCGACGAACAGCGGGATCACCATGTGCGGGAATACCACCACGTCACGCAGCGGCAGCACCGGCAGCGTCAGGGAATCGGAATCAGCGTCGGAGCGCTTGTGCTTACGGTCGGTCACCCGGGGTAGGCCTCGGCAGTGGGGAAGGGCAGCGCGGCGGCCGCCATGCGCAACAGATGGAGGCGGCGCCGGTCGAACTCAAGCCCCGACCGGGCGGCTTGCCGGACCGGGCGGGGTGGCGCTTTCAGTCGCCGGCAGCGCTTTGCTGCAACGGCGCGTCTTCGTAGATCAGCAGCGGTTTGCCTTCGGCGCCGAAGATGTTGTCGTCGAAGACGACCTTTTTCAGGTTTCGCATCGACGGCAGCTCGAACATGATGTCGAGCAAGGCATGCTCCAGGATCGAGCGCAGGCCGCGGGCGCCGGTCTTGCGTTCCATGGCCTTGTCGGCGATGGCGTCCAGCGCCTCGGGCCGGAATTCCAGTTCCACGCCTTCCATGCGAAACAGCTTCTGGTACTGCTTGACCAGGGCGTTCTTCGGCTCGGTCAGGATGCGGATCAGCGACTCGCGGTTCAGTTCGCTCAGCGTCGCCACGACCGGCAGGCGGCCGACGAACTCCGGAATCAGGCCGAAACGGATCAGATCGTGCGGTTCGACCTTGGCCAGCAGGCGGCTGGTGTCCTTGTTCTCGGCATCGCTCTTGATGTCGGCCGAGAAGCCGATGCCGCCTTTCTCCATGCGCTGCTGGACGATTTTCTCCAGGCCATTGAAGGCGCCGCCGCAGATGAACAGGATGTTGCGCGTGTCCACCTGCAGGAATTCCTGCTGCGGGTGCTTGCGCCCGCCCTGCGGCGGCACCGAGGCGATGGTGCCCTCGATCAGCTTCAGCAGCGCCTGCTGCACGCCCTCGCCGGACACGTCGCGGGTGATGGACGGATTGTCGGATTTGCGCGAAATCTTGTCGATTTCGTCGATGTAGACAATGCCGGTCTGCGCCCGCTCGGCGTCGTAGTCGCACTTCTGCAGCAGCTTCTGGATGATGTTCTCGACATCCTCGCCGACGTAACCGGCTTCCGTCAGCGTGGTGGCGTCGGCGATGGTGAACGGCACGTTCAGGATGCGCGCCAGGGTCTCGGCCAGCAGGGTCTTGCCCGAGCCGGTCGGCCCGACCAGCAGGATGTTGCTCTTGCTCAGCTCGACTTCGTCCTTCTGCTGGCCGGCGTCGAGGCGCTTGTAATGGTTGTAGACGGCGACGGACAGGATCTTCTTGGCCTGCTCCTGGCCGATGACGTAATCGTCCAGGTGCTTGCACAACTCGCGCGGGGTCGGCAGGCGCTTGCGCCGCTCGTCGGCGGCCTTCTCACCCACCTCGTCGCGGATGATGTCGTTGCACAGCTCGACGCACTCGTCGCAGACGAATACCGACGGGCCAGCGATGAGCTTGCGCACCTCGTGCTGGCTCTTGCCGCAGAACGAGCAGTACAGGAGCTTCTCGCCGTCGCTGCTGCGTTTGTCGTCGCTCATAACCTCATCCTGCAAGTCACTGCTTCGGCGTCCGGGCCGGCCGTCGAAAGCCGGTGGTGCGCCCCGTTTCAGAATCCCTCGTCAGCAAATTTATACCGCCAACGGCACCTGCAAGAAACCTTTCGTCGGTCCGTCCAGCGCTCACACCCGCTTGTCGATGACCTTGTCGACCAGGTTGTACTCGACCGCTTCCTTCGCCGACAGGAAGTTGTCGCGGTCAGTGTCCTGGCGAATCTGGTCGATCGTGCGGCCGGTGTGCCCGGCCAGGATATCGTTCAGCAGATCGCGAATCTTGAGCATCTCGCGGGCGTGGATCTCGATATCCGAGGCCTGGCCGCGAAAGCCGCCCAGCGGCTGATGGATCATCACCCGCGAGTTGGGCAAAGCAAATCGCTTGCCAGGCGCGCCGGCCGCCAGCAGCACGGCACCCATGCTGGCCGCCTGCCCGATGCACAGCGTCGATACCGCCGGCTTGATGAACTGCATGGTGTCGTAGATGGCCAGGCCGGCCGTGACCGAGCCGCCCGGCGAATTGATATAGAAATGGATGTCCTTGTCCGGGTTCTCGGACTCCAGGAACAGCAGCTGCGCCACCACCAGATTGGCGATGTGGTCCTCGACCGGGCCGACCAGGAACACCACCCGCTCCTTGAGCAGGCGCGAGAAGATGTCGTAGGCGCGCTCGCCGCGGGCGGTTTGCTCCACCACCATCGGCACGAGGCCCTGGGCAACGGGGCCGGGCAGGCTGTGGAACGGGTCGGTCATGAAGGCAATGCTCCGTGGTGTAAGGGTGCTGCGTGCGTTCGGCTTCAGGTGGCGACGGTGTCGTCGAAGGACAAGACCTCTTCGGTGACCTGCACCTTTGACAGCACCCAGTCGACCAGTTGCTCTTCGAGCGCCATGTTTTCGATTTCCTGCAGGCGCTCCGGCTGGCTGTAGTACCAGTTGATCACCATGTCCTTGTCGTCGAAGCCGGCGGCCATGCGCTCGATTTCGGCGCGCACACGAGCCGGGTCGGTCTTGATGCCTTCGCGCCGGGTAATTTCAGCAAGCAACAGGCCAAGTTTGACCCGTCGTTCGGCTTCAGCCTCGTAGGGCGCCATGTCCGCATGCGGATCGACGGCCGGATTGCGCTGCTGGGCCAGGTGGGCGAGGCTGTGCGCCTCCTCGTGCACCAGGCGGCGCGGCAGGTCGAACTGGTGTTGCTGCTCCAGCAACTGCATGACGGCCGCCTTGCGGCGCCGGCGCAGCGCGGTCGTCAGCTCCTGGTCGAGCCGCTCGCGCAGCCGCGCCCGCAGCGCATCCAGGTCGCCATCCTCGATGCCGAAGGCCTGCACGAACTCGACGTTCATTTCCGGCAGCGCGATTTCCTGCACGGCCTTGACGGTGACCGCGAACTGGGCATCCTTGCCGGCCAGGGTGTCGCGCGGGTAGTCGGCCGGGAAGGTGACCTTGACGGTCCGCTCCTCACCGGCGCTGGCGCCTAGCAACTGGTCCTCGAAATCGCCGATCAGGGTGCCGCTGCCCAGAACGATCGGCACGTCCTGCGCGGTGCCGCCTTCGAAGGCCTCGCCGTCGATGGTGCCGACGAAGTCGATCATGACGCGGTCGTCACGGGCGGCCGGACGGGCGACTTCGGGCCACTCGGCGCGCTGGCGGCGCATGCGGTCGAGCATTTTCTCGACGTCGGCATCGGTCACGGTGGCGGTGGGCAGGCTCAGCGTCACGCCGCTCAGGTCCGCCAGGGTGATGTCCGGAAATACCTCGAAACTGGCCGAGAAGCGCAGCGCCTCGCCGCCATCGGCGGGTTCGGCGCGGATGTCCGGGTTGCCGGCCGGGCGCAACTGGTGCTCGCCCAGGCCTTCGATGAACTTGCCCTGCAGCAGCTCGCCCACCACCTCGTCGCGCAGGCGCGCCTCGTGCTGGCGGCGCACCACCGACAGCGGCGCCTTGCCGGGGCGAAAGCCGTTCACGCGCACCTGGCGCGCCAGCTGGTTCAGGCGCGCGGCGACCTGTTGCTCGATCTCGTCCGCGGGCAGGGTCAACGTCAGGCGACGCTGCAGGGCGCCGGTGCTTTCCAGGGAAGTGGTCATTACGGATTCGGGAGGTTGAGTAAATGGGAGGCAATGGTGCGAAAGGAGAGACTCGAACTCTCACGGGTTGCCCCGCTGGTACCTAAAACCAGTGCGTCTACCAGTTCCGCCACTTTCGCAAGGCAAATCGTCGTTTTTTCAGCGCGGCAGTATACCGAAGGCGCCCGGGGCTGTCGGACGGTCCGCGCTGGCCTCGGCCTGCTGCAGTCGGCGCTCGAGCGGGTGATGCCGGCGGATTTTCTGGTGCCGGGAGAGAGAATCGAACTCTCACGAGGTTACCCCCACCAGATTTTGAGTCTGGCGCGTCTACCGGTTTCGCCATCCCGGCCGGGAGGGGCGCCTAGTATGGGCATCCGGCGGGCCGGACTCAAGCCGCCGGTGTGCCCTCTGCTACCATCCGCGGCCCCATGCGGCGCCAGGACTTCACATACGCATTGCCCGAGGCGCTGATCGCCCAGCAGCCGCTGCCCGAGCGCAGCGCCAGTCGCCTGCTGCACCTGCCGGCCGGATCGGCCGTTCGCGACCTTGCCTTCACCGACCTGCCATCCCTGCTGCGCGCCGGTGACCTGCTGCTGCTGAACGATACGCGCGTGATTCGCGCCCGGCTGCGCGGCCGGCGGGCCAGCGGCGGGCGTATCGAGGCATTGATCGAGCGCCTGGCGGGCGATCGGGAAGCCCTTGTTCAGCTGCGCGGCGGCAAGTCGCTGGCGGCCGGCGCGCGCCTCGAGTTTTTTGGCGGCGGGCAGCGGGTGATGGCCAGCGTCGGTGATCGCGAGGGCGAGTTCTGGCGCCTGCATTTCGATCTGCCGCTGCGCGAGTGGCTGGATGAGGTGGGCGAACTGCCGCTGCCGCCGTACATCAGCCGCGCCGCGGACGCGCTCGACGACAGTCGTTATCAGACCATCTACGGCCGCCATCCGGGTGCGGTCGCGGCGCCCACCGCGGGACTGCACTTCGACCCCGAAACGCTGGCGCAGGTCCAGGCCGTAGGCGTCGAGATCGGTTACTTGACGCTGCACGTGGGCGCCGGCACCTTCAAGCCGGTGCGGGTGGACGATCTGGCCGCCCATCGCATGCACGCCGAGCGGGTGGTGGTGCCGGCGCAGGTCTGCGCGCAGGTGGCGGCCACGCGCGCGCGCGGCGGGCGGGTCATCGCGGTCGGCACGACCGTGGTGCGGGCGCTCGAAAGCGCGGCGGCCGGCGGGGCGCTTGCGCCCTTCGACGGCGAAACGGCGCTGTTCATCACGCCCGGCTACCGGTTTCGGGTGGTCGATGCGCTGCTGACCAATTTCCATCTGCCCGAATCGACCCTGCTGATGCTGGTGTGCGCCTTCGGTGGTTATGCGCCGGTGATGGCCGCCTACCGACATGCCGTGCAGCAGGAATACCGCTTTTTCAGCTACGGCGACGCGATGTTCGTGGAACGGCCCGTGGAGCCGACAGCATGCCCCTGAGCTTTGAACTGCTGGCCACGGACGGCGCGGCCCGCCGCGGCCGGCTCAATTTCGCGCGCGGTGTGGTGGACACGCCGGCCTTCATGCCGGTCGGCACGCAGGGCACGGTCAAATCCCTGACGGCGCAGGAAGTGGCCGGCGCCGGCGCGCAGATCCTGCTTGGCAACACCTTTCATCTGATGCTGCGCCCGGGCGTGGACATCGTGCGCCGGCACGGCAGCCTGCACGGGTTCATGGCCTGGCCGGGGCCGATCCTGACCGACTCCGGCGGCTTTCAGGTCTACAGCCTCAAGACGCTGCGCAAGATCAGCGAACAGGGGGTGTGGTTTCGCTCGCCGGTGGACGGCAGCCGCGTCTTCCTGGGGCCGGAGGAGGCGATTGCCGTGCAGCACGGCCTGGGTAGCGACGTGGTGATGATCTTCGACGAATGCACGCCCTACCCGGCCGATCACGCTACCGCGCAGCGGTCGATGCAGCTGTCCCTGCGCTGGGCGGCGCGCAGCCGGGTCGCGCACGGCGATCATCCGGCAGCCCTGTTCGGCATCGTCCAGGGCGGCGTTTACGAGGACTTGCGCGCCGCCTCGCTGGCCGGCCTGCAGCAGATCGGCTTCGACGGCTACGCCATCGGCGGCCTGTCGGTGGGCGAGCCGCGCGAGGACATGCTGCGGGTGCTCGATTTCCTCGGCCCGCGCCTGCCAGCGGGCCAGCCGCGCTACCTGATGGGCGTCGGCACGCCGCAGGACATCGTCGAGGCCGTGCGCCGCGGCGTGGACATGTTCGACTGCGTGATGCCGACCCGCCACGCCCGCCACGCCTATCTGTTCACCGACAGCGGCGTGCTGCGCCTGCGCAACGCCCGCTACCGCGACGACACCCGTCCGCTGCAGGAGGGCTGCGCCTGCTACACCTGCCAGCATCACAGCCGCGCCTACCTGCGGCATCTGGACCAGGCCGGCGAGTTGCTGGGGATGCGTTTGAACACGCTGCACAACCTGCATTACTACCAGACCCTGATGGCCGGCCTGCGGCAGGCCATTGCGTCCGGCACGCTGGCCGCCTTCGTGACCGACTTCTATACCCGCCAGGGGTTGCCCATACCCCCTGTGGCATAATCCGGCGCCTTTTTGTGGGGGCGGCAAACGCTCCGCTGTTGCAGGAACAACCGCATGTCGATGTTCATCCAGAACGCCTTTGCCGAGCCGGCGCCCGCGGCTGCTGCCGGTGCCGGTGCGCCGCCGGGCTTCGAGAGCATGTTCTTCGTGCTGGCCCTGTTCGTGGTGTTCTATTTCATGATGATCCGGCCGCAGATGAAGCGGCAGAAGGAGCACCGCAAGATGATCGCCGAGATCAAGGTCGGCGACGAGGTGGTGGTGGCCGGCGGCCTGGCCGGGCGCGTGGCGCGTGTCACCGAGCAGTATCTGGCGGTCGAGATTGCCGACGGCGTCGAGGTCAAGGTGCAAAAAGGCGCTGTTGGCCAGTTGCTGCCCAAAGGGACGCTGAAGTCCATCTGAGCCTCAGCGATGAACCGCTACCCCTGGTGGGCCAATCTGCTGATCGCCCTGGTGTTGGCCGTGGGCGCCCTGTATGCCTTGCCGAACTGGTACGGCACCGATCCGGCGCTGCAGATTTCCGGCCAGCGTGGGCGGGCGGTGGATGCCGTCACGACCGAAAAAATCACGGCTGCGCTCAAGGCCGTTGGTGTTTCGCCCAAGTCGCTGACGCCGTCCGCCGATGGCGTCACGCTGCGTTTTGTCGACACCGACCAGCAGCTGAAAGCACAGGACGCCGTGCGCGACGCCCTGGGTCAGGACTACACGGTGGCCCTGAACCTGGTGCCGGCGGCGCCGCCGTGGCTGTCGCGCATCGGTGCGCAGCCGATGTTCCTGGGTCTGGACCTGCGCGGTGGCGTGCATTTCCTGATGGAAGTCGACACCGCCTCTGCGGTGCGCGCGGCCGAGGAGCGACTGGTCGATGACCTGCGCCAGCTGCTGCGCGAGGAAAAGCTGCGTTACGAGTGGGTGCGCCGCGTGGCCGAAGGCGAAACCAGTGGCGTCGAGCTGCGCCTGCGCTCGGCCGAGGACGTCGGCAAGGCGCAGGCGCTGATCGCCCGCACACATCCGGAGCTGGTGGTCGACACGGCGGCCGACGACGGCCAGCGCCTGATCGGGCGTCTCGGCGATCCCTACCGCAGCGAGGTGCGCCGCCTGGCGCTGCAGCAGAACATCACCACGCTGCGCAACCGCGTCAATGAGCTGGGCGTGGCCGAGCCGATCGTGCAGCAGCAGGGTGACAGCCGCATCATCGTCCAGCTGCCGGGCGTGCAGGACACGGCCCGTGCCAAGGAAGTGCTGGGCGCCACCGCCACGCTGGAATTCAAGCTGGTGGACGAGGAGCATGACCTGGCCGGCGCGCTGGCCGGGCGCGTGCCGCCTGGTTCGCGTTTGTATCCGCTGCGCGCCGGCGGGCAGATCCTGATCAAGGACCGGGCCATCCTGACCGGCGAGTACATCACCGACGCCGCCTCGGGCTTCGACCAGCAAAGCGGCGGGGCGGTCGTGCACGTGTCCCTCGACGGTCGCGGCGCCGGCATCTTCGAGCGCGTCACCGGCGAGAACATCGGCCGCCGGCTGGCGGTGGTGTTCATCGAGAACACGACCGACACCGTGCGCGGCGCGGACGGCAAGCTGGAGCGCCGAAGCCGCCGCACCGAAGAAGTCATCACGGCGCCGGTTATCCAGGATCGCCTCGGCCGGCGTTTCCAGATCACCGGCATGAACAACGCCCGCGAGGCGCGCGACCTGGCGCTGCTGCTGCGCGCAGGTTCCCTGGCGGCGCCGCTGGCCATCGTCGAGGAGCGCACCATCGGCCCGAGCCTGGGCAAGGAGAACATCGACAAGGGCGTGCGCGCGGTGCTGGCGGCGCTGCTGCTGGTAGTGCTGTTCATGGCCATCCGCTACCGCACGTTGGGCATGATTGCCAACCTCGCCCTGGTCGGCAACCTGCTGCTGATCCTGGCCATCATGTCGCTGCTGCAGGCCACGCTGACCCTGCCGGGCATCGCCGGCATCGTGCTGACGCTGGGCATGGCGGTGGACGCCAACGTCCTGATCAACGAGCGCGTCCGCGAGGAACGGCGCAACGGCAACTCGCCGCAGGCCAGCATCGCGGCCGGCTACGAGCGGGCCTTCGGCACCATCCTGGATGCCAACGTCACCACGTTGCTGGCCGGCCTGCTGCTGTTCATTTTCGGCACCGGTCCGGTCAAGGGCTTCGCCGTCACGCTGTCGATCGGCATCGTCACCACGGTGTTCACGGCGGTGTTCGTGACGCGTGCCATGGTCAACCTCATCCAGCCGCGCGCTCGCCGCGCGGCAGCAGCCGCGCGGGGCTAGGCCAATGGCACAGCAAGCTTTCAAAGTCGACTTCATGCGCTATGCGCCGGTCATGCTGACGCTGTCCGGCGTGCTGGTGCTGGTGTCGGTGTTGGCGCTGGCCGTACGGGGCCTGAATTTCGGCATCGACTTCACCGGTGGCACGCTGGTCGAGGTGCAGTACCCGGCGCCGGTGGAACTGGCGCAGGTGCAGGCGGCGCTGGCCGGCCACGGCCTGGAAGGCGCAGTGGTGCAGTATTTCGGCACCCGCAGCGAGGTACTGGTGCGCATTCCGGCGGGTGTGGCCGGCTCCACGGGCGAGCTGAGCACACGCGTGCTGGAGGCGCTCGGCAGCGGCGGTCAGAACATCACCCTGCAGCGGGTGGAGTTCGTGGGGCCGCAGGTCGGCGATGAGCTGGTCACCAACGCCGCGCTGGCATTGCTGTACGCCATCCTGGCCATCGGCGCCTACGTGGCGTTCCGCTTCGAGTACCGCTTCGCCATCGGCGCCGTCGTGTCGCTGGCGCACGATGCCATCATCACGGTCGGCTTCTGCGCGCTGGTCGGGCTGGAATTCGACCTGACTGTGGTGGCGGCGGTGCTGACCGTGATCGGTTACTCCATCAACGACACGGTGGTCATCTATGACCGCATCCGCGAGAACTTCCCGCGCATGCGCAAGGCCAGCACGCGCGAGGTCATCAACCGCTCGGTCAACGAGACCATGACGCGCACCATCGCCACCACCGCCACCGTGGTGCTGGCGCTGCTGCCGCTGGTGCTGTTCGGCGGCGATGCCATCCACAGCTTCTCGCTGGCGATGCTGATCGGCGTGCTGGCGGGCGCCTACTCGACCATTTACGTGGCCAGCTGGTCGCTGCTGCCGACCGGTCTGTCGGCGCGCGACATGATCGCGCCGGTCAAGGAAGGCGCGCAGACGCCCTGAGGCGGGTTTGCATCGCGGATGATGCAGGAGCCCGGCCATACCGGGCGATGAGGTTCCCGCACGAATCAGGGGGCAGCGAAGCTGCGCACCGGAGTGTGGGTCACGCGGCAGGGCGCCGATTCCCTCTACGGGCCTGGTTCAGCCGACGATGTCGGTCGCGTTACAGCCCATGTTGAGCGGCTGCGGCGCGCCATCGGCCGGCCAGATCAGGGCGCTTTCTTTCTCGAACCACGGACCGAGCACCACCCGCCGGCCAGCCGGCAATCGGTGCACGCCGGGTCGGTGTGTGTGGCCATGCAGCAGCAGGCCGGCTCCCGCATCGATCAGGGCCGCATTGGCGGCATCGGCATCCACATCCATCATCGCCGCCGGTTTGCTGGCGGTCGCGGTGCGGCTGCCGTCCTGGAATTCGCGCGCGATGGCGATGCGCTGTTCGGCCGGTTGGGCCAGAAACTGCGCCACGAACGCCGGCTGGCGAATGCGCTTCCGAAACGCCTGGTAGTCCACGTCGGCCAGACACAGCGCGTCGCCGTGGGTCAGCAGCAGGCGTTGGCCGGCGTGTTCGATGACGGTCGGGTCGGGCAAGGGGCGGGCGCGCGTTTGGGCAAAAAACGCATCGCCGATCAGAAAGTCGTGATTGCCGACCATGATGCGCGCCACGCCGCCGCGCTCGTCATAGGCACGCAGTGCGCCGATGACGGGCCGGTAGCGCGGCAGGTCCAGATCGTCGCCCAGCCAGAGGTCGAACAGATCGCCCAGCACGTACAGCTCGCTGTGCGCGCCGAAGCCCTGCAGGAAATCGACGAAGCGCGCCTGATCCAGCGCGTCCGCACGCAGGTGCAGGTCGGCGATGAAGATGCGCAGCATCGGCAGCCGCGTTGCCCGCCGTTATTCGGCGGCGTCGAGCACTCGCGCCGATTCGATCACGACGGCCTGTTTGGGCACGTCCGAGCCGAACGGCCCGGCAGCGCCGGTCGGCAGGGCGACCATCGCATCCACCACGTCCATGCCGGCGGTGACCTTGCCGAACACGGCGTAGCCCCAGCCCTGGCGGGTCGGCGCGGTGAAGTTCAGGAACGCGTTGTCGGCCACGTTGATGAAGAACTGCGCGCTGGCCGAGTGCGGCTCGCCGGTGCGCGCCATGGCGATGGTGCCGCGCAGGTTCTGCAGGCCGTTGTCGGCCTCGTTCGTGATCGGCGCGTTGGTGGGCTTTTGCTGCAAATCAGCCGTGAAGCCGCCGCCCTGGGCCATGAAATTCGGGATCACGCGGTGGAACACGGTGCCGTTGTAGTGTCCGGCGCGCACGTAGTCGGTGAAATTGGCCACCGTCTTGGGCGCCTTGTCCGGGTACAGCTCCAGGGTGATGGCGCCGAGGTTGGTTTCGAGCAAGACATTGACCGGCATGGCAGTGGCTTCCTTGGCAGGAGCGGCCAGCGGCAGCAGGCCAAGCACCAGGGACAGGAGCAGGCGTAACGGCATGGCGCGCAGCGGGAGAGGTAAAACGGGGTGGCTACTCTAGCATGGGGCGGGCGGCGTCCCGGCGGGTCCGCGCAGGCCACGCGGTATCATTCCGCGCCCGTTTTTCCGACCCGGCCCACGCATGCTGATTCACAACACCCTCACCGGCGACAAGCAGCCGCTGCGCCCCCTGGTTCCCGGCACGGTGCGCATGTACGTGTGCGGCGCCACGGTGTACGACTACTGCCACGTGGGTCACGCGCGGGTGTTCGTGGTGTTCGACATGGTGGTGCGCTACCTGCGCCACCTGGGCTTGACGGTTCACTATGTGCGCAACATCACGGACATCGACGACAAGATCATCCGCCGCGCGGCCGAGAACAACGAGTCCACCACGGCCCTGACCGAGCGCTACATCGCCGCCATGCACGAGGATCTGGCGCGGCTGGGCGTGCTGCCGCCGGATCAGGAGCCGCGCGCTAGCGAGCACATCGGCGACATCGTGCGCATGATCGAGATGCTGATCCAGGGCGGCCACGCCTACCGGGCGGACAACGGCGACGTCTACTACGCCGTGCAGAGCTTCGACCGCTACGGGCAGTTGTCGCACCGCGTCATGGAGGATCTGCGGGCCGGCGCGCGGGTGGAGATCAACGAGGCCAAGGCCGATCCGCTCGACTTTGCCCTGTGGAAGGCCGCCAAACCGGGCGAGCCGGCCTGGCCCTCCCCGTGGGGCGCCGGCCGGCCGGGCTGGCACATCGAGTGCTCGGCCATGTCCACGGCCTGTCTGGGTGCCCATTTCGACATCCACGGCGGCGGGCA
Organism: Immundisolibacter sp.; assembly: GCF_014359565.1. Taxonomy (NCBI): domain Bacteria; kingdom Pseudomonadati; phylum Pseudomonadota; class Gammaproteobacteria; order Immundisolibacterales; family Immundisolibacteraceae; genus Immundisolibacter; species Immundisolibacter sp. Next base: position 43,470 of record NZ_JACIZD010000001.1, on the reverse strand, counting down.
CGACCTGATCTTTCCGCACCACGAGAACGAGATCGCCCAGTCCGAGGCGGCCACCGGCGAGCGCTATGTCGACATATGGATGCACAACGGCTTCGTGCGCATCGACGACGAGAAAATGTCGAAGTCGCTCGGCAACTTCTTCACCATCCGCGAGGTGCTGGCCCGCTACCAGCCGGAAGTGCTGCGCTTTTTCCTGCTCGCCAGCCACTACCGCAGCGCGCTGAACTACTCCGATGCCGCGCTCGATGCCGCCCGCGAGGGCCTGACCCGCTGCTACCTGGCGCTGGCCAAGGCCGGTGCCGCCACGGGCGCGGAACCTGATCCTGACTATGTGGCGCGCTTCGATGCCGCCATGCAGGACGACTTCAACACGCCCGGCGCCATCGCGGTGCTGTTCGAGCTGGTGCGCGATCTGAACCGCGCGCAGGAGCCGGCGGCGGTGGCCCGCCTGGCCGCGACCTTGCGCCACCTGGGCGGCGTGCTCGGTCTGCTGCAGGACGATGCGCAGGCATTTCTGAAGGGCACCGTTGGTACCGAAGGCCCGTCGGATGCGGAAATCGACGCCTTGGTGCAGGCCCGCATCGACGCCCGCAAGGCGCGCGATTTCGCGCGGGCGGATGCCATCCGCGCGCAACTGGACGCGGCCGGCATCGTGCTGGAGGACGGCCCGTCGGGGACCGCCTGGCGGCGGCGCTAGGCACGGCCTGCCGCCAGGGAAGTTCCCGAGCCGCAGAGAGTCTGCGAAGCGGGCTCGGCTGCGGGCTCAGTCCAGCAAATGGCTGACCATGCCGTCGGCCAGTTTCGGTTCGAACCAGGTCGATTTGGGCGGCATCACCTGGCCGGCGTCGGCCACCGCCATCAGGTCTTCGAGCGAGGTCGGATACAGGGCGAAGGCCACCGCCATCTCGCCGCTGTCCACCCGGCGCTGCAGTTCACCCAGGCCGCGGATGCCGCCGACGAAATCGATGCGCTTGTCGCGGCGTGGGTCGCTGACGCCAAGAATCGGCTCGATCAGGTACTGGTGCAGCAGGCTCACGTCGAGCCGGCCCACCGGATCGGCCGGCACCCGGCCAGGTTTCAACGTGAGCCGGTACCACTGGCCGCCGAGGTACATGCCGAATGTGTTGGCAGCCAACGGGCGCGCCTCGCCGGTGACCGGTTCGATCTGGAAATGCTCGGCTACGCGCGCCTTGAAGGCGGCCTCGTCCAGACCGTTCAGGTCGGTCAGCAGGCGGTTGTAGTCCAGAATCTTCACCTGGTCGTGCGGAAAGCTGACGGCCAGGAAGTACCAGTGCTCGGCATCCGCCGGTCCGCCGCGCTGGGCGGCCACGCGCGAGGCGGCGGCGCTGCGGTGGTGGCCGTCGGCGATGTACAGCACGCCGAGCGCCTCGACCGCCGCGCTGATGGCGGCGATGTCGGCGGCGGCATCGATCACCCACAGCGTGTGGCGCACGCCGCCATCGGCCACCACGTCGGCCGCCGGCTCACCCTGGCTGGCCCGAGCCAGCACGCCGTCCAGCGCCGCCGTGGCGCGATGCACCAGGAACACCGGCCCGGTCTGCGCGTTGCTGGTGTCGATGTGCCGCACGCGGTCGTTTTCCTTGTCCGGGCGGGTGAACTCGTGGCGGCGGATGCGGTTCTCGTCGTAGGCCTTGACCGAGGCCGCCAGCACCAGGCCGAGCTGCGCGCGCCCGTCCATCACCAGCCGGTAGGCGTAGTAGCAGGGCGCGTCGTCCTGGCGCAGCACGCCGTCGGCGATCATGCGCCGCAGGTTTTCGGCGCCCTTGGCGTAGACGGCATCGGCGTAGGGATCGGTGTCCGCAGGCAGGTCCACTTCCGGCCGCGACACGTGCAGGAAACTCAGCGGCCGGCCCTCGACCATGGCGCGCGCCTCGGCCGTGTTCATCACGTCGTAGGGTGGGGCGATGATCTGGCTGGCGCGTCCGGGAGCCGGGCGCAGACCACGAAACGGGCGAATCAGGGACATCGGGCAATCCTCGAAACGAACAAACAAAAAAGCGCCTGGCTCCGGCGGGAACCAGGCGCTGGTTGATTTGATACGCGGTCAGGCCGCCTGTTGCAGGGCGGCGATGCGCTCTTCCAGCGGCGGGTGCGACATGAACAGTCGCGAGATGCCCTTGCCGCCGGAAATGCCGAACGCGGCCAGTTGCTCCGGCAGCACTGGCGGTTCGTGGGCGGCCTTCAGGCGCTGCAGGGCCGCGATCATCTTGCCGCGCCCCGCCAGCTGGGCGCCGCCGGTGTCGGCGCGAAACTCGCGCTGCCGGCTGAACCACATCACGATCACGCTGGCGACGATGCCGAACAGCAGCTGCGCCACCATGGTGGCGATGAAAAAGCCGGCGCCATGACCGTCCTCGTTGCGAAACACGGCGCGGTCGATGAACTGCCCGACCAGGCGCGACAGCACGATCACGAAGGTGTTCAATACGCCCTGGATCAGCGTCAGGGTCACCATGTCGCCATTGGCGACGTGGCTGATCTCGTGGCCCAGTACGGCCTCGGCCTCGTCGCGCGACATGGCGCGCAGCAGGCCGCTGCTGACGGCGACCAGCGCGTTGTTGCGGCTCATGCCGGTGGCAAACGCGTTCACGTCCGGCGCATCGTAGATGGCCACTTCCGGCATGCCGATGCCGGCCAGCTCGGCCTGCCGGCGCACGGTGTTCAGCAGCCAGGTTTCGGTGTCGTTGCGGGGCTGGTCGATGACCTGCGCGCCGACCATGCGCTTGGCGGTCCACTTGGACATCGCCAGCGAAATGAACGCGCCGCCCATGCCGAACACCGCGGCGAACACCAGCAGCGGTGCCATGCCCCCCTGCTCCGGGCGAATGCCCAGCAGCGGCATGATGATGCTGAGGGCGACGCTCAGGACCAGCAGCACCGCCAGGTTGGTGAGGACGAACAGCACGATCCGCTTCATGGAAGCTCCTTGACTTGGCATCCGCGACGGGACGAACTGGCTGCCAAGATAGGGGCGAGGCGGGTCCGGTTCAAGTCAGGCGGGCAACACTCGGCGCGAAATTTCGCTACTCTCGCCCAGCCACCCGAACAGATGTGGCCATGACATCACGAAATGGCCCTGCCGAACGATCGTTTTCCGCAAGGTCAAAAAAATCGGGAGGGCCGAGGCACTCCCGATTGGAGGTTAAGAGGAGGAGAAACGACGTTCATTGCGAACGTCGGGACGAATCTTAAAAGCCCCCTGCCGATCCTGTCAACCTATTTTTTTGCGATCGCAAAATAATTTTCTGGAGCAGCTCTTGATCCCCGTCATGCAGTTCCTGGACCGCGGTTCCCATCGCCTCGCCTACGAGCAAATCGCCGGCCGCACGCCCGGCGTGCTGTTCTGTGGCGGCTTCATGTCCGACATGAGCGGCAGCAAGGCCACCGCCCTCGCCGATCATTGCCGGCAGCAGGGTCGCGCCTTCCTGCGCTTCGATTATTCCGGCCACGGCGCGTCCGGCGGGCGCTTTGCGGACGGCTGCATCGGCGACTGGCTGGGCGACGCGCTGGCGGTGCTGGATGAACTGACCGCGGGCCCGCAGGTGATCGTCGGCTCGTCCATGGGCGGCTGGATCGCCCTGCTGCTGGCGCTGGCCCGTCCGCAGCGGGTGCGCGCGCTGGCGCTGCTGGCGCCGGCGCCGGATTTCACGCAGGCGATCTGGGACGACGAGTTGACGCCCGACGAGCGCGAGCGCATGCAGCGCGACGGCCACATCGAGCGGCCGTCCGAGTACAGCGAACAGCCGTACCTGATCACGCGCCGGCTGATCGAGGATGGCCGCCGCCATGCGCTCCTGCATGCGCCGATCGACATCTCATGCCCGGTACGCATCCTGCATGGCATGCGCGACAGTGACGTGCCGTGGCAGCGGTCGATCACCCTGGTCGAGCGCCTGCAGGGCGACGATGTCGCGCTGACCCTGCTCAAGAACGGCGATCACCGCCTGTCGAATCCGGACGACCTGCGCCGTCTGACGGGCACGGTGGATGCCCTGTGCGAGCACGCGGACTGAAAGTCTCGCGCGCTCTTACACCTCCGCCAGGTCGCCCTTGTCCTCCAGCCAGCGCCGCCGATCCTGGGCGCGCTTTTTGGCCAACAGCATGTCGAGCAGGGCGTTGGTGTCGTCGCCGTCGTCGACGGTGAGCTGCACCAGGCGGCGCGTGTCGGGCGCCATCACGGTCTCGCGCAGCTGCGGCGGGTTCATTTCGCCCAGGCCCTTGAAGCGCAGCACGTTGACCTTGCCCTTGATCTTCTCGGCCGCGATGCGATCCAGCACGCCCTGGCGCTCGGTGTCGTCCAGCGCATAGAACTGGTGCTGCCCGACGTCGATGCGGTACAGCGGCGGCATGGCCACGAATACATGGCCGGCCGCCACCAGGGCCGGGAAATGGCGCACGAACAGCGCGCACAGCAGCGTGGCGATGTGCGCGCCGTCGGAGTCGGCATCGGCCAGCACGCAGATGCGGCCATAGCGCAGGCCGGACAGGTCGTTCGAGCCCGGGTCCATGCCCACGGCAATGGCGATGTGGTGCACTTCCTGCGAGGCCAGCACCTCGGCGCCGTCCACTTCCCAGGTGTTCAGAATCTTGCCACGCAGCGGCAGGATGGCCTGGAATTCGCGATCACGCGCCTGCTTGGCGCTGCCGCCGGCGCTGTCGCCCTCGACCAGAAACAGCTCCGTGCGCGCCGGGTCCTGCAGCGTGCAGTCGGCCAACTTGCCGGGCAGTGCCGGGCCGGAGGTGATGCGCTTTCGCACTACCTGACGGGCGGCCTTCAGGCGCCGGGCGGCACGGCTGATGACCAGTTCCGCCAGCTGCTCGCCGATCTGCGTGTGCGTGTTCAGGTACAGGCTGAACGCGTCCTTGGCAAGGCCCGACACGAAGGCGACGCACTCGCGCGACGACAGCCGCTCCTTGGTCTGGCCGGTGAACTGCGGCTCGCGCAGCTTCACCGACAGCACGTAGGCGACGTTCTCCCACACGTCCTCGGGGGCCAGCTTCAGGCCCCGCGGCAGCAGGTTGCGGAACTCACAGAACTCGCGGATGGCCTCTGTCAGGCCGGTGCGCAGGCCGTTGACGTGCGTGCCGCCCTGCGCGGTCGGGATCAGGTTGACGTAGCTTTCGGCGATCGTCTCGCCGCCTTCCGGCAGCCAGGTGACGGCCCAATCGGCGGCCTCGTTGGTGGCGCTGAAACTGGCCGTGAACGGCGTCTCCGGCAGCCGCGGCAGATCGCCCACGGCACTGCTCAGGTACTCGCCGAGGCCGTCCTTGTACAGCCAGGTCTCGGTGCCGCTGGGGTCCGTGAAGCTGACCTCCAGGCCCGGGCACAGCACCGCCTTGGCGCGCAGCAGGTGTTTGAGGCGCCCGACGTGGAAGCTCGGCTGGTCGAAAAACGCCGGATCCGGCCAGAAGCGCACCTCGGTGCCGGTGGTGCGCCGGGGCACCTCGCCAATCACGTGCAGGTCGGTGACCTTCTCGCCGTTGGCAAACGCCATCTTGTACTCGCGCCCGTCGCGCCACACCGTCACTTCCAGCCGCGACGACAGGGCGTTGACCACCGACACGCCCACGCCGTGCAGGCCGCCGGAGAACTGATAGGCCTTGTTCGAGAATTTGCCGCCGGCGTGCAGGCGGGTCAGGATCACCTCCACGCCCGGCAGGCCTTCTTCGGGGTGGATGTCGACCGGCATGCCGCGCCCGTCGTCGCGCACGGACAGCGAGCCGTCGGCGTGCAGGGTGACGGCGATGTGCCGGGCGTAACCGGCCAGCGCCTCGTCCACCGCGTTGTCGATGACCTCCTGCGCCAGGTGGTTGGGGCGTTCGGTCTGGGTGTACATGCCGGGGCGCTTGCGCACCGGCTCGAGGCCGGTCAGGACCTCGATGGAAGCGGCGTCGTAGGTTTGATTCATCAGGCTCGGGCGGGCCGCAAACGGCGGGCGGACGGGCGGCGCAGGGCTGCCGGGGCGGGCGAAGGGTGCGCTATGCTAGCCACTATGACCAGCAAGCGTAAGCCCGCGGCGCCGGCCGCCGATGCCACGACCGGCATGGAAGCGGCGCCGGCCGCGCCCGATTTCGAGGCCGCGCTGGCCGAGCTCGAGGCCCTGGTCGAGCAGCTCGAACGCGGCGAACTGAGCCTGGAGCACTCGCTGCGCGATTTCGAGCGCGGCGTGCAGCTTGCCCGCAGTTGTCAGCTGGCTCTCAAAAGCGCGGAACTTAAGGTCCAGCAGCTGGTCGAGCAGAACGGCCAGCTGCGCCTGGAAGGCTTCGAGCCGGCCGAATAGGCGCCCCGATGTCGATCGAAACGTCGATCGAAACGCCGCTGGAAGCATTTCTGGCAACGGTCCGCGCGCGCAGCGAAGCGGCGCTCGAACGCCTGCTGCCGCCGGCCGATTTACCCGTCGCACAGCTTGCCGCCGCCATGCGCTACGCGGCGCTGGGCGGCGGCAAGCGCCTGCGCGCGGCGCTGGTGTACGCCACCGGCGAGGCGCTGGGCGCCGATCGCGATGCCCTCGATGCCCCGGCGGCGGCCGTGGAGCTGATCCACGCCTACTCGCTGGTGCACGATGACCTGCCGGCCATGGACGACGACGACCTGCGCCGCGGCAAGCCGACCTGCCACCGCGCCTTCGGCGAGGCCACCGCCATTCTGGCCGGCGACGCGCTGCAGAGCCTGGCCTTCGAGGTTCTGGCCGATGCCGGCGTCATTCCCGTCGCGCAGCGCCTGGCCATGCTGCAGGAACTGGCCGTCGCCAGCGGCGTGCGCGGCATGGCCGGTGGGCAGGCGCTCGACCTGGCCGCCGAGGGCAGGCGTCTTTCAATCACCGAGCTGGAAGCCGTGCACCGCGGCAAGACCGGCGCCCTGATCGCCGCCAGCGTGCGCCTGGGCGCGCTTGCCGTGCTGGCGCCGCAGGCGCCGCAGCTGGCCGCTGTGGGCGAGTATGGGCAGGCACTGGGCCTGTGTTTCCAGATTCGCGACGACATTCTGGATGTCGAGGGCGACACCGCCACGCTGGGCAAGACCGCCGGTGCCGATGCCGCCCACCACAAGGCTACCTTCCCGGCGCTGCTGGGCCTGAACGGCGCCCACGACCGGGCGCGGCGCGAGTACCAGCGCGCGGTCGCTGCCCTGGCGTCGCTGGGCGCGGCCGGCGAGCGGCTGCGACAACTGGCTGCCTACAGCCTGTCGCGCCAAGCCTGAGAATCCGAAAAAACTCCAATCTGCCGCAGCACGGCAGGTCATCGAGGGGAAACAGCCGATGCACGCCCTGTATCCGCACCTGTTCGCGCCGCTGGACCTGGGCTTAACCACGCTCAAGAACCGCATCCTCATGGGCTCCATGCACACGCTGCTGGAGGACATGCCGGACGGGTTTCGAAAATCGGCCGCGTTCTTTGCCGAGCGCGCCCGCGCCGACGTGGCGCTGATGGTGACCGGCGGCTTTGCGCCCAACGACGAGGGCCGCCTGTCCGAAGGCAGCAGCGTGTTCAACCGTGCCGATCAGGTCGCCGAGCACCGCCTGATCACTGCCGCCGTGCACGCCGCGGACAGCAAGATCCTGCTGCAAATCCTGCACGGTGGGCGTTACTCGCGCCACGGCGCCCTGGTCGCGCCCTCACCGGTGCGCGCGCAGATCAACAAGCTCGCGCCGCGGGCGATGACCGAGGCCGACATCGAACGCACCATCGAGGACTTCGCCCGCTGCGCCGCGCTGGCGCGCGAGGCCGGTTACGACGGCGTCGAGATCATGGGCTCCGAGGGCTATCTGCTGACGCAGTTCCTGGTGCCGCGCACCAACCAGCGGGACGACGCCTGGGGCGGCAGCCTTCAGAACCGCCAGCGTTTCGCACTGGAAGTGGTGCGGCGCACGCGTGAGCGGGTGGGCGCCGATTTCATCCTCATGTACCGGCTGTCGGTGCTGGACCTGATTCCGGACGGCGCCGACTGGGCCGAGATCGTTGCCACCGCCCGCGCGCTGCAAGGGGCCGGCGTCACGCTGTTCAACACCGGCGTTGGCTGGCACGAGGCGCGCGTGCCGACCATCGCCCACATGGTGCCGCGCGGCGCCTTCACCTTTGCCGCGGCGCGCCTGCGCGGCGAGCTGTCGGTGCCGCTGATCGCCAGCAACCGCATCAACAACCCGGCCCAGGCCGAAGCCGTGCTGGCGCGCGGCGAGGCGGACATGGTGTCGATGGCGCGGCCATTCCTGGCCGACCCGCAGTTCGTGCGCAAGGCGCGCGAGGGCCGGGCGGACCAGATCAACACCTGCATCGCCTGCAACCAGGCCTGCCTGGACGTGATCTTCCGGGACCAGCTGTGCGGCTGCATGGTCAACCCGCGCGCCTGCCGCGAGACCGAGCCGCTGCCGGCGCCGGTGCGCACGCCGCAGCGCCTGGCCGTGGTCGGCGGCGGGCCGGCGGGGTTGGCCTTTGCCGCTGGCGCCGCGCAGCGCGGACATCACGTCACCGTGTACGAAGCCGCCCCGCAACTGGGCGGCCAGTTCAACCTGGCCAGGGTCATTCCCGGCAAGGGCGATTACGCCGAGACCATCCGCTACTACGCCCGCCAGCTCGAACTGCTGGGCGCCGCGGTGCGCCTGAACCATAGGGTCGATGCGCCGGAACTGATCGGCGCCGGCTTCGACGCCGTGGTGCTGGCCAGCGGCGTGCGACCGCGCCGGCCGGACATCGCCGGCATCGACCACCCGATGGTGCTCGACTACGCCGAGCTGCTGACCGGCAAGCGGCCGGTCGGCCAGCGCGTGGCCATCATCGGTGGCGGCGGCATCGGGCTCGATGTGGCCGAGTATCTGGCCCATGCCGACCCGCGGCAGGATCCGGCCCGGCCGGACATCGACGGCTTCTTGCAGATGTGGGGTGTGGACCGGCAGCTTGGCGCCCGCGGCGGCCTGCTGCCCGAGCCGGCGGCCGTGCCCAGTGCCCGCACGCTTTACCTGTGTCAGCGCAGCGAGGGCCTGCTCGGCCGCGGCGTTGGCATGACCACCGTCTGGGCCCATCGGCTCACGCTGCAAAAGCGCGGCGTGCAGGTGCTCACGGGCGTCGAGTACGCCCGGATCGACGATGCCGGGCTGCACCTGGCCGTGCAGGGCGAGCCGCGCCTGCTGGCGGTGGACAACGTGGTGATCTGCGCCGGACAGGAACCGCAGCAGGCACTGTTCAGCGCGCTGCAGGCAGCCGGCGTGGCGGCGTACCTGATTGGCGGCGCGCGTGAGGCCGGCGAGCTCAACGCCGTGCGCGCGATTGCCGAGGGAACGCAGCTGGCCGCCACGCTGGGCTAGGGACTACGATGCAGCCGAGGCGGCCTGGCGGAAATTCATGGCGTCGATGGCCTCGCACCGCAGTGTCTGTTTCCAAAAGGACATGCTCAGGCGGGTTCAGCAGCCCTGTAGCGGAGGGGCCAGTATGAAATTCGGCGTCCGAAAGCCGTCTCTGAGAAAGATGATCGCGGCGCGTACCTCTCCCGCCCGATTCATCCGCCACAACCTGGGCCTGAAAGCTCCCCGCGGTTGGGGCTGGCTGACGAACCCGAGGCGGGCCGCTTATAACTGTGTCTATTCGAGGACGACGTTCAGCCTCTGGGGCATTCTGACGAAGTTGCTGCGCTGACACTGGTGCGCGGCTGTTCATCCCGGCAGCCAAGCCGCCGGCATGCCGGTTCGTTGGTGAATGTCCTGGAGTGACTGGCCGCACACCCGCCGGAGCCGTCAATGCCCTACACCACGCTCGACTTCGTCGTTGCCGACGGCATCGCCACGCTGACCCTGAACCGTCCGCAGGCCCGCAACGCCCTGGACATGACCATGCGCGCCGAAATGGCCGACGTGGTCGCAGAACTGGCGGCGAGCACCCAGATACGCGCGCTGATCCTGACCGGCGCCGGCGAGCATTTCTGCGCCGGCGGCGATCTGCGCAGCATGAGCGAGCAGCGACGCCCGCCGCACGCCTCGCGCGGCCGGGTGAAGGCCGTGCACCGCTGGCTGCGCGATCTGGTGGATCTGGAAATGCCGGTCATCGCGGCCGTGGACGGCTCGGCCTACGGCGCCGGCTTTTCGTTCGCGCTGGCGGCCGATTTCATCCTGGCCACGCCGCGTGCCCGTTTTTGCGCCGTGTTCGGGCGCATCGGTCTGGTGCCGGACCTTGGCATGTTCCACCTGCTGCCGCGCGTGGTCGGCCTGGCGCGCGCCAAGGAGCTGATCTACTCGGCCCGCGTCCTGCCGGCCGAGGAAGCGCAGAGACTCGGCATCGTCTATGCCCTGCACCCGCCGCAGCAGCTGATGCCCGCCGCGCAGGCGCTGGCCAAGCGATTTTGCCACGCCTCGCGCGAGGCGCTGGGCCTGTCCAAGAACATCCTGAACCAGGCCCTGCACCTGGACGCGCACGCGCTCGAAGACCTGGAAAGCCATGCCCAGGCCGTATGCATGGGCACCGACTACTACCAGGACGCCGTGCAGCGCACGCTGGATCGCCAGCCGCTGGCCTTCGACTGGGAGCGTTTGGGGCGGGAGGGTGAGTAAGCGCCTGCCGGGCAGGGTCAGCGCCGCTCGATTTGACCGGCCTGCCCCCCAGGCATAGTCTTACCTGACTCTTACTTCCCGAGCGCCTCATGAAAACCACCAAGCTTTCCAGCAAGGGCCAGGTGATCATCCCCAAGGCCTTCCGCAGCACCCACCACTGGGAACCTGGCCTTGAACTCATGGTGATAGACACCGGGGATGGCCTGCTTCTGAAGCCCAAGGCCCCCTTTGCCCCCTCGGAGCTTTCCGAGGTCATCGGCATGTTCAGCGGCAAGGTTGCCGCCAAGACCGATGCCCAGATCGAAGCTGCACTGCTTCAGGACATGCGCAGGAAGTGGCGTGACAGCAATTGATACCAACGTTCTGGTGCGCCTTCTAGTAAGCGACGACGCGGCGCAGAGCAAGGCCAGCCAAAAGCTGTTCGCTTCCGATGACATCTTCATCCCGGATACGGTGCTGCTGGAAACCGAATGGGTCCTGCGCGCTGCCTTTGACTTGAGCCCCGCAGACATATGCACGGCCTTGCGACGGATCTGCGGCCTGCGCAACGTCACGGTGAGCGACGGGCAACTCATTGCCCAGGTGATCGACTGGCATGAAGCCGGCTTTGACTTCGCGGATGCCTTTCACCTTGCCCTGAGCAAGGAACAAGACTCGCTCAAGACCTTCGATACCAGCTTCATCAAGAACGCCAGGAAGCACACCGACCGACGCGTGGAGCGGCCCTAGGCGGGCTGAAATCCGAATGTAGGATGGGTGCAGCACAGCGAAACCCATCAATCCGCAAATAGGCACAGGCTGCCGGATTGCCGGCGCGGGGTCCGGCGTGTGCCCGGCCCCGGATGATGGGTTGCGGCTTGGCAGCCTTCACCCATCCTACGGCGGGCTGTCCGAAATTCGGCTCGCGCCGAACGCGGCCTATCGCCGTCCGTAGTATGGCGTAGCAAACGAAGTCCGCGTTGGGCGGATCATCCCGGATTCCGCTGCGCTTCATCCAGGCTACGGTTGCTGCGCGGCTTTATCGCGCAGCGTCGTGTGGAATGATGGGTTGGGCGTATGTTCTGCTTGACCATTCAGTGAATCGGTTCCAACGGGATGACCGGTCATGTTCCTTCAGCTTTGAGTTGACAAAATTCACAAACTCACAAATTAGGCCCGCCAGTTCATCGCCCTGAGCAGTAACCACTTCCAAGTGAGAGTGAACTTCCTTCAATACGGGTGATGCAGCCTCGATGAATTGAGGAACTACATACTCGTTCTGCTCGAAGGATGGACAATGTTTACTTGCCAACTGGCAAGCTATGTAGAGCGGTATGTCGGACTCAGGCATGTTGAAGTATCGAGCGGCGCCCCCCATTCGGGAGAAGTAGTCGCCAAGCGCGCAAAATGCCTTGGTGATTTCGTTTGAATTATTTGCCATAAGCATTCCTTCGCGAGCTAGACGCCCAACGTGCACATTGTGGGGCGCGCGCCGCTTTTTGCGCGCGTCCCACTCGAATGTGCTGTTATGTAGCTAGTGCTCAAGTTGAATGTACTTCGAGAATTTTTCATCTAGTACGTCATACTGTTGCTCGAACCAATTGCGCACCTCGCGCCTGTGCTCTATGTTCTTGGTCCGCTCAGTCCCGCCCGGCGACCCTTCAAGTTCAGAATGTAGAGTCAACAATAAGATGGCTTTGAGATGAAACTCCTTAAACAGGTATTCGGCAATCTGTTTGTCGAGAAGGAACCTTGCTTCTCGTGTTCCAGTAAGGAACTCCAAGATTTGGTCATTTTTGGCATGGGACTGTGTAAGCACGCGACCTATCAGAGTTCGAGCGGCGTCGTACACCGTGAATCGACGATCAAACAAATCCAACTTCAGTTTGTTTCTATTCGTGCGCCATTGTTGCCATCCGATGTAAACCGCGATGATCGCGATTGTCGGTGTGAGTAGTGCGGCTAGAGTGGTCACCCAGATGGGCGGCACTGAAGCCAATTGCTGACACTCGACCATGCACACTCCTAATTATCTAGCCACATAGCGTAATATGTACACCATTTGGCGTGCAATCTGGCATGAATTTCCGGAACAGTCTTTATAAATTCGCAAGTTGAATGGCCATGCCGGATTATCCACCATTCGCCCTCCGCTTCGCTACCCGATCTGCTGGACCAAGTTCGGGAGCGGTCCGGCGGCGGGGGTACGCCAAGCGGGCCGAGACTCCCTACGTCCACTGAATAAAACGATACATCCTGTTCCACGGCAAGCGCCACCCCCGAAGGAATAACCGGGGACAGGCCCCGTTCCCATGTCGAAGGCTGTTCCGCGAGGTAAGGGGGACAAACTGGGTAGGCGGCTGACCACAGTTCGCGCGGGATATGACCTCGCGCCTTGGCGGACCACGCGAACTACCCACGGCGCTGATCGCTGTCACCCTGGCGCGGGCGCCGGCCTTTGTTCGGGCACGTCCACTCCGGCACACTGCCTGTTGGGCACGCTGCGCGTGCAGTCAGCACGATGAGTATTGGGGGAGTCATGGCAGAACAGCCTTTTCGCGGCCAGGTGGCGCTGATCACCGGCAGCTCGCGCGGCATTGGTCGCGCCACGGCGCTGTTGCTGGCGCGCCGCGGCGCAGACATCGCGGTCCATTACCGGCGTGACGAGGAAGCTGCGCTGGCGGTGTGCAGCGAGGCGCGCGCGGCCGGTGTGCGCGCCATCGCCGTGCGTGCCGACTTGCGCGACCAGGAGGCCGTCGCGGCGCTGGTGCAGCAGGTGGGAGCCGAGTTCGGGCGGCTCGATGTGTTGGTCGCCAATGCCGCCTCGACAGCCTTCAAGCCGCTGCTGGAGCTGGCCCCCCACAACATCGGCATGACGCTGGACACCAGCGTGCAGTCGTTGCTGACGCTGGTGCGCACGGCGGTGCCGCTGATGCAGGGGCGGGCCGGGAATATCGTCACCGTGTCCGGCTTCGACACGCTGCGCTGTCTGCCGGGGCATGGTTTGCTGGGCGCCGCCAAGGCGGCGGTGGAGACGCTGACGCGCTACCTGGCGGCGGAGCTGGCGCCGTTGGGCATCAACGCCAATTGCGTGGTGCCGGGCTTCGTGGCCACCGATTCGGCGCGCCTGTGGGCGGACACGCACGAGCCGGGCGGTTACGCCGCCGCAGCGGCCGAGTGGGTCAAGCGCACGCCGCGCGGGCGGGTGGGCGAGGCCGACGACATCGCGCGCGTGATCGCGCTGCTGTGCTCGACCGACGCGCGCTGGATTACCGGTCAGGTGATCGTCGCCGACGGCGGGTTGACGCTGCGCTGAGCCGAATCGAGAAAAGGCGGCAGCGGCGGCCCTAGCGTGCGCGCCGTTCGTCCAGGCGCCGCGCCAGGTCTTCCAGGATCAGCTCGTACAGGCGATCGCCCAGTACCGCGTCCTCGATGCCCGGGTCGACGTTCGGGTTGTCGTTGACCTCGATCACCACCACCCGCTCGCCGGCCTGTTTGATGTCCACGCCGTAGAAGCCGTCGCCGATCAGGTTGGCGGCGGCGAGCGCGGTTTTCACGACTTGCGGCGGGGCGTCTTCCACCGCCACGGTGCGGGCGTTGCCTTCCGTGAACTGGCCGTCGGCGCCGTGCTTGACGATCTGCCAATGGTGCTTGGACATGAAGTACTGGCAGGCATATATCGGCTTGCGGTTCAGCACCCCGATGCGCCAGTCGAACTCCGTGTACACGAATTCCTGCAGCAGGATCAGGTCCGACTCGCGCAACAGCTCGCGTGCGTACTGCTCCAGTTGCTCGCGATTCTCGGCCTTGTGCACGCCGCGCGAGAACGAACCGTCCGGAATCTTCACCACTGCCGGGTAGGTCACCGCATCCAGCGCCAGGCCATCGAGCTGGCCTTTCTGCAGCACGCGCGTGCGTGGCACCGGCACGCGATTGGCGCTGAGCAGCTCGTGCAAGTAGACCTTGTTGGTGCACTTGACGATCGAGTCCGGGTCGTCGATGACGGCCATGCCCTCGGCCTGCGCGCGCTTGGCGAAGCGGTAGGTGTGGTGGTCGATGGCCGTGGTCTCGCGTATGAACAGCGCGTCATATTCGGCCAGCCGGCCGTAGTCCTTGCGCTCGATCAGGTCCACCGACAGGTCGAGTTTCTTGCCGGCGCGGATGAAGCGCTGCAGGCCGCGGGCGCTGGTCGGCGGCAGCTTCTCGGCCGGGTTGTGCAGGATGGCGATGTCGTAGCGGGCCGACTCGCGCACCCGCGGCGAGCGCCAGCGCCGGCTGACGTAGGCCTCGAAGCTGGCCACGAACAGCGCCTGCTGCTCGGCGGGGATGGCGCCAAGTGCCAGCGGCCGGATGGCGCTGATGCGCCACTTGCTGTCGTGCTCGAACTGCACCCGCAGCAGCGGGCACGGGAACAGCTCGAAGATTTCCTCGGCCAGGTCCTGCAACGCCTCGTCGGCGCAGCGACCGAAGTAGATGTCCATCTCGAATTCGCTGCGACCGGCCTGGCGCGCGATCCGCCTCGACAGCGAGCGGTGCACCTGCGCGTCCAGATCCTCCGCGCCCAGGCTGTAGATGGCCTTGGCCGACAGGTCGGTGATGGCGCGCATGGCCGGGATCACCCGGTGGCGGCGCGCCTCGGCCAGCAGCGAGCAGTAGTAGCCCAGACTCAGGTACCGGTAGCCACGGCACAGGTTCAGCACGCGCACGTCGCGCAGCTTCTGGTACTCGGGCGTGGCCAGGTAGTCCTGCACCGTGACCACCATGGCCGGCGGAAAGTGGGCCGGCCAGTCCCGGCGGTGTTCCACCACGATCAGATGAACCGACATCGGCGCCTCAGCCGGCGGCCACGGCCGGCACGCTGGCGGCATTCGCGCGGCGGCGGATCACCAGCGTGGCGCGCTGGCCGGCCTTGCCGTAGCGGGCCATGCGCTGGAAGTCTTTCTTCAGGATGGGCATGTTGATGCAGTCCATGCGGGTCTTGCCGGTTTCGGCGTCGACGAAGGGATCGTGCACGTACACGTAGCGGTCGTCGAAGCCTGTGACCACGAGCCAGTGCGGAAATTTTTCGTGATAGATGCGGTACGAGCTGATCAGCACGATCGGGATGCCGCCGTCGGCGAATGCCGCCTGCAAGCGGTCGAGGCTGGCGGCACCGCGGTGCAGCGGCACCGGCAGGGCACGCAGCTGGTCCAGGAAGTCCTCCTGCACCAGGGTGATGACGGCTTTCTTGTCCGGGCTGCGCACGGAATCGACGAACAGCGCGCCCTCGTCGTTGACGAACACCTCGACGTCGAAACCGCGCTGCCAGGCCGCAAGCGCCATGCCATACGGGCCGCAGCCGCCGTGGCCGGAGGTCATGAACACGGTGGTCGACTCGCGCCACAGGCGCAGTTCGAGCTTGCGGTCGGTGCGCAGGGTCGGCTGCAGGGCCTTCATCGCCATCATCAGCGCCGCCGGTCCGCAGGTGAAATCCAGCGTCTGCTGGTAGTAGGGCACCGGCACCAGGTCGGGCTTCAGGTGCGGCGCGACCTGCTTCTCGTAACGCAGCGCCTCGGCGTGGTCCTCGTAGTAGTCCTCCACCACGTCGAAGCGGCGGTAGCCGTGGGCCTCGTAGAGCCGGATCGCGGCCGCGTTGTCGGGGCGCACTTCAAGGCGCAGCGTGACGCAGTCGCGCGCCAGCGCCGCCTGCTCGCAGGCCTCCAGCAGCCGATGGCCGAGCCCGCGGCCGCGGGCTGCCGGATCGACGGCGAAGGAATACAGGCGCCCCAGCGAGGTGCCGGCGTTGCACAGCACCATGCCGTAGCCGCGGATCGCGCCATGCTCGTCGGCGACCAGGGTTGCGGCGTGACCGCGCGTGAGCAGGTGGCGAAAGCTGCGCCGGCTCAGGCGATCGCTGTCGAAACAGCGCTCCTCGATCTCGACCAGGGCATCCAGGTCGTCCAGCGTGGCGGGGCGGATCATCGGCGGGCGCATACCGCGGGCAGGGTTGGCGCGCATTGTAAGGCGTGGCCCCGGGCTGGCCGGGGCGGGTTGCTAGAATGCCGCGCTGCGTTGCCGGAGACCTGTCGCCCATGACCTTGAATCGATGTGTGTTCGCGCTCGCGCTTGCCGTGTTGGTGAGCGGCCGGGCCCTGGCCATCGAAGCCGGCCAGGAGCCGCCGCGCCAGCCCATGGTGGAACCGGCGCGCCAGCCGGCGGTGGAGCCGGCGCAGGCACTGCGTGCCCTGCAGCGCGAACACGAGGCGCTGGTGGCGCAGCAACCGGCCCTGCAGGAAGCGGCCG
Source organism: Immundisolibacter sp. (assembly GCF_014359565.1). Lineage (NCBI taxonomy): Bacteria > Pseudomonadati > Pseudomonadota > Gammaproteobacteria > Immundisolibacterales > Immundisolibacteraceae > Immundisolibacter > Immundisolibacter sp. Next base: position 26,656 of record NZ_JACIZD010000001.1, on the reverse strand, counting down.
GCCAAGCGGCGGCGCTGGCCAGCCAGAACCGGCAGCTCGAAGAGCAGATCCAGTCCCTGCAGGCGCAGGTGGACGGGCTGCGCGACGAAGCGGCTGCCTTGCGGACCGATGACCGCCGCCGCTGGTTCGTGACCGGCGCCGCGGTGCTCATGGCCGGCTTGCTGCTCGGCCTCATCCTGCCATGGCTGGGCGGCCGCAAGCGCCGCGGCTACGGCGGCTTTCGCTAGTCCAGCCGTTCCGGCGCCCCGGATTGCGGCTCAGGCCGCCGGGCGCCGTCCACCGGCTGCGCGCCGCGGCCATCGGCAGCCGGCTCGCCCGAACCGGCTCCGCGGATGGCGCCGCGAATCTGCGGTAAGCGCCGCCTGAACCACAGCGCCGCCAGCATGCACAGCGCGCCACCGCCGGCCACCGTGCCGGGCGCGCCGATCACCCCGGCCAGGCTGCCGGCCAGCAGCGAGCCCAGCGGCGCCATGCCCATGAACATCATCGAATAAAGCGACATCACCCGTCCGCGCAGGGCATCGGGCACCATCATCTGCAGCAGCGTGTTGGAAGCGGCCATCTGCACCATCATGGCAAAGCCGGTCGGCACCAGCAGCGCGCCGGACAGCCAGAAGCTGCGCGACAGCGAAAAGCCGACCAGGCCGAGCCCAAATCCGAACGCCGCCCACGGCACCCAGGCACCAAGCCCGCGTGGGCTGCGCCGCGCCGCCAGCAGCAGTGCGCCGACCAATGCCCCGCCGCCGGCGCAGCTCATCAGAATGCCCAGTCCCTGCGGCCCGCCGTGCAGGATGCGGTCCGCGAACACCGGCATCAGCACCGCGTACGGCATGCCGGCCAGGCTGACCATGCCCAGCAGCAACAGCAGGCTGCGGATCGGCAGATGGCCGCGCACGTAGCGCACGCCGTCCACGATGTGCGCCAGCACGGAGCCGGTATGAATCGGCTTTTCGGTCGGCGTGAGGCGCATCGCCAGCAGCGCCGCCAGCACGGTCGCGTAACTGACGCCATTGAGCAGAAAACACCAGCCCTCGCCGGCGGCCGCCACCAGCACGCCGGCCACCGCCGGGCCGACCAGGCGCGCGGCATTGAAGGCCGACGAATTGAGCGCAATGGCGTTTGGCAGATCGTCGCGACCCACCAGCTGGACCGTGAACGCCTGGCGCGCCGGCAGATCGAAGCCGTTGACCACGCCCAGCAGCGAGGCCAGCGTGAATACATGCCAGACCTCGACCTGCCCGCTGAGCGTGAGTGCGGCAAGAGCCAGCGCCAGCACGGCCGACGCCAGCTGCGTGCCGATCAGCAGCCGGTGGCGGCTGAACCGGTCCGCCAGCGCGCCGCCCAGGGGCGCGATCAGGAACACCGGAAACTGGCTGGCAAAGCCCGCCAGCCCCAGCAGCACGGCTGAATCGGTCAGCCGGTAGATCAGCCACGACTGCGCCACCATCTGAATCCAGGTGCCCGGCAGGGACAGCAGCTGGCCGAAAAAGAACAGCTTGAAGTTGCGGTGGCGCAGCGCCCGCAGCATCGACGGTCCGCCTGACGCGGGTGGGTCGGAAATCATGGAGGCGGGATCGGGCGGCATGGTCCGATTGTGCCCCGCCGCGCTGCCGGGCTGCTCACAACTGCCCGCGCTCGGCCAGCGAGGTGCTCTGTCCATCGCCGATGACGATGTGGTCCAGCACCCGCACGTCGACCAGTTCCAGGGCGGTTTTGAGGCGTCGCGTGAGGCTCAGGTCCGCGTCGCTGGGCTCGGCCACGCCGGATGGGTGGTTGTGGGCCAGGATCAGCGCCGCCGCGTTGTGGCGCAGCGCCGCGCGCACCACCTCGCGCGGGTAGACGCTGGCGGCGTTCACGGTGCCGCGGAACAGTTCCTCGAAGGCCAGCACGCGGTGGCGGTTGTCCAGGAACAAACAGCCGAACACCTCCTGCGGGTGGTCGCGCAGCTGCATGGCCAGGTAATCGCGCGCCGCCTGTGGCGAGGCCAGCGCCTCGCCGCGGCGCAGCACTTCCTGCGCGTAGCGGCGGCCCAGTTCCGCCACCGCCAGCAGCTGCGCGTACTTGGCGGCGCCCAGGCCGCGCCGCCCGAGCAGCGCGTGGCGATCGCCGGTCAGCAGGCCGCGCACGCCGCCGTGTTCGGCGAGCAGGTTGCGCGCCAGATCGACCGCCGATTCGCCGCGCACGCCGGTGCGAAGACAAATGGCCAGCAGTTCGGCGTCGCTCAGCGCCGCCGGGCCGCTGGCCAGCAGCCGCTCGCGGGGGCGCTCGTCCGGGTGCCAGTCCACGATTGCCATGCGGGTCCTCCGGTAAAAGTAGCCGTCACAACGCGCTGCTAAACTGCCCCACAATCATGAACGCTCTTGCCAATAAACACATCCTGCTGGGCGTCACCGGCGGCATCGCCGCCTACAAGGCGCCGGAGCTGGTGCGCCGCCTGCGCGATGCGGGCGCGCAGGTGCAGGTGGTGCTGACGGCCGCCGGCGGTGCCTTCATCACGCCGCTGACGCTGCAGGCGGTCAGCGGCCAGCCGGTGCATCAGGACCTGCTCAGCGCCGAGGCCGAGTCCGGCATGGGCCACATCGAGCTGGCGCGCTGGGCCGATTTGATCCTGATCGCTCCCTGCACGGCCGATTTCATGGCGCGCCTGGCGCACGGTCTGGCGGGTGACCTGCTGGGCGCCTGCTGCCTGGCGGCGCGGGTGCCGATCGCCATCGCGCCGGCCATGAACGCCGGCATGTGGGACAGCCCGGCCACGCAGCGCAATCTGCGCCAGCTTCAGGCCGACGGCGTGCAGGTGTGGGGTCCTGCCAGCGGCAGCCAGGCCTGCGGCGAGGTCGGCGCCGGGCGCCTGCTGGAGCCGATGGAGCTGGTCGACCGCTGCGCGGCGCTGCTGGGCGGTGAGCCGGCCCCAGGACCGCTCGCTGGGCGGCGGGTGCTGGTCACGGCCGGGCCGACCTTCGAGGACTTGGACCCGGTGCGATACCTCGGCAACCGCAGCTCCGGGCGCATGGGCTACGCGGTGGCGCAGGCCGCCCGCGCGGCGGGGGCCGAGGTGCTGCTGATCAGCGGCCCGGTGGCGCTGGCGGACCCGCCGGGTGTGACGGTGCGGCGCGTGCGCTCGGCGCTCGACATGCACCGCGCGGTGCTGGAGGCGGTGGCCGGCATGGATGTGTTCATCGGCACCGCGGCGGTGGCCGATTACCGTCCGGCGCAGCCGGCCGCGCACAAGATCAAAAAGACCCGCGAGTCGCTGACCCTCGAGCTGGTGCGCAATCCGGACATCCTGGCCGAGGTGGCGGCGCTCGCCGAGCGGCCGTTCACGGTCGGCTTCGCCGCCGAGACCGACGACGTGCTCGGCTACGCGCGGCGCAAGCTGGAGGAAAAACGCCTGGACCTGATCGGCGCCAACACGGTCGGCGCCGGCCAGGGCTTCGAGGTGGACGACAACGCGCTGACGCTGCTGTGGCCGGGCGGGCAGCGGGAACTGCCGCGCGCCAGCAAGGCGACGCTGGCGCGCGACCTGATCGCCGTGATTGCGCAGCGGCTGCATGCGCCGGGTTGAGATCAAGGTTCTGGATGCGCGTCTGGGCCGCGAATTTCCGCTGCCGCAGCACGCCACCGACGGCGCCGCGGGCCTCGACCTGCGGGCGTGTCTGGATGCGCCGTTGACGCTGGCGCCCGGCCAGACCGAGCTGATCCGCACCGGCTTTGCCCTGCACATCGCCGATCCGGGCCTGGCAGCCGTGCTGCTGCCGCGCTCCGGCCTCGGCCACAAGCACGGCATCGTGCTCGGCAACCTGGTCGGGCTGATCGACAGCGACTACCAGGGCGAGGTGATGGTGTCGTGCTGGAACCGCGGCGCGGCGCCGTTCACCATCGAGCCGGGCGAGCGCATCGCGCAGCTGGTGCTGGTGCCGGTGGTGCGGGCCGAGTTTGCGGTGGTGGACAGCTTCACGCCGTCGGCGCGCGGCGCCGGCGGTTTTGGCCACACCGGCCGCGATTGAGAATTGCCTTTCAACCCAACCTGACGAGCGCGCAATGAACGCAGCGAGCCTGCCACCCCTGGAAATCTTCCGCGCCTACGACATCCGCGGCGTGGTCGGCCAGAGCCTGACCGAGGTCGGCGTGTACCAGATCGGCCGCGCCATCGGCACGCTGGTGCGCCGCGCCGGCTGCCGCGAGGTGGTCGTAGGCCGCGACGGGCGCCTGTCGGGACCGGCGCTGTCCGATGCGCTGGTGCGCGGCCTGGCGGCCAGCGGCTGCGGCGTGATCGACGTCGGCATGGTGCCGACGCCGGTGGTCTATTTCGCAAGCTACGAATTCGACACCGGCTGCGGCGTGGCGGTCACCGGCAGCCACAACCCGCCCGATTACAACGGCCTGAAGATCGTCGTGGCCGGCAAGACCTTGTCCGGCGAGGACATCCTGGGCATCCGCGCGCTGATCGAGGCGGACGATCTTGAAACCGGCTTCGGCCACGTGCGCGAGGCCGACGCGCTCGCCCCGTACCGCGAGCGCATCCTGGGCGACGTGAAGCTGGCCCGGCGCCTGCGCGTGGGCGTCGACTGCGGCAACGGCGTGGCCGGCGCCAGCGCGCCGGCGCTGATCGAGGCGCTCGGCTGCGAGGTGGTGCCGCTGTTCGCCGAGGTGGACGGCAATTTTCCGAACCACCACCCGGACCCGACCAAGCCGGAGAACCTGCAGGATCTGATCGCCTGCGTGCGCGAAAAAGGTCTCGACCTTGGCGTGGCCTTCGACGGCGACGGCGACCGCCTGGGCGTGGTCACCGCCAGCGGGCGCATCGTGTTCGCCGACCGGCTGATGATCCTGTTTGCGCGCGACGTGCTCTCGCGCGTGCCGGGCGCCACCATCCTGTTCGACGTCAAGTGCACGCGCCACCTGCCGCGTGCCATCGCCGCCGCCGGCGGCCGGCCGCTGATGTGGAAGACCGGCCACTCGCTGGTCAAGGCCAAGATGGCCGAGACCGGCGCCGCGCTGGCCGGCGAGATGAGCGGGCACATCTTCTTCAAGGAACGCTGGTACGGCTTTGATGACGGCGTGTACGCCGCCTGCCGGCTGCTGGAGTACCTCAGTCGCCAGGCTGAAACGCCGGAGCAGGTCTTCGCCGCCATCCCGGACTCGGCCAGCACGCCCGAGCTGCATTTGCACCTGCAGGAAGGCGAGCACTTCGCGCTGATGAAGACCCTGACCGCCGCGGCCGATTTTCCGGGCGCCGATGTGAGCACGCTCGACGGCATCCGCGCCGATTATCCGGACGGATTTGGCCTGGTGCGGGCCTCCAACACCACGCCGGTGCTGGTGATGCGCTTCGAGGCCGACGACCAGGCGGCGCTGGAGCGCATCGAGGCGCAATTCCGGGCGCTGTTCGCGCGCGTCCGGCCCGATCTGACACTGCCATTCTGACCATGTCGAACTACATCATCTCTCCTTCCATCCTGTCGGCCGATTTCTCGCGCCTGGGCGCCGAAGTGGACGCCGTGCTGGCGGCGGGCGCGGACTGGATCCACGTCGATGTGATGGACAACCACTACGTGCCGAACCTGACCATTGGCCCGCTGGTGGTCGAGGCGCTGCGCCGCCACGCGCCGCAGGCTTTCCTGGACGTGCATCTGATGGTGCAGCCGGTCGATGCGCTGGTGCCGGCATTCGCCGCCGCCGGCGCCAGCCTGATCGGCTTTCACCCGGAGGCTTCGCGGCATGTCGACCGCACGCTGTCGCTGATCCGCGACCACGGCTGCCAGGCCGGGCTGGTGCTGAATCCCGCCACGCCGCTGTGTCATCTGGATCACGTCATGGAGCGGCTGGACCTGATCCTGCTGATGTCGGTGAACCCGGGCTTCGGGGGGCAGAGCTTCATCCCGTCCACGCTGCCGAAGCTGGCGCAGGTGCGCACGCGGATAGACGCCAGCGGGCGGGACATTCGCCTGCAGGTCGACGGCGGCATCAAGGTCGACAACATCGCGCAGGTGGCGCGGGCCGGCGCCGACACCTTCGTCGCCGGCTCGGCAGTGTTCAACTCGCCCGATTACGCGGCCACCCTTGCCGCCATGCGCGCGGCGCTTGACGGCGCTCCCTGAGCGGCCAAGACTGCCGGCCTTTTTTGCCGCCCGCCGCCCGCGCCATGGATCACGCCCAATTTGCCGCCCTTGCCGCGCAAGGTTACGACCGCATCCCGCTGACGCTGGAGACCTACGCCGACCTCGACACCCCGCTGTCGCTGTACCTGAAGTTGGCGAACGCACCGAACAGCTTCCTGCTGGAATCGGTGGTCGGCGGCGAGCGTTTCGGGCGCTATTCCTTCATCGGCCTGCCGGCGCGGCGTTTGCTGCGCAGCCGCGGTTTCGCGACCGAGGTGGTTGAGGACGGTGTGGTGATCGAGCGCGATGACGGCAATCCGCTCGATTTCGTCGAGCGCTACCAGCAGCGTCAGCGCGTGTACGTGCCGCCGGACATGCCGCGTTTCTGCGGCGGGCTGGCCGGCTATTTCGGCTACGACGCGGTGCGCTACATCGAGCCGCGGCTGGCCCGCTTCGACCAGCCGGACGAGATCGGCACGCCGGACCTGCTGCTGCTGGAGACGCAGGAACTGGCCGTGGTCGACAACCTGGCCGGCAAGATCTACCTGATCGTCTACGTCGATCCGGCCATGCCGGATGCCTACGCGGCGGGCATGGCGCGCCTGCGCACCTTGCTTGTCCGGTTGCGCAGTCCGCTGGCGCCGCCGGCCAGTCCGCCGGGTGCCGTCAGCGAATCGGTGCGCGGTTTCGCCAAGGCCGATTTCCTGGCCGCCGTGGCACGTGCCAAGGACTACATTGCCGCCGGCGACTTGATGCAGGTGCAGGTCGGCCAGCGCATCCGCACGCCCTTTGCGCAGTCGCCGCTGACGCTGTACCGGGCGCTGCGCTCGCTCAATCCCTCGCCGTACATGTACTTCTACGACTTTGGCGAGTTCCAGGTCGTCGGTGCTTCGCCGGAAATCCTGGTGCGCCAGGAGGCGACCGCCGCCGGCACCCGCGTCACCATCCGTCCGCTGGCCGGCACCCGCCCGCGCGGCGCCACGCCCGAGGAGGACCGTCGCCTCGCCGACGAGTTGCTGGCCGATCCGAAGGAGCGCGCCGAGCATGTGATGCTGATCGACCTGGCCCGCAACGACATCGGCCGGATTGCGCAGATCGGCAGCGTCGAGGTCACCGACGAGATGGTGATCGAGCGCTACTCGCACGTCATGCACATCGTGTCGAACGTGGAAGGCCTGCTGCGGCCGGGCATGGGCAACCTGGATGTGCTGCGGGCGAGCTTCCCGGCCGGTACGCTGACCGGCGCGCCCAAGGTGCGGGCGATGGAACTCATCGACGAGCTGGAACCGGTCAAGCGCGGCATTTATGGCGGCGCCTGCGGTTACCTCAGCTATTCGGGCGACATGGACCTGGCGATCGCGATTCGTACCGGTATCGTGAAGGATGGCCAGTTGTACGTGCAGGCAGCGGCCGGCATCGTGGCCGACTCGGTGCCCGAGAGCGAATGGCAGGAAACCGAGAACAAGGCCCGCGCCCTGCTGCGGGCGGCCGAGATGGCGCAGGCCGGGCTGGACGCGGTGGCGTGAGGGCGTTGGAGCGGGCCGGCAGCATCTGAGGCAACCGCGCGCCTGCAATGCGCCGGGTTCAAAAAGGGGGCGTTACAGGGCGGGTGCTTGGGCCAGGTCCCTCCCGGGCACCGGCCGCAGTGGCGCCCGGCTTGAGCCCCGACTGAAAAATGTCCGGTCTCCCGATGGCTGGCAGGGCGATTTCCCCTGCGCCGCCATTGAGCGGAAAATACGCGCCCTTTGCGTTTGTGCCCCACTGCCACCGAGACCCCGCGCGCATGGTTTTCATGCTCGACAACTACGATTGAGCTCCACCGGATGCCACCGAGTTCCATGGTGCATACATAATGCGTTGATTTGCAATGGTTGAGAGTCTGGTGGGTTCTGTCACTTGCTAGACCAATCCACTGCCAAAGTGTATAACAATGTGAGTAACGAGTCCCCTGCAGGGCGTTATACACATGGCTCTCAATCTCCTCACCGTACGCAAGATCGAGACGGCGCAAGCCAAGCCCAAGGCCTACACGCTCAGGGATGGCGGCAGCCTGTTCCTGCGCATACAGCCCAATGGAAGCAAGCTCTGGTGGTATCGGTATCGCCTGGGCAACGCCGCGCAGGTCTACTCGATTGGTTCGTTTCCCAAGGTGACTCTGGAGGTTGCGCGACAGGAGCGAGATTGGGCGCGCAACCTGGTTCGCGAGGGGCGCGATCCTATCCTGGAGAAGCGGGTCAAGATCGCCAACCAAGTCGAGCGGAACGAGCACACTGTCGAGGAGGTTGCCCGCAGGTGGATGGCGAGCAACGCGCATTGGAGCGACTACTACGCCGGCCAGGTGAAGACCTATCTTGAGAAGGACGTGTTTCCCAAGCTCGGCAAGCTGCCGATCGGCGCGATCAAGGCGTCTCACCTGCGGCCCATCATCCAAGGGGTGGTTGACCGCGGCGCTCCTACGGTGGCGATCTTGATCCGGCAGTGGAGTGGTCAGCTCTTCGCATACGCATCGGGAGAGGGGTTTTGCGAAAACGACCCGACTGCATTGCTGAAGCAATCAGTGAAGCGCCCGAGGGTTCGGCACAACCCGCCGCTGTCGTGGCAGGACATCCCGAAGTTCTTGAACAGCGTGGATGATGCGGGCTACCGGACTACCGTGATCGCGCAGCGGCTGATGGCGCTGACGTTTGTCCGCACGGCCGAGCTGCGCAAGGCGTACTGGTCTGAGTTCGATCTGGATAATGCGATGTGGACGGTTCCCGAAGGGCGCATGAAGATGCGCCAGCCTCACATCGTTCCGCTCTCGAAGCAGGCGATCATGCTGCTGAAGGAGCTCCACACGCTGACTGGTGGTGGCAAGGTGCTGTTCCCCAGCTATCGAAAGCCGGGAGAAGTGATGTCCGCCACGACGCTCAACAAGGTGTTGGAGCGCATGGGCTACGGCGGCCAGTTCTCGTCGCACGGTTTCCGTTCGACAGCGACGACGCTGCTCGGATTGTTGAGCTATCCCGAGAATCGAGTCGACCTGCAACTGGCGCACTCGAAGCGGAAGAAGGATTCCTCACGCGCGCCGTATGACCACACGAAGTACATCGCGTCGCGGGCGATCATCATGCAGGACTGGGCTGACATCCTGGATGCACTGGCCCGCGGCGATTCGATGAGCGAGATCATGGAAGCCTTCGGCCCGCTGTCCAAGCGGCGCAGGGCACTGCTGAGAGTCATCGAGCGCGAGTGATGCCCGCGGGGTGTATTCAGGACAGCGAGCGCGCACGTCGAACGAATCTTGCCCGTGAGCCTGCCAGTGAGACATCAGGGCGAAGCAGATAGACCATCACGATGGTCGGTGCGCCGGCCAGCGGCCGCACGGCGATGCCTCGGCGCAGGTAGCCCGCCAGTCGCGCGGCAGGCGCAATAGCGATCCCGTACCCGGCGGCAACCAGCGTCATCGTCACCTCGAATGTCTCCACCGTTTGCTCTCGCTCGTGCAGCGCGTTCTCGAACACGCACTGTGCGGTCACGCGCCATGGTTCATCGGCCGTGGACCGCGAGCAGATCAAGGGCTGCTTGAGCACTTCCTGGCACGGCACTTCACGGTGGGCCAGCAGGTGGGAGCGCTTGGCCACGGCGACCGCCAGCGTGTCATGCCACAGCGGCTCGCATACCCAGCCAGGCCACTGCCGGACAGCCGCAGACAGGGCGAAGTCGAAGCCGTCGCCCGGCAGCTCCGCGCCTTGAACGGGAGCTGTCCATCCGGCCAGGACGGCGTGAGTCTGCGGCTCTTCGGCGCGCTGCAGGGCGAGCACGTCGGCGAGCTGGGGCGGCACCCATTCGCCCAGGACGGCCATGCGAATCTCGGCGGTGCTGTCACTCGATTCCACGTCGGGCTCCCTTCAGGCAGTGAATATGGTGGCACCTGAATCTCGAAGCCGCTGAATGAGTTAAGTTTAACGTGGTTTAAATCGTGACCGTGTTCGACGCTCTTGGCAATGCCAAAGCGTTCGATCCAAAGGGGCCGCCCCACCGGCAGTACCACCTACGAAGCGGAACCCGCCATCGCGTTTGGGACGGCCGTGCGGGAAGAAAGAACCAGCCAGGGCATCGCTCAGGAAACGCTGGCCCACCTGGCCGGCATCGAACGGTCGCACATGGGCAAGATCGAGCGCGGCGAGCATGTCCCCACGCTGCCGCTTATCCTCAAGATCGCCCGTGCGCTGAAATGCAGTTCCGCCCACTTGATGACGCTGACCGAAGCCAAGCTGGCAGAGTCGGCCCCATCCCCGGATTGAATCCGGCCTGCGCAGCGGCGGCATGCCTACCTCTGATCGTCGCCGTCCTTGCCGCCAAGGGCTGAATCTTCGCGCTTTGCGGCCTCGTTGACGAGCCGCAGGTATGGGTTGTCGGGCGGCTTCTCCTGGAACAGTGCATCCGGGCTGGCGAGCAGATAGCCGTGCAGCCGGCGCGACTTGCGCGGCCCCGTGACTTCGCAGGTCCAGATGTTCAGCCCGCTCGGCTGCTTGCGGTGCTGCCCGAGCTTCTCGAAGCGCTTCTGTGCCCACTGCCACCCCTCCAGCTTCTCCTGCTTGGCCAGCGCGGCGACTTGAAGGTGCTCCTGCGCGTAGCGCTGGAACACGCCGGGGCTGACGAGGTAGGCCGTGCCGGCGACGGTATGCACCAGCGCCTTGGCGTCGTTGATGATGAGCCTGCGCGTCTGGATCCCCTGACGCAGCCAGGCCATGAAGTGCGCCCCGGAGGGCTCCACGCGATCCTGGGCAGGCGCGAGGCTCATCTGCGGCGGGGGCACGGTCGAAGGGGCCGGCTCGGCGGCGGCAACAGGGCAACTCGGGGCCTCCAGTGCGACGGGCGGAGCGGCGTCGCCCGGCAGGTCGAGCAGCGCGGCCATGCCGGTGTCCGTCGCTGCGGATGCGATCGGCGCCGTGCTCGCGGGTGCAGCTTCGATGCCGTCCACGCGCGGCCCATCGGCCACGGCCGGCGCCTGCGGCGTCGGCTCCGCCCGTTCCGCTTCGACCTGCACACGGCCGGCGAACGGCGCCGGCCGGTCGGCGGCCTCCCAGATTATCGCCGGCGAGAGCTTCAGGAAGGTGAAGGCGTGCGACCAGCCAGCGTCGCTGGTGACGGCCGCCTTCCAGATCGCCTTGCCATCCGGCGTCGGTTGCACGATGCCGTGATCCTGCAGCACGTTGAACACCGCCGTGTTGCTCGCCGGGATGCCGTCGATGCCCTGCGACAGCAGATGTGCGCGCAGCTTGTCGGAGACGGTCTTGCTCACCAGCCAGAGTGCGTCCTGCGTCAGCCATCCATCCGCCGGGCCGGCCTGGTTCAACTTGAACTCCTCCTTGAGCAGGTAGCGCAAGCCGTCGAGCAATTTGCGCTGCAGCGCATGCCTGGGGGCCGCCAGCGCCTTGCCGGGATCGCCGCCGAGTTCCCGGGCGACCGATGCCTGGTCGGCCTGCACGACCAGCTCGCCGAGCGTGCCGGCATGCTCGTACTGGCCGGCCAGCACGTACAGCAGCGCGGCCCACAGGTCGGGATAGCCGCTCAGCCAGTCGAAGATGTCCGGATCGAGAAGGCGCGCGTAGAGCAGCCCGGTGGCGGCGCCGTGCAGGCGGTACTCGCGCGCCTTACGGTAACGAAAGCGGTAGGGCTTTCGCAGCGGGCCGTGCCAGGGATGCCAGACGCTGCCGTCGGCATGCTCGACGTGCAGATCGACCGCAATCTTGCCGATGTCGTGCAGCAGGGCCGCGTAGGCCGTGCCTGCGGTCCAGGCTTCGGCCTGGGCCGCCTGTGCCTCCGGCGTGGCGCCCGCGGGCAGCAGGTATGACTGCCGCAGCTTCAGCGCATAGGCGACGATCTCCAGGCCGTGGTCCAGCATGCCGCCCGGATAGGCGTGGTGGTGGTTCTCGGAGGCCGGGAACTGCTGGACCAGCTCGGCGTAGCGCTCCAGTGGGGCGAGGTAGAGCGTGGCGAACTGCCGGCGCGACAGCGACGTGCGCTGCCAGATGTGTTCCAGCAGTTTCTGCCGACGCGGCGTGGCCAGCAGCGATGCGGCCGATTCCGGCCGCGTCAGTCCCGTCGGCATGCCGGCGGACGATGGACCAGGACCAGGCGGCAGCCCTTTGCGTTGGAACAGCGCGAGCATGAAGTACCTGCGGTAGCGGCGGGAGCGGGGCCTTGTCGCCTTTTCGGGTAGGGCCTTTCCCCTTGGCCTCCCTTCCCTTGTCCCTTCCTGGCCCTTTGGCCTTTATCGGAAGCCTTTGGGTATAGGGCCGCTGCTGCGCGGGCGCCACGATGAATGCGGCATGGGGTACTCCCGGCAAGCCCCCCGAATCGATAAATGCCGGACCAGCCAGGCTACCGCGGCCAGCGGCGAACCCAGCGCAGCGGCGCCCAGGCCCTGATCCACGGCAACGCCGTCGATACTCAGGAGCACGCCGACCAGGCGCAGGTCGCCGCAATCGGACAGCGCCCGCGGCGCGCCCAGCAGGTAACGCGCCGCCGAGCTGTTGTCGGCGATGTTGTCGACCGCTTTGAACCGGTAGTCGCGGTAGCGGCTGTCGACCACCTCGATGGCCGGCAGCACGGCGGCGGTGGCGGCCGCCACCTGCTCGGACGTCACCGCCTCGCCGTGCAGATCGCGCCCGAGCAGGATGGCGATCTCCGGCTCCACGCGAGGCTGGATCAGCGCGCCGGCCGGCAGGCGCGGCTCGGGCAGGCGCATGTCCGCCAGCAGCACGCCGCTGTTGGGATGCTCCACGCCCATCTGCTGGCGCATGGCGGCGCTGGTGAAGCCGAGCTTGTAGCCCGCGCGCACGCCGCCGTGCAGGCGCAGCAGCTCGGCCTGGATGGCGTAGGCGTCGGCCTCGGTCAGGTCGGGGTAAGCGTCGCTCAGTGGCGCTGTGGCCTAGGTCTGGCCTGCGGCCTGCCGTAAGCGGGCAGCGAGCGTGGCAACCGTGTCGGTGGCGAGTGTCATGACCGGCTCCTGGGCAAGGCGGGGTGGCGAGCATAACCGTGGCCGGCGAGGATCCGCCGTGGCGCTGGACACGCGCCGGCAGTTGCGGCATACAGGGCGCGTCATGCGCCGTCTGCAACGCTTCCTGCTGTGTGTGCTGTGTGCCGCGCTGCCCTTGCGGGTCGGCGCGGGGGTGCTTGACGTTCCGGCGCCGTGCCCGATGTCGCCCCCGCAGTCGCAGGCGACGGCGCCGGTCACCGATGCCGCCAGCGATCTGGCCGGCATGGATGCCTGCTGTGAGCATGGCGACCAGGCCGGCGGCGCGTGCAAGGCCGGGCAGGATTGCCCGTGCGGTGGCCCTGGCATTGCGGTGACTTCCGCTGGCGCCGTGCCTGGCCCGCGGGCTGCGCTGCGGGCGCTGCCCGTGCGCTTACTGGTGGCTGCCTGCCATTCCTGCGCCGTCTGGCGACCCCCGACTCTGATCTGACTTCCTGACGATCTCGCGTGTCGCCGCTGCCCGGGCAGCGGCTCTCGTGCGGTCGGTGGGCGCGCTTGAACCGTGCCCACCGCTCGCCCGAATCGACCGGATTCGCTTGGAGTTGGAGCATGCACTCGCCTATTTCCCCTGCCGGCCGGTTCGGCCGCGCGGCGGCGCTTGCGCTGCTGGCCGGATGCGCCGGCCTGGCGGGCGCCGAGCCCTTGTCGTTCGCCCGCGCACTGGAGCTGGCAGTTGGCGAAACACCGGCGCTGCGTGCCGACGCGGCGCAGCTCGCCGCCGCCCGCCACGCCGTGTTGCCGGCCGGGCAGTTGCCCGATCCGAAGCTCGTCCTGGGCCTGGACAACCTGCCGATAAACGGTCCTGACCGGTACCGGGTCGGCGAGGACTTCATGACCATGCGCCGGGTCGGGTTGAGGCAGGAGTTTCCCAACCGGGCCAAGCGCCAGGCGCGCGTGGCAGTGGCGCAGGGCGAGGCCGCGGTTGCTGCAGCGCAGATCGCGATCACCCGCCAGCAGGTGCGCCAGCAGGCGGCCCTGGCCTGGATCGCCCGCCACACGGTGGAGCGGCAACTGGCGCATATCGACGCGCTGCGCGCCGAGAACCGGCTGCTGGATGCTGGCGTGCGGGCACGGATTGCCGGTGGCGGCGCCGCGGCGGCGGACGCCGTGGCGCCGCGCCAGGAAGCGGCCGCGATCGACGCCTTGCAGGATCGACTCGAAGCCCGGCGCGAGCAGGCTATCGCCCGCCTCGCGCGCTGGGTCGGCGCGGCGGCGCGCGAGCCGCTCACCGGCGCCGTGCCCGACTGGCCGATCGACCGGGATGCGCTGCTGCGGCGCCTGCACGCGCATCCGGACCTGGCGGTTTTCGACGCCAGGGCGAGCGTGGCCCAGGCCGCCATCGCCCAGGCGCAGGCGGCCAAGAAGTCCGACTGGGCGCTGGCGCTGGCCTATCAGCAGCGCGGCCCGCAGTTCAGCGACATGGCGATGCTGGAGCTGAGCTTCGACCTGCCGCTGTTCACCGCCCGCCGTCAGGACCCGACCATCGCCGCCCGCCGCGCGCAGCGCGACGCGCTCGATGCACAGCGGGAGGCCACGCTGCGCGAACACGCCGCCGAGCTGGACACGGATCTTGCCGAGTACCGTCGGCTGGGCCGGGCGCTGGCGCGCCAGAACCGGCAACTGCTGCCGCTGGCGGCGGAAAAGGTCGCGCTGATCGAAGCCGCCTGGCGCGGCGGCCAGGCCAGCCTGACCGAGCTGATCGGCGCCCGTCGCGAGCGGATCGAGGCTGAACTCGAGGCGATTGCCCTGCACGGCGAGCGCCAGCAGATGGCGGCCCGGCTGCATTACGCCTATGCCGATGCCGGCTCCGGGGAGCTGCCATGAAAGCGTTCCGAAGTGTCTTGTTGTTGCTCGTGGCGGCGGCTGTCGGTAGCGGCGCCGGCGCGCTGGCCGGCCGCTGGTGGACGCTGCGCAGCGCCGAACCGGCTACCCCTGACGCCCCGCCGGGCGATGCCGCGGGCGCCCGGCGCGAGGTGCTGTACTGGTACGACCCCATGTACCCGCAGCAGCGTTTCGAGCGGCCCGGCAAGTCGCCGTTCATGGACATGGAGCTGGTGCCGCGCTACGCCGACGAGGGGGTGGACCCGGCCGCCGGGCAGGGCGGCGTGAAAATCGATCCGGTCCTCACCCAGAACCTGGGGATGCGGCTGGCCACGGTGGAGCGCGTTTCCCTTGTGGCACACGTCGACGCGAGCGGCATCGTCGGCCTGAACGAGCGCGCAGTGGCGGTGCTGCAAAGCCGCGCTGCCGGCTTCGTCGAGCGCGTGTGGCCACTGGCGCCGGGCGATGTGATGACTGCCGGGCAGCCGCTGGCGCAGCTGCGGGTGCCCGAATGGGCGGCGGCGCAGCACGAATTCATCGCCGTGCGCGGCGCGGATGATGCCGCCCTGCTGGCGGCGGCGCGCGAGCGGCTGCTGTCGCTTGGCATGACGCTGGCCGAGGTTCGCGCACTGGAGCGAGGTGATGCTGTACAGGCGCGCCATACGGTGCGCGCGCCCATCGGTGGCGTGCTGGAGTCCCTCGACGTGCGCGCCGGCATGACCCTGGCCGCCGGCCAGACGCTGGCGCGCATCAACGGGCTCGATCCGGTGTGGCTGGAAGTGGCAGTGCCGGAGGCGCAGGCGCGTCAGGTGACGGTTGGTGCGCGTGCTGAAGCCCACCTGGCCGCAGCGCCTGGGGAGACGGTTGTCGGGCGGGTGACCGCGCTGCTGCCGACCCTGAACGACGCCACGCGCAGCCTGCGGGTGCGGGTCGAGCTGCCCAACGCGGATGGCAGGCTGCGGCCCGGCCAGTCGGCGCAGGTGCAGCTGGTCGGCGACGGCGCGGACACGGCGCTCGCGGTGCCGACCGAGGCGGTGATCCGCACTGGTCGGCGGGCGCTGGTGATGGTAGCGAGCGACGGCGGACGTTACCGGCCGCAGGAAGTCACCCTTGGCCCGGAGCTGGGCGACAAAACGGTGATCCGCGCCGGCCTGGACGAGGGCCAGCAAGTCGTTGCCAGCGGCCAGTTCCTGGTCGATTCGGAAGCCAGCCTGCTCGGCATCGGCGTTGGCCCGGCTGCGGACCGGCCAGTGGCTGCGCCACACAGCGGGCATGTTCAGGGGGATGGGGCGGGGGCCGCGCCGTGATCGCCCGCGTCATCCGCTGGTCCGTGGCCAACCGCTTTCTGGTTTTGCTGGCGACGCTGCTGGTCACCGCCTGGGGCATCTGGGCCCTGCGCAGCACGCCCATCGACGCCCTGCCGGACCTGTCCGACGTGCAGGTCATCGTGCGCACCGCGTATCCCGGCCAGGCGCCGCGGGTGGTGGAGGATCAGGTCACCTATCCGCTGACCACCACCCTGCTGTCGGTGCCGGGGGCGAAGACGGTGCGCGGTTTCTCGTTCTTTGGCGACAGCTACGTCTACGTGCTGTTCGAGGACGGCACTGATCTTTACTGGGCGCGCTCGCGGGTGCTGGAGTACCTGAGCCAGGTGCAGTCGCGCCTGCCGCCGGGTGCCCGACCGGCGCTGGGGCCGGATGCCACCGGCGTCGGCTGGATTTACCAGTACGCGCTGGTCGACAAAAGTGGCCGGCACGACCTGTCGCAACTGCGCGCCCTGCAGGACTGGTTTTTGCGCTTCGAGCTCAAAACCCTGCCCAACGTGGCCGAGGTGGCGAGCATAGGCGGTATGGTCAGGCAGTACCAGATCGTGCCCGATCCGGTGAAGCTGGCGGCGCTGGGCATCACTCACCAGGCGCTGCGCGCCGCCATCGAGGGCGCCAACCAGGAGACCGGCGGCGCCGTGCTGACGCTGGGCGAGGCTGAATTCATGGTGCGCGCCAGCGGCTACCTGAAGACGCTGGAGGACTTTCGCGCCATCCCGCTGCAGCTCGTCGGCGGCGTGCCGGTCACCCTGGGCGACGTGGCGCAGGTTCAGCTCGGCCCGGAAATGCGCCGCGGCGTGGCGGAACTCGACGGCGAGGGCGAGGCCGTCGGCGGCGTGGTGATCCTGCGCTCGGGCAAGGATGTGCGCAGCACGCTGAGCGCCGTGCACGCAAAGATCGCCGAACTGCGCGCCGGCCTGCCGCCGGGGGTGCAGATCGTCACCGCCTACGACCGCAGCCAGTTGATCGACCGCGCGGTGGACAACCTCGCGCGCAAGCTGATCGAGGAGTTCATCGTCGTGGCGCTGGTGTGCGCGGTGTTCCTGTGGCACCTGCGCTCGGCCGGCGTGGCCATCGTGGCGCTGCCGCTGGGCGTGCTGATCGCGTTTGGCGTCATGCGCCAGCAGGGCCTGAGCGCCAACATCATGTCGCTGGGCGGCATTGCCATCGCCATCGGTGCCATGGTCGATGCCGCCATCGTGATGATCGAGAACGCGCACAAGAAGATCGAGGCCTGGCAGCACGTGCATCCGGGACAGACGCTGGCCGGCGAGGCCCGTTGGCAGGTGATGACCGAGGCCGCCACCGAGGTCGGTCCGGCGCTGTTTTTCTCGCTGCTGATCATCACCGTGTCCTTCCTGCCGGTGTTCCTGCTGCAGGCGCAGGAGGGCCGGCTGTTCGGGCCGCTGGCCTTCACTAAAACGTTCGCCATGGCGGCCGCGGCCGGACTGTCGGTGACGCTGGTGCCGGTGCTGATGGGCTACTGGATTCGCGGCCGGCTGCCGGACGAGACCCGCAATCCCCTGAACCGCGTGCTGATCAGGCTCTATCGGCCGCTGCTCGAAGCGGTCCTGGCCTGGCCAAAACTCACCCTGGCGGTGGCGGGGCTGGTGTTCCTGACCGCGCTGTGGCCGCTGGCGCGCCTGGGCGGCGAGTTCCTGCCGCCGCTGGACGAGGGCGACCTGCTGTACATGCCAAGCGCCCTGCCGGGGCTGTCGGCGCAGAAGGCGAGTGAGCTTTTGCAGCAGACCGACCGCCTGATCAAAACCGTGCCGGAGGTGGCGCGCGTTTTCGGCAAGGCCGGCCGCGCCGATACCGCCACCGACCCGGCGCCGCTGGAGATGTTCGAGACCACCGTGCAGTTCAAGCCGCGCAGCGAGTGGCGGCCCGGCATGACGCCGGAAACATTGCAGGCCGAGCTGGACCGCGTGGTGCGGGTGCCGGGCCTGGCCAATATCTGGATCCCGCCCATCCGCAACCGTCTGGACATGCTGGCCACCGGCATCAAGAGCCCGATCGGGGTCAAGATCGCCGGCAATGACCTGGCCGCCATCGACCGTGTTGCGCAGCAGGTCGAGCGCGTCGCCAAGACGGTGCCGGGCGTGAGCTCCGCGCTGGCCGAGCGCCTCACCGGCGGGCGCTATGTGGACATCGACATCGACCGTGCCGCCGCTGCCCGCTACGGTCTGAACATCGCCGACGTGCAGTCGGTGGTGGCCGGCCTGATCGGCGGCGAGACCATCGGCGAGGTCGTCGACGGCCGCGCGCGCTACCCGATCAACCTGCGCTACCCGCGCGCCTGGCGGGGCACCCTGGAGCGGCTGCGCGAGTTGCCCTTTATCACTCCGGCCGGCAGCCAGATCACCCTGGGGATGGTCGCCCGCGTCGAGGTCGCCGATGGCCCGGCCATGCTCAGGAGCGAGAACGCGCGTCCTGGTGGCTGGGTCTACATCGATGCCCATGGCCGCGACCTGGCCGCGGTGGTCGGCGATCTGCGGCGCGCCATCGGGCGGGACGTGCAGCTCGACCCGGGCATGAGCCTGGTCTATTCGGGGCAGTTCGAGTTCCTGGAACGCGCCAACGCCCGCCTCAGGCTGGTGGTGCCGGCGACGCTGGGGGTCATCTTCGTGCTGCTGTACCTGAGCTTTGGCCGCGGCGGCGAAGCGCTGCTGATCATGGCCACCCTGCCGTTCGCCCTCACAGGCGGCGTGTGGTTCCTGTACCTGCTCGGCTACAACCTGTCGGTGGCCACCGGCGTCGGCTTCATCGCGCTGGCCGGGGTCGCGGCCGAGTTTGGCGTGATCATGCTGCTGTACCTGAAAAACGCCTGGCGCGAGCGCCTGCAGCGGGGCCAATCGAGCGAAGCGGACCTGTGCGATGCCATCCGCGAGGGCGCCGTGCTGCGCGTGCGGCCCAAGGCCATGACCGTGGCGGTGATCGTCGCCGGCCTGCTGCCGATCTTCTGGGGTGAGGGCGCCGGCAGCGAAATCATGCGCCGCATCGCCGCACCCATGGTGGGCGGCATGCTGACGGCGCCGCTGCTGTCCCTGTTCGTGATCCCGGCCGCCTACCGGCTGCTGCGGCGCCGTGATCGCGGCGCTTCGACGTCACCTGGGTTGTTCGCCGTGGAGGAATCGCCATGACCGTGAACGAACTGGCCCGCACCGCCGGCGTGCCGGCGGCCAAGGTGCGCTACTACGCCCGGCGCGGACTGCTGCCGGCCCGCCGCGATGCGGGCAACGGCTACCGCTGTTTCGGTTGGCCGGCGCTGGTGCGGCTGCGCTTCATCGTCGCCGCCCGGGCGCTGGGCTTTACGCTGCGCGACATCGCCCGCTTGCTGCACGAGGCCGACGCCGGCCGTTCGCCTTGTCCGGGCGTGCGCGAGCTGCTCGACCGGCGGCTGGCCGACATCGCTGCGCAGCGCCGCGCGCTGGCACGCAAGCAGGCCCGACTGAAGGCACTTCGGGCGCGCTGGCAGGCCGCACCGGACGGCCAGCCGGACCCGCAGCGGCTGTGCCCGCTGCTCGACAGCGTTCCGGTCGATGTTCTGAACGGGGTCGGCGACGCCTGAACGCCGCATCACGCACTGTCATGGGGGACACGACATGAGGGTATTTTCGAAGCTTGGTGCGCGGCCGCTGGGCCGAACGCTCGGCGTGCTGGCCATCGGCGCCGCGTTGATGCTGGTGGCCGGCTGGCTGCCCGGTGGGGCCAAGGCGACGCCACCGGCAGTGACGGTCTACAAGACCGCCAGCTGCGGCTGCTGCGGCGCCTGGGTCGCGCACCTGCGGGGGGCGGGTTTCGTGACCCAGGTGCACGACGTGGCGGACCTGCAGGCGGTCAAGACGCGCCTGGGCGTGCCGCAGTCGCTGGGCTCCTGCCACACGGCCACAGTCGGCGGCTATGTCATCGAAGGCCACGTGCCGGCGACCGACATCGCCCGTCTGCTCGAGCAGCGGCCGGCGGCAAAGGGGCTGGCGGTGCCGGGCATGCCGCTGGGCTCGCCCGGCATGGAGCATGGCGATCGGCAGGAACCCTACCGGGTGCTGCTGTGGGGCACGGGTGCGCCGCGGACCTTCGCCGAGTACCCGGCGGCCGGGCGCTGAGGGCGTGCCCGGCGCCTCGGCACCGGCCGCTTGACTTGTGTCCTGGTGCCAGGTCCGAGCATGACTGCATATGCCGCACGGCGTGAGGTGCCCGGCCGCACCGGGCGGAGGTGAATCGTGATCAAGCAGCTTCTGATGGGCGTCGTCCTGGGCCTGCTGCTGATGCTGGCGGGCGGGCTTGCCATGGTCCTGGGCGGGCTGCCGAACGTCGCCGCCGGCTGGCGCGATCCGCCCATCCTGGCCTGGCTGCTGCACACCACCTATGAGCGCTCGGTGGCCCGCCGCGCCGCGGGCATCGAGGTGCCGTCCACCGCCGATCCGGGTCACGCGCTCGCCGGCGCGCGCGCCTTCGAGGAGATATGTACGATCTGCCACACCCCGCCCGGGCGGGAGCCGACGGTGCAGAGCGCGGGCCTGAACCCATCGCCGCCGGCGCTCACCGAGCTCACCGCGCGGCGCACGCCCGAGGAGGCGTTCTGGGTGATCCAAAACGGCGTGCGCATGACCGCCATGCCGGCCTTCGGCCCGACCCACACGGACGCCGAGCTGTGGCAGCTCGTGACCTTTCTGTGGCGGGCCCGGGGGCTCGACGGCGCCGGCTACGACGCGCTGCTTGCACGCGCCCGCCGCCTGCCTGCCGGCGACGGCCACGCCCACCGCCACGGCCCGGACGGCGCTGATCCGCCCGACCAGGCGCCCGCCGCCGCACCGGCGCCCAGCGGTCACGACCACCACCAAGGAGACGACGCCCATGCGCACTGACCGTACCCGCCGGCGCGTGCTCGCTGGCTTGGCCGCTGGCGGCACGCTCGCGGGTCTCGACTTGCTGGCGCCGGCGTGGGCGCGGCCGATCGGCGGGGCGGTCGGCGCCCGTCAGCCCGGTCCGTCGGAGTACGACATCCGCATCGCGCGCACGCGCATCCCGATCGCGGGGCGCGAGGCCTACGCCCACACCCTGAACGGCACCGTGCCGGGGCCACTCATCGAGCTGCACGAGGGCCACGAGGCGCGGCTGCGGGTGCACAACACGCTCGACGAGCCCACCTCCATTCACTGGCACGGCCTCCTGCTGCCGTTCGAGATGGACGGCGTGCCGGGCGTGACCTTTCCCGGCATCGCGCCGGGGCAGAGCTTCGAGGCGCGCTTTCCGGTGCGTCAGGCCGGCACCTACTGGTACCACAGCCACTCCGGCTTTCAGGAACAGACCGGCGTGTACGGCCCGCTGGTGATCCACCCCGCCGGCGGCTACGCCGAGCCCTTCGAGCGCGACTACGTGGTGATTCTGTCGGACTGGACCTTCGAGGACCCGTGGGCCGTGATGAAGAAGCTCAAGAAGCAGAGCGACTACTACAACTTCCAGCAGGTGACCTTGCCCGAGGTGATCGCCGGCGGCGCGGCGGGCTGGCGCGACTGGCTTGCCTGGGGCGCGATGCGCATGAGCCCGGCGGATATCGCCGACATCACCGGCTACACGTACACCTACCTGCTGAACGGCCTGCACCCGGACGGCAACTGGACCGGCCTGTTCCGCCCGGGCGAGCGCGTGCGGCTGCGCTTCATCAACGCCTCGGCGATGACGTACTTCAACGTGCGCATCCCCGGGTTGCCGATGACGGTGGTGCAGGCCGACGGGCAGGACGTCGAGCCGGTGGAGACGGATGAGTTCCAGATCGCCGTGGCCGAGACCTACGACGTGCTCGTCACCCCCGGCGAGGACCGTGCCTACACCGTGTTCGCCGAGGCCATGGACCGCAGCGGCTACGCGCGCGGCACGCTCGCCCCGCGGCCGGGCATGGCAGCGGCGGTGCCGGCGCTGCGCAAACCGGTGCGCCGCACGATGGTGGACATGGGCATGGACCATGGCGCCGGCGGCCACGCAGGCCACGGCGGTGGCGGGTCGGCCGCGGCCGCCATGCCCGGCATGGACCACGCGGCGATGGGTCACGCCATGCCGGCCCCAGCGCCGGCCGGTGCGAGCGCAGCCGATCACGCCGCCATGGGCCACGGCCCGCCGGCCGGCGGTGCGCCCCACGCCGGTCACGCCGGTCCTGAGCCGGCCGCGCCGTCCCGCGGCGTGCTGGGCGGCACCGACCACGCGCCGCATGGCGCGCACGCCGCGCCCCTCGACCTCGCGCCCGGACGCGTGCGCAGCGCGCGCACCGGCCGCGAGCGCGCCGCGCCGGGGCCCGTGGCCGGCCAGCACGACGCGGATACGCACGGCGTCGGCAACCAGGCGGTGGCGATGGTGCAGCGCGACCGCACCGCCGAGGCCGGCCTGGGCCTCGACCGCGAGGAGCACCGCGTGCTGGTCTACGCCGACCTGCGCAGCCGCGCGCCCGGCGCCGATCCGCGACCGCCCGGGCGCACGCTCGAGCTGCACCTCACCGGGCACATGGAGCGCTTCATGTGGTCATTCGACGGCAAGAAGTTCTCGGAGGTGAAGGCGCCGATCGAGGTGGGCTACGGCGAACGCCTGCGCATCGTGCTGGTCAACGACACCATGATGGAGCACCCCATCCACCTGCACGGCATGTTCGTCGAGCTCGACAACGGCCAGGGCGAGTACCTCCCGCGCAAGCACGTCGTGAACGTGCGCCCGGCCGAGCGCATGACGCTGCTGCTCACTGCCGACGAACCCGGCCGCTGGGCCTGGCACTGCCATCTGCTCTACCACATGCACATGGGTATGTTCCGCGTCATGGAGGTGGTGTCATGAAGCCCATTATCGGAGGCATCGGCGCGGCGCTGCTGGGCCTGGTCGGCGCGGCGGTTCACGGGGCGGAACCCGGCGCCGGCGCACCGGCGGATTTCCCGCACGTGCACGAAGACGATCATCCCTTCGGGCTGGCCCTGATCGACCGCCTCGAATACCGCGACGACGAGGGGCCGAACCACCTGCTGTGGGACGCGCAGGGCTGGTACGGCGGCGACTACAACCGCCTGTGGCTGAAGACCGAGGGCGAAAGCCCGGTCTCGGACAGCAACGGCGAGTTCGAAGGGCAGGCGCTCTACGGTCGGCTGATTGCGCCGTACTGGGACCTGCAGGCCGGCCTGCGCTACGACCGCACCTTCGGCAGCGGGCCGGACCGCGACCGCGCCTTCGGCGTGCTGGCCGTGCAGGGCCTGGCGCCGTACCGCTTCGAGACCGATCTGGCCCTGTTCGTGAGTGAGGACGGCGACCTGAGCGCGCGCGCCCAGTTCGAGTACGACCTGCTGCTCACGCAGCGCCTGGTCCTGCAGCCGCGGGTCGAGGTCAATGCCGCCGCGCAGCAGGTGAAAAGCTGGGGTGTCGGCAGCGGCCTGAACGACCTGCAACTGGGCCTGCGCCTGCGCTACGAAATCCGCCGCGAATTCGCGCCCTACGTGGGCGTCGAGTGGGTCAGGAAGCTCGGCGACACCGCCGACTTCGCCCGCGCGGAAGGGGAGGACACCGGCAACCTCGGTCTGGTGGCCGGGTTGCGGCTGTGGTTTTGATGGCGCTACAAGAGCGATGCGTTACGTTGCGCGTAACCCATCTGTCCCATCCCATTGGGCTTGTAAAGACGGCAACCGTAAGTGTTAGGAATTTTTACACCCTCGCAGAGGAAGCCAACGAAAGTCACAGGAACAAAATTAACGTAATAATTCAAAATGACTTAGTTATTTATGGGTATACGGATTTAATGGTTGATGGGGCACCTTCACCCCATCAATCTGATACCACCCTCAGATGGTTGATAGATCGACTCCGTAGTTGAGTTCCTCTGCGAAGTCCGGCAGTCCGTAACCGATGGTTTTCTTGTAGAAAGGAGAGACCTTCGCAGTCGGTGCCTTCTTCTTGTGCTTCGTGGTGTAGAGCATTCGTGCCCGCATCACCTCGAAGGAGTAACCGCGCCCTTCACGGTTCTTGTCCTTGGCCAGTCGGTTGATGGACTCCGTGTAAGCGTTGGTGACGGGCATGTCCGTCTCGAAGTAGGTCATGGTCTCTTCGCGCCAGTTTCCCACTGCCCTGACCAGATCGCTCCAGACTTCCTTTTGGCCCTTCGGGATGGTGGCTATCCACTCGTCCAGGGCGGCTTCTGCCTGGAGCCGTGTGGTGGCGTCCCAGATGCCGTAGAAGCGCTCCTTGTGCTCGTAGGCGGCCAGCAGTTGCGGGAACGCGCCTGTCCAGGTCTCCATGATGAGGCGCTCCCGGTCTGAGACTTCGTGAGCGCGTTTCAGCAGGATTTTCCGGTCTCCCTTGAGAGTCCGGCTCTGGGACGGTTTCAGCTCCTTTCTGAGGCCCTTGCGCACTCTCTCTAGGGCATCGTTGGCCATGCGCACCACATGGAACTTATCGACCACGATACGGGCCTGGGGCAGCACAGCCTTGACCGCTGCCCGGTAGGGGTTCCACATGTCCATGCTGACGATCTCGACCTTCTGCCGGTCTTTCAGCTTCATCAGGTAGTTGGTCACCACGTCCTGGCGGCGGGTGGCCAGCAGGTCGAGCAGGGTTCGCTCCTCAATGTTGGTCAGAATGCAGCGGTAGCGCTTGTTCAGGTATAGCTCGTCAATGCCCAGGATGCGGGGCGTCTCGAAGCGGTGCCAGCGCCCCAGGAACTCGGCGCGGGCGTTGAAGATGTCGCGCACCGTCTTCTCGTCCAGGCCGGTCTGTGCCGCCACAAAGGTGTAGGGGTGGTTGAAGGATTCCTTCTCCACGTACTCATGCAGCCGCAGTGTCATACGGAATCCGTCCACCATCTCCGGTAGCTGGGGCCTGAATGTTGTCTTGCAGGCCCGGCAGGTGTATCGGCGGCGGACCACCCAGAGAGTGACCCGCTTGCCGTGGATGGGCAGATCACGATAGGGAACGTCACGCTTGCCGAACCGTACGAACTCACCCTGCACGCCGCATTCCTCGCAGGCGATGGGATCGGGCACGTCCACCTGGAAGTGCATTTCGTCGTCGGTTGATTTGCAGCCCAGTACTTGGTATTGCGGCAGGTGAAGGATGTTGTCGGGAAGTTCGGTCATGGTGTTGTATAGGCGTAGGTGTCAGTCAGATCCATCCGACTCGGCATTGGTGTTTGCTTTTTTACCCAACAAGCTGCTGGAAACGAAAAGTAAGGCACCGAGGACAATTGCAATATCAGCCAGGTTGAAGGCCGGCCAATGCCAGTCTCGCCAATAGAAATCAAAGGAATCCACAACATAGCCGCGAAAGACCCGGTCAATCAGGTTGCCCATGGCGCCACCGAGGATAAGACTGTAAGCGATGGCTTCTCCTTTATGACGATTTTCAAGGATCAGCTTGATCAGAAAAATCGAGACCACTACCGCGATTCCGGTAAAAAAGTAGCGCTGCCAGCCTCCACCATTCGCAAAAAGACTGAATGCGGCACCGGTGTTCCATAGGTGCACCCAGTTAAAGAACGGGGTCACCGAAACATACTCGCCATAGGCCATTGATTGCTGCACCAGCCACTTTACAGCCTGATCAGACGCTGCCAGCAGGCCCGATATGGACAATAGGGCATACGGCGAGAGCTTTTTGCCAATAATGAGCATTATTTAACCCTTCAACGCCAAAATGCGTCTGGCACCGTTAAGTACAATGCCCCCCGCGATGGTGCCGATAATCAGATCCGGATAATTGGAACCGGTCCACGCGACCAGGGCGCCGGCGGTGATGACCCCCAGGTTGATCACCACGTCGTTGGCCGAGAATATCCAGCTTGCCTTCATGTGCGCCCCGCCTTCCCGATGTTTGGATATGAGCAGCAGACAACTGGTATTGGCAATCAATGCGACGAATGCGATAGCCATCATCACCAGCGATTCAGGCTCACTACCGAATACAAAGCGTCTCACCACCTCTACGAGCACGCCCACAGCCAAGATCAGTTGCAGTACACCAGCAAGATGCGCGGCACGTACCTGCATTTTCACGCTATGTCCAACCGCATAAAGGGCAAGCCCGTACACCGCCGCATCGGCAAAATTGTCCAGGGATTCTCCAATCAGGCCGGTGGACCGGGCGATCAGACCGGCAGTCATTTCCACCACGAACAGAAGTGCATTGATGCCGAGCAACCAGCGCAGGGTCCCGGATTCTTGCTTAGCAGAAGCTGCCGAAAACTCGGCGGCCTTGATGGTCTCCGGATTTGCAGCGACGGTTTCCTGAAGCGAGGCGCCTAGGGAAACGCTGATTTATTCCCACGTCTTGGTGGCGTGAGACCTTGGTCCTGAGACAATGCGGTCTGGTCCGCAGCGGGGGTGAGCAGACGTCATGCAAACGAGCTTTTCCGATCTCGAGTACGC